>NZ_CP176827.1:0-73261 GCF_056739715.1 Chimaeribacter sp. YP20170169 | reverse complement strand
TATATGGGAATCAGCCCTACTTCTGCCGCAGCCGGTCCGCACCCGTAGCGGCGGCACGGCCATGTATGGGAATCCACCCTACTTCTGCCGCAGCCGGTCCGCACCCCTTACTTTTAGTCTTCGCCGGTTAGCGCTAGCGTCTGCGTGGGCTGTTTTGTCATCGAACAGCCTAACGAAGCGTAAGTTCTGCTTTGAGCGAGGAGCGGACGTTCGGAATGTGTACTTACATCGAGGTGTCTTAAGCAATGGGGAGCAGGTCACCTAGAGCATAACACCACCTTCAGCGGCTTATTCACTGCTAGTCTTTGTTAGGCGAACGAAAATAAGACTGATTTCCTAAAAGCCATTTTGGTTCTACTTTCCGCCCAACGAGGTCATCAATGACTTTTGATTCAGTCCTAGCATTCGAAAGCGTCAGGCCACGTTTAATTTCAATACCGTCGATATAAATATACATATTTTCGTAAAGATAATCACACCCCATCAAACACATAGGCATAACAATATATGGATCTAAGCGTTCCGCATCATTGCAGTCTGATCTCGGCTTTTTATGTGCCGTAACTAAAGTTTTTACACTGAACTCTTGTCCGCATATAGCGCAGGTGTCATGCGTTTTATCCATAAAAAGCCACTCTTGTAATATATGCTGCTCTTTTCTTGCTTTCTGCTCTCTTGTCTCATCCGTTCCAACATCGAGAAGGGCTCTTAATCTACGAAGATAGAATTCATATTTATCCATCCCTGAGGTGTTATTCTGTGCAGAAATTCGATAACCAACTAGGCTATACATATAATGTTTTCTACCTTTGGTCTTATCTACATATACTAATGGTGAAAAATTTGTAGTTTTTAATATATGCGGTTTACCATAGCCTTTTTGCGATAAGTATTTATAAATTGTTGGAAATGACGCGCTTCCGGAAGAGTCAAAAAAAGATATTAAGTCTTTTTCGATCTCATTAAGCTTTGTAGTTTCACCAATGAACTTCAGTCCAGAATGAGTGTTAGCCATATAGATAGAACTTCTTAAGTAATCATCGATAACTTCTGCAGGTGGATACGGATACTTATAGCTCCTTCCATCAAGGGCATTTCTATATGTCTCTGCCAGCCTAGATGGGTCACAGTTTTCAAAAACACCAAAAACCTTTTCGCTGTAGTTGATAATGGTGTTGTCTCTATTCTCAAAAATATACCAGTAATCATCGCCAATCACTCTAACCCAAGACGTAGGCGAACTTGCAATTAACAATGAAATGAACGAATAGTACTGACCAATCTCTTCTTTTAGATAGTTTAAGTTTGCAATACCGCAGCGACCCGGGAGATCTTTTGCTTTTTTGACCAACTTTTCGATGTTCTTGATACTGGAATTCCTGATCAAGAATATGTTCTTACTAGTTACAATCGAGTTTCTTGTGGCTCGATTTAACTCCGGGGTGTAAAATTCGAACCCACACTCAAGATTTACATCCTCAATTAGATTAAATATTCCCTTTAGATGGCTTTCCTTCCCGACTAACCCGGCATTATAAGTTTCTTCTTCCAACTCTGAGAGCTGCCAATATTCTCTGGACTGCAAAGTTTGAATAAAATCGTTTAGCGATGGAATAGAGTTTTGGCTGACATTATCTCGGAATTTTGAATTTAGTAACTGCCTAATCCTTTCTCTAGTACCAACACCAAATCGACTTGCAGTTTCCTCTAATGTGGGCCAAGGCGATTCATTTAGGCCATAGTAGAATTTTACGACTTCAATATCCCTAGCCTTATTCGCACCATCTTTGATGCTGCGCTCAAGGAATTCTATCAATTCACTTTCAATGCCCATCCATACTCCTTGGTTAGGGAATCGTCTAATAGTCAGTAACACCTGATGCGTTAACTGAGAAATCACTACCTAATATACCTATTTCAATAAATTACAGCGTATACAAGTGGTTGACAATAGACAGTTACTGAGAAGTCTCAGGAACACAGCTAGTGTTAGTAAAGTTTGGGATGTAGCGATAGAACCGATTTGCCATTCCACTCTAAAACGTCCGCTCTTGGCACATAGCTGACATCGGCGATAATGAGGAGTGAACAAGTATACAGAGCTGACGGGGTCTGATAGCCTGCTTAAGCTTGATTTAGTGAGGATTTTATCCATGAGCGAAAAACGCCCTATCCTGACCCTGAAGCGAAAAAGACCGGTTGAAGCATCGGTGCCGGAAACCGCCGAACCGGTGACCCTCAGACACCGCAAGACACCGCCCGCCCTGGACAAGCCAACACGCGATCAGGCATGTCCGGCCACGTCACAACCTGACCAGCCCAAAAAGAAAAAGAACAAGAGTAAACCGCTGCGCCTGATTGATGAGGAACAGGCGCGGACAACGCTGTCCACGCACTGGCCGGCTCTGTTCAGCCACACTACCACGCCAGTGCTCAAAATCCATATCTTCCAAGATATGCACCACGACCACCAGACCCGTAGCCTGCCCCTTTCCGTGAAGCAGCTGCGTCGCTGCATCAACACTTATGTGCGCTCTACAGACTATCTGGAAGCCACCCGTGCAGGTGCACCCCGCTATGGCATTGACGGCGAGGTAGCCGGAGAGGTGAGCGAGCGGGAGCATCAGTACGCCCTGAAGCAGCTGGCGCACAGACAGCGCCTGGCAGACAAGGCTCGAGCCAGCGAGGGCGCCTAATCCGCAAAGAACCCTATCACAGGGATGATTTCCTGGTTAACCCGGCCGGTCAGCACCAGAAACCGGCGCCACAGGCCATAGGGGATTGGCTGGTCACCATTCCTGAAGGCCCGGATACGGCGATCCACATTTTTGGCCCTCAGTCCCAGCAGGTGTGCCAACTTTTCGTCCGTGCCATAGTCGGGAAAGTGGTGTTTAAACTGCTCAAACCAGGCATGCACCAGGTCAGCATGGGGCGGCAGCCAGCCGCTGTCCTGGGTGGCCAGGTGGGCGGTGCCATACCGTGATGCGTCAAAGCCTGGCAGGGCGTCCACGTGCGGCGCCTCCAGGTTCCTGCGCAACCGGGCGCAGCTCTCTTCCACGCGTTGCTGATATACAAACCGACGCTGTTCGGGCATGTCGGGCAGGTCAATATCCATGTCTACTCCTGTAAAAAAGCCCTGCCCGCCCGGAGGCAGGCAGGGACGGGCCTACGAGTGATAGCCGCGCAGGCGTTCCAGCGATCGCAAAAGCAGATCAAGTTGATAACCGTTCAGCGCCGGGATACGTACCGGCCGCCGTCGGGTGTTTCGCTTTACCAGATGCTTACTGAATGCAATAATTTCATTCTGCGTCATGACAGCTCCTTCGCAACAGTGGCGCGCTCCTGGCACAACGTTGCCGCGTTATGCCGGGCGTGAGGGAGGGGGGCAAGCCCCCTCTCCTTAGCGCTGTTTCAGTCCGATAGCCTTCACGTCTGAAACCCGGATGTTCACCAGACTCAATGTCCCGGTCGCCAGCGTTTCCCACCTGCCCTGCTCATGAAGATGCATCAGGCAATACCTCAGGTAATCCACCAACAGAATATCTGTCCGTGTCACCTTGATGCCGATGTGCTCCTGGCTGAACGTGTCAGTCACACTGCCTACCGTTTTTAAAGAGCCTCGCCGTACTAACCAGAAATCTGCCTCAGGAAAGTCCGTGCGAATGGTGGCCACATCTGAAAGTTTCATTCGATCCCTTATCGGGGGCATAGCCCTCTCAGGAACGAGCGGCTTTCAGCGCCCCCGTAGATACATAATAGGCTAAATTAGCCTATTATGGTAGTTATTTGTTCATTTTGTGTGATTTTTTTGACCTTTAATGATCCGAGTGCGAATCCTTAGGTGGGGTTGTCCACAAATCCACATGAGAAAAAGCCAGTGAAGCCAGCGGGCCGCCAAGCCGGCTGGCGAATGGGAGCGCCCTGGCTGCATACGCAGCCAGGGTTCGATTGTGGAGTTGTGGGCAACGTTGAATAAAGTTTCTAAAATGCAGGTAGATGTTTTTTAGGACCATACCAATCAAAAGAATCTATAATCATCTGCATGAATTGCTGAGCAGTTTTCATAGTGTCATCTGATATGTCAATTTGCTCATAACCACCATTGGCTACAACGGAACCATAACTATTACCTGATATAGCTCCAAAAACCATATTCTCAGGGCCAATATGCATGCCTGGAATGTTAATTTCCTTTGTCGGTGGCATATTAACAACTTTTCCGCGCCCTCTATGAGCAATACCCTTTCTTCTATCTTCAAAGTGTTGGATTGTATTTCTTACATCTCTTAGCACTGGGAGCTTAGTTTTGTAAAATTCTATCGCCGCACTAATATCATAAGCGTCTTCACATTCAGATTTTAATATTTTACTGTGCTGACTTAAGAAGTCCAATGAGCTAACAAATGAATCTCCATAAATCTTTACTCTCGTCGTTGATAACTGCCGAGGTAAATATCCGGACTCCCAATTTTTCCTCTTCAATCTTACTTCTTCCTCAAATAATGCATCCTTGTGCGAATGATCAAAAGGTAGGCTTTTTTTGATGACATTATCATAAGCTTGCGCGGAAATATTTCCTGACATAACAACGCTAGCAGATGCCAGTTCTTTTATGGGAGCAGCAAGTTCATCCTGGAATAACATAAAAGACATATGTGCTCGATAGAAATCGTCCACCATTACATCTATGGTGCTTTGTATTTTATGACATTTTAGGTTATCAAGATCTTTAGTCTGAGTTATCCAAGTTCCAGGTTTGATTAAATCGTATATCATTTTTCATCCTTTTTTGAACCCTGAGATAGGCTGCTATCAAACTGCCCGTAATTCTTTACTAAAACTCAACGAAAATAAATTCTTGATAAGGACAGTTTCAGTTTGGTTGAAAGGCTGGTTTTCTTCGTACGCTCAATGCCTTGTCCTTTAAATTCATTGTATCTGTTAAACATCGCGCGCGGCTGGAGTCATAAACGGAAAGTAATGTCTGTCGCATCTAAAGATGTTTTAATAAGGAGAGTATTCCTCTATTTGTGCTATTCTTTTTTCTATATTTTTACGTGCAGTTTCAGCAAAAATCATAGGACGGATTGAACCTCCCTCAAATCGTGCTGCACTAAATTCACTCCATTTTAATGCCCACTTGTTCCACTCTAAATGAAGTCTGTTGAAAATGTGCTTATTAGGTTTGTCTAGCTCACTCCTAATTACTTTCAATGCCTTGCACAGTTTTATTCTTGATTTTTGGTATTCGTCGAAGGCAAGCTCATTCATTCCTGCCTGAGTAATTGGCCTATCTTTCCATATGGTTACCATCAATATGGCATCTATCAAATTGATAAAATCTATTGAGCAGGAAATGCTTTTGGTTGCCTGAGTGGTGTCTATTACATATTGAGACGCTAATTCATGTGCTAAAATATGTCTGGCAGTGAAAGTGTCGTGGAGGTCCTTCCAGAGGTTCGGTACATTAGAAATAATAGGATTATTGTTTGTATAATCCATGCTGAAAGAGTAAGGATCTACAATGGTTTCCGCAAGATTTTTTATATTTAGTTCAAGTATTTTATCAAATGGTTCTACTAAGTGCCTTATAGAACTAAATGGTAAGCTATAGGCAATAAGCTCACCCAAAGTTATCGTTTTATTATGAATCATTGGAATGATGTCAATAACCTTAAGTTTTTCACCTACTAATCCTAAACCACGATTGAGGTATTCTCCTCCAGCTTCATTAACAATGAGAGCAATTGTAGAGCGAAAGTACGCTTCAAGAGTTGCAATTGAAGCTACTGGGAAATGTTTCAACAACTCATCATTAAATGGGGTTCGCATCTGCTTTAAAGTTTTTTGTAAGCTTGATAATCTATTTAATGCGTCATAGCGTACCCACTCAGTTTTGCCTAATGGTAGTCTAGAGCGAATTTCTAATATCTGTGTGTCTATACCTGATTTTGTCTGTTTTGGCATTTTCAACACTTTACCTAAATTGGTTGATTATATATATCCACAGGCGATCAGAGCGTTGCCTCTGGGCTGTCGAAACCTGGGTCGTGTCTAGTTAGCCCCCCTACTTACGGAGGACTAATACTGGCATATCTTTCTGTTTGCTGCTGAAAGTCTTAAACCGGAATACCATAATGATGGCAAAGATAGTTAGTTAACAGTGTAGGTGCCGCTGCTCCAGCAATTTTGATTGCGCCAGTAAATGCTTTGCCCGTCATATTACCAATCCATGAGCCAAAGCCTTTCTCAACATCTTCTTTAGAGGCTACTTTAGGTAGCCGTTCTACGACCTCTTTGAGCTCCTGGATATCAGTATCACTAATGCCATGCTCTTTGAGCTGGCGTTCGAGGGCACTAAAGTCACTACTCATGTTTTGCTGCTGTACATTGCTAACCGTACCGCCAACAATGCTCTTATCATTGTTGACGTTACCAATCACGGTTAAACCATTACCATTATTGTTAATAATATTATTAGTCACGCTCTGAGCCTCTTTTCTTTCTTCCGGGGAGAACAGTAAACCTTCACCATAGATGTTTTTACTTTCAAGCAGTAATGCCCAATCTAATATTTTGGAACGAACATTTGATAAAACTTTAGTAAGCTGTGTTGGACTAATGCTCCAGCATAATCTAAAATTTATATTGGCGCTATTTTGCAAATATTCCGTTTGAGGTGCGGGCAAATCTGAGTAAAGTTGAGACTCGCTTTTAGCAAACTCAGCCAGCATGCATACGGGATTATTTAATCTTACCGTGGTTAATGAATCATATATGTCTGAATGCTGAGCATGAAGGTTACCAAGTTGGTATGGTATCCATCCAGCATAAGGGTTGAAGGCTCTGATTGGTAAGTCTTTAATGATTCGATAATCAGGTAAACAATCGTAATCAGGATATCCATTTAACTCGTATTCGAGCCATTTAGAAATGTCGTTTAATCCAAGTTTCACCGATATCATCTTTGCCCTCGATAGCAAATCTTCGATATTGGTAGAGCTTGAACCAGCCATATCTTGAAGTTTTAATACAGGAGAATCTTTCATCAGGCATTGCTCGGTGTATCGCCAGACATACATTTTATCTATTAACGTCGCATAATGGAATTAAATTTTAACGAGAGTTTCTTCATAATGAGTTTCTTTACTTCTTTATATTGAGGCCGGCGCCAGCCTCTTCCGGGAACATAGCCGTATTGACGGGATTGAGGTGCCAAGGGGATAGGGATACCGGCGTGTGGGGGGAATACTCGATGGTAGGCGGATGTGTGCGCATTTGACCTGAGCCGCCTAGCAGATGGCAAAAGTTTTCCGCTAGCCAGCGTCGTGACGCCAGAATTATCAGGCTGACACCAGAGGAGACTCGTAATGAACAGACAAAAACCGGACTGGCTTAACATTTTTAACCACCTCGATATCGTGGCAAAGCTTTTCCAGATTGCCCGATGTACTGGGAAGTGGCTACCTGGCTGACAGAGAAAGCCAGCTTGTCGAGCAGTTAAAAGATGAGAACCGATCAGGCACCGAGATATTTGGTGATAGCCTCAATCGCAAAGGTGCTGCTTTATCCAAACCCGCATCCAGCACGCGCACGCTGGCTTTGCCAAGCCAGGCATATACTTTCGGCAGCACGTTTCCGGGCTATGCAGGCACCAGCTCGTTGTCCAGCGTGGCTTTCAGCTCCTGGACGTCTTCGGCCTTAAAGTCCAGGGACTCAAGTCAGGCCTGCAGTGCGTCAAAGTCGCCTGCTGAGATATTCTGCATGTTTTTCTGGGAAAACCCATGACTATCAGCGCCTATCACACCGGCATTATTAATAGGGCGTTGAAATTAAAGTTGTTCGTTGTCATAGGAGCCTTTTCTTTATCCTGCTGTGAAAATTGTAAGTCCTCTCCAAGTATTCCTTGTTGTTCTAGCTCAAGAGACCATTCATGCAGGCGATTACGGATCTGCTCAACAATGTTAAGCATGGTGTGATAACTCGTGATTCTAATGAGGTCAAAGCGTAAAAACTCAGGCTGACTAGCCTGTAGACGATGGGCATATTCGGTAAGAAGACGAAATGTCAGAGTCCCTTTGTCTGCCGCGCCAGCTTCCAGTTCACCTGCCGCCGATCTGACGAAAACAGTAGTCAGCTTTTGTTCTTGCTGCTAGTTAAGTATAGGTGCCGGTATAAGGCCATGATAGGGATAGTACGCCCTGAAGCAGCTGGCGCACAGGAAGCGCCAGGCAGACAAGGCACGGGCCAGCGAGAGCGTCTAATCCACAAAGAACCCCATGACAGGGATGGTTTCCTGGTTAACCTGGCCGGTCAGCACCAGAAACCAACGCCACAGGCCATAGGGGAACGGCAGGTCATCATCCCTGAAGGCTTGGATACGGCGATCCGCATTTTTGGCCCGTAGTCCCCGTAAGTGTGCCAGCTTTTCGTCCGTACCATAGTTGATAAAGTGTTTTTTAAGCTGTTCAGACCAGGCGTGCGTCAGGTCAGCATGAGGTAGCAGTCAGCTAATCTTTTGCGTTGCAAAACCATACCATGATGTTATAGGTGTAAATTAAATAATTACATTGATTATTATTTAATTGGAAAATATAAGCTCAATTATAATATTGCTATTACTTTAACTGAATTTTTTATGCCGTCCGAAAACGACCGGTTTCGTACATATGAGTTAACGCATGTCCGAAAGTTAGTGTTTTTGTTTTCGTACATGCTCTATAATAAGTACACCTGTTTCGTACATAAAATAACGCCATGTCACGAGTTTTTGCCTATTGCAGGGTATCGACCCTTGAACAGAATACCGAGAACCAGCGTCGGGAGATCGAAGCGGCCGGGTTTGCCATCAGACCCCAGCGACTCATTGAAGAGTACATCAGTGGTTCAGTCGCGGCTTCTGAACGTCCTGGATTTATGCGCCTGCTTGACCGGATGGAGCATGGTGACGTTTTAATCGTAACCAAGCTGGATCGCCTTGGACGCAATGCTATGGATATCAGAAAAACCGTTGAGCTGCTTTCAGCGTCAGAAATACGGGTACACTGCCTGGCGCTAGGTGGGGTAGACCTCACCAGTCCGGCCGGAAAGATGACCATGCAGGTCATCTCTGCGGTCGCTGAATTTGAACGCGATCTACTACTCGAGCGTACGCATGCCGGTATTGCGCGGGCTAAGGCATCTGGAAAGCGTTTTGGCCGCCCGCCTGTTCTGGATGACGAACAGAAGAAAACGGTGTTCCTTCGTCTTAATGAAGGGAGGAGTATTAGTGCGATCGCCCGCGAATTTAACACCACACGGCAGACCATCCTCAGAGTAAAAGCGACAATGGAAGACGCTGATACTCGCTCGTGAGCGGCTCTTTGAGTGCATGTCCGCTTTGTGCCAAAAGCGGACGTTGCTAACATCGCGGTGTATGAATCAACGGGGAGCAGGTCATCGGTAGTATCAAGACAACCACATGTTTTGTTAAATAATTTATCCGACGGTTTACTAATCTGTTTAATCAGAAAAAAATAATGGTGTGTAGTCCCGACCATTTTTCTGCTCACAGTGCATTGTCTCTTGCTTTGGCAACAGCTCATCTCCAACTCTTTTACGATTGTGCTTCCAGCGATCTTAGCACCTGAATTATTAGAATTATGTCGTGTAGTCGTGTTGACGCTGCGATACAGCTTACGAAACTTATTCAATTGATGAATGCGCATAGCTTGATCCCTGTCTCCTCTCTCTTGTTTCGCGGCAGATCCGAAAATACAAAGCAGATCCTGGGTAGCACAGTGAATATGCTGAGAGATGGAGCTAAAAAAACGCAATCTGAGCAAGTGACAGGGTCTGATGAATGGATTCTAAAGCGAAAGTCGAAAGAAGAACACCCTTAAGGAAATTATATATTTAATTAAAATCAATGGCTTGAATTAAGTTTTCCTATGCAGATCCGGGCGATGGACATTTCCGGTTTTTAGGATGAGCGGCTAATTTTTCAGGGTATAAAGCAGTTCCAGCAGAATCCGGACATGGTGACGGCGCAAGCTGCTTCAGGCACAGTGCTAAAGCGCGTCGGTACCCTGCATACCGACCAGAATGGTCAGACACAATCGCATGTTGTACCAACTGGCGGCCAAGGCTAGGCCGAGCAGGGAAGCCTGCTCCGGGTTCAGCGGCAGCACGTCGCCTTGGGTGGTCAGCACTATGATGTCTTGGACAGTGCCTTTCTTGGGAACAACAAAGCAGGGAGTATCGGATTGATGATTGGCAGGCCCATCTCATCTGGAGCAGACCGTCTTAACAAGGTGCGGTAGGGTAAACTCTTGCCGAATAATCCCCCAGAGGTGCGGAAAGATATAGAGCCGCTTTTTCAATATAAGCTATTGTTAAAAAAGCATTAAAAAAACAAAGGTAGATAAAAAACACTCCTTCAAAAAGAATTTGCAATCGGGTGCAAAGATCAACATAATTGCAACATCATTGTTGCGCGCTTGTTATCCTGGTTTGTGCAGACATATCAAGCGACGTGAGAGGTTTATTTTCTGATGTGTTTAACGTTCAATGTAGACAACTGAATACATAGACGATAAGCCCAGAATATATGAAGAAAAAAGATGGAACGGCATCGCATCGTAAAGCAACGGCCAGCGATGTGGCAATGTTAGCGGGCGTTTCTAAATGGACAGTGTCCAGGGCATTTACCCCAGGCGCTTCTATTTCTGATAAAGCACGGACCCAGGTTGAAGCTGCCGCAAAAGCGCTGGGGTACCGCCCCAATTTACTGGCGCGCAGCCTTTCACAAAAGCGTACGCACATCATTGGGGTAGCGATTGATGAACTGAAAAACCCGCATTCAATGCTGATGCTAGATGCCGTGACCCGGCAGTTGCAGGCTCGCGGTTATATGGCCCTACTGCTAAACATCACCGCCGGTGAGCATTATCGCTCCGTGATGGACATGGCCGACCAGTTGCAAGTCGATGGGATTCTGTTTCTCGGTACGGTTCTTTCCGAGGAGCTGATCAATATTGCCCATGACTTTCACCATATCCCACTGGTGCAAGTAGGCCGGAATACAGAGAACGCCGGGATCGCGGTGGTCAACATCGATGGCTATCGGGCAGGTGGTGAAATTGCAGATTTACTGCTTGCACAGGGCTTTACGCGATTCGGTTATATGAAAGGCCCAGATACTCCCTCTAATCATCTGTTGAGGATGGAAGGGTACCGTGATGGGCTCATGGCCGCCGGTAAACAGCTGGATCTGCACCTTACTGCTGGCCATTACGATCGTACGCTGGCGTACCAGACGATGATGCATTACCTGGACGCCGTACCACCATCGGATCGTGTGGACGCGCTGTTTTGTGAGAATGACATCCTGGCACTTGGTGCGCTGGAAGCATTACAGGTATCCGGTCAGCCTCAACAAATCGCGATCGTAGGCTTTGATGATATCGATGAAGCCGGTGCGCCAGCCTGGCAGCTGACCAGCTACAGTCAGCACACAGAAAGACTTATCAGTGAGGCGCTTAATCGCCTGACTGAAGAGCAGGCCACGGAAGAAGGGGAGTGGCGTTATGGTGAGCTGCGTATCAGGCGTTCCCACCTGAAAATGTGAAATGGACAAGGAGGAGAGATGAAGTTTGCATTGCATGGAGTATCTGTTTGGCACAGTAATGCGGTGACCCAGCTGCGTATCGCCAAGGAAACAGGGTACACCGGACTGGAATTGCTGCCTGAACATCTGTTCCGCTATCTGGAGAATGGCGGCAGTTTTGCTGCCTATCGCCAGTTGATGGCGAAATACCAGGTAGAAATCACCTGTCTGAATGCACTGAAGCGTATTGGTCGCCATCAGCCCGAAGAGCGAGCTGAAATGCTGCTTGAGGCGGAAAAAATTTGCCGCGCAGCAGTAGAACTGGATTGTCCGGTGGTGCAGATCATGGCACTGAACGAGCTCGATCATCTCTCCGAGGAGCGCAGGAATGCGATCCTGCGTGACAACATTAGCGCCATTGCCGACATCGGCAAACCGCTCGGCATCATCTTCCAGATTGAAGTGGTGGCGTTTACCGCTTTCAACTCATTGCAACAGGCGTTGGCACTTATTAAGCAAACCGGCAAAGACAATGTTGGCGTAGTCATCGATTTCTGGCACCTGCACGCCGGCGGCAAAACTCGCCCTGAAGAGGTTGCTGCCATGGACCCTTCACTGATCTATGGCGTACATTTCTGCGATGGACGCCCTGCACGCCAGGGTGAAGCCTGGGATGAGTGGGTGCAACGTGATTATGCACCAGGAGAAGGCGAGGTCGACATTCCAGCCTGGGTCAGGGCGGTTAAAGCCACAGGTTATGACGGCGTCTGGTCACCTGAATTACTCAGCCCGCGCCACTGGGAGCACGATCTGTGGGATGTTGCCGCTGGCTGCATCGACAGCATGAGAGCCTGTATTTTACCGTGATACCGTATTCACTTCGCCGGGGCGACTTCTAATAGTTCCCCGGCAATTAGCCGCACCGGATGTATCATCATTAGCAGGTAACCCGGTTAACCCGCTGCACGCTTTATTATGTTCTGCGCTTTTGCAGAACAGCCATTAATTACGCCTATAGGGCATTAAAAATCTGTTTTTAAGACAGGGCGGACAGGCTGTGGCCGTTCGTCAGGGTATGGCGTATTAATCCCGCGCCATGCCGTTATTTTCCGGCAATGTTGCCGGCCATTAAGGAAATAAGCATGAACCGGAGAGAGGCCCTCTTTTCATTAAGTTCTATTGTGGCATCACTGGCGGTGGTACCCAGACTGGGAGCACAGGAGCTGCATAATGTGCCGGCTGAAACGCCGGTCAGTGCCGATCACCTCCCGCAGCCTGCACGGCTGGGTGGATACCAGGTACTGACGGATGAAACTGCACGCAAAAATTTGTCGGCGGTATTTGATCGGTTGATCCCAGCCGATGCGCACGGCCCATCAGCTACTGAGGCGGGCTGCATTGAATTTATTGATAACGAACTGTCAGGTGATTATGGCAGTGGGGCGGCGCTGTACCTGCAAGGGCCGCTGCACCCGGAGAATGAAGCGCAGTTGATGGGCAGTCCGCAATTCCTTACCCCCCCACGTGAGCGTTATCTCACCGGGCTGCAGGCACTGGAGGCCTGGGCACAACGGGTGTACCACACCGCGTTCTTCTCCCTGACGGCTACCCAGATTGATGCCTGCCTGGAGGGGCTGGAAAACGGGGCAATCATCCTGGCCGATAACGTGGATAGCCAGGCCTTTTTTGAACTGATGTTGCAGAACGCCCGTGAAGGATATCTGGCCGATCCCTTGTATGGCGGCAATAAAAAGATGGCAGGCTGGAAAATGATTGGCTTCCCCGGCGCCCGTTATGATTACCGGCCCTATATTGACCGCCGGAACGAAGATCTGGCGCTGATCCCCGTCAGTCTGATCCCCAACGATTAATTAACTGAGCATATATGTCGCAAATAAGAAAAAAAGCCGATGTGGTCATTGTTGGCCTGGGCTGGTCTGGATCCGTCATGGCCGAAGAGCTGACTCGGGCCGGGCTGAATGTGGTGGCAATCGAGCGTGGCGCATGGCGTGATACTTCCACCGATTTCCCACCCGCCATTGATCCAGATGAGCTGCGCTGGCGCATCCGCCGGAAAATTATGCAGCCGATGAGCGTGGAAACCACGACCTTCCGCAACCGTAGTGATCAAATGGCCGCACCGGTGCGTAACTGGTCCGCCTTCCAGTTTGGCTGGAATGTAGGCGGCGCCGGCACCCATTGGGCCGGGATGTCATGGCGCTTTTCGCCCTGGGATTTCCAGATAGCGACGCAGACCCGTGAGCGCTATGGGGCAGCCAAAGCACGTGGGCTGCAACTCCAGGATTGGGGCGTCACGTATGATGAGATGGCCCCGTTCTATGATCGCTTTGAACGCATCGCCGGGACATCCGGCATTGCCGGCAATCTGAATGGCCATACCCAACCAGGTGGTAATCCGTTTGAAGGACCGCGAACGCGCGACTACCCGACTCCTCCGCTGAAAGACACGCACTGGATGCGCAAATACCGGGAAACGACCAGTCGGATGGGGTATCACCCGTTCACCATTCCTGCTGGAAACATTTCCCAGGCCTATGTTAATCCGCTGGGTGTGACCATGGGGCCATGCACCTATTGCGGCTTTTGCGATTTTCACGGGTGCGGCAACTTTTCGAAATCCTCACCGCAGGCGTGCATTCTGCCGGCGTTGATGCGCCGCCCCAACTTTACCCTGCTGACCGATACAGAGGTGCTGCATGCGGTGAAGCATGACGATGGGAAAACCGTCAAAGGGGTGAAATTTATTACTAAAGAGGGTGAAGAGGGCTTCCAGCCAGCTGACATCGTCTGCATCACTGCCTATCAGATGGATAACGTGCGCCTGATGCTGCTCTCTGGTGTGGGTGAGCAATATGATCCCCGTACCGGCCGCGGGACCGTCGGCCGCAACTATAACTACCAGACCTGCTCAATGGTCACTGGTTTTTTCGATAATGAACGTATGAATCCGTTCATTGGCGGCGGCGCGTTAGGCGTTCAGATTGATGACCTTAATGGTGACAATTTCGACCACAGTGATCTCGATTTCATCGGCGGCGCAGGCATTATGGGCTTCTCCACTAATGGGCGGCCCATCCAGAACATGGATAGCCTGCGGCCCGGCACCAAACGCTGGGGATCGGACTGGAAAGCGGGTTACGCGCGAGATTACCAGACTGCCGCGTCCATTTTTTGCCAGGGCACCTCCATGCCGGTGCGAGAGGCCTATCTGGATCTCGACCCGACTTACAAAGACCGCCATGGTCAGCCGCTGTTGCGTATGACTTTTGACTGGAATCAGAACGACATCAATATGTCGAAATATATTACTGACCGCGCGGTTGCCATCATGAAAGAGATCGGCGGCAAACATCTGGTGATTGATAACCAGGCAGAGCGGGCATGGAATCCCTATATGCAGCACAGCTCGCATACCATCGGCGGCGCGGTGATGGGCAGCGATCCGACCACGTCAGCAGTGAACCCTTATCTGCAAAGCTGGAATGCCCACAACCTCTTCGTGGTAGGCGCATCGGCCTTTCCGAATAACGGCGGTTACAACCCGACGCTGACGGTGGGAGCACTGGCCATCCGTGCTGCACAGGCGATCCATCAGACCTATGTCAATAACCCTGCACCACTGGTGGGAGGCTGATTTATGCACACCAGGAAAAAACTTGCTTATGGTACCGCCGCGCTGGCGGTATTGGCCGGGCTCGGCCTGATGGGGAAACTATGGCAGGTGATGGATACCTCCCGCTCAGACGTAGCCGACGACACCGTAAAATTGGCGGATTTTCACAGCCAGGATCAGGACGCCATCCGGCGCGGGGAATATGCCATGCGTCTGGCGGATTGTGCCGCCTGTCACCAGCCGGATTTTTCTGGCGGTTACCGCATCACCACGCCCTTTGGCACGCTGTTTACCTCCAATATCACGCCTGACCGTGAAACCGGCATCGGCAACATGACGGAGCGTGATTTCTTCAATGCTGTGCGCCAGGGCAAAGGCGATCATGGGCTGCTCTACCCGGCAATGCCCTACACTTCCTATACGCAGATAAACGATCAGGAAATGCATGACCTGTGGGCCTATATGTCGACAATATCGCCAGTGTCTCGTCATATTGAAGAAAATGCCGGAATGAATTTCCCTTATAACCTGCGCCCGGCTATGGCTGGTTGGAACCTGCTGTTTTTCGATAACTCGCCGTTCCAGCCAGATAGCCAGCAGGACCTGTCCTGGAATCGGGGGAAATACCTGGTTGACGGGCCGGCGCACTGCAGCGTCTGCCATACCGCCCGCAATGCGTTAGGCGGTGAGATCAGTGACGGGTACCTGCAAGGCGGCAGCCTGGGCGTATGGTATGCGCCAGATATTACCCCTAATCCCCACAGCGGCATCGGTTCTGTAAGTGATGCGCATATTGTGGAGTACCTCAAAACCGGATCAGACGGCCGTAGTGTGGCAGCGGGGCCGATGGCAGAGGCGGTGGAACACTCAACCCAGCACTTCACAAATGACGATTTACAGGCGATTACCGCCTACCTGCGTGGCCTGCCCGCCTCTGATACCCAGCCGCCGGTTGCGTTCAGGATGGCGGAGTCGGTACGTTCAGGTGCCGCCTTGAGCTATGAAGTGAATTGTTCCGCGTGCCATGGTTTGAAAGGAGAAGGCATTGCTGGCATGGTGCCCGCTTTTGCGGGCAATACTGCCATGCTGAATAACCCAACCAATATGATCCATGCCATGCTTGCCGGCGCGCGGGCACCGCACACCGAAAGCCGTCAGACGGCCGCCGGGATGCCTTCTTTTGGCTGGAAAATGGATGACACACAGATTGCGACCGTACTGAACTATGTGCGCAACAGTTGGGGAAATCAGGCCGCAGAAGTCACGGCCGCGGATGTAAGGGCATTACGCCGGGCCACAGATGCCCGGGAAAAACTGGCCGTACCGTCGCAGCAGTAACAATCACAGCAGGCGCTGGCGGGGTTAACCGGCCAGCGCCTGGATCTGTTGAATGCCCCATAATGCCAGCGCATGATCCTCATGTGACGGCAACCCACTGACACTTACTGCACCGAGCACGGCGCCGCTGCGGTTCAGCAGCGGGAATGAGCCGCCATGATCAGTATATTGTGTTTGATCCATGAATGCCTGCATGGCCATCGGTTCGCCCCTTTGCTGGTTTACCTGCCCGACATACAGCGAAGCGTGGCCACCACGCAAGACCGTATTTCGTTTGCGCATTGCCCATTCGCTGTTTTCCGCACTGGCGCCCGGTAATGCGGCGAAAAACAGCACCTGCCCAAACGCAAAAACTTCAATTGCCACCGGTGCGTCCAGCTCTCGCGCGCGCTGGTACAAACGCTGCCCCAGTTGCCAAGCCAACGTAAAATCGAAGTCCCTCAGACGGCTATCTACCTCTTGTTGCAGCAGTTGTGAGAGGGTGAGAGTATTAGACATGAGAATTTCCTTAATGTTTATTTTTGAAAATTAAATTTCATTAAGGCTGCTTCCTATTCTTTCTTCCTGATAGCGAGCCTTACGCATTTCGCACAGATCACTCCCTACTTTTAGTCTATTCGAGTCAGTGCCATTTCTATATAACGTTATCCTGACACTTTTGCACCCGGTAGCAAAAATTATTTTAACCTGCTCACACAATTCAAATCAAATAGTTCGAATTATATTAAATAGAAAATATATTCCATATTGCATCTACTGATATCGCCGATTGGGCCACACAATTCACTTCACTTTCTGGCCGGGCGGCAGGACAGAAACCAGCGATAAGGGCAAGCAAAATGGATAACAGGCAAACACGCTATAATATGAAGTACGTTATGCTCTGCTGCACGGTCGCCGCCTTTGGCGGGCTGCTGATGGGCTATGATTCTTCGATCATTTCTGGCGCGATCGAACCACTAAGCGACTACTTCCAACTCTCTCCAGCAGAAACGGGCTGGGCGGTCTCCAACATTTTACTTGGCAGCCTGGTGGGCTGTTTTATTGCCCCCAAACTCAGCGACAAACTGGGCCGTAAAAAAACGCTGGCGATTACTGCGCTGGTCTTCACTGTTTCCGTACTGGGCACAGCGATGGCGCACAATTTCGCGGTGTTCGTGATCTGCCGTATGTTTGGCGGGCTGGCAATTGGCCTGGCATCCGTCATTTCGCCAGTCTATTTGGCGGAGCTTTCCCCTTCCCGCTTTCGTGGACGTACCACGGCGCTTTACTCTGTCTGCTGCGTGGGCGGGCAATCCGTGGTGTTGCTGACCAACTACTTCATCAGCAAATCCATGTTGCCGACGGTATTGGTGGATATCGGCTGGCGTTATATCTTGTCAACAGCGTTGCTGCCGTGCGCCCTGTTTCTGATCTTTATTGCCTTTATCCCTGAATCGCCCCGCTGGAACGTGCTTAAAGGACGCGACAAAGCTGCACTGGATACCCTGACCAAGATCTCTAACCCTGAACATGCGGCCACTGTGTTGAACGAAATCAAAAGCTCGCTGACGTCGCCTTCAACTCAAGGGCACCAGACGCGCTTCCGTTTAACTAAAACTACCGTGCCGTTACTGATTGTGGGCATCGGTCTGGCGGTCGGGAACCAACTCAGCGGCATTAACGTCATTCAGTATTTTGGCCCCTCTCTGCTGCGCAATGTCTTCCCGGACGGTTCCTCTGCACTACTTCAAACGTTCTGGCTGTCGGTATGCCAGTTTGCCGGCATCCTTATTGGAATGTCCCTGATCGATAAGCTGGGCCGCCGTAAATTATTGCTGATAGGAGCTATTGCCTCCTGCCTGTGCCTGACCTATTCCTTTGTGGCGTTTTACGCCCACCTGCCAGGGATGCTGGCAGTCATTGGCCTGTTTGCCTATATGGTGTTTTTCGGCATAACCTGGGGCCAGATAGTCTGGACGGTACTGGGCGAAATTTTCCCAACCGAGATCCGCTCCATCTGTGTAGGGATCTCAATCTGCATGATGTCGGTAGCTAACTTTATCATCAGTACCACCTTCCCAATCATGAATAGCAACCCATTACTGTTGGAATTGTTCCATGGCGGCTTCCCGTTGCTGCTGTTCGCGTTATTCTCTCTTGGCATGTATTTCTTTACCTTCCGCTTCCTGCCCGAGACGGCCAACGTCCCGCTAGAACAGGTACAGGCCCTAGTTCTGAAAAAATTCAACATCAAGGCCCCAACTACGGCCCCAGTGACGCCGCCAACAGAAACAGCCAAACCCCATTAATCTTGTGATCGGGTAGCACAAGCGGCCCAATCCTTTACGATAAGGAACCCCTGATGACACTGCCTATCGCCAACGCACCCTGCAGCTGGGGCGTCGATGACCCGGACAACCCCTTTCTCCCACCATGGGAAACCGTGCTGAAAGAGGCCGCACAGGCCGGATATCAGAGTATTGAGTCTGGGCCGGCGGGGTACCTTCCAGCTGACAATCAGGTACTGGCGGAGGCGCTGAATCATTACGGCCTTTCCCTGGTAGCCGGTACTCTCTTTGATGATTTAGTGAGTGAGACCAATTTCAATCACCTTCTGGCCCTGACGCACATGATTTGCCGCAGACTGGCCGAGGTGCCTACGGCAGTAAAAACTGGCGTGCCGGGGCGGCAGCCACCCTATCTGGTGATTATTGATTTTGGTCATGAGGAGCGTGCCAGGCAGGCAGGGCAAAGCGCCCGCTCTCCCCGCCTGCCTGATACCGAATGGCAACGCATGATGCAGCATATTGCGGAGATTAGCCGAATTGCCTGGCATGAATATGGTGTCCGGCCTGTTATCCATCCCCATGCCGGCGGTTATATTGAATTTGCGGATGAGTTGGAAAAGCTCATGGAAGATATTCCGCATGATCTGGCCGGGCTGTGTTTGGATACCGGACATCTCTACTATGCAGGGATGGATCCGGTCACCTGGCTGGATAAATGTTGGCAACGGATTGATTATCTGCACTTCAAAGATGTAGACCGGCAGGTCTTTCAATCGGTACTGGCGCGTGGCACCGATTTCTTCAGTGCCTGTGCTGAAGGCGTGATGTGCCCGCTGGGCCAGGGCGACATCGATTATGCAGCTGTACATGACCTACTGGTGCGGCGGGGGTATGACGGATGGATCACCATTGAGCAGGAGCGCGATCCGCGCAATGCTGCAGGTAGCCTGCAGGATGTGACCGCCAGCCTGCACTACCTACGACAAGCTGGATTCTGACCAAGAACATGCGCTTGTCGTGACATATCGACTATCACTGACAGGCGCAATTATGTTTACCGCAAGAAAAATAATCCCTGTATTTTTCTGGCCTATAAAAAATCTAAGAGTGCTGTCGTAACCTTGCTGGATCACCCGTCGTGTATCGCCAGTTAACAGCATGTCGATGCCCACTGAACTGAACTCATGCGCGAAGACAACAAAGCATTATGATTTTCTCACACCGCTGCTTGAAGGTTTTCACATGTGAAAATGTGATTGATGTCATGATAATCCTCTAAAGATTCTAGATGTCAGATGACAGTTCAATCGCGGTTGACCGCAATGAATCAACCCCGCCGTTTTAAGGACACTTCTCAATACGCCAGCTTCCCTCCAATTTGCGAAGGCCGCAGGCCGCTTTTCGTCCTGAGGTCTGGCGGTGTGAGAGGCTGATGACATATCTCTCTGGCTGCATTAGGTGTTATTAATAAAAAAATCACTGACACACCGCACCTGAGCAAGAAAAGAAGGATAAAACCCTATCGTGTGCCTGAGCTGATTTTCGGCACCGAAAAATAATAAGAGTGCGCATGCCATACAGGACAGGACCACGACTTTCATTTGTTTTTTCCGTTACAGAAAGTGGCTGAACGGCGCGGCTGATGCGGGAGACACTCAGGCCCAGCAGTAGCACAATTTCTGCAAGAAGCAGTCATGCCATCTGCCAGTCGTGCAGAGAAAGACTTTTATAAAAGGCAGGTACCAGGCGCTCAAGCTCTGGCCTTACTAATCTGTGCTTACTGTAGAATGTCTATGATGCTTTCAAGCGCGTTTTTAATCATAAAAGAAAAGTTTCTGTAGAAGACTACAATGCAATGCGCGGTTCGACGCATCTTCTATGCCGCGACTCAAGCTTGGCCTAGCCCTGGTAGTTGGCGTACACCGAGGCCAGGCATGCCGCTGCCCCGGACACTGGTCCTGTTGCATGTCTCCCCCCTCTAACGTCAGCTTATCAGCTGCTTCGCGCTGGCCACATTTCTGATGATGGTGATGTTGGCGTGGACATCGCATCTCGAACGATGTGGGGCCAGCGCTGTCTCTTCTGCCAGACCGCTGTCAGCATAAGCGCCAGCCACGCTTTGTTGACGATACTCTGTATCCGCAGTGCCTGCGCCTAGGGCAACACACTGTCCGTGTCCACAGGCTGCAGCGGAGCATCAAAACATCGTACGGCCCTTTGTGATGGCAATCCTAGTCTAACCTTGTAGGACATGCTAACTGCATGTCTTTTGTCTTTCGTGTCCTGCCGCACATGCCGCATACACAGCTAACTTTTTTAGCTTATAGTTAAGTTCAGTAGTAGAATGCCACGCCTCATCGAGAAAGGGCGATTATGGAGTCTATCGTGAAATTCAAAATCCAGCATTTGCAGGCAGCAGTGGCACTGGTGCTTGCCAGTCTCCAACCGCAACCAAAAGCGGTTGCGTGCCAGCCTACGATTGTAGAACGGGTTTATGAAATGGGCGCTAGAGTCAATAAAACTGACATCAGTGAGCTATCCGTTGTGCTCAATACACTGGCCAAAGAACTGCGCGATAGCCGCGCCAAACTTTCCCAGTATGCTGACCACGATTTTGAAAGCGCAGTTAGAACGGCTAAGGAAATCCAGAGCCAGACCATCCAGATCGCTGGCATTGCTGAATCCTTCGTTTTGATGTTGCCTGAAAAAGAGGTGATCATGTCTTACGACAAGAACTCCGTTGAGTTTGCGTTCGTTCGGGCTATCAAAATGGTAAGTATCGCGACCAAAAGTTACCTCAGTCTTATTGACCAGCTTACGCGCGAAACGGATGTGCGTGATTCCGGCGTTAATATTATAGCCATGAATCACCTGCTGGATACGGGCAACAAGGCCTCGGCTAAATGGCATTAACAGCTGAATACAGTTCAGTGACGTGGGATGGTTTTTTTCAGCCCACGTTTGCCGTTTACCCCAATCTTGAAGAACAACTTAAAGCTGAGTTTATTACCTATAAATCATCTGGCGCGCCATCAAACTTGCTTGGACGAGATGCACCCTTTGACTTCCCACCGTTCGCGGTTGATGCCGCTGTGCAGCACATACATGTCAATCTACACCTTCGACTGACATGGAACACTAAACAAGCTAACTACAACCGAACCTCCGATCATTATCTCGTTTACACTGAGCACTTGTGGGAGAGTGGCCGCTTTTTACTGATGGGCCTGATTACCCCTGCCCACGCACGTATGCCTGCCAGAGACACGCGATTGCTCAAATATTTTTCAGATGTTGCAGAAAACTTCCACGCTTCATAAGCAAATCGCATTACGCATATGATGATGTGATGACTACCCGTATGATGCTCAATATGAGTCTGAATAATATCTCCGTCATGAAAATGACTGATATGCCCGAGAAAGAACCAAATCGTATCCGCCACTAAACGAGGCAATTCGCGGTGCGTTTCGTCTCCTGTGTTGCGACTTTAGCCTGGCCTGCCCCTGATAATTGGCCACACCGGGGGCCGGCAGAGTCTGCTTCAGACCTGGCCCTGGTGTGCATCTCCCTCCTCTCAGAACGCCAGCTTGTCGGCCGCCTCGCGCAGCCGCGTGTCCCCACGCCGGTCATATTTCTGGGTGGTGGTGACGCTGGCATGGCCCATCGCATCGCGCACCGTCAGCAGATCTTCCCCGTTCTCCAGCATCATAGAGGCAAAGGTGCGGCGCAGATCGTGGGGCGCGCACCCCGCAATGCCGCTTTCCGCCCGGCGCTGCCCAAGGATGTGGTAGACGGCCTGCGGGGTCAGGCGCTGTAACGTGACATCGTCACCGGCGCGGATCCGGGTGAACAGCGGCCCGGCGCCGTCGCCCCGCACGGTGTCGGTCCAGCACCGGATCCGCTGCCAGACCGCCGCCGGCATAAACGCCAGCCGCTCTTTGTTGCCCTTGCCCCGCACCCGTAGCGCCTGCGTCTCGGGCAGCACGCTGTCCGTGTCCAGGGCGATAACTTCGGCGCGGCGCAGGCCGCAGCCGAGCATCACCGCCAGCATCGCCGCATCGCGCGGGCCTTTGCAGCTTTTATCCTGCTCACAACAGGTAAACAGTGCGCGGATCTCTTCCGCGGCCAGCGCCCGTCCCCGCGGCAGCCGGCTGCCGCGCACCGCCCGCAGGGCCAGGATCTGCTGGTAGCTGTCGGTGTCCATCTGTTTCATCATCCACGCCTCGCGCGCGGTGCCTTTCAGGGCCGACAGGTAGGTGTTGACGGTGGCCGGCGCCCGGCCGCCGATCTGCAGCAGCTCCAGCAGGCCCCGTATATGGTGACGACGCAGGCTGCCCCAGGCGCAGTGCTGCAGCGCGCTGGCGCCCAGCATGCCGGCCAGGATGGTCAGGCACGAGCGCATGGTGCGCCGGCTGGCGGCTGAGGCCAGGCCGATCAGGTAGGCCTGCGCCGGGTTCAGTGGCAATGTGTCGCCCGGTAGGGCCAGTGCCGTGGGGCCCTGTGCAGGATATTCATCCGGGGACAACAAAACGGGGCGCATCGGATCGGTCATGGGCAGGCGCATCTCCTCTGAGCGCAGGTCGCCGCAGCGCGATGCGGCCGTTGAAATCTGGCCAGATTATCCCCCGGCGGGCGGGCTGCCGTAAAGCTGCTTTCTCAAAGCGTCATTTTAATAAGTAGACAACCTGCCTTAGCTTTTAGCCTTGGCGTTTACCTAGTGGCCTTAATCACATGGTATGCCCTAAGCCCTCTCGATTCCCTCAGAAAGAAAATGTATGAGCTTCACGTGTTCGCATCACACTGTGCCGCTCACTTCCTAAATACAATAGCCCGCCCTTATTTTTGGAAAAACATATTTTATAACAGTAATTTATGTTTAATTAATGACACAATGACACAATGATATCATGATACAATGACACAAGTTTAATTTGTTGTTATGTGATTATGACAAGATTGTCATTGTGTTTATTGATGAATTGACACTATGACACTTGTGTGTGAGTATCCTGATATTTTTGACACATTTATCCTATGTGAGGCGACTCTATATGAAAGTGATTTCATTCATTAATCCTAAAGGTGGTGTAGGTAAATCCACGTCTGTCATCAATGTGGCAACATGTATGTCGCGCCTTGGCCATCGAGTCGCAGTTGTCGACACTGACCCGCAAATGAGCCTGACTAATTGGAACAAAAAGGGGAAAGCTAATTTTGCTGTGTTCACTGCGGATTCCGAGAAAGATGTTTACCAGGTAAGAAAAGAATTAAATGATTACGATTTTGTGGTGATTGATGGTGCTGCATCACTAAGTGTTATCACTTCTGCAGCGGTGATGGTCAGTGATCTTGTAATCATCCCAGTTAGTCCATCGCCTTTGGATTTTTCAGCTTCTGGTAGCGTACTTACTGTTATCGAAGCGCAAGCCTATAATCGGCCAGTAGAAGCTCGATTTCTGATTACAAGAAAAATGAATAATGCCTCAATGGTGACCTTGTTAAAGCAGAGTATTGAAAGCACCAAGGTTACACGTTTCAAAACTGCGTTGAGTCATCGTCAGACGTACATTAAAACGTTGGTTGACGGGGATACTGCGTTTGATTCCAAAGACAGCGCAGCCAAAGGTGAAGTTGAGATCCTGACAAATGAAATTATTGACACTTTAACAAAATGACACTTTTGTCATATACTCAAAACATCATATTGTCATTGAGGTGAATCATGGCGCTTAAACAACAGAATCCATCAAAGCCGGCAATGGAGCTTGGAGAGCATCGTAACTTAGAAGAGGTGCTGAAACCTGCGGGTAAAGATAAACGTATCCAGGTTGTTCTCGGAGAAGCAAAGCATATGGAATTTAAGCTTGCCTGCTTGAAAAATGGCACAAATATTACAAGCGTTGTTAACGACTTAATTGATAGGTGGTTGAGCGAGCACAAATAGTTGTGTCATTGTGTCATTGTGTCATTGTGTCATTGTAACTTGATATGATAAAAGCTATATATTTTATATTCGTGTATGCCAAAAGAAGGCTCTAAAGGAGCCTTCTTTTCACCACTCTGAATTGATATGGGTTTATCGAAAATTTCAGAATCATTCAAGATGGCTTAATCTATAGAGAGCAAGACATCTGTTCTGTATGTGATAGCTGAATTTCCTTAATCGGATATCGAGTTAAGGAAGCGTTCTACTTGCGCTATTTCATCATCACTGTACTGCGCTGGGATCTCAAAAAAACGGACATCCGCTTTGTTGCAGGCTTCACGTTTGACTGCATCCCGCTCTTCAGCGTTGCCATGGTAATGGCCTGTGCCCTGATACTCCACCACGGCACAGGGTTAGCCCCAGGGATTGATAATGGCAAAATCCACGCGCTTGCTGTTGATGCTCCGATAAGCGCTGTCATTCCTAGAGCTGAGGAGTTCTCCCAAGGAGACCTGAGGAAACACACGGTAGGCTCGGTGATTGTTCGACAGCATCCTTTCCAATTTGCAGAACAGTGCATACTCACTTTTGTTCATAATGCGACGTTTCTGAAAGGCGTTGTTGGTAACAAAATAGAGCTGATCTTCATGGTTAGATACGCTCCTTATCCTTTCGGTAGATACACTCCTTGTCCTTTCGACACTCTTTGTGCTTTCGGCAGGTTGGCGCTGGCCAGACCGAGGAGTTGGTTTAGGTTTCTTTGCCCTGACCAGGATAAAGATAAACGCAGCAACGATCAGAAACAGCCAGTATTTCACTTCCATGATCAATAATCTCCTGAATAAAAGACCTGTCTATCATCCACGTATCTGCCTGTTTTCAATCATAGCATTGGGTTTAAAGATGAAACATCCCGCAATTATCGGTAAAATAAGCACTTGTCTGAGCAACTGTTAACCAGCTTACGGCATATATCGCAGCCCGCGCAGGGCGTGAGGCACTTATGCAATATCACCTCTGAGGTTATTAATTTGTCTCAACAAGAAATTAAGCGTGAAAATGGGGAGTTAGGCCATTTCGCCTGGTGCCTTCTGGTGGCGTTAAAATTAGCGCAGCAGTCAGGAAAAGTTACTAACAAAACCAGTGAGCATCTGTTTGTTATGGGGTGGCTGGCTAACGCGCAGAAGTACAAGTTATTTTCGCGGGCTGTGGCCTCAGATATTTTGTGGCTACAAAGTGAAGGCAAGAAAAAGGGTGCCAAGGCCAATCTCATTGGCAACGCAGATTATTGGTGGAAAATTCACTCAGGGCAGGTGGCGAATCAGGATGACCTGTTCCGCCTGACCTACTTTATTGAACGGGCACAACAGGCTGGCTGGCAGAGCGAACTGGTCGATGACAAAGACTGGATAGATGAGAGTTACTCTTACCCCAAAAAACAGACGGTCTATATGCGTAAAATGGATCTCATCCATGCCTATGATGACAATATGAAGCGCCTGCAACCCGTCGAGATGCGGTTTACAGGCAACGTAGTGGCTCTTTTACCGGCATTAGCCCAGGCATATCTTCACCATACGCAACCTGTTGAAGTCGGTCATTACATGCAAATTGCGATTGTGGACTGAGCCTTATAGGTCTGACAGGGCACCGGCTGCCATACAGGGCGCCCTGGCTCCCCCTATCAGGGACTATATGGAATAGATTCGGGAACGAGGTAGAGCGCCTCTGCCGCTGAATGCCTTAGCCACAAATAACCACTTACCACCAACGCCGCGAATAACATTGTACCTATCACTACATACTTCCTTGGCATCTGACCCCAAAATAAAGCATAAAATTCATAAAAATAAGCAAAAACATTGATCATAACAGGCTAAAACCGCACTTCAAAATCTGGCTTTTGGCAGATCTGTCCAGCGGGTAGTGTAGGCAGGTGACAGCATTTCACGTTTCATCTGCCAGCTGGGTTCAATGCCCTGTCCCGCAAACCAGACCCGTCCAAGACCCGTATGGTTGATTTTATCGACCACGTGCATCAGGGCTTCGCTATTTGGCCGGGGAGCATGGGCGTCGAACAGGTGCAGCTGGGCCACGCCGCTGGGCGAGAAGTCGTTGAGCATCACGCCGGCTTTGGCATAGTGAAAACCAGGGCGCCACAGACGATCCAGAATACGCTGGGCGGCCGCCACAATATCGCGTGTATCCTGGGTAGCGGTCAGTAATTTTTCGGTGCCGGCATTGCCGTATTGCGGCTCATCAGCATAGGGAGAGGTACGAACAAACACGGTAATGTGCCGGCAGAACTGTTTCTCCTCACGCAGTTTCTCTGCGGCACGCTCGGCATAGCGGCAGATTGCCTGCCGCATGTCATGCTCCTGTGTAATGCGCCGGCCAAAAGAACGCGAACAGACAATTTGCTGCTTGGCAGGGGCATGGTCTTCCAGGGCAATACAGGATTCGCCACGCAGCTCCCGCACGGTACGCTCCATGACGACACCGAAATGCCGGCGAGCAAATCCTGTATCCAGGTCGGCTAATTGCAGGGCCGAGTGAACCCCCATGCTTTTTAGCGTCCTGGAGAGCCTGCGGCCTATTCCCCAGACGTCTTCCACATCAAGCAGGGACAATAGTTTGCGGATGCGCAATGGATCAGTCAGTGCCACAACACCTCGCGTCGCCGGCCAAGTCTTAGCAGCATGATTGCAGGCTTTAGCAAGGGTTTTGCTGGGTGCGCAGCCCACGCCCACGGTCAGGCCGGTATGGGCATACACCTGCTCGCGTACCAGGCGGCCAAATGCCTCATAGGGGAAGCTGGCCTCTATCCCCGTGACATCCATCCAGGCTTCATCGATTGAATACACCTCCACTTTCGGCGCCAGCGACTCCAACACTGACATGACGCGCGCGCTTAAGTCTGCATTTATGTGGAATAGAAATTCAACACGAGACTTAAATCTTTCTGAGAGGATGTACACTACAAATTTGTACATTAATTATACAGGACTTATCCCCCGTTTTTGTGGATAAGGCAGAGGGCATATGTACCGACCGGCTGCAAAAACACGCCCGGGTTTTTACGATATTTAATACAGGGGGATGTCAGTTTAAAAAAGCCTGAACAGGGACGCGGCATTTCCCTTCTGGCTGTATAGCGGGCAGTCCGGATAAGAACGGTGATTTTTACCACCCTGACGCCGGGTGTATGTATCAAAAATCACCGGCTGGAATGAGACAGGCGGTACTTTCCGGAAGCTGCGACTGGACAGCTTCCATTTGCTGTCACGCTGCCATTTTCCGGCATTCTTCAGCACAGCGGTAACAGGCTTCAGCACATTTCTTACAGTGCTCGTGCTCATGTTTCGCGCACTCATCACCGCATTTCTGGCATGCTTCTGCGCAAACCTTACAAATCTGAGCAGCGAATTCACTGTCCATTGTCATCAGCTCAGCTGCCAGGCGGCAGATGCTGGCGCACTGCATGTCCGCCCGGATGCATTCGCGCATCATCTCAATATTTTCTTCTTTCAGGCAGGACGTTGCGCAGTAGTCACAGGTTGCAGCGCAGATATAACAGGCCTCAATGCAGTTGCGGTATTGTTCAGACATAATTTCTTCCCGTAATCGTTAAGTGCAAAGAAGTGGTAAGCATGGAACAAAATGTTGATTGCTGCAAAAGCGTTTTATACAGACGGTAACAGGAGAGGGGTGAAACAGGGTTTTAAAAAGAAGCCCGCCACAGTCAGACGGGCTGGCTGATGACAGCCTCAACAAAGTTTTTCAGATAACTCAGTGTAATGAGGGTTAATGCACAACACATTCTGTAACAACAGTAACCAGGACAAAATCCGGGTGATTTTTGCCCGCGTTTTTTCAGCTAAGGCTACGGGCTGTCATCTGCGTTTATTTATCTTCCTGCATCATCTTGCGGTGCGTTTCAATAATGTTCTGATGTGCGGCAGAACTGCTGTTATTCATGCTCTGATGTGCCTGAATCGCCAGCTCATGTTCATTCATGGAGGCCGCCGGGGCTTTCTTGTTCATGCAGCAGGGCATGTCCATGGGGGCTGGTTGAGCCTGAGCGGCTGAAACGGACAGAAGGACCGCAGCGGCGGCAAGCATAATCTTTTTCATTCATAATTCCTTACGTTTAAAGGATAAAAATAGCAGTTAATTCTGGACCAGGACCTTACCGGCCTCAGTGACTTTCATCGTATCTGAAAAAAAACAACGTGAACGAAAATGACAAAAATGTAATTCAAAAACAGCAGGTTCTAACATGACATAAATGTAATCAAGTCGGGGTTCCTGTTGTGTTAGCTTGCCGGTAACAAAAATAAAGTTCCTGACCGGACTGCATTATTAATACTTCCGGTGTGGAGAAATTTTCTCCCGGGATGATCTGCATTTTTCCGGAGCACAGTTATGCAGCTTAAAAGTTCACGACGCAATTTTATCAAAGGGATCGCAGCAGCCAGCGTTGCTGGCGGTCTTGGTATAAAGACGTTCAATGCTTTCTCGGCGGTAAGTCTGGTACAGCCCCACATGCTTACCGGTAATGATTTCGACCTGTTTATCGCCGAAACGCCACTTAATATCACCGGCAACATCCGTTATGCCAAAACCATCAATAGCGGCCTGCCGGGGCCCCTGCTGCGCTGGAAAGAAGGTGATACTGTCACGCTGCGGGTTAAAAACCGTCTGAAAGAAACAACCTCCATTCACTGGCATGGCATTATTCTGCCAGCCAACATGGATGGCGTTCAGTGATGCTGCCAACTTACTGATTTAGTGTATGATGGTGTTTTTGAGGTGCTCCAGTGGCTTCTGTTTCTATCAGCTGTCCCTCCTGTTCAGCTACAGACGGGGTGGTGCGTAACGGTAAAAGTACTGCCGGTCATCAGCGCTATCTCTGCTCTCACTGCCGTAAAACATGGCAGTTACAGTTCACATACACAGCCTCTCAACCCGGTACGCACCAGAAAATCATTGATATGGCCATGAATGGCGTTGGATGCCGGGCAACCGCCCGCATTATGGGCGTTGGCCTCAACACGATTTTACGTCACTTAAAAAACTCAGGCCGCAGTCGGTAACCTCGCGCATACAGCCGGGCAGTGACGTCATCGTCTGCGCGGAAATGGACGAACAGTGGGGCTACGTCGGGGCTAAATCGCGCCAGCGCTGGCTGTTTTACACGTATGACAGGCTCCGGAAGACGGTTGTTGCGCACGTATTCGGTGAACGCACTATGGCGACGCTGGGGCGTCTTATGAGCCTGCTGTCACCCTTTGACGTGGTGATATGGATGACGGATGGCTGGCCGCTGTATGAATCCCGCCTGAAGGGAAAGCTGCACGTAATCAGCAAGCGATATACGCAGCGAATTGAGCGGCATAACCTGAATCTGAGGCAGCATCTGGCAAGGCTGGGAAGGAAGTCGCTGTCGTTCTCAAAATCGGTGGAGCTGCATGATAAAGTCATCGGGCATTATCTGAACATAAAACACTATCAATAAGTTGGGACCATTACCCACCCTGAAATCTGATCGGAATTATTCCCTGACGAGAAGCCCTGCGCGCAAATTTATTTTTTCAAACTAGACTTTTAATAAAATCATTTACAACACAGGAATCAGTCTGATGAGGAAAAAATTATTTTTTTGTGCGGTATCTGCTTCCCTGTTTTTAATACAGCCAGCAACGGCTAATACCAAACCAGAAGTTGTCGCCAGTATTAACCCTCCCTATCCGGATCCATCCGGCATTGCGGTTAGCTCCAGTAATCGAGTGTTTTTAGGTTTTCCCCGACATGCGGATAACCATAACTGGTATTCATTGGCAGAAGTCAAAGGCAATAAGCTGGTGCCTTATCCTGATAATACGTTAGGTCTGAAAAATAAACAGGATTATGACCACTGGCTTGTTTCACCTCATGGCATGTATATGGATAAAAATGACGTGCTCTGGGTGCTTGATGACGGCAAGATTGCCGGAAATAAAGAGATACCTGAGGGAGCGGCTAAAGTTGTCGCTATCGACACAAAAAGCAATAAGGTTATTCATAATATTGTCATTCATAAGCCGGTCCTGAATTCAGGTTCTCATTATAATGATTTGCGTGTGGATTTAACACATGGCGATCAGGGGGAAATCTATATTGCAAATTCAGGGTTTGAACAACATTATTCACTGGTGATTATTGATATCGCTTCAGGAAAGCAGAGGGAAGTCCTGACAAACCACTATTCGACCTCTCCTGAGCCGGGATATATCGCTTTTCTTGAAGGTCAGCCCCACCAATATGATTTTAACCACCAAAGCTTTCCTTTGGGAGGCGCAGATGGCGTAAGTTTGAGTCCTGACAGTAAAAAACTGTACTGGACAGTATTAAACGGGCGCAACCTTTACAGTATTGATACCGCGGTGTTGAGTGATTTTTCTAAAAATGAAAAGGCTATTGAGGCTGCTGTTCATTTCGAAGGCCAGCATCCTGCTAATGATGGATTGGCGGAAGATTCCGCCGGTAATCTTTACTTTGGCGCTTATGAACAGCAGTCCCTGATTAAAAGAGATGCAAAGGGAAACTATAGTTTGCTTTCTCATGATGAAAAAAACTATGTATGGCCTGACGGGCTGGCTTACAAAAACGGTTTTCTTTATGCGACCTTAGGGCAATGGAATCGACTGGCAGAGCTTAATGATGGCAAGGATCTGAGACGTCCCCCTTATTTGGTTGTTAAAGTGAAAGTCCAATAAAAACTCAGGCTTCATGAAAAAATGAGGCCTGGGTAATGACTTTGATCATGTTATAAAATTATGCGTCGGGACATTGCCGAATCAGCGTGCGGGATGGCCAGCTGCGTTCGCTTGATAAGCGAGACCTCAAGGTCATCCGCTATGGCGTGTCTGCTGTCGCATCCCTGATTGCTGAAGGCGTTCGCGTCGCTGCGTTTCTGTCAGGTCACATGCTTTCGGCAGAGAAATGGCGAGTATCCCGGCAATGATCAGCGAAGCGGCAAGCGCGCAGATTGCCACATTTTGACCATAGAGATAGAGCATTATGCCCACCAGATAAGGGCCGCAGAATCCGCCGAGGTTGCCGAGACCGTTGATTACGCCGCGTGCGCTACCAGCCACTTCGGGAGTCGCAATCCTTCCCGGAATGGACCAGAACGGACTGGTTGCCGCCTTGAGGAAAAAGCCGCAAATCACCAGAGCAATATAAGCTGCGATAATATGGTTGCGCAGTATAACGGAGGCCAGCAAGGCTGCGGCGAAGCAGAATAACGACGCCATTATCCATACACGCCGCTTCCCGCTACGATCGCTGAACAAGGAAATCAGCCAGATACCGGCAATCGTCGCCACGAAAGGCAGCACAGCCAGCACACCGACCCCCGCCATATTGGCGCCAGTCAGATTTTTTAAGATACTCGGGAGCCACAGGGTGTAGCCATAATCGCCCGTCTGGTAAAAAAAGTTTAGCGCTACCAGCTTCATCAGGCCTTTGTTACGGAATACATCTTTCAGCGGCGCACGGCTTACCGGTTGCTGATCGCGCCGCGCTTCGCGCTCGCGTTGCAGTTCGCGAATCAGGTATTCGCGCTCGCGCTCCGGGAGCCAGCGTGCCTCTTCAGGCCGATCGCTGATGACCAGCCACCACACCAGCAGCACCGCGGCAGAAAGCAATCCCTCGATAATAAATAGCCAGCGCCAGTCGAAGGCGTTGATAATCCAGCCGGATATCGGCGCAGTAAACATGCCACCCAGCGGCGCAAACATCATGACAAACGCGTTGGCACGGCCCAGCTCTTTTTCCGGAAACCAGTTGCTGACCATGGTCAGCACCACGGGCAGCATGCCGCCTTCAGACACGCCAAGAATAAAGCGCAGCGCCAGCAGTTGATAATGATTAGTGACGAAGCCGGTCGCAATCGAGACCGCCATCCAGGCGGCAAGCGACCAGGCGATAAAACGTTTACCACTGCCGTTTACCGCAATCCGGCCGCCGGGCACCTGCAAAAACAGATAACCGATAAAGAAGATGCCGCTGGCGATACCCGCCATCTGGCTGCTTATCGCCAAATCCTGTTCCATTCCTCCGGGCAAAGCGAAACTGATATTTACCCGATCCATAAAAGAAACAATACATGTAATCAGAATGGGGGCAATGACACGTAACCACCGAGTCCCCGGTATTTTATTATCCATACAGCGCCCTCTGTGAATTTACGGAACGTACGGCGCTAACGATGTTGGTAACAACATCGTGAGTGCCTGAATAAAAATGAATGCGGGATTAAACAGCGTTGGGTAAGGGGCGCCCTTTAAAAAACGCGTCGACATTAGCAAAAACGACATCGCTCATTTTTTGACGTGTTTCCGCTGTCGCGCTGCCGACGTGTGGTTGCAATATCACATTATCCAGCGCGATAAGCGCTTCAGGGACATGAGGTTCTTCTTCGAAGACGTCTAACGCGGCGCCAGCAATGGCTTTACGCTGCAACGCCTGAATCAGGGCGTTTTCATCTACCAGCGTTCCGCGAGCGATATTGACCAACCAGGCGTGCGCCGGCATCGCCTCAAGAACCGAGGCATCGATCAGTCCACGGTTTGCCGCGCCGCCGGAGGCGGCGACGATCAGGAAATCATTTTCCCGCGCCAGGGTGTAAATGTCCCCGCACCGGGTATAGGGAAGCTCCGGTTTCGGCGTACAACTGATATAGGATACCGACATATCAAACGCCGTCGCGCGTTGAGCGATCGCGCGGCCGATATTGCCCATGCCCACGATGCCGACTCGCTTGCCGCTGACCTGGGTGCCGAGCGCGGGAGCTTGCCTGAGCCACTGGCCTTCACGTACGAAGCGATCGCCGAGACACAGGCGCCGTGCGCCGCTCAGCAGCAGTCCCATCGCCATGTCAGCAACATCGTTAGTCAGCACGCCGGAAGTGATGGTGACGGCAATATTCGCTTTGCGAGCATAATCAAGGTCAACGGCGTCAGTACCTACGCCGAAGATCGCAATCAGCCCGATCTGCGGTAATTGTTCCAGTACGGCATTGCTGATACCGACATCGCCACGCGTGACAACGGCCTGAACGCGCGTCCCCTCGGCGGCAAGCCAGGCCAGCGGTTCATCCTGTTCATACAGACGATGCACCTCAAAGGCGGAGCTGAGACGGTCAAGCAGAGAATCGAGCACCGGGGCAATCAGTAAAATATTCGGGCGGGCTTGTTGCGTCATGAGCGTTCCTTTAATCATTCCGTTACCTGAGATGGATACTATTAAAGGCGTTCTGACGTATTTTTTTGTGATAAATATCACATGAAAAAGTGTTAAGAAACTCTGTTACTGATGGCGTGATCGTGACGGCGATTCGGCTATATCGGGTGACACATTTCAGATGGTAGCGCCCATCGACAGACGATAATGCAAATCGACCTGCTCGATGGTGGGTTGTTGATGGATCTTTTTAATGAGAATTTCTGTGGCGACCTTGCCCATTTCGAAGCGCGGCGTGACCACGCTGGCCAATTGCGGCGTTGTTACCTGCCCGATTTCCAGCCCGTGAAAACCTGCGATCGCCATTTGATCGGGGACAAGAATGCCTGCGGCGCGACACTCCTGCAATACGCCAACGGCCAGATCATCATTGGTACAGAGAATGCCATCCATATTGGGATAGATCTGCCGCGCCAGAGTCATCATGCCTGTACCGATGGAAACCGAAGAAATTTTATTCGGCGCTATGCGCCCCGCTGGGAGTCCGGCCGCCGTCATGGCTTCGCAATAGCCTGCATAGCGTTGTTCATCACGCGTATCGGACATCGAACCAAAATAGATAATGTGTTTTTTACCGCTGGCCAGCAGCATATTCGTCATATCCAGACCGGCGCGGTGATTATTGAAGCCTACGCTGATGCGTCCGGGCGTCTGAGTCAGGCCCATCACTTCCGCAATCGGGATGCCTGCAGCTTTCAGATATTTTTCTGCGCGCACCGTATGCACGGATTCAGTCAGAAGCAATGCCTTAATATTAAAAGCCAATACCGTAGCGATCTTTTCTTCTTCGCGCTGGCGATCGTAATCGTAATTTACCACCAGCGTCTGATAACCCTGTACGCGGGTAACGGATTCCACACCTGCCAGCAAATCGGCAAAAATCTGATTATGAAAGGAAGGAATAAGCACGCCGATGCGGGGCAGGGTATTGCCGATCATGGCGAAATTATCGGCGTCAGGCTGGTAGCCAACCTCCGCAATCACTTTCGCGATATGTTCCGCCGTTTCCGCCTTTACTTTTTCCGGCGTGCGTAAATAGCGACTAACCGTCATTTTTGTTACGCCCGCCAGCGTAGCGATATCATGTAACGTTATGCGTTGCATTTTCATTATTCATGTCCGTCAGACGGCGATTCCATCACATTATTATGCCTGCCGGCAGAGGGAAAAGGAATTATTCGCCGATACCGGATCCGCCCATTTCGGCTGCCTGACCTGCCACAGTTCACAACAAAGGTAACCGGGTTTTGTAACACGGATTAGAGTGACGTCCGTCACAGTTTTATACGCCATAAAACCGTGATATAGGCGTTATGAATGGCAAAACAAGGCAGGTTTGTTGATGAACGATCTTTTCAGCTTAAACAACAAACGGATATTGATAACCGGCGCCGCCCAGGGCATTGGTTTCATTATGGCCCGTGGTCTGGCGCAACAGGGGGCAGAAATCATCATCAACGGCACGCATGCAGAGCGGGCAGAAAAGGCTGCCATGCGATTACGCGATGAAGGTTTCAAAGCCCATACTTCTCTGTTTGACGTTGCCGATGCCCGTGCGGTGGAACAGGCGGTTGCGGATATTGAAAATAACATAGGCCCGATTGATGTGTTATTTAACAATGCCGGCATTCAACGCCGCCATCCTTTTACCGAATTTCCGCTTGATGAGTGGAACGATATTATTGCAACCAACCAGACCGGCGTATTCATCGTCTCGCAATGCGTGGCAAAAAAAATGGCTGCGCGCAAAAAGGGCAAAATTGTCAATATCTGTTCAATGCAAAGCGAACTGGGTCGGGATACCATTACGCCTTACGCGGCGGCAAAAGGTGCGGTAAAAATGCTGACGCGCGGCATGTGCGTGGAGCTGGCGCGTCATAATATCCAGGTTAACGGTATCGCCCCGGGCTATTTCCGCACGCCGATGACCCAGGCGTTAGCAGACAATAAAGAATTCACCGACTGGTTATGCAAGCGTACCCCTGCCGCGCGTTGGGGCAATCCTGAAGAACTGGTGGGTGCGGCGGTGTTTCTTTCGTCAAAAGCGTCCGATTTCGTTAACGGGCATCTGTTGTTCGTCGATGGCGGCATGCTGGCGGCGGTATAACAGGGAGGATCTGGCTATGGCAGTACCATGTATCATTTTAATGGGCGTATCCGGCACCGGAAAAACCTCCGTAGGCATGGCGCTCGCCAGGGCGCTGAATGCGAAATTCCTTGACGGCGACGACCTTCATCCGCGTGAAAATATCCTGAAAATGGCTGCCGGACAGGCGCTGAACGATGAGGATCGTCTGCCCTGGCTCACGCGTATTTCCGACGTGATTTTTAGCCTGGGCCAGAAAAACGAAGCGGGTGTTCTGGTCTGTTCCGCACTGAAGAAACGCTATCGCGATACGCTGCGCGCGGGCAATGCGCATGTGCGTTTTATCTGGTTGCAGGGTGATTATCAGTTTGTATTGAACCGCATGCGGCAACGACAGGGCCATTTTATGCCGGAGGCGCTTCTGCAAAGCCAGTTTGCTACGCTGGAAGTCCCTGGCGAAGAGGAAGGCGATGTTATCCCGGTCGATATTTCACCTGCTCTTTCCCATATCGTTTCACACTGCATCAGCCTGGTCAGCGCCGCGCCAGCGCAGATGACAAAAGTCGCGTCCTGATTGCCTGTTTTTATACGGGCGCATCGCATCCGCGTTCCGCCCGCTTCCCGCAATGCCATCATCCGCTCTGTGCCGATGCACAGAGCGGATTGACGCCTGCAATCATCCATTGTCTCGGGCTATCCGACGTCGGCGCCGCCAGGTTAATCCTGCGCATACCGCAAGCAGAATGACGATCAACGCCACTATGCCCGGCATAATCCACGGTTGCGCCCTGGCCAGCAGCGGCGGGTGGCCGCCCTGACGCACCCAGGCAACGTCACCTGCACTCACGGTGACCTCTGGATTACCGTAATGCGCCAGCACGAAATTACTGATATCAGCGACCTGCGCATCGCTCAGCTTGTCAACATAAGAGGGTGAGCTGAAGCCCGGCATCAGTACCTGACCCGCGGCGGTGTTGCGCTGCACGCCAAACAGAATAGCGGCAATCAGATTGGCTGGGTTATGCATGCCCGTCGCGGTATTGTGGAACAGCGAAGGGTAAGCCTGATTAGCGCTGCCGGCTCCGTCTGGCTGATGACAGCTGGCGCAGTTGCCGCTGAACAGTGCCGCGCCATTCGTCAGTGAGTGATTGGCGTTATTGGCGTTACGTCCGCGTATGCTGTTCTCCACATCCGCTGGTTTGCCAAAGCTGTAGGCGGGTTGCGTGTCGCCTTCGTCACGGATTGGCGTCGTGCTTTTAAGATAAACCGCTATCGCTTTCAAATCGCTGTCGGACAGATACTGCAGGCTATGCTCCACCGCTTCGGCCATGCCGCCCGCCGCCTGGTTTTTGCCCTCAGCCCGGCCGGTCTTAAGGTATTGAACCAGCTCATCGTTACGCCAGCCACCGATTCCGCTTATCGCATCGGATGTGATGTTAGGCGCGTACCAGCTGCCGATCGGCGCACCAGCCAGCGGCCGGTTGCCTGCCTCCTGCATCAATACTCCGCGCGGCGTATGACAGGTGTTACAGTGCGCAAGGCCGTTAACCAGATAGTTACCCCGATTCCACTCAGCACTCTGGCTGTCATCGCTCAGGTAAGGCTTATCGTCCGCAAACATCAGGTTCCAGAAGAACATGCTGAAGCGCAGGTTAAAGGGGAAAGGCAGGCTGGTTTGTCGGTTTTTCTGCTCAACCGGCTTCACGCCATGCATAAAGTAGTAATAGAGCGCATGCAAATCTTCATCCGTGATCTTGCTGTAAGAGGTGTAAGGCATCGCGGGATAGAGCTGCGCGCCGTCAGCGCGTACGCCATGGCGTACCGCCTGCGAAAATTCAGCTTCGCTGTAAGGCCCGATGCCGTCGGCAGAAGGGGTGATATTGGTGGAATAGATCACACCCATCGGCGAGGCGATCGCATAACCGCCGCTGAAGGCGGTTGCACTGCCCGGAGCGGTGTGGCATGCCTGACAATCCGAAGCAATGGCGACCTGTTCCCCCTGGCGCAACAATGTCAGATCGGTCTGCTCTGCCGGAGCGCTTAACGTCAACGCTGCCATGAGTGACGTTGCCATCAACAGCTGTTTCATGCGTCCCCCTTCATGCGCAGGCTGATGTCATGAGCGGCCTTCAGCCCCAGCGCCGCCATGGTCAGCGTACTGTTCACCACGCTGGCGGAGGGGATGGCGCCTCCCCCGGGCAGCCAGAGATTTTCATGGTCAAATGCCCGACAATTGCCGTCCACAACCGCCTCTTTTGCATTTTCCCCCATGATAACCCCACCCATAATGTGGTTATTGGCATTCAGGCCTTGACTGATAGTGAATTCTTTGGCGTCAAACAGCTGCCCGATATGCTCCAGCTGCGCGTGAGAAGCTTCCGCGCCCTTACGGACATAATCACCCACGTCGTAATAAATATCGGGACAGGGCAAGCCATGCGGATCTTTACGGGTTTTGCTCAGCGTCAGACGGTTTTCCGGATCGGGCAGCGGTTCCAGACTGATGGAGAGATCCACGCTATGGACTGCGCGGTAGCGAATCTCCTCATCCAGTGCTTTGCCGACCAGGCCTTTTTTCATCGCCTGTTGCGTTGCGGTGACCACACGGGAAATATTGTTGAGGATCACTTTGTTCGCGGAGTAGTCGCGTCGGAAGTCGCCGTCACGGTAGCCGACCATACAGCTGCTCTGCGCCGGACCTCTGCCCAGCCAGACCGGTTCTTTCGTCAGAAACGAACAGTGGAAGCCGGAGTGGTCCATCATGTTACGGCCAACCATATCGGAAGCGTTGGCGATACCGTTGGGATTAGCGTCATTCGCCGCCATCAGCAACAGACGCGGCGTCTCGATGCCATTGCAGGCCAGCGCGAAGGCTTTCGCCGTGGCTTTATGCGAAGCGCCAGAGGTATCCAGCCAGTGAACCGCGGTGATACGGTTATTGCTGTCGGTGTCCATTTTATAAACCACCGCCTCCGCCAGCACCACCGCGCCATTGCGTTCGGCGCGTTCAACATGATGGATGCCGTTATACATCGCACCGATCGGGCAAATGGGCTGACAATTGTTATTGCCGCAACAGGTAGGGCGTCCTTCCCACGGGCGAGTGCTTCGCCCTTGCGGAATCGGTACCAGGTTATAGCCATGCGGGTTTACCACGCTGGCAAAATAATTATCGCCGTGGGCAAAAGGCACCATATCCATCGGATAAGGCTGGCTGCGCTCCGTGGGTGATTGTCTGGCGGGATCGTTTGGCCCTGCGACGCCAATCTCGTTTTCAGCCTTGCAATACCAGGGTTCCAGCTCGTCATAGCCTATCGGCCAGTCGCGGCCCACGCCGTATTTCGACTGCATGACAAAATCGCTTGGATGATGTCGCCAGCAGGAGGCTGCCCAGTGCCAGGTCGTGCCGCCTACCGTGCGCAGGTAGCCTTGTTGAAAACTGTCAGCATTGGGACCCGTCACGTTGACATAGTTGTTACGCGGGAAATAGAGCGGTGCCGGAGCAAATTTTGACTGAGGATATAATCCCTGAAAGTCGGAGCCTGCGCGGTTTGCGAACGGCATATTGCGCCAGTTTTCCACGGCCTGCGCGCGATCGATACGCAGGCCGGCTTCCAGCACCAGTACCGAATATCCCTGACTGACCAGTTCGTTGGCCATCATACCGCCAACAATACCGGAACCCACGATCACAATATCTGCCGAAGCATCGCCTTGCGCAGTAAACACTGGTTTTTTCATGATTTTTAGTACTTTTAAATGAATCAGAGATTTTCAATCAGGCTGGGATTTTCAGCGGGAACGGGCGCGGTCCACCAGATGGGGCCATTGCCGCAGTATGTCGGCACGATCAAACCATCGCTCACGGTCTGGTACATCAGCGCCTGCTTATACGCAACTAAGGTGCCGTGATAATCGTCGCCCACCGTGCCGGTATACCAGGCGACCACGATCTGGTAGAGAAAATCATGCAGGCCTGCCTGCGTCGCTTTATTCAGCAGTTGCTGCGCGCTGTCGTCCGGGCTTTGCAGTTGCGCAAGATGCGACAGACGGGCAGCGAAGTGTTTATCCCGCGCGGCAAAAGCGTCAAAAAACCGTGCTGCCAGTACGCTGTCGATCTGCTTATGCTCGGTGATGGTGCGGGAAAGAGCGATAAAAGCCGTGACGGGATCGCTGGCGCGCGCCACGCTGGCCGCGAACGCATTACCTGACAGTGAAGCGAATGCGCCAGCCAGAGTCAGCCTGGCCGTTGCCAGCAGAAATTCCCTTCGTGTGGAACCGGTTCCATTTTTAGGCGAAAAAATTACGTCGGGTTCGATTTTTAGATTCATGGATTTTTCTTGCGTAAACCAGATAGTGGGGGAATGTGATCCAAGTCACGCACCCTAACATCAATATTAATTTTTTGCTATCGTCATATGAGCTATATGTATAGGTGGTAATGGTCCCAACTTATTGATAGTGTTTTATGTTCAGATAATGCCCGATGACTTTATCATGCAGCTCCACCGATTTTGAGAACGACAGCGACTTCCTTCCCAGCCTTGCCAGATGCTGCCTCAGATTCAGGTTATGCCGCTCAATTCGCTGCGTATATCGCTTGCTGATTACGTGCAGCTTTCCCTTCAGGCGGGATTCATACAGCGGCCAGCCATCCGTCATCCATATCACCACGTCAAAGGGTGACAGCAGGCTCATAAGACGCCCCAGCGTCGCCATAGTGCGTTCACCGAATACGTGCGCAACAACCGTCTTCCGGAGCCTGTCATACGTGTAAAACAGCCAGCGCTGGCGCGATTTAGCCCCGACGTAGCCCCACTGTTCGTCCATTTCCGCGCAGACGATGACGTCACTGCCCGGCTGTATGCGCGAGGTTACCGACTGCGGCCTGAGTTTTTTAAGTGACGTAAAATCGTGTTGAGGCCAACGCCCATAATGCGGGCGGTTGCCCGGCATCCAACGCCATTCATGGCCATATCAATGATTTTCTGGTGCGTACCGGGTTGAGAGGCTGTGTATGTGAACTGTAACTGCCATGTTTTACGGCAGTGAGAGCAGAGATAGCGCTGATGACCGGCAGTACTTTTACCGTTACGCACCACCCCGTCTGTAGCTGAACAGGAGGGACAGCTGATAGAAACAGAAGCCACTGGAGCACCTCAAAAACACCATCATACACTAAATCAGTAAGTTGGCAGCATCACCCACTTTTAGTGTATGTCCGCTTTGTGCCAGAAGCGGACGTTTCCAACATCTGCATATACCAATCCGTGGAGAACAGCCCTCTCTACATAGCCATGCAGAGGCTTCGGAATCATCAAGGGTATTTTCCGGGGTTCCGACAGTGAAAGGGGCCGGAAACCGCCCGGAAGCGGCAGAAGCGCGCTGAGGAGTTCTCAGGAAGTGCGAGCAAGAACTCTTATGTTAAATGCAGCGATGTAGCGGCGAAACTGATCGCGCCGTCAGGCGGCAGCCGGTAGAGGCCTATTCGGGCGGTGAACATAACCGGCCCGCCATCATCAAGGCTGTCCAGATAGTTGCGTCGCATCTTTTCGCTGATACCGGCTCCACACTACATTAGGTGATGATCGTATTTGCGCAGGGCTACGGCGGGAACGCCGGTGACATTTTCGGGAAACTCGCTTCTGCACTGCACTCCTGCCCCGCCAAGCGGCTAGCCTCCATTAATATTTCGGTGGCGTCAGAAACGCTCATTACTTCCAAGAATACGGGCACCGAACAGGGGCGGCTTAAGGCCGCATAGTCGCCTGAGCGTACAGCACGACAACGTATGGAAACGTTCCTGTCGCTGCCCTGATCTTTTGCAGGTATCGGACCGCAGCTACGGGTTAAGCGGCTTCAGTTATGCGTTAACAAAGTCGTCGCTGGCATAGTCTCTTCTCATCCTGTGCATGTGGACGTGCCGTGCGACGTCAGGAGGATCGTCAAACTGTTCGTGCATTTCTTCCTGCCACACTCCCAGCTGGCACGCACGCTCGAACAGGAGTGGGTCAGAAGCGCATGAATTTCCCACAGTTGCTGCCTGTCCACCATAACCCAGTACAGACGAGCCTAGCCAGTCCGTGGCGAATAAACCGATTCTTATTACGTAAAAGCGTCAAGAACATATTGCTCTTGAAAACCAGTATTAAATTCAGCTAAAACGGTTTAGCTTATGTGAAACAGAAGAAGAAGGTGAAAAATGAAAAGAGTATGGGTGTTAGGTGATGCCGTGATTGATTTACTGCCGGAAGAAGGTCTGTTGTTGCGTCAGTGTCCGGGTGGCGCACCGGCAAACGTTGCGGTTGGCATTGCCAGGCTTGGCGGCGACAGTGCGTTTATCGGTTGTGTCGGCAATGATCCTTTCGGCAAATGCCTTCAAGAAGTGCTGGCGGTGGAACAGGTTGATACCGCCTTTTTGTGCCTGCTGGCTGAACAGCGTACCTCAACGGTGCTGATTGGGTTAGATGAGAACGGTGAGCGCAGCTTTACCTTTATGGTCCGCCCCAGCGCCGATCTGTTTATCACGGCACAGCATTTGCCGCCGTTTGCTGAGGGCGAAATCCTGCATTTTTGCTCGATTGCACTCTCTGCTGAGCCGTCACGCAGCACGGTATTTACCGCCATCGATCGCATTCACCAGGCTGGCGGCTTCGTCAGCTTCGACCCCAATATACGCGAAGATATGTGGGAGAATACGCAGATATTGCATAAGGTTATTAGCCGGGCGCTGGCGCTGGCCGACGTGATAAAACTCTCGTTGGAGGAGTTATGGCTGCTCACCGGCAATGAAAAAACGCAAGAGGCGATCGCGTTGTTTACACAACGCTATCACCCGGCGCTGCTGCTTATCACCCAAGGGAAAGCAGGCGTGATGGTGTGGCAGCAGGGGCAACTCAGCCATTTCACTGCCCCTGCCGTTACGCCGGTTGACACCACTGGCGCAGGAGATGCCTTCGTTGCAGGGTTGTTAACCGGGTTAATGAGTGCAGAACACCCCCTTACTACACCGCTGCCGGAACAGATCATCCAGCTTGCCCAGCACTGCGGCGCTTTGGCTACCACGGCCAAAGGTGCAATGACAGCGCTACCCAAACGTGGCTCCCCAGCTCTGAAAAACGTTATGCCTGTCACAAATAAACGCTCCTACCTCTAAATCTGATTGAAAACCTCCGTTGGGATTAAATACTCTCTTTGCAAAACCGGTTTAGCAAAGTGAAATCCCTATGGAGAATAATAATGATAAGGAAGAACGTGTTGGCGCTGGCTGTTGTAGCCGCGATAATGCCGCAGTCTGCTTTTGCTGCGGCTGACTTGACGGAGATTGAACAGCGTCTGGCCTTGTTGGAAGCCAGGTTGGAAAAAGCGGAAAGGCGGGCAGATAACGCGGAACACCGTGCCCATTTGGCTGAAGAACGCGTAGCGTCGCTCAGCCGGTCAGCGACACCGGCCCAGCCCATGCCCTCTGACGCTACACTGGCTGCACGCACTACCGAGGTAGTGCCACCGGCTGACCCGAAACTGGGCGATGAGGAGAAGCTCATCGATGGGTTTGAATTCCATGGTTATGCCCGCTCCGGGGTGATCATGAACGACTCCGCTGCCGGTACCCAAAGCGGCCCCTATCTCTCTCCGGCCGGTGAAACCGGCGGGGCGGTCGGGCGTTTAGGCAATGAAAACAATACCTATGTTGAACTCAACCTCGAACAAAAAACCCGGCTGGCAAACGGCGCTACCACGCGCTTTAAAGTCATGCTCGCTGACGGCCAGCAAAGTTATAACGACTGGACGGCCGACACTAGTGACCTGAATATCCGACAGGCGTTTGTCGAATTAGGCAGCCTGCCCACCTTTAACGGTGCCTTTGGTAATGCCACCCTGTGGGCCGGTAAACGTTTTGACCGTGACAACTTTGATATCCACTGGCTCGATTCGGATGTGGTTTTCCTCGCGGGGACTGGCGGCGGTATCTATGACGTGACATGGTCAGATAATGTCAAAAGTAACTTTTCCCTCTATGGCCGTAATTTCGGTGATATCGAAACGATTGATAACAGCATCGAAAACTACATCGTGACCGCCAACACCTTCAACGGCCCGCTGCAATTTATGTTGAGCGGCCTGCGCGCCAAAGATAATGATATCCGTACCAACTCCGCACGCCGCACATCGCAGGCCGGCGACAGAGGCGTTCACACCATGCTGGCCTGGCATGGTGATAATTTTTACGGTTTCCGAGACGGAACGGCGAAAGCGGCACTGTTGTATGGGCACGGCCTGGGTGCGGAGGTAAAAGGCATCGGCTCTGACGGCAATCTTACGGAACAGGCGAATACCTGGCGCGTCGCCACTTATGGCATAACCTCCCTCAGCCCACATTGGCACTTGGCCCCGGCGCTGCTGGCCCAGCAGAGTAAAGATCGCTACATCAACGGCGATGGCTACCGCTGGCTCACCCTGAACGTCCGCCTGATGCAGGACATCACGGAAAACTTCATGCTGGCCTATGAAGGCAGCTACCAGTATATGGATTTGCGCCCTATGGGCTTCAAAGATAGGCAGGACGTCAGCGGCGGGTTCTATAAGCTTACCTTTGCCCCGACCTTTAAAGTCGGAGATATAGGCAATTTCCTGAGCCGCCCGGAAATACGCTTTTTTGCCAGCTGGATGGACTGGGATGCGTCGCTTGATCGTTACGCCAGCGATGATGCCTTTGGATCCGGCGGGTTTACGGCCGGCGGCGAGTGGAACGTTGGCATCCAGATGGAAACCTGGTTCTGATTAAACATGTTCGACAGTAATTAAGGGAAGACTATGGATGTGAATAAAGTCGCCAGGCAGCTTTTGCCGCTGCTTGGTGGGAAAGAGAATATTGCGTCGGCGGCACACTGCGCCACGCGCCTGCGGCTGGTCCTCAATGACGATGCATTGGCCGATAAAAAAGCGATTGGCGATCTTGAGGGAGTGAAAGGCTGTTTCCAGAATGCTGGCCAGATGCAGATTATTTTCGGCACCGGGTTAGTCAATAAAGTTCATGCTGCGTTTATCCAAGAAGTGGGGATCAGTGAGTCATCCAAAAGTGAGGCCGCCAGCGCGGCCGCCCGCAAACTGAACCCGGCCCAACGGATTGCCCGCCTATTGTCCAACATTTTTGTGCCTATTATTCCAGCCATTGTTGCCTCCGGCGTGCTCATGGGGCTGCTGGGGATGCTGAAAACCTATGGCTGGGTAGACCCCAAAAGCGCGTTGTTCGTGATGTTGGACATGTTCAGCTCGTCCGCCTTTATCATCCTGCCGATTCTGATCGGGTTTACGGCCGCCAAAGAATTCGGCGGTAACCCGTACTTGGGCGCCACCCTGGGTGGCATCCTCACGCACCCGGCACTGACCAATGCCTGGGGCGTGGCCGATGGGTTCCAGACGATGAATCTCTTCGGGCTGGATATTGCGATGATCGGCTACCAGGGCACCGTCTTTCCGGTGCTGTTGACCGTCTGGTTTATGAGCTGGGTGGAGAAGCAGTTACGCCGCGTGATCCCGAATGCCCTGGATATCATCCTCACTCCCTTTATGACGGTGATAATCTCAGGCTTTGTTGCGATGCTGGTCATCGGCCCGGCCGGGCGGGCATTGGGCGATGGCATCTCCTTTATCTTGAGTACTCTGATTGCCCATGCTGGCTGGCTGGCCGGGCTGCTGTTCGGCGGGCTCTATTCAGTGATAGTGATTTCCGGCGTGCATCACAGCTTCCATGCTATCGAAGCCGGTCTGTTGGGTAACCCTTCCATCGGCGTGAATTTCCTGCTGCCAATCTGGTCAATGGCGAACATCGCCCAGGCAGGCGCCTGCCTCGCTGTCTGGTTTAAAACCCGCGATGTTAAAACCCGTAGCGTGGTGCTGCCCTCCGCCTTGTCCGGCATGTTAGGGATTACCGAGGCGGCTATTTTCGGCATAAATTTGCGGTTTATGAAACCCTTTATTGCGGGCATTATCGGCGGGGCGGCGGGCGGCGCGTATGTCGTGATCACCCACGTCAGCATGACGGCAGTCGGGCTGACTGCGCTACCCGGCCTGGCGATTGTGCAGGCCAGTGCGTTGCTGAATTACATCATCGGCATGGTTATCGCCTTCGGCATCGCCTTTATCTTATCGCTGCTGCTTAAATACCGGGTTGAGGAGAAAGCATGAGGGAAAATGTGTTGTTAAAAAAAGCGCTGAAAAATGTGGTCAGTGCCGCGCCCAAGGTCAGACAGGACCCTTATCGCCCCGGCTGGCACCTCTCACCCGCGGCGGGATTACTGAATGACCCTAACGGGTTTATCCAGTTTGACGGCCGGTATCATCTTTTTTACCAATGGAACCCGCTGGCCTGCGCGCACGGTGCAAAATGGTGGGGGCACTGGAGCTCAGACGATCTGACCCACTGGCAGCATGAACCGGTCGCATTGCTGCCAGGGGAGGTCTATGACGTTAACGGCTGTTATTCAGGGTCAGCGGTGAACGATAACGGCACCTTGAGCCTGCTCTACACTGGGAATGTCAAATTGCCGGACTCCCGGACGGCATGGCAATGTCTGGCGACCGTCCGGCCGGACGGCGAAGTGACCAAAGCCGGCCCGGTCATTGGCTTGCCTGACGGCTACACCGGGCATGTGCGCGATCCCAAAGTCTGGCGTCATGGCCCTTATTGGTACATGGTGTTAGGGGCGCAAGACCTACAGGAACAGGGGAAAGTGCTGCTTTACCGGGGCGAAACTTTAAGGCAATGGACATTGTTAGGCGAAATTGCCGGCAGTCGCCTGAACGGGCTGGGCGAGTTTGGGTACATGTGGGAATGCCCGGATCTGTTTGCGCTCGATGGGCAGGATGTGCTGTTGGTCTGCCCCCAGAGCTTAGTCGCGAAAGAACAGAGCTGGCTTAATACACACCAGAGCGGCTATTTCGTTGGCCGGCTGGATTATGAACACGCTGATTTCACTCATGGCGATTTTCATGAACTCGATCTGGGGTTTGAATTTTATGCGCCTCAGACCACCCTCAGTGATGATGGCCGCAGGCTGTTGTTCGGCTGGGTAGGCGTGCCAGATGAGGATGAATTTTACCAGCCCACCGCAGAGTATGGCTGGATGCATATGATGAGCTGTCCGCGGGTGCTGCATTTGATTAACGGGAAAATTATCCAGCAGCCGGTAAAAGAACTTCAGTCACTCCGTGGCGAACACACCTGGCAACAGGGGCGCGCTGATGACCTGGCCCCGCTTACGATCACGCAGGCCGAGCTGGTTATCGCCTCCCAAGGCGAGTGGCAAGCTAACCTGGCCGGGGCGTTAATCCTGACCTGCACGGCACAGGGGGTAACTCTCCGCCGGATCAATTGCCGTACCGGTGAGCCGGAAACGCGTTACTGGTCCGGGCAGGTGAAACACCTGCATATCTTGTGCGATCATTCGATCGCAGAGATTTTCATCAACCACGGTGAGGCGACCATGACCAGCCGGTATTTCCCTGCCGCTGAACAGCGTATTCATTGGCAAGGGCGGGGGCAACTGACCGTGGAACACTGGCAACTCGAATCGAGCATGGTAGTATAAGCCTCTGTGTTCATTCAGGCTTGCTTACACGTGGATAAACCCAAGCGCGTCACTATCAAAGATATTGCCCAAATGGCGGGGGTATCTAAATCAACCGCCAGTATTGTTCTCAGTGGCCGCGGCAAAGAACTTCGCGTCTCAGAGTCCACGCAAGAACGGGTAATGAATGTGGCGCGCATGGCCAATTATCAGCCAAGCATTCACGCCAGATCGCTGACATCCAGCCGGAGCCACACGCTCGGGTTGGTCGTCCCTGAAATGACCAACCAGGGCTTTGCCACTTTTTCTCATGCCCTTGAAACCTTGTGCCGTGATTCTGGTTTGCAACTGCTGATCGCCTGTACGGATGAAAATACCAGTCAGGAAACGCTTGCCGTGAATAACCTCATTCAACGTCAGGTGGACGGCATTATTGTGGCCTCAAGTATGCTCAATGACACCGAGTATCAACGCATCAATAAACAACTCCCGGTGGTACTTTTTGACAGGCATCTAGGGGAATCAAGTTTGCCGTTAGTGATCACAGAATCAATCGAGCCGACTGCCCGGCTAGTGGAAGCGCTGGCTGAGGGCGTCAGTGAGTTTTATTTTATTGGCGGGCAACCTCGGATCTCCCCCACGCGCGATCGCCTAGCCGGTTATCGCCTTGGGCTGGAGCGGGCAGGACTGGCGGTGAAACCTGAATGGATTAACCACGGGCACTATAACGCCAGTTCCGGCTATGAGATGTTTGCAGATTTAGTGATGTACCTCGGCCGGTTACCAGAAGCGCTGTTTTGCTCCGCCTGTGGATTACAGGAGGGGGTGCTCCGATATCTTTCTCAGCACAAGCTGCTCAACGCAGAAATAAAGCTGTGCAGCTTTGACGACCATTATCTCTATGATGCGCTTTCCGTAAAAATTGATACAGTGGTGCAGGATAACCGGCAATTGGCCTGGAACTGTTTTGAAATGATTAACCAACTTATTGAAGGCATCCCCCCTCAGCAGCCACAGCGTTATTTACCCGCCAGTATCCGGAAACGGCATTGATTTTCTTCATGCCGTAGGAAGCATCCTACCCTTCAATAAAATCAAGCGTTCCGGCAGAGCGCACAGAACACCTTTATTCTTGCAAAAAAACCTTAAATCCTTTCTGGTTATCACATTTTAACCTTGTGGCACAGTGCGACTGAAATAGCCCCGATGAATACGGACAGCGCGCCGACAGCTCCTGACATTTTCAAAACAAACTCCTTAATGTGATTACAGGCTCTGATACAGGGTGAAAAACAAGCCAGTTTAGCCGCTTATGAACTCACAGCAAGTGAAGCTGCTGGACGAATATCTCTCTTTCTTGCCCTCAGTATATGTAAAAACTGATTGTCCTCTTTTTGCTCAAAACGGACCTTTACCTTACCGGCAGGCCGGCGGCAGCTATGGCGAGCATGGCCTTAGCCCGGCTTTCACCCCTGATGAGCGGCCTACGTCACGCCGGGCAGGCTTACGCAGCGCCAGGCACTGATCCTATTGCGCGTTCTCATCTCCCCCTCAGAACGCCAGTTTATCGGCCGCCTCGCGCAGACGCGTGTCCCCGCGCCGGTCATATTTCTGGGTGGTGGTGACGCTGGCATGGCCCATCGCATCGCGCACCGTCAGCAGATCTTCCCCGTTCTCCAGCATCATGGAGGCAAAGGTGCGGCGCAGATCGTGGGGCGCGCACCCCGCAATGCCGCTTTCCGCCCGGCGCTGCCCAAGAATGTGGTAGACGGCCTGCGGGGTCAGGCGCTGTAACGTGACATCGTCACCGGCGCGGATCCGGGTAAACAGCGGCCCGGCGCCTTCGCCGCGCACGGTGTCGGTCCAGCACCGGACCCGCTGCCAGACCGCCGCCGGCATAAACGCCAGCCGCTCTTTGTTGCCCTTGCCCCGCACCCGCAGCGCCTGCGCCTCGGGCAGCACGCTGTCCGTGTCCAGCGCAATCACTTCGGCGCGGCGCAGGCCGCAGCCGAGCATCACCGCCAGCATCGCCGCATCGCGCGGGCCTTTGCAGCTTGTATCCTGCTCACAGCAGGTAAACAGCGCGCGGATCTCCTCCGCGGCCAGCGCCCGCCCCCGCGGCAGCCGACTGCCGCGCACCGCCCGCAGGGCCAGGATCTGCTGGTAGCTGTCGGTGTCCATCTGCTTCATCATCCACGCCTCGCGCGCGGTGCCTTTCAGGGCCGACAGGTAGGTGTTGACGGTGGCCGGCGCCCTTCCGCCGTCCGGACAGTTACAGGTTGGCACAACTAAAAAAGACAAGGTCGAGATCGTCCGGCTAATGCAGGAAAAAGGGCTGTTTATCGTGCGTGGCGGTGTGGAAATGGCTGCCAGAGTGCTCGGCGTAACCCGGTACACTGTTTACAACTATCTCGATGAAATAAAAAAGACCCCACAGCCCTGAAGACCGCCCATGGTTGGCATACCCAGAGGAATATTGACGCCTGGAGTTACGCCGTTGACCGGTGCATCCTGAATGCTGCCGACAGGAACCTGCCAGCGGGTTTTACCCGTGGTCAAGTCGATGGCCATCATTGAGCCGAAAGGTGGCTTGAAACAAGGCACACCCAGCGGAGACATAAACATTACACGCTGTACGCTCCATGGGGTTCCCTCCTGCTTCGAGTATTCCCTTCGGTGCTGGCGCGCAGCCCCTGTTTTTCTGCTTCTTCCTAGACGACGATCCGGGGTAGCACAGTGAATATGCTGGGAGATGGGGTTAAAAACGCGCGGCCTGCGCGGGTGCCGAGATCTGATAAATGAGCCACAAAGCGAAAGTCGGAAGAAGCACTCCCTGAAGAGATACATTTCAATATTGATGTAAAATCATATATTTATATAAACTTTACGCCTGTAAGTCTGGGCGATAGACATTTCCAGATCTTCCTATGAGCAGTTAATGCATCAGGAGGGGCTGTGTATCGGGCGGCCATTATTCAGACTAGCGCATACCCAGCTGCAGAAAAGGTGGGGGCACTTGTGTATATACGAGAGGAATACACGGATGCAAAGGTAGGCGCATCCATCGCGTGTAATGAGCCATTGAAAAAAGTGCCAGTAGACGGCCGTAATGCGCGATGCATCTCGACTTCTGCGTCGCGACTTTAGCCCGGCCGGTCCCCGATGATTGGCCCATACCGGGGGCCGGCAGAGTCTGCTGCAGCCCTGGCCCTGGTATGCATGTCCCTCCGCTCAGAACGCCAGCTTATCGGCCGCCTCGCGCAGACGCGTGTCCCCGCGCCGGTCATATTTCTGGGTGGTGGTGACGCTGGCATGCCCCATCGCATCGCGCACCGTCAGCAGATCTTCCCCGTTCTCCAGCATCATCGACGCAAAGGTGCGGCGCAGATCGTGGGGCGCGCACCCCGCAATGCCACTTTCCGCCCGGCGCTGGCCAAGAATGTGGTACACCGCCTGCGGGGTCAGGCGCGGTAACGTGACATCGTCACCGGCGCGGATCCGGGTGAACAGCGGCCCGGCGCCGTCGCCGCGCACGGTGTCGGTCCAGTACCGGATCCGCTGCCAGACCGCCGCCGGCATAAACGCCAGTCGCTCTTTGTTGCCCTTGCCCCGCACCCGCAGGGCCTGCGCCTCGGGCAGCACGCTGTCCGTGTCCAGGGCGATGACTTCGGCGCGGCGCAGGCCGCAGCCGAGCATCACTGCCAGCATTGCCGCATCGCGCGAGCCTTTACAGCTTGTATCCTGTTCACAGCAGGTAAACAGCGCGCGGATCTCCTCCGCGGCCAGCGCCCGCCCCCGCGGCAGCCGGCTGCCGCGCACCGTCCGCAGGGCCAGGATCTGCTGGTAGCTGTCGGTGTCCATCTGCTTCATCATCCACGCCTCGCGCGCGGTGCCTTTCAGGGCCGACAGGTAGGTGTTGACGGTGGCCGGCGCCCGGCCACCGATCTGCAGTAGCTCCAGCAGGCCCTGTATATGGTGCCGGCGCAGGCTGCCCCAGGCGCAGTGCTGCAGCGTACCGGCACCCAGCATGCTGGCCAGGATGGTCAGGCACGAGAGCATGGTGCGCCGGCTGACGGCCGAGGCCAGGCCGATCAGGTAGGCCTGCGCCGGGTTCAGTGGCAACGCGTCGCCCGGAAGGGCCAGTGCCGTGGGGCCCTGAACAGGTGATCCCTCGAAGGGTAACAAAACGGGGCGCATCGGATCGGTCATGAACAGGCGTTTCTTCTCGGAGGCAGGCCACTCCAACAGGAGGCGGCAGGGTAAAATCTGGCGGGAATTAGGCGGGCGGCCGTAAAGCTGCTTTCTCAAGTGTCATTTTAATAAGTAAAACTGTCCTGATATGGATAGGTAGATGGTAATGGTTATGTTCTCGTGCTTGGTAAGTGTCAGACGTGGCTTTACTCTAAAAGTGATCCGGCCTCTCGCTCTAGACAAATCTGACTCCGCTCGCAGGTCCGCTTTGTGCTAAAAGCGGACATCCAACAGCTCCTATATGGTAACTTGACGCACGTTTTCAGCGGTTTTCTTGTCGCAATTGGTCATGTTGATCGAGTTCATAATCGATAAACGCACCGATCATAGCCCGGTAGACTTTTTCGATAATCACTGTGGGAAGTCCTGCTTCAGTCGCCTGAATACTTACCTTATCAATTACCTGCTGGACGCGGTCTGGAGCACGCACGGCTGAATGGTCACTTTTGAAAGCTGCTGCAGCTTTAACACACTGGCTACGTTGCGCGATCATTTTAACCAGTTCACTGTCAATCTGATCGATACGATTCCTAACTTCCTCAATTGACGAAAAATTCATTGCAAACCACCTGACTAGTACATGGATATGAAAGATTACATAAATATTTGTTTCGAAACAGTTTAAAATTTGTAAAGACTGACTGAAAGGACGATAAACCAAAAAATTCAATCAAGAATATGCGGTTATTGTGAGTACGATAAAAGAGATAGGGCGAATGTCTGCTTCTCGTTCATAGCGGACACTGGCCTAAGGATCAGTCCGCTCTGTGCCAAAAGCAGATATTACTAACCCCGAACCATGATAATTTATTGGGAGCAGGTCACCGTGGGATGAACTATTTAGCGAAGTATGTGGCCGCCTTTATACTACCGAGCCTGTGTTCTGGCTGGTTGCGATGCACGAGTATCAGCAAAGGGATTTAGTCTGCATCGGAGAAAGCAGTTTTTATCCAGGCCTATTTGTTGATGGTAATGGTATTTTGCAACAGGTAAACCCTTCGATTACGGGAAAGGACGTTAAGGTGACCTGCCGCTGCTGCACACATACCTATATTGGTGATCCTGTGCCTTGGGTTGAGTGACAACGCTTCTTGACCTGTTATAAATGCATCCTCATCAGTTGTAAGAAGAATTGCAAACTTTTGCTTTTCACGCATAGTGGACTTGGCATCCACCAGTTTCTCTTTGTGCCAAAAGCGGATCTGGAAAATGTGCAATTATGATCGACAGGCAATTATCCTACGTTGTACACGAATTTACGATATGAGTAATTTTGACATGACTACGTTTTACCAACTTACTGCCACCAGTTTGAGTGGCCAGCTTATTTCTATGGCCGACTATGCTGGCAAGCTGGTTCTCGTAGTTAATACCGCCAGCCACTGTGGATTTACGCCACAATATGCTGGCCTTGAATCGCTCTACAAAAGATTTGCTGCCCAAGGTTTGGTGGTGCTTGGTTTTCCGTGCAATCAGTTCGGTAAGCAGGAACCCGGCGGTGCCGACGAAATCGCGCAGACCTGTTACATCAACTACGGGGTTAGCTTCCCGATGTTCGAGAAGGTGGAGGTCAACGGTACCTCAACGCATCCAGTGTTTCGTTATCTGAAAGATGAATTGCCTGGCGTCATGGGTGGACGGATCAAATGGAATTTTACTAAGTTCCTGATTGGACGTGATGGAAAGCCACTTAAGCGTTTCGCATCGATTTCTACCCCGAAGAAGATGGAATCCGAGATTCTTGCTGCACTTAAAAATTAAGCCCTTCAGTGATTTGAATCATTCATCTTTAAAGCACCGAGCACAACAAGTTGGTTATTCCGCAGCTTTTCTAAGTAATTTCATTTCATCAGAGGAAAGATGCTGGCATGGCACCACCTTAGAGAGGGCTTATAGCATTGCATATGAGGTATGGTTCTGAGAAGTTCTTAGGTCATATATGCCATTCTACGTTTAAAAGTGCGGGGCATTTACTGAATCACTCGCCTCTTTATCTCAAGTCATAGTTATAGTCAGTATAGGTTATTGAAAGCGAGAACCTTAGTACTTGAGACGCATGAGCCATATATCTGAGAGTTCTTCTGGGACCGCGGTCCCACTCATCTAGCAAGTCCACTTTGCAGACAAGATTCATGATGATTTTTGAGGCTATGCCTTTCAAGATACATCTGGGACCATGGTCCCAGACACATCCTAAGTGACCATGTGTCACCCAACTTTTCATGCAAAATCAGTTCTTAACAACTAATTTTTTGTCGTCAGAACCAAAAATGTACCAAAGAGCGCAATTACTCTACTTTAGGCTGTTCAAGACGTTCGAGAAGCTCTTCAAATTGCGTAATCAAATTCTGAGGCAATTTTGAACGATCCAAACTGAAAATAACCTTATTTCCCTTATAGTGGGCTGTTGCCCCGGGAAAAAATTCTCGTACCGAAGACGGCTCATTTGGCTTTTTCTTTGGAGAATTGATGGCTGCGGTCAGCTCTTTAATGACATCAATGGCATCGAAAACGACTCCTTGTGCGTGCCTTTCTGCCAGTTCACGTGCTTTTTCAAGCAATACCGTTTCTCTTCCCATAGAAACCTGATGTAACTGTTCACCTGCTCTTGCAGATAATTCACCAGGATGAGAGAAGAGGGCTATGACTTCTTGGGGTAATTTTGCTGTGTTTACGCATCGAGTGATAATCTTTCTTGATATTTTTTCTGCGTCGGCAAGCGCAGAAATATTGCCTTTAAATTCATTATCGAGTCGGTAAGCATAACGTCTACCCCTTTCGTAAGCACTGGTAGGACGATAGTCATTTCCTAGCTTACATAATGCATCCATTTGCTCGTTATCAAGTTCGCCAACCAGAACACGATATTCGCTTGACGTCAGGATTGCGGTCATACGACGGCGACTGCCATCGGCGATCTCAATCACACCATGATCTTTACGACCAAAGGCGGGATTGAGCTGTCCAGTAGCCATGAAAGAAGGGATCAGGTCATCCAGCGCCGCTGGTGTTAAAAATGCCTGAACACGTTCATTACCAGCCCAGACGTGTGTTGTCTTTTCAACAGACTCAGCAGGAATAGTCTCAAGCACAAATTTTACGTTACGGCCACATACAGGAAGCGTAATGGTATTTCCTTTGGCCATGGACCCAACCCGTGACATCAGGGAATCCACCATGGGCGCGGCAGGTGATGTTGTTGCTGAGGTCGTGTTTGCCGGAGACGTAGGTTTTGCAATAATAGGTGCACGCTTCATTACCGAATCTCCCACCGAGGCTTAATCAGCCGATCAAATATTTCATTACACACAGGTTCCCATATCGCGAGAGCATTTCTCCATGCACCAGTTGAAGAGCGCTGATCGATCGCCTGCTCAAATACAGTCCGCATGCGGATCTGACCCTTTCCTACTTCATCCGTTTCACGAACAACATTTTTGAGAACCATGCTGCCCCAGGCATCCCGAATTTGCTCTTCCATCCAAGGAGACTGGGAACCATTATTGTTACTGTATTTGGTGAGCAGGATCCTGACGTCAGGCTCGAACCCTTGCAGGTCAACGTTTTTTAATAAATCGCGCAACATATCAAAAAACTGCAACGCTGAGGTGTAATCGAAAAGTTCAGCAGGGGTAGGCACGATCAACACATCAGCCGCACAGACGACGTTGATGGTCCCGATCCCAAGGTTAGGCGCACTGTCAATAACGACAACATCATAGTCCTGAGCAACAGACTCGATAGCAAGCCTGAGCATCATATGAGGTTCAGTAGGCAATTTGCCTTCGTCATAGCGCGCCATGAGCTCAGTCTCAATACGATGTAGTGCCAAGCATGAAGGAATGATATCCAGTCCTGGCCAGCACGTCGGCTTGATGGCGTAAAACGCATCATCACGCTCTCCGAGATAGAAGGGAAGCAATGTGTTTTCCGCATTAATATGCAGATCAGGTACCCACCCATGATACATGGAGGCTGTTCCTTGGGGGTCATTGCCTTCTATTAACAGTACCCGAAGCCCTTTGAGCGCAAGATCCTGAGCCAAGTGGACAGAAACAGACGTTTTATAGACTCCGCCTTTATGGGCTGCCACACCAATCACCGGTGGAATACTTTCCTTTGGCCTGCGCAGGCGTGTCCCAAACACATCCCGCATATGATTGATCTGCTCAATCGTATAACCCACACGCTGTTCAACACGACCGCGTTTTTCCATATCTGGATAGGGAAGACGTCCTGCTTTTTCTGCATCACGGATTGCTTGCGAAGATACACCAATAAGATCCGCTGCCTCACCGACCCGCCAGCGGCGGGTAATTTTCCTGGCTTCAGGACTGTCATCATTGAACTGAGCTATCGCAATAGCTCGGGTCATTTCATGTCCTGCAGCAATACACTGATCAAGTGTGTCCATCAATCCCATGTCAAAATCCCTTCAGTTAACTTTGCAATAATTTATTAAATCTTGATGTTTGTCGCAAAGCAACAGAAAAATTGCAAACCACGCTAAGAGTTGCAAAGTTTAGGGTGATTAAGAATTAGTAACTGAGTGCATTATTTATCGCTGAAGTCAGCATTATGAAAATGCCTTGGGGGCCAGAAGAGAGGGTAGTGTTCCTGAATGTGTAGAGGAATAAAGAGGCAAGAACAAAATCTGTGACTTGGGGCAGGCTAGGCGATAAAACCGACTGATAACGCCTCAGTAGAGGCTTACTGTTTAAGCCAGATCACGGCCATTTTTCTTACGTCAGCAGGTCAGTATCTAAGCAAAACATGATGGTTGGAACATAATCTGCCTTATAAAAGGTGACTGTTCACAAACTTTAGCAGTCTTCCACATTCCAACTTTAAGTGTTTCCCATAAGCGAAGACTTTAAGTGCTTCCCATGGCATGCCCGTCCTCTGCGCCTGTGTATCAGCGTTTCTCACATATCCACAGCCTGTTTTTAAACCTTTTTTCTCTTTTTAAATCTTTTTAAACCTTTTTAGACAGCCTGCAAGCCGCGCCGGCTCTAGCCTGAGGACCTGTCAGTATGGGAAACAGTTAAAGTTCGTATGGGAAACACTTAAAGTTACTATGGGAGATGCTTAAAGTTACTATGGGAATCACCATAAGTTCGTATGGGAAATACTTAAAGTTCATAGTTCCCCACCAGCCAGCAATTATAGGTATTACGAATTGACTTACTCACAGGTCAGTTACACTATGGGAAATCCTTAAACTTCCTATGACGACTATGGCAGACACATCTTCCAATCTACCGGCGCAAAAGCGCAGTCCCCGGATCTCACAATCCAATGAAATGACACAGGCTGCCTATCATCTGTCGCTTCAAGCAAAACGGGTACTATGGCTGTGTTTTCTTCAGGTTTATCGTGAAAATGACCATGATGGTTGCTTTAATGTGCGTGTAGCGGACTATGCGAGGTTTTTTAATGTAAGCCAGACCCTGGCGAGCATTGATGTAAAAAAGGGCGTACAGGCTCTCTCATCTAACGTAGTGACGTTTTATATGGAAGAAGGTGAGTATGAAGAGCGTATGCTCCCCTGGCTTTCGGAAGTTGGTTTAAAGCGCGGGCGCGGCCAATGGACATTAGAATTCAACCAAAAAGTGATGCCATATCTGGTAGGCTTGACCCGGGAGTTCACTACATACAACTTGTATGATTGCGGAAAACTTAATAGCACACGTGTGATCCGGCTCTATGAAAGCCTTTGTCAGTACCGGTCTTCCGGTATTTGGGTTACCACACCCAAATGGTTGGCAGAACGCTACCAGCTACCGGAATCACAACGACAAAACTTTGCCGAAATGCGGCGCACATTCCTGCTGCCGGCGCTAAAGAAAATTTCAGAGAACACCCCGCTCAGTGCTGCTATGACAGAAACCGAAGACGGCAAGCTTGTATTCACCATCACCGAAAACAAAAACCGCCTGTCGCTGGTCCCAGAACTTTAAGCCTTTCCCATATTTATTATTAAGCAACGCCGCGGGTAAAGAAACAGCCTAGCTGGTCACCACCATCCGACCAAAGAACGTTATAAGTGGCACTCAGAGGCGATGGCTGCCCGCAAAGATTAAATCATCAGGTCACTAGGTATGTATGTCTTTCACCAATTACGTCTGTGACACAACTGCATAAGGAGCGTGTGTCTGTAATCAAAAACCTATATCGTTCTCGCCTCATGTGCCGATGTATGCCCAACTTATTAGCGGCTCGGTCTACATGTGAATGATGCGATCGCAATTTGTCTTATTCAAGCTGTATGACAAGTACTGTTGCACGCCGGTGTTATCAATGGGCTTGTACTCCACTAGCGGCGTTGCTGGCCGAGAATAGTTGACCGGCCCTCCCTACGCCTACGCTTAGCTCCTCCTGCCATCCTGTCCCTGCTGCTTATCCTTCTGAGGGAGTATCTGTACCTGTCAGGGAAAAAATCACCACAGCATCTCATGCGGCGGTATCTCTGATGCTCTCTGCGCTGAAACAGCCACGGCCACCCCCTAGCCCTCTTCGGTACCTAACCGGCAGGCCGGCCAGCCAGTCGTCAGCCCCACTGCGCTAACCAGCAAGCCGGTAAGCTCCGCCGAACCTCTGCGGGTTACGAGCCTGTTGGCGAGGGTCAAATGGCGAACGATAGGATTCAACCCCGCGCAGCTGGCTCACTGGCCATACAAGTGGAGTGTCTACATGTCTTGTGTCCGGTGAATTCTGTCTTACTGTGGCCCTTTCTCCGCTGAAATCTGTCGCAGCCGCGGCTTTCGTTAACCGTCCAGTTTGCACTAATTCGCACTCGTGCTACTCACTAGTACTGCAATTTTGCCATGAGCGTTGACTAATGCTTTAACCGACCATTAAGGTTGTGTTGAGGAATTTAGAAAAACAGACACCAATTTACGGGGTAGAGAAACTGCCCGCGCTGAAAAGTTAAAGGTAACCTTTATGCAGAAAAGCCGAATAGGTTCTAGCCTTTTTTATTATTAAGGTGTGATTGCCTTTTGGGGTTCAGCCTCGTGACAAGATGAAATACCGCGCCTGTCAAAGGCAACCCCCATTGAGGGGGTCGACTTTAATTCCCCCTGCCCGCCCCAACGAAAATAAATTTTCGTTGTCCCGCTATCCCCAGAGGGGACGCCCTGGTTAGAAAAAAATTATCCCCATATTCACAATCGACGTTTTTTCGCTTGCTCCGCGAAAAAAAACCGCTCCCGTTCGCTTTACCCCTTGCTGGGGGTAAAACTCACTGGCTTTATCTCATGTGAATATGGGGATAATTTTTTCGAACTCTGTCAGTGAGGCGTCTGTCTTTGTGCCTTGAGCGATATATATGTGTTATAAATTTTCCGCGCATAACTGTTGCGACATTCTACCTGTCGCGGTGCAGAGTCGAACCCGGCATTCCAGTTCATCCCCAGCGTTTAAAGGCCATACGCACCCATGTAGATGTTCATACAGGCGTATGATTTTAACTGCTGTGGCGTAATGCCGAATTGCGCCAGGTGTGGGAAGTTCTGCGAGTCTATTTGCATCAGCCTCGCCCCATATCCGGTGACCGGGTTCTTACCAATGGCGTCAGTCTTGAACCGTAATTCGTTCCATGATATTGCGCGGAGTAAATCGGAATCGATTTTATAATCGCTCGCCGCTATATCAAAACAATCATTGGCTTGGGTGCCGAAAGAGAGCACGAGCACCGAGAATAACATAACCTTTCGCATAGTCATTACCTTCTGGGGGCCGGGAATAAACCCCACTATGCCATTTTGGTGGAAAAAAGGAACCCCACGGATATGTGCAAGCCTTAAAAGCCGCTATTAAATCGATCATCCTTCTCTTTGGTACGTCATGGGCACACCCCACGCAAGATTGCATCTTGCAATATTTTAACTTTAGTTCATGAGGTTATGGCCTTAACAGTGTGGGTGAAATGGCGAGTCTGCGGAAAACATACTCGCCTTATACTCGTATAGTACTCTTGTGCGAGTATAGACATACCCGCTATATACTATGGCTAAAATTTCATTGGGTTAAGTAGAGTATAGTCTATAGTATACTCGGATAATTAATTATTTAAAGACTAGGGTATACTCTAGAGTGCACTCGCTATTTTAAGTGTCTTATGTCAAGTTTCTCAATTATTTTAAATAAATGTTCAGTTCTTTGTGTTCCTGATTTTTTAGGAGATTACGACAAGCTTATTTTATTTTCAATGTAATTAATGACTTACTTTCTATGAGTTATAATTTTTTTGTTTTCGCAGAAATAGACCTTCTTCTATTCTTAAAGTGAAGATTAATGAGTGGTGGAGAACATAGGGACTTTACATCTAATTTATTTACTCTTAAACCTTTGAGGATAAAATGTAAAATCAGGTGGTCTCTTTTGTATGTGTTTAAAAATTAGGTACATCCTTTTGTGTGGTTATTTTATCGACACATTCTTAAAAAGATTGTATTATTTAAAATAGGTATCAATAGCTTTGAAGGGATTTAGGCAAAAACGACAGAATTTGAATGATTAAAGTATACTTGGATGAACTCCCTATCAAACCACTGGCCTAGAAGGCAGGGGCCTAGTCTAGTGTATTTTGCCTAGACAAAAATATTCTTTTGCCTAGCCTCATCAGTGTATGACCTGCAAATTTAGATAGCTTGCTCAATGGGATTGAAAATGCGTAGCCAAGCGGCGCTTGAGAGTAGTTTCGGCCAAGTGATGCATATTTTCAACAATTAGTATGGTGCACTATCGCTGGCTTAACAGCACCCGTAAAACGGCATATACGGCGAAGCTAAGCTCCTTAAACATAAATGCATTATCAATGACAGCTTGCCATACTAACTAAGGCTAATAAATATCTGGTGAGATTTGGGATTTTAACTGGCAAAGATGTGACAAAGCTAAAGAAGCCACAAGGGAAGCGGAGTCGGCGGTGAAACAGCAGATCATATAGAAAATTGATAACCTATTTGTCGTAATTTAAAAAGCGAGGAGAGGCCGAAGCAGAAGGATGGCTAGAATTTGTTTCTGGCTATACCACACTGCCTAAGGAATGGCCCATCGCGGTAGGCATTCTAAAGGACATATTACGATTGAGCGATTACAGTATTTCGAATTGAAAATTTTAAAAGAGAAGTTGGATGGATAAGTTTCTTAACATGTATCGCTACCCGGAAATAATAAATGCTGTATTTACAAGGATGTAAACCGGTAACCAAATATTGCCGGACAGCATCAAACCATGACGGCGCTCAAAATTAGCGCAGAAAATGCAGGAAAGATCAGGAAATTACAGGAAGTACGCGGGTAACAAACGGCGTTTTTGAACTTGGCAGAACAGAGACGACTGAGTATTATCTATTGCAGAAATTGGAAAGCCCCCCGGCACACTGGTTCTGAACTTGGCGGAACACTACCAGGGCGACGGGGGGCTTAGGCGATAAACCTTGAAGGATTATAGCGCATGACAACTCTAAAACAACTCCATTCTGCCATAAGTGCAGGATGGGGTGATTGAGCAGACACATTCCCTAGCCCTATCCGTCTGTCCTGAGACACGTCCTGGCCGCAAAACGCGGCGCGGCGAGGCCAATGCGCTGCGTCAGGGCCTGCCTAAAATCCACCGCCGGCACGTGCCTGTGTTTACCGGCACCGTGCCGCGCGGCGCCGCCAGCAAAATGGTGGCCCGCCTCGGCGGCCATGACTGGACGCGCAACCCCGATTTAATCACGCTGCGCCAGCGGGGCTATATTCCCTATACCCGTCGCAACGATCCGACCTTTACCCCCAAACCGATGCGGACGACCGCCCGGCGCGAAAGCCGCGAGGCGCTGACGGCGCTGAGCCTGGCGCTGGCCGCCCACTGCGACTACAGCCCGGACAGCGACTACGCCTTTGAGGTGATGTGCTCGTTTGAGGACATCGCCCGGGCCATGGGGGTGCTGCACGTCTATGAGAACGGCCGCAAAGCCTATGACGTGGCGCTGAACGCGCTGGCGGTGCTGGAGCAGATGGGCACCGCAGATAACCCCTACATTGTGGTGAAACGTGACAAAGACACCGACAGCGGCCAGAACAAGGCCATGCGGATGTGGCTCGGGCCGCGTTTCTTTACCTCCCGTGGCATTGCGCTTGAGGAAGTCCGGCACACCCTGCACCAGTACCGTCAGTGGGCCATTAAACACGGGCTGAGTGAAAGCCTGAAGCAGCGCTATCAGCGCCACCTGCTGAACATGGCGCGCCACGGCATCGACATCGTGCGCAACCATGCGCTGAAAAAGATGCTCATCAAACTGCGCCGGATGGTGGTCAGCCCGGAGCTGCTGCGCGTGAAAGAGAGCACGGTGGTTGACCTGGGCCGCGCGCTGGAAAAACGGGTCGCCGGACGTAAACCGAAAGCCACCCGTCCGCACTGGCAGGCGTTTGTGCGCTGGGAAAAGACCGTCTCCCCGGTGGTGTGCACCCGCCTCCAGGCCGAACTGAATGCCGCCCATCCGGGCCTGAAGCAGACGGACGCGGAAACCTTCTACCGCCTGCTGCTCGAGAAAGCCGGCATCCGTTAGCCTGCCACCGTACCTGCCCCCTGACCTGTTACCCGCGCCCGTCGCGGGTGTTGTGCTGCCTGGCCGCCAGAAACCGCGCATTTTTCGGCGCACAACCCCCGTCTTTTAGTTACAGCATTCTAGTAAAATCTCTGTGTTCACACGACGCCGGAGCCGGCATCGGGCAGATTGATGCTAAAACAGGCAGTTAATTTCGAAGGTTTGTTGTAACTAAGCTTAGTTTCGAACATTGCTCCATAACAAAACACGTCCTTTAAAAAGGAGGTAGGACAGCATTGCCCTGTCCTGCCGTCCAGGGCATAGAAAGTTCCTCCCGACGCGTGGCGCCGGGCAGGGTGTCATCACGCACACCAGCCTGGTGGGATACGCCGGGCAGGGCGGTAAGCCCGTGCCCCTGCGACCATAAGCGCCGGCGAGCCGGCGCAACGTGCCGTAAAAGATTTCCCGCACTACGTGCGCCAAATCAACGGCACAGGGTCGCAGAAAGGCTCCTGTGCTGCTGACAGGCCGCTGGGCTTAGCAGGGCGGGGGGTGTCCAGGGGGATCTGCGCGCCGGTAACCGCCTGCGGCGGGCCTCCGCCGGCATGATATCCCGGTGTTTCGTGTGACCCGAGTTGCCGGCTTCCCCGATCCGGTGCCACACTGGGCTGATGCATAGCCATCACAGAAGGATGCCCCCATGACAGACAAGCATGTGCACGCCGAGCAGAAGACCCTGAAATTCTGGCTGAATGCCTAAAAATCCGTGGGAAAAAACGCGGTACAGCCACAGGGCTTTGTCATCCGCCTGCCCAATGGCACTCAGGATCTGTTCTACACCGAACAGGGCGCATGGGACGCCGATTTCAGCCAGGCCAGAACGTTCACGCAGCTTGAGGACGCCGCTACGCGGTGTGACCAGCTCCAGGCTGAGCCTGATCGTCTACCGCTGGACGACATCAACCCCATGATGGCCGATCTGGGGATCGTGCCGCAGTTGCAGGTGATGTTCTGGGGGAAGGTGGATAACCGGGTCAGCTATATCCGGGTGCTCTGGTAACGCCCCGTATGGCACACGGGCCAGACTACCCCCTGGGGATGGCGGAATTTAATTTATAATTATCAATAGGATAATTATGAAAAAAATGTGATCGGTGCCGAGAAAATGCGCTTGTGTGCTGGCCGGGGCCGTCTGGTCGAGGCACAGTGTTCGGGCAGCACACCCCCCAGAAGCTGCGTATAAGGACGAGTCATGTAGTCATTTTGTGCCGCCTCTTTCGACAGGGGGCGGCATTTTTTTCCCCTGGCATCCGTCTGATTTTCACCATACTGCGATCTGCACGTGCCCGGACAGCCCGCGCTGGCGGCATACTGCCGGATTGGGGTAATCGCATGGGCAGGTGAGAATGGGAAAGGAAGCTGGCACGCGGGAATTCTGGCTGCACATCGTGCAGTCAGACAAGAAACAAGATATTCGCCCAATGGGGTTTGTGGTGCGTTGCCCGGACGTGACGGGCGATCTGTTTTACCTGGGGGCGGGCCACTGGGGGCGGAACGTCACCAGGGCTTTGACCTTTGAACATCTGGCTGACGCCGAGGCGTTACAGACCATACTCCAGGCCGAACGGGAGGCTCACCCTGATCCGGCCCAGGCCCTGAACCCGGTGATGGCGGAAATGGGCCTGATGCCCCGGTTGCAGGTGATGTTCTGGGGCTTGGCCGACGGCGAACCCAGCATCATGACGGCGTTGTGGTAAATGGCCGACCAGACCTGGCCGCGGGTTATCCACAGAAACGGTGGATAAGTGGCCGGAACGGGTAGAATAGGCTGCTGGCTACACACGCCCGATCCCACACGTTTCATGGCCTGCCGTGTCAGGCCGGCAAGCCTCCTGTGTTGTCCCACTGCTGACGGCAGCAACAGCCATGTATGGGAATCAGCCCTACTTCATCCGCAGCCGGCGGTCCGCACCCGCGGCGGCGGCAGGGAATCAGCCCTACTTCTGCCGCAGCCGGTCCGCACCAGTGGTGGCGACACGGACATATATGGGGTTCTACGCCGGAACCGCCGAAATTTCCGTTACCTCAGTTTCAGCCCGGTAACCAGTGCATCCAGGTCAATAATTTCATTGCTGCTCTGGAAGGTATAATGCCCGTTCAGCAAGATATGTTGCCAGGCCACCGGCGATATCCGGGTCAAAGCCTCAATGCTCTTGTCGTTTCCTTCTGCTTCCAGCCGTTCCAGTAATCGCGACAGGATCGCTGAGTTGTAATAAACGATCGCGTTGCAGATCAACCGCCCGCACTGATTACTGATGTCTGTTTCAATGTCGTTTTTTCCGGTTAACTCTTTCTTTCCACCGACTTTGGCGACGGCAGCACGGAGCTGGTGATAAGATTCAATCCGATTCTGGGAGCGGCGGATGTTTCGTTCCAGTTGGGGATCGCGCAGATACTTCAGGGTGTAAATACTGCGAACCAGCCGGTCATATTCAAATACTGCCTGTCTTGTCGGATTAGCCGTTGTATATGTGCATAATTTGCGGATCAGCGTTCCCTGCGTCATTTCCTTCAGCCCCAGCGTGGCGACAATGCGCTCGAGATTGCTTTTTTCACGGGTAATAAGTTCCAGGTCAATCTGTCCGGCAGGCTGAATCAGGCACTTCTTATATGTCGAGGGCTCTCTGGTACAGTATAACTCCGACAACTGTCTGTTCAGGTCAGTAAAATGAGGTTCAAATCGAAGGCCAAACCAGTGCAGGATCGCAAAGTTGGCTTTGTTGATGCTGTGCATGTCTCCGGTAATGGCCGCAGGCTTCACGGCTGAAGTGTTGCGGTACCAGATATCAAAGACATGGTGGCCTTCGTACTCGTTTGTGCCAATCAGGTATCCGTTGATTGGGATGTGGTTACACAGCAGTGTGTAAGCCACCATGCCTTTACCGCGACCAAAATATTTACGTGAGTATCGGGCTTTCACTGTCGGACGCTCAACACCAAATTTCTGCCCGTCAACGGCTCCATAAAGAGTCTCCGGATCAAACGAATAGAGCGGGAAGACCGGCAGTGCTTCTATGGCATCGGTGATACAGTCATTGGCCGTCAGCAACGACGCCAGGCGAAGGTACTGTTCGTACGTGGTTTCCAGAACATGGAACGGAATATCGCTGGTTCTCGCCATGACATGATTACCATGGTTCATCGCCTGCGCAACGATGACCGCCATCAGGCTGTCTGCATGCGCTTCTTTTTTGGCATAACGGGGTTGTAGCGGCTTCATAGAATGAAGAAATCGGCACTGTTCGTTAACAAAGCGGAAAACATCGGTCACATCGCAGAATGGTAGCTGCTCATAAAAGCGCTTGTTCTGCTCCTTATTACGACTGACCACTGATTTATGCCAGGTCAGCTTCTGCGTTTCTTTATCGTATTCCAGATGTTTTAGCTTCCCCTGCTTCAGCTCACGGTTGAAGGCTTTCCACTGTCGGTGCAGTTCGGACTCCAGCACCTTTAGCTGCGTTTTAATCGGCTTTTGCAAAAATGGGATGTTCATTTCAGCCAGCACGGAGGCCTGTTCCCCTTCCTGTACCAGTTCATCAGAAAGATGGCGGTGCCGGAGACTGTCATTGAGGTGGAATTCACCAGCCTGAAAACGCTTTCTTATCTGGCGATAGAGCCAGAACTCATAGCGTCCGGCATTCAGGCCTGTGGGTTCACCATCCTCACCGTATTCCAGCAGATATGGACGCAGCCGTGCGGGTAACGTTTCAGGCGGGCATTCCTCAAGTGACCGCTGCGAAAGTATCTGCTTTTTGTCGAACACCATTCGGAGCCAGTGCAGCGCCTCAGCCCACGGACTGTCCCGGACCACGCTGGTGAGGTCGAGTGACAGGTATAATGGCCGCAGGTGACGACGGATTAATGCTGTCATACCGTCCACGGCCTGCCACTGTAGCGCCAGTCTGCTGACGGGTTTTACACTCATGCGCTGCGCGGTACTTTTCAGTGCCTCCCGTGGCATGATTTTCCAGGCACGCCGGCGGACTTCACCAAAGGTCGTGGGGTCAGGAACGCTGTCATCAACATAAAGCGACAGCAGACGCCCGATTTTGGATGTTTCGCGTCGGTGTTTTTCCTGTACATCAGCCATAAGCTGTTTAGCCACGCTGCGGCTCTCATCTTCGAGCTGTTTCATATGGAAGAACATCGCATCCACCAGGTTATCGCTGAACTGGCGATAACGAACCCAGGCATAGCACAGCAGGTAAAGGCGGGTCTGTCCGGCCTTCAGGTTGCGGAGATCGTAAACGGTATAGAAATTTGCCAGGCTGGCATAGTACAAAAGGTTTTGCTGGGAAATATTCAGTGCCGGTAAGATGTCACAGGCTTTGCGGTGCAGTGGCTCCAGGATGGCCCGTTTTTCCCGTTCGTGGACCATCTGGCGCCAGCCAAAGTCACGCGCATCCTGCCTGAGAACCGCGAGCCGGGAAAGCGTATCATCACGCTCAATCAGCTTATCCAGCCCGGTAATTGTCGTGTCATCAAGCCGCTCCGCCAGAATATGCCCCAGCCGCAGCCTTTCATCAGAAAGAACCCGGCTCACCACCTCCTGGAGCGTGGTGTAACCAGGGCGGATGATTTTATGTTCGTTGAGCCATATGATCAGTTCCGTGGCGACAAAGCCAGGAGTTACATCACGACGAACAATGTGAATGGCCTGATATTCGAGTTGTGAAAACAGTGCAGATGACCACGGCCGGTAACCGTACAGGGCGCAAATTTTTTCCCGTTGAACATAGCGCTCATGCTTAGTGAGGGTCTGCTCAGTAAGTGGCTCACCGTGAAAATAACGGCTCAGGATAAAATTACAGTCATCCTTAACATCGTCCCACCCGAAGCGGAAAAACAGGTGTTTGGCTTTAAAGTAAGCGATCTGGAGGATGCAATAAATTTGAGCGTGAAGCCCCTGACGACTACAGGCCAGTGCCAGCTCAGCTTCATCCAGATCCAGAAATTCCAGCCGCTGTGCATCATCGAAATCAGGGAGGCCATACAGCGCTTCCTGCTCGGCATTATTTAAAACAGCCAGTCGTTCACTTTTGCCTGTCGCTTTGCCACGAGTAGTCATCCTGACCCCGATTAATCATGTCCGTAAGAGGATCGCTCTGCGGACAGTTAAAATGAAATTTTGCATCCAGGGAAAATCACTGCTGATGTTGTCTCATATAGCTGGTACGATATCAATCTCTTTCATGGCCCCTTAAACGTACACATTTATGACTGAAATACGGATCGGGTATGCCCGGTGCTCCACAGACCGGCAGGATTTGACTGCTCAGCAGGAGGCTCTGATGAAACTCGGTGTTTCCCCGGACAGAATTTATGTCGATAAAGGGCTGACCGGATCAAACCGGCAACGCCCCGGACTGGATCAGGCCCTGGCTGCCGTACGTAACGGAGATACTCTGGTTGTATCGAAACTTGACCGGCTGGCACGTTCAGTTCCTGACGCGCGGGAGATCGCCGATGCATTACAGGCCAGAGGCGTTAAACTGGCACTGGGGACCAGTCTTTATGATCCTGCAGACCCGATGGGGAAAATGTTCTTTAATGTGCTGGCCACTTTTGCTGAATTCGAGGGCGATCTGATTCGCCTTCGTACCCGTGAAGGGATGGCTATAGCCAGAGAAAAAGGTAAGTTGAGAGGAAAACAACCCAAACTCTCTAATAAACAACAAAAAGAGCTGTGCCGTATGCACGATACCGGGCAATATTCAATCAGCGATCTGGCGGAATTGTTTTCTGTATCACGTCCTACTGTTTACCGGACCCTGACCCGGGGGCGGGCATGTTGATTCAGCCTGATCCGCAATTCTGTAAAGGCACATCTGCCGGGGAAAAGGACTGGCTTAATTTCTGCCGTGATAACGAGACGGGTATAGAAAGCATAAGTGCTCACTTTCATGGCCATGCTTACGATCCACATGACCATGATGAGCTTCTGGTCGGTATCACTCAGCAGGGACTGCAGCGTTTCAGTTGTCGTCGTGCTGTCCATACCAGCCACCCGGGGCGTGCCATACTGATCGAACCTGGCGCAGTTCATGATGGCCATGCGGCGGAAGATGAAGGTTTCACCTACTCCATGTTGTATCTTCCTCAGGTATGGGTCTCTGACATGATGGCTCGGCGAGGTCTGGGTGATGTTTCTGCTCTGGAGGCGGTATTTCGTCATACGTTAACGGATGACCCGTTGCTAATCAGCGCAATACAGCTGGCGTTTATGGCTGTTCACCATGGTGAAGGACGCCTTGCGCGCGATCAAAGTCTGGATCATCTCATTTCTCTTCTCTCACGCCATATTGATACCCGCCCTCAGTCTTTTTTGAATGATTCACTGGGGAAAATTTATCAGCTCAGGGATTATCTTCATGATCATATGTCTCAGGATACGGGTCTGGAAGAGTTATCACGGCAGTGTGGCCTCGATCGCTTCAGGTTAAGCCGGCAGTTCAAGAATGTGTTCGGGCAGTCTCCTCATGCCTATCTTGTCCGGTTGCGACTTCGGACGGCCCGCAGATTGCTTGCACAGGGAAAAGAGCCTGTCCTGGTGGCTTCTCTGGTCGGTTTTTCTGACCAGAGCCATATGGGCCGCTGGTTCCGGCGTGCATACCGGTTGTCCCCGGCGGCTTACCAGCGCCTGTGCACAAACGTTCTAGACTGACAGACTGAAGATCTCCGATCATCTTTTATTAAATGATGACACCTGGAGTGCTTTTGCTCATGTTTGACACAAAAATTGCCTTTATTGTCCGTAATGACCTGCCCACCTGGCAGCGCCTCAATGTCGTGGCCTTTCTGGCCACAGGTATCGCTTCGGCTGCGCCTGAAATCATGGGGGAAGCCTACGTCGATTCGCTTGGACGCCGTTACGGGAACATGTCCGGGCAACCCATGCTTATTTTTGAAGCAGACCTTGCCGGACTTCAGAAAGCACACAGCAAAGGACTTGAGCGTGAGCTGGTTCTGATCCCTTATATCCATGCCATGTTCTCCACCGGACATGATGAAGCCAACCGACAGGTTTTTCTGAAAGAAGATGCCAGTCAGCTTGATCTGGTTGGACTGGCTATACGCGGTCCTAAAAAAGCCGTGGATAAGGTTATCAAAGGGTTGTCCCTGCACCCGTAACCGGGGGCTGATTATTCAGGGCGAATACCAGAATCGTATGAAAAACGGGTGGCAATCACCTCTCTCTGTTTATCTCTTGTAAACCCGTTTTTCTTCACCATAGTTATTGGTTACAGATGTATAAATTCCATGGCAAATTACACCTGCAATTCACATAAAGACAACTACGAAACCGTCTTTTTTTCATACAGCTATCGCGATTGTTCCTCGTACAGTGATTTTAACGGGGAGGTTCGATGAGTGCTGCAACCCTGCTTTCCTTTTGGTTTTTTTCCCTTATGTTCGTTATGACACCAGGTGCTGACTGGGCATATGCCATTACTGCCGGAATCCGGGGACGTCAGGTTCCTGCAGTAACAGGGCTGGTCTTCGGATATGTTGTCCTGACAATCGTTGTCGCGGCCGGAATTGGTCCCCTGGTTGCAGGTAACACAGCGGCGATGGCATTACTCACCGTCATGGGGGCTCTCTATCTGGCGTGGCTTGGCATTGGTATGCTCCGTCACCCTCCGGCCCCCATCGCTGTGGGAGAAGAGGTAGGCCAGGTCAGCTGGCGCTCGGCAGCAATGAAAGGTGCTCTTGTCAGCGGGCTGAATCCCAAAGCCTTTATGTTCTTTCTGGCGTTCCTCCCTCCCTTTACCGTCTCAGACGCCGCCTGGCAGATCCCGACTCAGCTTTTCACGCTCGGAATGGTCTATACCGTCAGCTGTTCTGTCGTCTATATGCTCGTGGGTTATGGCGCAAGCATCGTACTCAGCACCCGACCGGCGGCAGCCTGTTTTGTTGGTCGGGTGTCAGGGATCATTATGTTATTACTCGGTGCCTTCCTTTTATATCGTCAACTTTCACATTATTAAACTCACAGTGAAAAGGAACACAAACAGCTCATTGTTGACTGGCACTATTTAGTTCGAACGAACTCAGACAACACACAACTGAACAGAATTAAAAAATATCTGCGGACTGTTTATGAAATCAGAACTGAATATCCGGGAGATGATCGCTCTCGGATTTATGGCATTTGCGCTTTTCCTGGGTGCCGGAAATATTATTTTCCCGCCGTTTATCGGTATTCAGGCAGGGAGTAATGTCTGGACGGCGGCTGCCGGCTTTCTGCTGACGGGAGTAGGATTGCCGGTGCTGGCCATTATCGCACTCGCCCGGGCGGGCGGTGAACTGGGGAATATCATCAGTCCGGTAGGCCACGTGGCGGGGAATCTGCTCATTATTGCCTGCTACCTTTTCATTGGACCTCTTTTTGCCTCTCCCCGGACGGCAACAGTTGCTTATGAACTGGGGCTGGCACCTCTGGCTGGTCATAGCCAGTCAGCACTGGTTATCTACAGTTTTTGCTATTTCACGCTGGCGGCACTGATTTCTCTTTTCCCCGGTAGATTACTGGAGTCTGTGGGGCAGGTGCTGGCACCACTGAAGATCGTAGCCCTTATCGTATTGTGCTGTGCCGTCTTCTGGCTGCCGGATGTTCCCGCACCGGCCCCCGAAATGCATTCATCACTTCCCCGTTTTCGGGTGGGATTGTGAATGGCTACCTGACGATGGATACCCTGGCCGGACTGGCGTTTGGTCTTGTTGTGGTGAATGCCATCCGTGCCCGGGGACTTCATGACCGGCACCATATTACCCGTTACACAACCAGGGCCGGAATTATTGCCGGTGCCGGCCTGGCCGTCGCTTATCTGAGTCTTTTTACGCTTGGGCTGAAAAGTGTTTCCCTGATACCGGATGCGGCTAACGGTACTGAGGTATTACATGCCTTCGTGCAACATGTTTTTGGCGACCGTGGAGTTCTTTTTTAGCCGTGCTGATGTCGCTGGCCTGCATTGTCACGGCAATTGGACTGACATGCTCCTGTGCAAGTTATTTCAGTACACTGACTCCCTTCGGCTATAAAACCCTGGTGATTTTTTTCGCCACATTATCTTTCCTGGTTTCCTGCATGGGGCTGAATGCGTTGATTCGGATCTCCATCCCGGTACTTATTATGGTGTATCCACCGTTTATTACATTAATCGTGTGTGGCTTCTTCAAAGAGCGTTTGCCGGAACCGGTGAAGGTGATCGCACCGGCAACAGCTGTCGCATTTGTTTGCGGAGTTCTTGATGGTCTTCATGCGGCAGGACTGACTAATTGGGTACCATCCGTTTACCTCCGTTTACCTCTCTCAGATCAACAGATGAGCTGGCTGTTGCCCACCGCTGTGGTCCTGCTGATAGGGTATTTTATGTCGCGAATAATGAGAACGCCGTCGATATTATCCGGGGTGAAAAAATGAATGGGTATATAAACGCGGGCTCTTCGCTTTCATCATCAATCAGCCCATATGCAGAGGAAACAGGCATGAAGACCGTTATGATCCCCTGCATTGTAACTGCGCTGGCGATATTGTTTGCGGGCGGAGAAAATTTGCTATGGCGAACCACAGATTATTACCCCTCGTTTCTTGCCGGCGTACGCGACGTTGATAATGTTACCCTGCTGATCCCGACCGCAATGAAAGACATATGTGGCAATCAGCGTCCTGTTCCGGAGTTAAAGAAAAAACGAAACGGCCTGTATTTACGCTGCGGAACACCGGGGATTGAGGGCGTCTGGCGAATAATTGTCCCTGATGTCCGACGGACTGAATAAATGTGTAATGACAGTTAATAAAAGTTAACCAGGAAGCTGAATATGGCAAAGACCACTCTGACACAACTGAAACTGATGAAACAGCAGGGCGAAAAGATTGCCATGCTGACCTGCTATGATGCGACATTTGCACACGTAGCCAGTACTGCGGGTGTGGATATGCTGCTCATCGGCGATACATTAGGTATGATTTTACAGGGACATGACAGCACATTGCCTGTCACTGTGGATGACATGGTTTATCACACAGATTGTGTGAGGAAAGGTAATACCGGGAGTTTTATCATCGCTGACATGCCATTCATGTCCAGTATATCCCCCGAACAAACATTGTGTAACGCAGGAAAGTTAATGCGGGCTGGAGCACAGATGGTCAAACTGGAAGGGGGCGAATGGCTGGCTGACGTAATCCGCCAGTTGACCCGACAGGGAGTACCCGTCTGTGCTCATATTGGGCTCACGCCACAATCCGTTAACGTTTTCGGTGGGTTTAAGGTTCAGGGGCGAGGCCAGGAGCAGGCTGATGATTTGCTCGCTACAGCCAAAAAACTGGAAGACGCAGGAGCGGCCATGATCCTGGTTGAAGCAGTTCCAGCCTCTGTTGGCAGAATGTTGAGTAAAACCGTATCGGTGCCCGTTATTGGTATTGGTGCCGGGGTTGATACCGATGGGCAGGTCCTGGTTCTGCACGATATGCTGGGCCTCAGTTTATCCGGTCATACACCTAAATTTGTGCGCAACTTTATGTCCGGGCAGGAGAGTATTGGCGCAGCAATCAGATCCTATGTCTCCGCAGTAAAAAACGGTTCATTTCCAGCCAGTGAACACTGTTATAAAGAATAACTTTGTTCCTCATTGTTGAGTATGAGCCGGGGCATTACGTCCCGGCTCATGCCGGAAATTTCGGCGGTTCCGGCGTAGAACCCC
>NZ_CP176826.1:0-256406 GCF_056739715.1 Chimaeribacter sp. YP20170169 | reverse complement strand
TGCTGGTGGAGGTGGAGTTTGACGATCCGCCGGCCGTGATGCGCCGTTATCCTTCCCAGCTCTCCGGCGGCCAGCGGCAGCGCGTCTGTCTGGCACTGGCGCTGGCTGGCGAGCGGCGGTTGGTGGTTGCGGATGAGCCTACCACAGCGCTGGATGTCTCCACCCAACACCGCATTCTGTCGCTGTTGCGCCGCCTCTCGGAGGCCCCGCACCGGCCAGCGCTGCTGTTCATCACCCACGATCTGGTGCTGGCGTCGCAGCTCTGCCACCGTGCGCTCATCATGGCGGAGGGGCGCATCGTTGAGCGTGGCGAGATCGCCCAGTTGCTGGCCGCGCCGCAGCACCCCTCCACTCAGGCGCTGGTGGGGGCCGCGCGTCGGGCTGCTGACGTACTGGCGGGAGCATCATGATGGGCTGGCTGGCGATGCAAGGAGTCAGTTACCAGCCGGGACGGCAACGCGCCATTCTGGAGGGTATTGACCTGCAACTGGCGGCAGACGAGCGGGTTGGGCTGATAGGCCGCTCCGGCAGCGGGAAATCGACGCTGCTGCACCTACTGCTGGCGTTGCAGCCCGCTACCCGCGGCAACATCACCTGCGAAGGACGGGTGATCCGCCCGGCGTCGGCACGTGCGCTGCGCCCCTATCGCCGCCAGGTGCAGTTCATCCCGCAGGAGCCGGGCAGGAGCCTGCCGCCCGGCCAGCGCGTCAGTGACATTCTGCACGAACCGCTGCTACACCTGCTGCCAACCCGCGACCCGCACCCGGCGATTGCCGAGGCGCTAGGGCAGGTGGGGCTGCCGGCGTCTGTGGCGCACCAGCAAGCCGGGTCGCTCTCTGGTGGACAGGCGCAGCGCGTCGCCATCGCCCGTGCCTTGATTGCCCGTCCACGCTTCTTGCTGGCCGATGAGCCGGTCAGCGGGCTGGATATGCCGCGCCGTGAGCAGGTGATCGCGCTGCTGGCGGAGGTGAGCCACCAGCACGGCATGGGGCTGTTGATGGTCTCTCATGACATCTCCACGGTGGCGACGCTGTGCGAGCGCACGCTGGTGATGGAGCAGGGGCAGATCGTCGAGGATCGCCCGACCCGTGCCCTGCTGGCGCAGCCGCACCACTCTTCCACCCGCGCCCTGCTGGACGCGGTTCCCCGATTGGCGGCGCAGCCAGAGCGCGCTCGCCTGGCCTCTTGAACGGCCATTACCCCCCAATAAGGACTGATAATGAAAGCTTCCCTAGCAGGCTTGCTGGCGGGCGTATGCCTGCTCTCTGGCTGCTTCAATGAACCGGCACCCACGCAGGGGCAGGAGAGCCGCATCCGGCTAGCGATGCTCCAGCCCCCGCGATCCGGCCTGACCCCGCTCAGCTACGACGCCTTCAAGCTTTCTCGCTGGAGCACCGCCGAGACGCTGGTGGTGCTCGACCCGCTGGGCGAGGCGCAGCCAGCGTTGGCGACACAGTGGCAGCGGCTGGATGAGACCCGTTGGCGCTTCACCTTGCGCCCGAATGTACGGTTCCATGATGGCGCGGCGTTCGATGCCGCCAGCGTGATCAATGCCCTGAACACTGCCGCCGAAGCCGCGCCTAAGCCACGTATTTTGGATGGCGTCACGCTGCATGCGGAAGCGGAGGGGGATTCGGCAGTGATTGTCTCCACCGCGCAGCCCGATCCGCTGCTGCCACAGCGCCTCTCCAGTCCGCAACTGGCCATCCTGTCGCCGCGTGCCTATGGCGAAAACAGCGTGGTATCGCCAATCCGCGCTGGCACCGGTGCCTTTGTTTTGACAGAGGTGCAGGGCACCAGCAGTGCCCGGCTGGAGCGTTTTGATGGCTACTGGGGCGAAAAGGCCGCGTCAACCGGCATTGATGTCACCTTTGTGCCGGATGGCGCCGCGCGGGCCGCCGCGCTGCGCACCGGGGCGGCGGACATCGTTGAGGCGGTGCCGGTCTCGCAGGTGGCGCTGCTGCCAGCGGAGCAGGTGCATGAGGTGCCGATGCCGCGCACCAATACGCTCTACCTCAACAGTGCGCATGGCCCATTCCAAGATCCGGCGCTGCGCGCGGCAGTGCGGGAGGCAGTCAATCGCCAGCAGATTATCGACAATGTCTATGAACAGCGCGCCGATCCGGCTGCCGGGTTGCTTGGCCCGGCGCTGCCTTGGGCCGCCAGTTTGCGCCAGCCGGTGGAGAACCCGGTGAAGCCCGCCGCGCCCAATGGCGTGACCATCACGCTGGCGACCTTCAGTGACCGCGCCGAACTGCCGGAGGTGGCGATCTACCTGGCCCGCCAGTTGAGCGCCGCCGGTTTTACCGTCAACCAAGTGGTGCGCGAGTACGCCCACATTGAGGCCGATGCGCTGGCTGGCAAATTTGACGCCTTCATCCTGTCACGGGCGACGGTGCTGGACTCCGGTGATCCGGTGGCCTATCTCTACAGCGATTTCGCCTGCCACGGCTCCTTTAACATCGCCCAGCTTTGCCGTCCCGAGATTGACCGGGCACTAGAGCAGGCGGCAGCCATCCCCGCCGGGCCGGCGCGCCGACAGGCAATCATGGCGGCGGAGCGGCAGGTTATGGCGAGCGACGCCGCCATCCCACTGCTGCATGAGCGTGTGATCCAGGGCGAAGCACCGGGCGTGCGCCAGGCACAGCGCGATCCACGTGAACGCCTGCTGGTGACGCCTGCCACCCGGCGGGAGGCACTGTAATGCGTTTTCCGCTCTCGCTGCTGTCACGGCTGCTGGCTCTGTGCGGTGTGGTGGCGCTGGTCGGGATGTTGCCGTGGCTCTCTGGCAAGGATCCGGCACTGGCGCTGCTGCGCGCCCGATCCGGCGACCAGGAGGCGACGCCGGAAACGCTGGATGCCATCCGCCAGTCGCTGCATTTGGAGCAGGGGCCGCTGCCGCTGCTGGCCGCCTGGCTGCGCGGACTGTTACAGGGGGACGCCGGGCGTTCGTGGGTCTCCGGCCAGCCGGTGCTGCCGGGCATGGTGCAGGCGACGGGCGTCTCCCTGACCTTGATGGCGCTGGCAATGGGCGTGGGGTTGGTGATTGCACTGCTGATCTGTCTGCCGGTTGTCCGCGCTGGCTTGGCCGGGCGGGTGCAGCGCCCGGTGGGGGCGCTGGCCGCCACCCTGACGGCGCTGCCTGAGTTTTTGCTGGCATCACTGCTGCTGCTGGTGGGCGCGGTCTGGCTGCGTCTGTTCCCGCCCTTTGGCTGGAGCGGACTGCATACGGCGGTACTGCCAGCGCTGGCGCTGGGCATTCCCACCGGGGGATTGCTCGGGCGGCTGGCCTCTGATGCCATTGCCCGCGCCTGCCAGGAGCGGTGGCTGGTCACTTGGAGCATGGCGGGTATTTCCTCCCGTGCGCTGATGCTGGCGATTGCCCGGCGCGCGCTGCCGGAGCTGTTGCCTCAACTGGGGCTGGTGATGATTGCCCTGACCGGTGCCGCGGTGACGGTGGAGAAGGTGTTCGCGATACCGGGCCTTGGGCGGGCGACGCTGGGCGCGGCGGCGGCACAGGATCTGCCAGCGTTGCAAACGGGATTGCTGATTCTGCTGCTGCTGGCTTTTGCGCTGGGGATGGCCGCCACGGCGTTGCGCCACCTGCTGTTTGGGCCAGCACTGCGCGCCGGCGAAATGCCCGTGCCGCAGGTGGCTTGGGCGACGCCGCGCGGTGGCCGCTGGATGCCGTTGGCCTGTGGGTTGGCGTTGGCCGGGCTGGTGCTGGCTGGTTTGCCGCGCGATGCGCTGTCGCCGGAGCACCTGCGGCTGGCACCTCCCTCCTGGAGCCTGCCCTTCGGTGCGGACGCCACGGGGCGGGACGTTCTGGCGCGGGTGGCGCACGGGGCGCTGCAAACCTGTTTCTCCGCCCTGCTGGTGACGCTGGCTTGTCTGGCGATTGGATTAGTGGCCGGGCTATTCCCCGGCTGTTCGCCGGGCCGATTGAGATTGCCAACGCGCTGCCGCCGGTGATGGCCGGTTTGGTGGTGGCGGCGGTCAGTGGCCCGACACCTGAGGGCGCGGCACTGGCGGTGCTGGCGGTCGGCTGGGCGCCGTTGGCTGCGCACAGTGCGGCGTTGGTGGCGGAGATCGGCGCGCAGCCGCATATCCGGATGCTGCCGTTGGTGGGCGTGGGTCGCTGGCGGTGCCTGTGGCGCTACATGTTGCCGGCGCTCTCCGGCCCGCTGATGCGCCACGCCATGCTGCGGCTGCCGGGCATCGCGCTGGCACTGGCGTCACTGGGCTTTCTGGGCCTTGGTACCCCGCCGCCGCTGCCTGAGTGGGGACGGGTGCTGGCGGAGGGAATGCCCTACCTAGAGCGCGCGCCCTGGACGGTGCTCGCCCCCGGTGGCGCACTGGTACTGCTGGCAGTGCTGGCCGTGAGCTGGGTAGGCGTGGGGCGTGGCCGGCCCGCGCCCTGATGGCCGCTTTTCCTACCGGAACCCCCTCTCGCGTCTATAGTGAGAGGGGAATAACTTAAGCAGGAGTAACCAATGAAAGGGCTGACCCTCAATACCCCCAGGCAGGCGATAGTCAGTCTGGGGGGCGTGCTGGGCATCGCGCTGCTCTGGCTGTTTATTAGCCATTGGGGTGAGTTTATGCAGTACTGCCTCAGCGTGCAGATCACCCTGCACCGCTATCTGGTGCTCTACCTGCTGCAACTGCACAACCATCAGGCCAGCGGCGCGTTGATGCTCGCTTTTGGCGGCTTCCTCTATGGTTTTTTGCACGCGATTGGCCCCGGCCACGGCAAGTTCGTCATTACTACTTACCTCGCCACCCACCGTGAGTCGCTGAAGGCCAGCCGACTGATTACCTTGGCGGGCAGCCTGATGCAGGGCGTGACCGCTATCCTGTTTGTGGTGGTGTTGGCGGTGCTGTTCAACCTGTCGATGGGCGATCTCAGCCTCAGCCGCTACTGGGTGGAGAAAGGGAGCGCACTGCTGATCGCCGGTTTTGGCGTGGTGCTGGTCTGCCGGGCGCTGGGGTTCTCCCTGCGGCGGCGCGAAGGGTATGATCACCATGAGGGGTGTGGGCACCATCACCAGCCTGCGCCCGGCGCGCTGACCGGCGGCTGGCGCAATACGCTGTGGGTGGTGGCCGCGATTGGCTGCCGGCCATGCAGCGGGGCGATCATGGTGCTGGTCTTCGCCAATGCCCTTGGCATCTTTAGCTGGGGTGTGGCGGCGGTGATGGCGATGGCACTCGGCACCGCGCTGTCAGTGATGATCCTCGCGACGCTGGTGCACCATGCCCGCGAGTGGGCGATCAACGCCAGTGACGGTGTCACGCGCTACGCCGCCCCTGCGGCACGGGTGGCGACCATCATCGGTGGGTTGCTGCTGATGCTGTTCGCGCTGGTGCTGTTTACCACGGTGATCCCGGCGGGCGTCAACGGCGACTTCATCACCGCTGGCTGCTAGAGCGGCGAGCCATGCCTTGTAACATATTGACGCTGCATGGGCCATCACGCTGTTCTACACTGGTTTCCTAAGCATTGTTCAATCAGGAAAACACTATGTCCGTCATTCTCTATGTCAGCTATACCGGCACTGCCCAAGACCGCTTTGATCGTGAGTACTACAGTCACAAGCACGTCCCAATGGTGATTGAGGCGTGGAAAGCGTGCGGACTGGTCAGCGCCCAGGCGCTCTATCCGCTCTCGTTGGATGAGAACCAGCCAGGCACCGTGGCGATCTGCGAATGCGTCTTCCGTGACGAGGCAGCGCTGGAAGCGGCCCTGAGCGCACCGGGCACCCCGGCGCTGGTGGCCGACGTGCCTAACTTCACCGATCTGGCCGGCCAGCACCACCGCGGCGCACCGCTGTAAGCAACACCCCTCCTACCCCTGCCAGCTGAGCAGGGGTTTGCAGCCACGCCCGGCTGCACGATAGAAGCCGATGGCCTCCTGCCACGCCTGCGCCGGATAGGGCGCGCGTTCAGCAACCAGCACCTGTTCTGGCGCACCAAATTCTCTGTACCAGAGGGCAGTGTTATTCATAACCTATGTTTCACTCCGTGGGGATCAGGATGGGCGCAGGCACTTTTACCTGAAAGCACCCTCGGGTTGACATCACAAAGGGGTATGCAGGTGTTTTATATATCCATTATCTCTGCTGTCTGCACCGCGTTACACCACCACCGGCCAGCAGCGCCGTTTGTGCTGGCGATCGATCCTAGCCTGCCGCTACGGGCGTCAGAGAGTACGCCCCACGTGAGAAAAATGGGCTGATGAGCAGGAGAGCATCCTGCTGCGTAAAAGGAGCAGGCGGAGAAGGCCCCCGCATACATCTATACCCTTTCTGAATCCTCAATAATATTTTGTTACCAACCGAAAAGTGCCTACTACATTTCCCAGATTGAAATAGGGTAACGTCGATAAATGTCCAACCCCGTGAGGCACTTATAATCACCGTTTTTGTTTTGCTTAAGACGACAAAGGAATGGCTCCGCCTGGCGCGTGCTGAAAGAAACCGGATTGCCGACAGCGTATTATCCACCGTTCTTGCCGACAGTTCAGTTACGTTAAGAATGTTCGATGCCGAGGCGTTTACAACAAAATGCACGGATGTCGCCATGTTTCAGGCAGAAGATATGCAGACGTTTTACTTCGTTATTGAGCGGCTCAGGGACTCGGAACTTATTACCAAGCCCTATTTTGAAATGGTAGAGATCATCCCGACGATTGAAGATGGATTTAAAGTCTTCGAAAAAGCGAACGTTTTACAGACTGAATAAGATGCATGGGAGGGGGTTTTCACGCCACCTGATGGCGCCTGGGCTAGCGCAGTATGACGCAGACCCGGCCCCGGCAGACAAGGCTGACCATGTTGGTGGTCAGCCTCGTCTGCCAGTTCGCCGTAAGGTTACTCGCGGACGGCGGTTTCAGCCTGCGCCTTACGGGTGGGCGCGCTGCTGCGGCTGCTGGAGTAGATAAAGAACAGCGCAATCGCCAGACAAACTACCGCACCAAGGCGGCTGGCAGAGAAGGGGATCTCGGCATTGCCCAACCAACCGAAGTTATCGATCAACATGCTCATCGCCAGCTGGCCGAGGATCACTGCCACCGTCGCTACGGCGGTGCCGATACGTTGCACCGCCAGCACCATGATCACGATGTAAGGCACGCCGCACAGCGCGCCGAGCAGCTGCCACTTCGGTACGTCCAGCAGCGTGAGGGTCTGCTTCGGCTCAAAGAAGAAGATCAGTAGCGCCGTCACTAGCGCGCCCACCGAGAAGGTGAGGAAGGCACTGCGGAACACGCCCACTTTGGCACCCAGCTGGCCGTTAATTGCCGCCTGAATGCTCAGCAGCGCCCCGCCCACCACGGCCAAAATAATCATTAAGGTTGTCATTTTTTCTCCTTAGCCCTTCGCCACCAAAGCGAGCGCGGCAATGATAAAGGCCAGCGCGATCAGGCGCTTGCGGTCAATTTTGCGGTGCGGCGATCCGAACAGGCCAAAGTGGTCAATCACCAGACTTTTAAATACCTGCCCGGCGAGGATGCCAATCATGGTCATCGCGATGCCAATCACCGGCGTCGCCAGTGTCAGGATCACCACGTAGCCCGGCCCCAAGACGCCGCCCAGCAGCTGCCAGCCCGGTTGGGCGAAAAACGACGGGCTGTTGCGCGGGCTGAAAAACAGCATCAGCAGGAAGGTCAACGCCGCGCCGACGCCGAAAATGCTGAAGGTGGCCCACAGGTCGCCCACCTCACTCCCCAGCGGCCCCAGCAGGCCCGCCTCCACAGACAGGCCCATTCCGCCCAGTACCACCAGTAAAATCAAAATTAGCTGCATGAAACAGTCTCCAATTATCAAGGCGCAGAAGCATATAGCAGTGGCGATTAATGAAAAATGGTATAATCCGGTAAACACTTTTGCAGGAATTGCATCAATGGATGAGATCAATGGCATCACGCTGCGCGCCCTGCGCTTCTATAACGAAGTGTTTGAGGCACAGAGCTTCTCGGTGGTGGCGCGGCGCGAGGGGGTGTCGGCGTCGATGGTGTCACGCACCATCCACCAGCTGGAGGATGCGCTGGGGCAGCAACTCTTCTACCGCAATACCCGTGCGGTGATCGCCACCGAGGCCGGGCGGCTGTTCGCCGACTACGCGCGGACGATGATCGAGCAGATGAGTGAGGCGCGGCGTGAGTTGCAGGATCGTTCGCTGGAGCCGGCGGGTTTGGTGCGGCTCAACGCGCCGGTCTTTTTTGGCCAGCGACACATTGCCCCCTGGCTGACGGGGCTGGCCGAGCGCTACCCGCGCCTGTTGATTGAGCTGACGCTGACGGATGACTACATCGATCCGCACCGCGAGGCGACGGACGTTATCTTCCGCATCGGCACCCTGACCGACTCCTCTTTCCATGCCCGCGTATTTGGCGACCAGCGGCACTATCTGGTGGCCGCGCCGCGCTACCTGCGCACCCACGGTGAGCCGCGCCAGCCTGCCGATCTGGCGCAGCACCGCTGTCTGGTCTACAAAGGCTCCTCCGGCCCCAACCGCTGGCTGTTCCGCAGCCAGCAAGAGGCGTGGGTGCATTCGCCGGTCTCCGCGTTGCTGACGTCAAACAACGCCGACAGCCTGCTGACCGCCGCACTGGATGGCATGGGCATCGTGCTGTTCCCGGACTGGATGGTGGGCGATCGCGTGAAAAAGGGGGAACTGGTGAAATTGCTGCCAGAGCATGAGGCCGCCATCAATACCGAGCCGCTGCATATCGCTGCCATCTATCCCCATGCGCGCCATCCGCCGCTCAGTGTGCGGGCGGTGATTGACCACTACATCGCCGCCTTTGGCACCCCCCTTTACTGGCAGGTGGCGTAGCGCAGTGATTAGTTGATAAGGTTAATTAATAAGATTGAACAGTGCGCCGGCGGAGGGCAAAAGTTATACACAGAAATGGTGGATAACTCGGCGCACGAAGGCGTATAACTCATCCCCACACCGGGGCATAAACTGAAAAAAAGATTATGTTTCCTGATGTTGCAGGGCGGTGCGCGCCGCCCTCATTTTTTCTCATTGATAGTTAAGCCCCATGCATTACTGAGCAACCTTTAGAAAGTGTGGCGCTCGGCCCTCAGCGGCTACCCGCCTTAAGGATGTTGAGCCGCTCAGCCGCCCGTACCAGATCGGCCAGCGAGCGTACCTGCATCTTCTCCATCACCCGGCGCTTGTGCACCTTGGCGGTGATTTCACTGATGCCCAGTGCCGTGGCGATCTGCTTGTTCAGCAGGCCGCCAATCGCCAACTCCATCACTTCCGACTCGCGGGGCGTCAGGGTCTGGTGCCGCTGCTTTAGCTCCAGCTGCTCACAGGAGAGGGAGAAGTTTCTGGCAGAGAGCTGTAGCCCTTCGGCCACGGCTTTCAGCAACTGCTCCGCCACCACCGGCTTGGTCAGGAACTCGTGTGCGCCCGCTTTCATCGCTTTGACCGTCATCGGGATGGTGCCGTAGCCGGTCAAAAAGATGATGGGGATCTCATGCCCGCGCTGCGCCAGTTTTTCCGCCACCTCAAAGCCGTTGGCTTCCGGCATGTTCATGTCCAGAATCAGGCAGGAGGGGACGGACGGGAAGGGGTGCGACAGAAAGGCCAGTGAGGAGGGGAAGTCAGTGGCCGCATAGCCGTCAGAGGCCAGCAAGCGGCTAATGGAGTGCCGCACCGCGTCATCATCGTCAACAACATACACTCTATGTTCCATAGTCAGCCCCGTGGGTGGATGGAAAAAGCGTGGATGCGTCAGGCGCTTAGCGTGACGCTGAATGAGTAGTTATCATGTTGTTAACATCTGGCGGCGTCAAGTGCAGGGTTGTCCATACGCTTGCCGCCATGTTTTCCCTCACCAGCAGGGCAGTGGCGACGTAATGAGCATGATTAACCAGGCGTAATGTTTTTTCAGCCAAAAAACGTGCCCATGATGGAGTGCCGGTGAAAATAGCATGTCTGGTCAGCCAATTAGAGAAACCTCATTTTTCTCACTCTCCTCACTACGATTATATGAGGGCGGAATGGCGTGCCAGCCTTGATTAAAGCTATACACTCCTAAGGTGTTGTATAGTTTTGCTCGCTGACAGGAGGCATTATGGAAAACATTCCCTACTTCTATATCTACAAAAATGCGTCAGATGACTGGCGGTGGCGCTTTAGCTCCTCGGGTGGGGCAATAACGGTCAACAATTCCGTCAGCTACACGAGCTGTGAGGAGTGCAAAAAATCGATTGAGTCGCTGATGGTCGATATAAAGAGCACGGTGATCATCGGTGACAGAAATTATAATTGGTTAACCCTGTAACAGAGCGAATAAAAAACTGACCGCCAGGAGGGCGGCGTTATTTCTGAAACAGCATAAGGTCCTCACCTTATTATCGTTTTTCCCCGCCATTCACGCTATTGTCCCTTATTGGCTGTCGCCTTTTTATATTGCGCCAGCCGATTCCCATTCCCGACGCCGGCCCCTTGCCGGGAGAGCCTGGCCTGCACCTGAGGAAAACCTGATGCACGCTGATCCGCGATCGCAATTGACCTCCCTCTCCCTTGCCCTGCGCACGCTGCACAAAACGCTGGTGGAGAGCGAATCCCAGCGCTTTGGCGAGGTGGGCAACGCCTTTGAGCATCTGCAACTGCTGGCGACCCATCCACAATTTGCCTGGCTGCACCCGCTTTCGGCGTTGCTGGTTGAGCTGGATGAGCGGTTGAGTGACAAAGGGGGCGTGGACGCGGCGGCGCTCCAGTCATGCAAAACCCGCATTGAGGAGCAGCTGGCACTGGGGCCGGAGGCGGAGGGGGAGTTTACGCAGAAGTACCGGGATGCCCTGCAAGCCTCCATCGAAGTCGCCGCCGCACACGGAACGTTGCGCCAACGGCTGGCGGCATCCTGATCCCCTACACTTGCCGCCGGGTTTACTGATGGCAGGTAACGTGGCGATGTAATGTGGCTTATCGGGTGGCGGCGCGCTGGATATGCGCCAGCAGCGTGTCGATATCGATGGGCTTGTGCAGAAAGGCGAGGGCGCCAAGGGTGGCGGCAATCCGTTGCATGGTCTCGTCACCGTGGCCGGAGATAAAGATCACTGGCGGCGGGCTGCCCTGGCTCACCAGCGTCTGGTAGAGCGCCAAACCACCCATGCCCTTGAGCGTGACATCAATGATTGCCACCGCCACCCCAGAGAGCGCGTCGGCGCGGCTGAGCAGCACTTCGGCGGAGTCAAAGGTGACGGTGGTGTAGCCGTCGGATTGCAGCAGGTTGCTTAACCCGCTGCGGACGGATCGCTCATCATCAACGATGGCAATGCACGGCGGCGTCATGCGGCTTCCTTCTGGTGACTCTTAGTGACGCAAGCGCGCCTGCCGTGGCGTGCGCCGGCTGCCCGGCGCACTGTGGATCAACGTGCCGGGACAGGCGACAGGGTGCGGTGGTCGCCCTTATCGCGGGACGGGGCCTTGTGCACCATGGTGTAGGCGTAATCGACGCCCATGCCGTAGGCACCGGAGTGCTCTTTCACGATGTTCATCACCGCGTCGTAAGTCTCTTTGTGCGCCCAGTCACGCTGCCACTCCAGCATCACCTGCTGCCAAGTCACTGGGATCACGCCTGCCTGTACCATACGCTGCATGGCGTAGTCGTGCGCCTCTTTGGAGGTGCCGCCAGAGGCGTCAGCCACCATGTAGATTTCGTAGCCGCCTTCCAGCATCGCGCACAGGGCGAAGCTGTTGTTGCACACCTCAGTCCACAGGCCAGAGACCACCACTTTTTTCTTGCCGTTGGCTTCCAGCGCGTCACGCACTTTCTGGTCATCCCAGGAGTTCATGGAGGTACGCTCCAGAATGTCCTGGCTCGGGAAGACGTCCAGCAGCTCCGGGAAGGTGTGGCCGGAGAAACTCTCAGTCTCCACGGTGGTGAGCACCGTCGGGATGTTGAAGACCTTGGCCGCTTTTGCCAGCGCCACGACGTTATTTTTCAGCACCTGGCGGTCGATGGACTGCACGCCGAACGCCATCTGGGGCTGCTGGTCAATGAAGATGATCTGGCAGTTGGAGGGCGTCAGCACTTCAAGTTTGGAGTTGGTCATCATAGTACCCATTGAGGTTAAAGGAACAGAATCTCCGCAACGCTGCGGCAAGCAAACGATAGCAACCCAATCGTGGGCAACGAGGGTGGAGGCTGGCCCGCACCGTGCGCCGCCCTGCCCGGACGCCGCTATCAGCCTGCATAGTAGGAAAGCCGTGGGACGCGCACCATTATCTATAGGTATACCTATCCCTTCGTATACCTATCCCTTCGTATAACTAGACGCTGTTTTGCCACGCTGCCCATAATCCGCACGTTCACCCGCCATTCGGCCCATGTCAGGAGGAGTTATGGTTTCACCCAATAAAGCAGCGCTGATTTTGCTCAACGGCAAGTTTCATACCGTCGATCGTGAGAACCCGGTCGCGGAGGCCGTTGCCATCCGCGAGGGCAAATTCCTGGCGGTAGGCAGCGCCGCAGAGGTGATGCAGTACCAGGACGAAGGCACCCAGGTGGTCGATCTGCATGGCCACACCGCCATCCCCGGCCTGAATGACTCCCACCTGCACCTGATCCGCGGTGGCCTGAACTACAACCTGGAGCTGCGCTGGGAGGGGGTGCCGTCGCTGGCCGATGCCCTGCGAATGCTCAAGGAGCAGGCGCTGCGCACGCCCTCACCACAGTGGGTACGCGTGGTAGGTGGCTGGACCGAGTTCCAGTTCGCCGAGCGCCGGATGCCGACGCTGGATGAGATCAACGAAGCCGCGCCGGATACGCCGGTGTTCATCCTGCACCTCTACGACCGCGCGCTGCTCAACCGCGCCGCGCTGAAGGTGGTCGGTTACACCAAGGACACGCCGAACCCGCCGGGCGGTGAGATCCAACGTGACAGCAACGGCAACCCGACCGGGATGCTGATCGCCCGTCCGAACGCAATGATCCTGTACTCCACCCTCGCCAAGGGGCCAACACTGCCGCTGGAGCAGCAGGTCAACTCTACCCGCCAGTTCATGCGCGAGCTGAACCGCCTCGGGCTGACCAGCGCCATCGACGCCGGCGGCGGCTTCCAGAACTACCCGGAAGATTATGAGGTGATCGCCGAGCTGCACGAGAAGAAGCAGATGACCATCCGCATCGCTTACAACCTCTTCACCCAGCGCCCCGGCCACGAGCTGGAGGACTTTGAGAAGTGGACGGACATGCTGACACCGGGGCAGGGCAGCGACTACTTCCGCCACAATGGCGCTGGCGAGATGCTGGTCTTCTCCGCCGCGGACTTTGAGGACTTTCTTGAGCCGCGCCCGGATCTGGCGCCGGGCATGGAGGATGAGCTGGAGCGCGTGGTGCGCCATCTGGTCGAGCACCGCTGGCCATTCCGCCTGCACGCCACCTATAACGAGTCCATCAGCCGGATGCTGGATGTGTTTGAGCGCGTGAACCGCGACATTCCATTCGACGGCTTGCACTGGTTCTTCGACCACGCCGAGACCGTAACCCAGAAAAACATTGATCGCATCAAAGCGCTGGGCGGCGGCATCGCGGTGCAGCACCGTATGGCCTTCCAGGGCGAATACTTCGCCGAGCGCTACGGCATTGAGGCGACCCGCCACACCCCACCGGTGGCGCGGATGCTGGAGACCGGCGTGCCGGTCGGGCTGGGCACCGACGCCACCCGCGTCGCCAGCTACAACCCCTGGACGGCGCTCTACTGGCTGGTCTCTGGCCGCACCGTTGGCGGGATGCAGATGTATGATGTCAACGCGCGCCTTGATCGCGACACCGCGCTGATGCTCTGGACACAGGGCAGCGCATGGTTCTCCAGCGAGCAGGGCAAAAAGGGCCAGATCAAGGCTGGCCAGCTGGCGGATCTGGTGGTACTGAGCAAGGACTATTTCCGCGTGCCAGAGGAGGAGATCAAAGGCATCGAGTCGGTGCTGACGGTGGTAGATGGCGGTATCGTCTACGCGGCTGGCCGCTTCAGCCCGCTGTCGCCACCGCCGATCCCGGTTCTGCCGGAGTGGTCACCCGTGGTGAAGGTGCCGGGCCACTACCGCAGCGCCCCGCCTACCGCCACCCGTGCCGGTCTGGCGCCGCAGGCGCACCATTGCAGCGGCCCGTGTGGCGTGCACAGCCACTCGCACGACATTGCCCGTGGCGCCAACGTCCCGGTCTCCGAGGAGAACGCCTTCTGGGGCGCGCTCGGTTGCAGCTGCTTCGCGTTCTGATTATGAGAACCTTTACCCAACCTGCCGTCCCGCCTCGCATTGATGCGGGGCTGTTATTCCTCCGGCTGGCCGGAGGGGCGTTGCTGCTCTACGTGCATGGCCTGCCAAAAATATTGCATTTCAGCACCGAGCTGACGCGCATTGAAGACCCTTTTGGCTGGGGGCCATACATGAGCCTGTTGCCAGCGATTTTTGCCGAGGTGGTCTGCCCGCTGCTGATTATGCTCGGCGTGGCGACGCGTCTGGCCTGCCTGCCCATCATCGCCGTGCTACTGGTGGCGATGGTGGCGGTACACCCTGACTGGACGGTGGCCGAGGGGCAGTTTGGCTGGTTGCTGCTGACCATCTTTACCACGCTTGCCATCAGTGGGCCGGGGCGCTGGCGTATTGGCGCTGGCCCAACAGGAGCACGCACATGACCCAGGTCAACGACGTACAGGGGCTGCACCCGGAGCATCCCCTGCCGACCGACAGCGCCAGCCCCTCCCCGTGGTTGCCGCTGCGCCAGCGGGTGTTCCGCATGTTGTGGATCGCCACGGTCGTCTCCAACATCGGCTCGTGGATGAGCGATGTCGGCATCAACTGGAGCATGTTGACGCTCAGCGCCGATCCGCTGGCAGTGGCGTTGGTGCAGGCCGCTGGCAGCCTGCCGATGTTCCTGTTTGCCTTGCCCTCTGGCGTGATGGCCGACATTGTCGATCGCCGCAAATATTTGCTCTTTTCGCAGCTGTGGGTATTTATCGCCGCCGCCAGTCTGACCCTGCTCTCGGTGATGGGGCTGGTGACGCCGTGGGTGCTGCTGGCCGCCACCTTCCTGCTCAGTACTGGCGCGGCCATGAGCTCGCCGCCTTTCCAGGCGATCGTGCCGGATCTGGTGGAGAAGCCGCAGCTGGGGCCAGCCATCGCCCTCAATTCGCTGGGCATCAACATCAGCCGCGCTATCGGCCCGGCGCTGGGCGGGCTGCTGCTCTCCTTCGCTGGCCCGTGGCTGGTGTTCCTGCTTAACGCGCTGTCCGTGGTGGGCGTGGCGTGGGTGCTGTGGCGCTGGAAAAGCGAGATCACCGTACAACGCCTGCCGCCGGAGCACTTTTTCCCGGCGGTGCGCGCCGGGCTGCGCTATGTCCATGCCGCCCCGGTACTGCGCAATGTGCTGGTGCGCACCGTGGCCTTCTTCCTGTTCGCCAGCGCCGGTTGGGCGCTGTTGCCGCTGGTGGCCCGGCGTGAGCTGGGGCTGGGGCCGGGTGGCTACGGCATTATGCTGGCGGCCATTGGGTTGGGGGCGATCTGTGGGGCGGTGATGCTGCCGCGCTTGCGTACGCTGTTCAACCCGGATCGCCTGATGGTGCTGGCGAGCGTGGTCTTTGCGCTGACGATGCTGGCGCTGGCGTTTGTCCGCCACTTCTGGCTGCTCAATGCCTGTGAGTTCTTCACCGGCTTCGCTTGGATCGCTACCCTCTCCACCCTCAACCTTGGTGCCCAGCGCAGCGCCGCGCGCTGGGTCAAGGCGCGGGCGTTGGCGGTCTATCTGATGGTGTTCTTCGGCTCGATGACCGTCGGCAGCGCCGTGTGGGGCCAGCTGGCCTCCCACTACAGCGTGGCGGTGTCGCTCTGTGTGGCGGCCCTCGGCATGGTGCTGGCCAGCGCCACCGCCCTGCGCTGGCGGCTGGATCAGGATCCCGACCTGAATCTGGATCAGGTGCCGCAGATGGATGAGGCCGGGCTGGCGCTCGCCCATGAGCGCGGCCCGGTGATGGTGAGTTACGAGTACCACATCGACCCGCAGCAGGCGCACGCCTTCACCCGCGCCGTGCAGGAGATGCGCCGGGTGCGCCGCCGCAGCGGGGCACTGAGCTGGTCTATCTATGAGGATGTTTGCCGGCCGGGGATATTTGTGGAGACCTTCGTGGTCGGCTCCTGGATTGAGCACCTTCGGCAGCATGAGCGCCACACCGTCCACGACCGGCAGATCCAGAGCCGCGTGGAGGCTTTCCATCAGGCTGATGGGCCACCAACGCTGCGTTATCTGGTGGCCCCGGCCTGACCCAACTCTTCCTATCGTCTTAAACAGGAGCATTCATGAGCACGATCAAAACGCAAGACGGCACGCAGATTTACTACAAAGATTGGGGCACCGGCCGCCCGGTGCTGTTCAGCCACGGCTGGCCGCTAGATGCCGACATGTGGGACAGCCAGATGAACTTCCTGGCTGAGCGCGGCTACCGCGCCATCGCCTTTGACCGCCGCGGCTTCGGCCGCTCTGACCAGCCGTGGGAAGGGTATGACTACGACACCTTCGCCTCGGACATCAACGACCTGATCACTGCGCTGGATCTGCAAGAGGTGACGCTGGTGGGCTTCTCAATGGGTGGCGGCGACGTGGCCCGTTACCTTGGCCGGTACGGCAGCGATCGCGTGGCGGCACTGGTGCTGCTGGGTGCGGTGACGCCGATCTTTGGCAAGACCGACGACCATCCGCAAGGCGTGGAGAAGAGTGTTTTCGACGGCATTAAAGATGGCTTGCTGAAGGATCGCGCGCAGTTCATCAGCGACTTCGCTACGCCGTTCTACGGCCTCAACGCTGGCCAGACGGTTTCTGAAGGGGTGCTGACCCAGACCCTGAACATTGCGCTGCTGGCCTCGCTGAAAGGGACGCTGGACTGCGTGACTGCCTTCTCCGAGACAGATTTCCGCCCGGACGTGCGCAAGGTGAACGTGCCGACGCTGGTGATCCACGGCAGCAATGACCAGATCGTGCCGTTCGAGGCGACCGGCAAGCTCTCTGCCGAACTGATCCCCGACGCACAGCTGAAAGTGTACGAGAATGGCCCGCACGGCTTCGCCGCCACCCACCAGGATCAACTGAACGAAGACCTGCTGGCCTTCCTGCAATCCCTGTAATAGCAACGGCCACCGATGCAAATCGGTGGCCGTTGTCTTAGGCGCTTAGCGTGTCGGGTGGTTGACTTCCAGCGGGCGGAGGTCAAACAGCAGCACTTCTGCCTGATCGCCGCCGCTGAAGGTCAGCGCTTCCTCTTCCCGTACCCGTGCGCCATCACCTGCGTTGAAGGTGATGCCGTTCACCTGCACACTGCCTTTCGCGACGTGGATGTAGGCATAACGGTTCTGGCCGAGAGTAAAGGTCGCTTGCTCCTCCCCATCAAACAGCCCGGCGTAGATGCGCACGTCCTGACGGATGCGCAGCGCGCCGTTTTCACCTTCCGGCGAGATAATCAGGCGCAGTTGGCCGCGTTTTTCACTCTCCGGTATGGAGACCTGCTGGTAGCCCGGTTCGCTGTTCTTCTCAGCCGGTACTACCCAGATTTGCAGGAAGTGCACGCCTTCAGTGTTGGAGTGGTTGAACTCACTGTGGGTGACGCCGCTGCCAGCGCTCATCAACTGCACGTCGCCAGGGACAATCACCGAGCCAGTGCCCATCGAGTCTTTGTGCGCCAACGCCCCTTCCAGCACGTAGGAGATGATCTCCATGTTGTTGTGCGGGTGGGCACCAAAGCCCCGGGAGGCAGCCACGCGGTCATCATTGATCACCAACAGGTCGGAGAAGCCGGTCTGTTGCGGATCCCAGTAGCTGGCGAATGAGAAGGTGTGACGGGAGTTCAGCCAGCCGTGGTTACCTGCTCCGCGTTGTTCAGACAGTCTTTGCTCGATCATGGTGTTCTCCTTGGTAGATGAGGTGAAAGGGCCATCGCCCTTCCGATGAAGAGAGAATAGCCGTAAACTGATTTGCCCATCAACCAGCCAAAATGACAATGACTGTCACATATTAGTGGACATTATGCAGATAGAAGATCTCCGTATTTTTCTGGCCGTGATCAAGGCCAGCAGTTTTACGGCCGCCGCCGACCAGCTCATGCTCTCGAAGCAGTATGTCAGCCGACGTATGGCGGCGCTGGAGGAGAGCCTCGGCGCGCGGCTGCTGAACCGCAATACCCGCAAGCTGTCAGTGACGGAGGCCGGGCAGGTGTTCTCGCTCCATGCGCAGCGCATCCTGGATGACATTTATGAAGCGGAGCAGGCGGTGTCGGAACGCCGACAAGAGCTGCATGGCACCTTCCGCATCAGCATCCCGATGTCGTTCGGCATGAGCCACCTTTCGCCGCTGATCGCTGAGTTCCTCAGCCTGCACCCGGCGGTGCATTTCCAGGTGGAGCTGGGCGATCGCCATGTCGATCTGATTGGCGAGGGCTTTGACATTGCCATCCGCATCGGCAGCCTGTCGGACTCGACGCTGATCGCCCGTCGGCTGGGGGAACTGAACCGGGTGATCTGCGCCAGCCCAGCCTACTTAATGCGTGCTGGCACCCCGCAGGTGCCGGATGACCTGTTGGGCCACGCCTGCCTGCGCTTTGGGCGCGAGGGGCAGTATGGCTGGGAGCTGCAACAGGAGGGAAAACGGCGGATGTGGGACGTGCGCGGCCCGATTGTCAGCAACAATGGTGAGGTGCTGCGCGATGCGGCCATCGCGGGGCTGGGAGTGGTGCTGTTGCCAGCGTTTATCGTTGGGCCGGCGCTGGCGCGCGGTGACCTTGTCACGTTGCTGGAGGCTAACCAGCCCGCGCCGCTGAGCCTGAATGCGCTCTATCCGCAGCATCGCCAGCGTAGCGAGGTCAACCGGGTGTTTTTGGCATTTTTGGCGGAGCGGTTGGCGAATGTGGCATAAAGCAAGGGGCAGGCGTGGCCTGCCCCAAGGGCGTCAGACGTTTACCCGCCGGGAGGTGAAGGCGACAATCACCATCATCACCGCGACAAACAAGAAGGCGATCGGCAGGGAGATGTGCAGGGCGATAAAGCCAATCGAGGCTGGCCCGGCCAGCACGCCCATGTAGCCAAGGGTGGTGACGGCAGGCACCGCCACCTTCTGCGGCATACTGGTCTGGCGGCCAATCGCCGTGAACATCACCGGTACAATATTGGCGCAGCCGATGCCAATCAGGGCGTAACCCAGCAGCGCCAGCGGCCAAGAGGGGATCAGCACCGGAAGCGCCAGCCCGGCAGCGGCAATCAGCGCCCCGGCGGTGACCACCCGGTGCGGGCCGAAATGCGCCACGATGCGATCGCCGGTCAGCCGCCCCACGGTCATCAGGGTGGCGAAACAGGCAAAGCCCAGCCCGCCCAACGACTCATCCAGCTGGCGATGCTCGGTCAGGAAGACCGCGCTCCAGTCCAGCACGGTGCCTTCGGCCAAAAAGACCGCAAAACAGATTGCGCCCAGTACCAGCACCGCGCCGCGCGGCACGGCGAATGCCGGGCCTTCGGGCGGGTTGGCATAGGTCAGCAGGCCGCCGAGGCTTAGCGCCAGCAGTACCAGAATGAACAGCAGCACCGCCAAACAGGCATAAAGCGGCGTGATGCCAAGCATCAGCAGGCCGCTCATCGCCCCCGCGCCAGCAATGCCGCCCATGCTGTAGAAGCCGTGGAAGCCAGACATCATCGGCTTGGCGGCGGCCTTCTCGACGATGATCGCCTGCACGTTCATCGCACAGTCAGTGATGCCCATACCCACGCCAAACAGCAGCAGCGCCACCGCCAGCACCCATGCGCTGCCAATCACCGGCAGCAGCGGCAGCAGCAGGCTGAACAGCAGCACCGAGCAGATCAGCACCGCTCGGCAGCCAAAACGCGTGGTGAGCGAGCCGGTCAGGGGCATGGCGGCCAGCGCACCGCCGCCCAGACAGAGCAGCAGTAGCCCCAGCGCGCCGTCATTGACGCCGGTATTGAGCTTGGCGAACGGCACCAGCGCCGCCCAGGCGGCCGCGCCAAAACCCGCGATAAAAAACAGCGTGCGGGTGGCGCGCTGTTCGGCCCGGCCCGGCGCGCCGGTTTGGCACGGTTCTTCAACGAGATCGGTAAATTGTTCCACTGCCTCTTCTCCCTTCATCCGTGGTGGTGGCCATTCACTATTTCCAGCACTTGTTCATGCAGGGCCGGGCAGCCGCTGGCGATCACTGGCCCACCGCGCTCCGCCCGCTCCCCCTTCACTGTAGTCACTCTTCCGCCCGCGTGTTCAATCAGGGGGATCAGCGCGACGATGTCATAGGGCTGCAAGGCGAACTCCACACAGATATCGATGTGGCCGGCCGCCAGCATCGCCATCGCATAGCACTCGCCGCCATAGCGCGTCATGCGGGTGCGATCGGCCAGCGTGGCGAAATCGATCTGGGCGGCGTGGGCGGCCGACGGCGGCGCCGTGGTGTGCAAGATGGCCTGATCCAGCCGCACCGACTGGCGGCTGTGCAGTTGCCTCTGTCCGTGGAAGTCGCTGGCCCACGCGCGTTCGCCATCTGACCAGAAGCGTTCACCGGTATGGGGCTGGCTCATCATCCCCATCACGGCGCGGCCGTTGTGCAGCAAGCCAATCAGCGTGCCCCATACCGGCAGCCCGCAGAGAAAGGGGCGGGTGCCATCCACCGGGTCCAGCACCCACTGGAGCGGGCCGTCGCCGCTAGCACCAAACTCCTCGCCCAAAATCGCATGGTCAGGATAGCGGGCTGTAATCAGCGCCCGCATCGCCCGTTCGGCCTCGCGGTCTGCCTCCGTGACCGGGTCAAAGCGTTCACCCTCCTTGGGCTTAGTGTCGATGGTTAAATTCTGGGTACGAAAACGTGGCAGGGTTTGCCGGCTGGCAACGTTAGCCAATTCATGCAGGAAAGCACTGTCTGGAAAGTGAGTGTTCATCAGATTTACATCCACTGTGAATGAGTGATGCAAAGATTAGGAAGCCGCAGTATGATGCATTATGCTCGAATGTGCCATATTGAATAATAAGGAATCAGATACGTGCTCGATTATGCCGCTTTTCCTGAGCAGCGCCAGGCGCTGATCCGCGAACTCCTGCAACAGGAGGGGCGGGTGGTGTGCGCGGCGCTCTCAGCCCGGTTGAAGGTCTCTGAACACACGGTGCGACGTGATTTGAAGGAGCTGGCGGCAGAGGGCGTCTGCAAGCGGGTGCACGGCGGGGCGGTCAGCATCATGACGGACGGCGGCGAATTGACGCGCCGCGCCAGTGAACCCAGCGGTGAGAAACTGGCGCTGGCGCAGGCGGCGGCGCGGCTGATCAAGCCCGGTGCCTGCCTGTTCATTGATGCGGGCAGCACCAACCTGGAGCTGGCTAAAGTCCTGCCAGCCGGGCTGGCGCTGACCGTCGTGACCAATTCGCCGCTGGTGGCCGCGGCGGCGCTGGCCCAGCCGGAGTGCGAGGTGATCATGCTGGGCGGCATTATCCAGCGCAAAACCGGCGGCAGTCTGGGGATTACCGCTCAGAGCCAGTTGCAAGGCATCCACTTCGATCAGACCTTTCTCGGTGCCTGCGCCCTTGACCCGGAACAGGGCGTGACGGCATTCGATTTTCAGGACGCGGAGTTCAAGCGCGCGGTGATTGCGCAGAGCAGTGAGGTGATTGTCGCGCTGACGGCCCATAAGTTCCCTGGCGTGGCGCGGTTCGCCGTGGCGGGCTGTGAGGAGATCTCCACGCTGCTGGTGGATCGCGCCGCGATGGGCAATAAGCTGGCACTGCTCGAAGATAAAGAGGTGTCGATTCTCTTCGCCTGACCGCGCATGCCGTCAGATCTCTCTGAATTTCGCCGCCAGTTGCTGCAACATTCACCACCCACCCGCCACCGGGTGGTGAAACCCTCTCCCTTTGCTATGTTTAGAGGACGCATTGATAACAGGAGAGAAAGCATGGGAATGTTTGATTTTGTAAAAGAGGCCGGTGAGAAACTGTGGGATGCAGTCAAAGGCAACGAACATGCCAGCGAAGCAATCAAAAAGCACATTGAGACCCTGAACCTGCCGGGCAGCGACAAAGTGGACATCAAGGTTGACGGCAACAAAGCCGTAGTGACCGGCGATGGCCTGACACAGGAGCAGAAAGAGAAGATCCTGGTGGCGGCCGGTAACGTCAATGGCATCAATGCCGTTGAAGACAATGTTAGCGGTGCCGCCAGCGAGCAAGGCTCACGCTTCTATAATGTGGTTTCCGGCGATACCCTGAGCAAGATTTCCCAGAAAATGTACGGTGATGCCAACCAGTACAACAAAATCTTTGAGGCTAACCGCCCGATGCTGAGCAGCCCGGACAAGATCTACCCTGGCCAGAAGCTGCGTATCCCGAACTGACCCCCTGCTGCTTCATTCCGATCCCAGCGCGCGGCCCTTGGTCGCGCGCCTTGCCAGACCAGTGCCGCTAATGATTCAGCCCAAACCCTTAACATAGCGTTTTTCTTCTCCCGGCTAAAAATGTGACTAATCGCACATCTTTCTAGCACATCGCCAACTCTGCACGCCGTATTAAAAATATTGCACGCATTTTCTGATGCTTAGGTAATTCCCTCTGCCAGACCCCGCCAAAAAATTTTGATTGTGTGCTGGAATGGATGGCAATAATCAGCACGTTCACTTGCTTCTATTTCAACGCCATGGCGCATCAACACATTGAAAAGGCTATAAGTTCTCTGCTAATTAACATTGAGTTAATGAAGCAATAATTGAGTGGGGAAGGGGTGGAGAACGCATTATTCACCTATCGATAAAATAAGCGCTGAATTAGGATGAGTCTGTAACCTTATATATAAATGGCGCTTATGTTACCGCGAAATAATTCGCCTGAGATAAATAAATAATTGTCTTATTTATCACGCCGGTGATGAAAAGTGATAAAAGATGAGATGACAGCTAATAAAGTTTATGCTTCACTTTTTTCCCATCTCCAAAAATTAATGCGCATAAAATAAGAGCCATTCGCCGTCCCCGTTTTACCCTGTAAAAACATTAAGAGACGATAATAATGAATAAGTTATTGCGATTGTTGCGCACCAACCCAGTCACGCTCTCTACTGGACTGTGGAGTATCTTTCCGCCTTCCCGGAAAATACCATTATCATCCATTATGACGCCAAGTCAGACATCAGCGAGATCGCCGATCTGGCGAAAGAGAATGTTATCTTGCTCACAAAACGGGTGCCGATCTATTGGGGGGATGTTTCCCAAATCCACGCGACCTGCCGGCTGCTGGAAGAGGCAATGCGCTACCGCTTCGACTACTTCTTCTTGCTCTCCGGGGATGACGCCCCGGCTGCCTCTAACGAGGCCATCAATGCATTCCTCTCTAAACATCGGGGGCAGGATTTTATTCACTACCAGGATGAGCGGAGCCATTATGTCAATCCGGCCGACCGGGTCATGTATAAATATCCGCCCTGCTTCTTTACCAAGCAAAAAAGTCTGATCTTTGCCGTAAAGCGAAAATTGTTTAAACATATTCGTTTTATGTATAAAAACCATGAAATAACCTCGCTGCTCAGTAATGAATTGGAGATGACCTTTTATAAGGGCACCAACTGGTTTGCCCTGACCTATGGCAGCATTGGCTTCATTCTGGATATTCTGCACACCCATCCCACCCTGCTCCCTTTATTTAATTTCACTTACTGCTCCGACGAAATATTCTTCCATACCCTGCTGAAAATGAAGCCGGAAGTGAAGATATATGATAATCCCAAGGTGAGGAGTAACTGTTTCCGCTACATTGACTGGAATAGCGGCCCTGATTATCCCAGGACACTGGATGTCAGCGATGTAGAAAAAATTCGAAAGAACTTCTATTTCTTCACCCGCAAGGTATCGGATAAATTAACGCAAGAGGAATTTTCTCGTTTTAAGGATCTGGTGAATTAAGCCCCCTCTTTTCCTGTCTCCTCCCTTTTGCCAGTGACACCAACCTCCAGACAGGAAAAGGGCCACGCGCTAATGTGGCCCGGCTGCCTATCCGACCCTCTGTGTGCCTAGCTGGCACGCATGGCCGTGGTGAAAACGTGCCACATGGCGGCGAGGCGCTTCTCCGCCGCCTGCTCGCTGGCATACAACAGCTCAATGTAGAGGCTGTCGATGATGCCGAGGTAGGCATCGGCAAAGATCTCCACCTTTTCGCCAGACATAGGCGTGGCAGCGACAAAGCGCGCCTTGATCAGCGCCGTAAACTCCTCGTAACCCTTGACCACCTCGGCCCTTACCGGCTGCGGCGGGACGAAGGCTGTGCGTAACAGCAGTTTCAGGTGGGCGGAGGAGCCGTAACGCTCCGGCAAGGTGGTGAGGTAGCGCTCACCCGCGGCCCCTTGTTGGCTAAAACAGTCGGCCATAAAGGCCCGCTCGGTTGCCAACGCCTCATGGTAGACATGCAGGAACAACTCATCCTTGCCCTTGAAATGGGAGTAGATGGTGGCTTTGCGTATTCCCACTGCATCCGCCACCGTGGTGAGTGACGCGGCCTCATAGCCTCTTTCTGCAAAATGGAGTATCGCGGCGTCAGAGAGTTTTTTCGCAGCGGGAGAGAGTGTCATGGCAAAGCCTTTCCTTTAATCAGTGACCGGAGAGGTATTCTATCTCACTTTTCCCCCAGCGGATGGCAATGACGGTCAGCACTACCACCACCCCAAGGCCGAACAGCGCCAAAAAGCCCAGCCAGTAGTGCGCGCCTTGCTCCGCCAGCCAGCCGGCCAGCGGGGTGGCGAGGGAGGAGAGGATCAGCTGCAATGCCCCAAGCAGGGCCGCCGCCGATCCCAGCGCCACCTTTTGCGATGACATCGCCATCGCCATCAGCGTGGCTTCTGCCATGCCAAGGCCAAACATGGCGACGAACATGCCCAGCACGATCCCCGGCAGGCCATTGCCACTGCCATTGGAGAGCGCGGCCACCACGGCACCCGCCGCCATAAACAGCACCCCACGCAGCGCCACTGCTGGCACCGTGCTGGTTGCCACCCAGCGGCTGGAGGTCAGCGCGCCCAGCAGTACCGCAATGCCGGTGCCGCCAAACACCAGCCCAAAGGTATCCGGCGGCAGCGAGAAGTGGGTCTGGTAGACCACCGGCGCGCCACCGATGTAGACGAACAGGAAGAAGAAGGCCGCCGACAGTGACAGCGCGGGCAACATAAAATCTTTGTCTGACAGCAGGCGTGCATAAGTGGTGACCACCGCAGCCGGGTTGAGGGGCGTGCGCTTCGCTACGGGCAGCGTTTCAGGCAGCTTCAGGTAGGTATTGATGAGAGCCACCAGACCCATGCCCGCCAGTACCAGCATGACCGCCCGCCAACCAAAGTGGGCATCGACATAGCCGCCTACTGCCGGAGCCAGCACCGGTGCCAGCCCCTCAATGGTCATCAGCAGGGCGAACAGCTTGGCCGCCTGCGCCCCGGTCGCGACATCCCGGACGGTACTGATCGCCACCACCAGCGTCATGGAAGCGGCCAGCCCCTGCATAAAGCGGGCGCAGAGCAGCAGGTCAATGGTGGTGGTTTCACTCGCCCAGAGTGAGCAGAGGCTAAACAGCAGGATGCCGCACATCAGTGGCCGGCGGCGGCCCCAGGCGTCAATGATCGGGCCAAAAACCAGTTGTCCCAGCCCGAGTGCCAGCAAAAAGACCGTCAACGTCAGCTGGATTTGGGTAAAGGAGGCACCCAGCTCACGCGCCATATCCGGCAGCGAGGCCAAATACATATCAATGGCCGACGGGCCAAGAATAGTGATCAAGGCCAGTGAGGCCGACAGGGTAAGTCCAGAAGGTATTGTCTTCATGATAAGTGATATCCGCGCATTTAAGGTGCAGATAAGCATATGCGACCTACCGGTCGGTAGCAAGAGCGTCGGGCAGGTTGCCTGACAGAAAAAGCGTGGGGACGAGGGGAGGCGCAGTGGTAAAAACCACCGCGCCGGGGTAGGGCGTCAGCCGTTGAGTTTGGCGTAGATCGCCTGCATGTCCTCTTCACTGAGGGTGTTCTGGCGGCGGAAGAACGGGCTGACCAGCGACTGGAACTCGCTGTAGCTCTGCGCCTGCTGCTCGCGTTCCTCACGGCCATGAATGGCCAGATGCTGGTTGAACAGGTTGTATTGTCCCTCTTCGCGCAGGCCCGCCATGATCAGGTTATGGCGGAACAGCGACTCAGGATGGGTCGAGACAAAATGGTTGGCGACCACGATGTCAACCTGTTCACAGGGGCGCTCATCGAACAGGTACATCAGCCGTTTTTGCTCTGGCCCGGCGAGGGAGAGCAGCCACTGGTCGCGGCCGGTGCGCGCCAGCACAAAGCCCTGTTGCTCCCCCTCCTCCAACCGCAGCGGTGCGGGCAGGCTGACGCCACCGAACCCGACATCCGCCAGGTAGCGGGTGCCCTCCAGCGTGACGATCAGCAGCATGTGGGTCTGCGGCGTGGGGGCCGGCTCCTCCAGCCCCCAGACCACACGCGCCAGATGGGGCGTGACGCTGAAACCGGCCTCTTCCAGCACCTGTTTGAACAGCAGGTTGTGCTCAAAGCAGTAGCCGCCGCGCCCCCGTGTCAGGAGTTTGTCAGCGATGTCAGCCAACGCGGTGCTGATGGGGCGGTTAAGCAGAACCTCAATATTTTCAAAAGGGATGGTATGCGGCCAGACGTGGTGCAGCGCTGCCAGCGTCTCCCAGTTGGGTGGGAAGGGGCCGCTGAGGTTTGCCAGTGTCGCAAAGCGGGTGAGGTGTTCGGTGTTATTCATGGTGTCGTACCTAAATGGATGCGCGATGTTCATGCCATTGAAGCATAGCCTGGGTTGCCGCTCTATTTAAACAGCGCCTGCGTGGAGATGGCCGGTTCTCAGGTAAAACAGCGCCCCGGCGGCACCCGTGGCATGTGCGTTTAGTTAAGGTGGCTGAACCAAAATCGTTTTATTACGAGGCGAATGACCCGCTCTATCCTGCCGGATAGCCATTCAAGCCAGGCACCCTACGTTGCGCATTTCATCATCAACGGGTGTCTTGACGCTCCAACACCCCCTTCAAGTACCATTTTGGCGCATCATGGCCGGTTATATCCATTTATGTTGTGTGGATAAAGGTTGAGAAACTTGACTCCATGTATGATAAGCCCCGATTAACCATGCAATGTTAAGGGTTTATTGTGTCGCAGCAAACTATCTACAAGTTAATGCCCAACATTCTGGCTGGTATAGAGCAGCTCGCCACTGCTGGTAGGAGACCGAATGATTTTCTGGCGGCTCTCGGAGCGTGATCAATGGGATATCGCTCGAATAATTATGGAAGAGGGCAGGCACTTGAACATGACAAAACCACGACCGGGGCGCGGTGTATTGCGTCCATCCAAGCCAGCGAGTTTGGGCGCCGGATAGTCCGGGTAGGGGATATGACGACCACCTGCCCAAAATGCGGCAAACCGGGGCGCATAGTCAGCGGTGAATCGCGCGTCAGATTTAACAATGTTCCGGTGGCGGTTGATGGTTCCGAAGTCCATTGTGGCTGTCCGCCCGGTACGCATCTGGTTATTGCACCCCTTGGGCAATGGCTGGGGCAGGGGCCATCCCCAGAGCAGGTGGCACAGGAGAGATACGCCGCCATGCTGGCCGCACGCCAGCAGGCGCAGGAGGCGGAAAAGAGACGCCTTGCCGAAGAGCGCGAGCGTAACCGGGTTTTTGCCAAATCCTGCCTGCGTGGCGATGGCTGCAACGATGCCGGGGAGCAGCGCGAGCCGCACAGCAACTTTGCCGAGATGTGCTTCTTCCGGGCGATGCCGCCTGCGGATACGGTAACGGATACCGAAGCACCCCAGCACGCGCAGGCGGCTAAGAAGAGGCCCACTTCCCCGGAAGAGATACCCAAGCCCAAGAAGCGCAGCGCCCTTTACCGGTGGTGGAATGGCAACCATGAGGAGATGGACTATCAAGCGGCAGTAGCCACAGCCGCCGCGACCCAGCGAGCGCTGACGGCCACCACAGGTGCAAGCGTACTGGAGCCGCTGAGCGGACGCGCCCTGACCTACGGTACATGGGCGGTACGCGGTGCGGGATTGGCAACAGCCGGTGTCGGCGCGCCAGTGACCGGGCTGCTGGTCGGCATGATGCCCGGACGGCTCAACGACGGCGAGCAGGATTTTATCGACCGGATGCGGGTCGAGCAGCTGCGGGAGGCCCCTACCCGCGTGCGTTATAGCTGGGACTATGACAGCCAGGGCAATCCGATGCCACGCGGCTGGCATACGCCACCGGGCAGGGACAGGGTACGGGTGCGAAAAATGGCGTGGGACAGTCGCTATCAAGCCTATTCGTTCACCACGGAAGAGGAGCCACGCATCACCCTCATCTGGACACCGGACAGTTCGGGGGTCAAGACACCGTCGAACACCGGCAACCAGACGCGGCCAGTGCTGCCGAACCCGGTAATGGTAGACCCGCTGCCGGCCGACACCGGCATCACGGCCACCACCACCCCGGCCCCGGGAGAGAAGCACTTCGCAGATTATATTCTGATCCTGCCGGTGCCAGACCTGCCGCCAATTTATATCTACCTGAGCAAACCACCGGTGGAGTTTCTGGAGGTGGAGCTGTACAGCGATTTCAAACGTCGGTCACGTCAGGGAAAATATGAGGCTGACCATATGCCATCGGCTGCGGCTGTTCGCGTAGCTCTTGCTCGAGATAATCCTGACTTGAAGCCTAACGAACGGGATGCTTTAGCACAAGATGTAGCAGCAATTGTGATTCCTAAAGAGGTTCATCAGAAGCTAAGTGAAACTTATGGTGGGCGCAACACACCCGCACAAATAGACCTGGACTCACGCAACCTTCGGGCGGCAGTGGATCGCAATCTGGACACTATTAAACCGGCATTGAAAGAGCAAGGCGCAACAGAGGCCCAGATAGAAGCAGCTAGAACGAAAATGCACAAATTAAACAGAGATGTGGGGTTGTACAAATGACCGTAAATGTAGAGGCACTAATACATAGTCTGAGTAAGTCATATAACGATTTACTTGATACAGGATTGATTACTTATAAGACTCCTCCCACAGGTTTTTCTGGAGCATCTGATATCAGTCTGGATATGGCATTAGAAGGGATTTATCTATCATTCAGACGTGAGGGAAGAATCCTAGAGGATGTGATATTGAATATCCAAAGACCTGAAATCAAAAATTGGGATTTCCCTAACGATTTACCTTTTGGACTAGAAAAAAACATGTCTCTAAGAAGAGTTCATGCTGTTTTTGGTGAACCCATTCGCAGCGTCCTTCCTAAAGTTATAATGAATAGGAATATTGGTCGTGCGGATTTATATGCAATCGACGGATTGCATATTCCTGTTAGCATGCAAGTTAGATATGACATGGATGAAATGGTTAAATTAGTCTCATTTTTTCCGACTTCGGAACTACGCTGGTAATTTCCATTGATGGCCAGGGATAAAATATTTTATTAAAAAGTGGTGCATTTAACCCCCCAGCCCCACAAAAAAGCCACCTGTGAAGTGGCCTTTTTACTTTCATGGGATCAGTCAAGGTGCAGCTTAATTTCTGATGAGGCCTGTTGCAGTGCGGTGCGTACTGTCGGCTCCTGGCTCAGGGCGTTGAGCAGGCCATAGTCATGGATCATGCCGTTGTAGCGCGTGACGGTCACCGGCACACCGGCGGCGTCGAGGTGGCGGCCAAAGGCTTCGCCCTCATCGCGCAGCACGTCCAGTTCAGCGGTCTGGATCAGGGTCGGCGGCAGGCCCTTCAGCTCCTCGCGGGTGGCGCGCAACGGGGAGGCCAAAATGTTGTTGCGATCGCTCTCCGAGGTGGTGTAGCTGTCCCAGAACCACTTCATCATATTGCGAGTCAAGAAGTAGCCATTCTCAAACTGGTTGTAGGAGGCATCGTCAAAGCGGGCATCCGTGACCGGCCATAGCATCACGTTGTAACGGATGGCCGGGGTATGGAAGCGCTTGGCCTGCAAGGCAACGGCGGCCACCATGTTGCCGCCCACGCTGTTGCCCACCAGTGCCAGACGGTTGCCATCGACGCCAATCTCCGCGCCATGCTCCGCTACCCATTTGGTCGCCTCATAGGCCTGGGTAATGGCAACCGGGTAGCGTGCCTCCGGGGAGGGGGTGTAGTTCACGAATACCGCTGCCGCGCCAGACTCGTTCACCAGATCGCGCACCAGCCGCTCATGGGTCGGGAAGTCGCCGAGCACCCAGCCGCCACCGTGGAAGAACATAAATACCGGCAGCGTGCCGCTACTGTTGGCGGGCTTGACCACGGTCAGCGTCAGCGGTTGGCCCAGCACGGTGATGGACTTCTCCGTCACCTCGGCCGGCGGCAGCGTCGCGCCCTTCTGCGCGCCAATCAACACCTCACGTGCCGCGGCTGGGGAGAGCTGCTCAATCGGCTTGCCACCGCCGCTGTTCAACACCTGTAGGAAGCCAGCCACGCCAACTGTCGGCGCCGGGGCGCCCTCGGTGGCCGCAAACGCGGTGGTCATCTCTCCTGCCAACAGCAGCGCACCCACGATTAATTTCAATTTCATCTGAATACCCTAGAATAATAAGAAAAGCCGAGTATTCACGTGATTTAGGGAAATTGTAAGTTATACCAAAGGATAATAGCGGCAAGCCTTCCCGCAATATTCAAGGTTATTTGGTAAGCGCGAGAGCTTATTTTCTAGAGTTGTTCATATAATTTGAATAAAAATGTCAGTAATTTTTGATTTTATTCAATAACCCGCCCTTTATGATGGAAAGTGTACCCTGTAAGCAATGGCCCGCTGTCAGCGAACCCTGCCCGCTAAGGCGCAAAATGAGACACTGTATGGAACACACTGTTTATATTGTTGACGATGAGGAGCCAGTGATTGCGGCCCTACGTAATCTTCTCGGTTCAGAAGGATATGCGGTCAGCGCGTTTACCTCCCCACAGGTGTTTTTATCCCAGCCCACCGTCAATACGCCCTGCTGTCTGATTGTGGACATCAATATGCCGGGCATGGATGGCTTTGAGGTGTCAAAAACGCTGAACGAGCGCGGGTACTCGGTGCCCATCATCTTCCTGACGGGGTTTGGCACCATTCCCATCACCGTGAAGGCAATGAAGGCCGGGGCCTATGAGTTCCTGACCAAGCCGGTAATGCCGGAGCCGCTGTTGCTGGCGGTGGCCGAGGCGCTGCGTATCTCGGCGCAGAGCCAGGTGCAGTCGCAGGAGAAACGGGCGTTGACTGAACGCATCCAGTCGTTGACGCCGCGTGAAACCGAGGTGATGCAGTTGGCGGTAAGCGGGTTGCTGAATAAACAGATCGCCGCCGAAATGGGCGTCAGCGAAATTACTGCCAAAGTCCATAAGCGCCGCGTCATGGAAAAGATGCAGGCGCGATCCCTGACCGATCTGGTCAGGGCGGTGGAGAAGATAAACCGGTTTAAAGAGCCGCGCCACTCCCACTATTAATTTTTGTGGCAGTATTATCTGCCAAAAAAATAGCGCGCCATCCATTCAAATTTTTTGAGTACCTTACCGCCTGTAAAAAGGGCAGGCGGCGAGGGCATTAATGATGTGAGGTATTATGGCGGGGAAGCGTAAACCAGAATGTGCTGCCGCCCCCCTCCCGGTTCTCCACCTGTAATTTCCCGCCGTGGCGATGGATAATTTCGCTGCTGATGGTCAGGCCCATCCCCATCCCGCGACTTTTGGTGGTATAGAAAGAGTCAAAAATTTTATCCATGATCTCCTCGGAAATACCGGGACCGCTATCAGATACCTCAAAGCGAAGGGTATCCGGGGTGGGGTGGAAGGAGGCAAGCCTCAACAGGTTGGTGCCGCCGTTTTCCGCCATCGCCTCCATCGCATTCATCACCAGATTCAGCAACACCTGCTGGATCTGCACCCGGTCGCAGAAGATGTAATCATCACTGGCCTGAAGATCCAGCTCCAGCGAGATGAATTTACGCTCCAGCTCCAGACGTGACAGCGACAAGATATCCCGTGCGATCAAGTGCAGCTGGGCCGGGGTAAATTCAGAGACGTGGTTGCGCGTCAGCGCCTGCAAGCCGCGGATAATGTCACCGGCGCGGCTCCCCTCCTTGATAATCTCCTCAAGACTTTGGCTGGCGTTCTCCAGGTGCGGTGGCGTACGCTTCAGCCAGCGCAGGCTGGCCCCGGCGTTGGCGACAATTGACATCAGCGGCTGGTTGATCTCGTGGGCGATGGAGGCGGTCAGCTGGCCCACGGTGGTGGCGCGCGACACCCGCGACAGATCCGCCTGCGCGATGCGCGCGGCATCCTCCGACATGCGCTGGCTGGTGATGTCCGAAAGGGTGCCGAAATACTCCTTCACCTCCGGCCAGCTCTCGACCGGCTCGCCAATCCCCTTGATATAGCGGCACTCGCCGTCGGTGCGGATGATGCGGAACTCCGCCTGCATCGGCTGCCCATTGCGCACGCTTTCAATCACCAGTTCATTGATGCAGGTGAAATCATCCGGGTGGACGCGCGTCATGAAATCGGCCATCGAGAGGCTGTTCTGGTGCGCTGGCAAGCCGACAATGCGCATGTACTCCTCTGACAGCAGCATCACATCCTGCTCCAGGTGCCAGTGCCAGGTGCCGGTGTGGCTGATCTTCTCGCCCAGCATCAGGGATTTCTGGCTGGCGAGCAGCTGCTTCTCCACCCGCCGCCGGTGCCGGTTCTCATCCACCAGTTCAGCGTAGAGGCGCGCGGTCTCCAGTGACACCGCCGCCTGCGCGGCCAGCATGGAGACAATCCGCGAGTGCTCAGCGGTGAACACATCGGGCATCAGGCGGTTCTCCAGATAGAGCACGCCGACCATTTGCGCCTGCTTGAACATCGGTACGCACATCACCGCCGCCCCGGAGGCCACCAGATAGTGATCCTGGCTGAAGGGGCTGAACACCTCCGGCTTGCCGGTGCGGATCTCCTGGCCGGTGCGGATCACCGCCGCCAGCACTGAGAGCGGCAGGTCGGTGGCGACCGGCGTCTCCTTGACGACGCTGACATTGATGGCGTCGGCAGTGGTGATGGCGCGCGCCTCAATCTCCGGCGTTTTGCCCTCGATCAGGCGGATCAGCAGGCAACGCTGCGCGCCCGCGCGCTCCACCAGCATCACCATCAGGGTATGGATCAGGCGTTCGAGATCGATCTCCTCGGTCAGCACGCGCAGGGCCGTGGCCATGCTTTGCAGGTCGCTCATCATGGCGCTCTGCTCAAAGGTCACGGTGCTCAGCGCCGCGTGGGCGCTCTGCGTCACCAGATGGGGATGGCGGCCCTCCAGCTGGCGCACCTTGGCCCCCGCCCCCCAGCGCTCCCACGCGTGGAGCGCACCTTTCAGGTAGCCCTCGGCAGCGAACTTCAGGCCACAGGCGGTGGCGAAGCGGGCGGCCAGCTCACAGGCCACGCCGTGGATATGGTGGAACTGCCCCTCGCGCGAAAGGGCCATCGCCACCTCATATTGTGCGGCGACCTGGCTCGTCTGGCCGTCTAGCCGCAGGCACTCGGCGCGCAACAGCGCCTCTTTGTCGGCGAAGGTTTTCGGGTTGCCAGCGGCCCACGCCGCAATCTTCTCCAAATGGCATTCGATCTGCGCACGTGGCCCGGTGCCGCAGCTCTCCGGCGTCAGCGGGATAGCGATCGACAGCGCGCTGTAGAGGTGGAAATCGAGCATATGGATATGCCCAGGGATCATCTCAATCAGCGGCGCGGCAGTGGCAAAGCAGTGGCTGGCGTAGGCATATTCGCCGGCAAAGAAGTGCGCCATGCCCTTGTAGAGCGGCGACCAGAACTGCATCAGCAGCAGCGGTTCCACCCGTTCGCCCGTCTTGTCCGGCCTGAAGGTGGGCGGCGTGAAGTCATGGCCGGAGAGGGGCTGGCTGCCCGGCTTGCGCAGGAACATCACGTATTCGCGCTGCATGTTGAGCACCACCTCCACCCCCTTGTAGTGCGCCTTGCGCACGTAGGTCAGGCCGCGCTCAATCGAGGTCTGCACGCCGTCGAGGTGATCGCCGCGCGCCAGATAGTTCATCACGATGTGGCGCAGCGCCAGACAGGCGGGAGTGCGGTCGCCATGCTCCACAGCGGCATCAAACGCCGCCTTGGCCTGCTCAATCGCGTAGCTGACGGGCATCGTCCAGATGCTGATCTGGTCGAGCGGCAGCAGCGTTAGCGCCCGGTAACCGGTGAAATTGTGTTTGTGCACCAGCTCACGCGCCAGCAGCGCGCTGGCAAATCCGCGGCGGTGCTCGTGGTAGTGGTCGCCACACAGCGCGCCATACCAGCACAGCGCGAAGGTGGAGGCGCCCGTGATGCCGTGGTCGAGCGTCAGGTGCAGGATTTTGCAGGTAATGATGAAATTCAGCCGGGGATCGATAAAGGCGGCGAATTTGCTGGCGCTGGCCAGCAGGTTCATCATCGCCTCAGTGTGGCGGCAGGCCAGCCGGGGCAGCTTCCTGAAGCGGGTATGCGGGTTCTCGCCCACCTGTGCCTGCAATGCCAGCCGGGCGGCGTTGCACTTCGCCCTGTCCGGGTAGCGGCCGAGATGGATGCCAAACACTGCCAGCCAAGCGAGGGCGGTCTCCAGCGCTAGCTGGCTGTCTGACTGGCGCATGTGGACTTCCGCCATCAGGCAGGCGGCCTTGGCCTTGTCGGTCAGTTCCCCCGGCGCGGCGAGCAGGGCGGCACAGCGCCCAAGCGCAACGGCAAAATTGCCGTTCAGGAACTCACACTCTGCCTCCTCCAGCATCAAGGCCACCGAATCCGCGCTGGCATGGGCATTCAGCGTGCGGGCGTGGGCCAAAAAGCGCAGGGCGGATCGGTAGTCACCTGTCACCTTGGCGCGCCGGGCGGCGAGCAGGATCAGGCCGCTGAAGGTGGCGCGATCCGCGTCAGTCATGTCGGCATGGCTTATCGCGGCGATGTGGTGCACCGCGCGGAACAGCAGTTCATTGGTGGCGTTGCCGCTGGCGAGTTCGGCCAGCCGGTGCGCGGCCTGATAGTGCAGCGCCTCCTTCTCTGGCGCCGCAATCAGCCCCAGCGCGGCCTCATGCACCCGGTCATGCATAAAGGCATAGGTGGTGCTGGTGAGGGTAATCAGCCGGGCAGCGACGGCGGGCAGCAGGATGGCGCGGATCTCCGCCACCGGCAGGCCAATAAGGCGGCTAAGCTGGGCAAGCTCGCCCGAGCCGCCGATGCAGGCGACATGACCCAACAGGCGTCGGGCGGTGGCGGGAATGTTCTCCAACTGCTGCAAGGTGCGCGAGGCCACGTTCTCGGAGTAGTGGCAGCCGCGCAGCGCCTCGCGATCATAGCCCCAGCGGGTGGCGGAGTGGGTAATCAGCCCGTCACGCACCGCCTGCCGGTAAAACTCATGGGTGAAGAGTGGGATGCCGCCGGTCTTCTCATGGATCAGCTGGGCCAGTTCGGTGGTGGCCGAGGCGCGGCTGTGCAGCTGGCTGGCCAGCCAGCGGGTAATGGCCTTAATGGAGAGCGGTTCCGGCGTGAGATCAACTACCCTGGCGGCAGCGGCGCGAATTTTCGTCAGGCGGGTCGAAACCAGCGGGCAGGGCAGTGAGGACTCCTCCCGGTGGGAGATGACCAGCAACAGCGGAATATCATCATGGTGGCTTAGCAGGTGTTGCAGCAGATAGAGCGAGGCCGGGTCAGCCCAGTGCACATCGTCAATCAGCATCACCAGCGGCCGCCCAGGGACGCTAAAGGCGTTGACCAGATTGCAGGCCATGGTGTTAAAGGTGTCGCGCGCATCCAGCGCGTGCGCCTCGGGCGGCACATTGGCCTGTCGGTTGAGTAGCACGCCCAACTCCGGCACCAGACTGACGGCCAGCCCGGTGTGGTCGCCCAGCAGCCGCGTAATGTGCGTTTTCCAACGCGCCACCTCCGCCGTCGGCAGCCCCAGCAGGTGGAGCGCCAGCGTCTTGAAGGCGGCAGAAAACAGGGCGTACGGCAGAATGGGGGAGTGCTGATCGGCCTTCACCACCGTCAGCAGCGCTTTTTTCTGCCGCAGCAGGTGCAGCGAGGAGGCTATCAGGGAGGATTTGCCCGATCCCGGTGCGCCGCTGATCACCACCAGTAGGGGCTTACCGTGGCGATCGACCTCATCAAAGGCTGCCAGCACCTCTGCAGCCTGTGGATGGGTCAGCAGCAGCGCGCCCGCTGCCTGCCCGTCGCGCTGGCTGTCCTGCAATCCCAGCGTAAAGGGCGCGAGGTTGCCATCCGGCTGGAGGTTGGACTGGCAACGGCGCAGGTCGGCCAGCAGGCCCTCCGCCGTCTGGTAGCGGGCCTCGGGGTTTTTCTCCAACAGGCGCAGCAGGATGGCGGAGAGCACCGGTGGCACATCCTTGCGCAGCACGTGGGGCGGCACCGGTTCAGAGGCGATGTGGTGGTGCGCCCACTCCGCATGGCCCCCTGCCAGACTGCCGAACGGCAGGCTGCCGGTCAGTAACTGGTAGAGCACGATGCCGAGGCTGTAGAGATCGCTCTGGCTGCTCACCTGATGCGCGGTGCGTGAGGTGTGCTCCGGCGACATATAGGCCAGCGTCCCGCCCGTCACGGTCAGCCTTGCCTGTTGCAGGCTCTCAGACGCCAACGAGGCCAGCCCAAAGCCACCGAGCATGATGGTGCCCATTGGCGAGAGGAACAGGTTGGCAGGCTTGATGTCGCCATGTACCAGCCCCTGTTGGTGCATCATCCCCAGTGGCGTGCAAACCCGCGCCGCCAGCTCGAGGAACTCGTGCAGGGTGCCCGGCGGCTGACGCAGGGCGTCGGCCAGTGTCTGGTAGGAGAAGCTGGGGTAGATGAGGGCGTAGCGGCCTTGGTAGCAGCCTTCGCGCAGCGGTTTCAGCGCCCACGGCTCGGCGAGTTTCTCCCGCAGGGAGAACTCATTTTTCAGCAGCTGCGTGGCCTGAAAGACCGTCTCCTCGCTGGTGGCGGTCGCCAGCACGAAGAGGTCGCCATAAGGCACATGCTGGCCGCACAGCCACTCAATGCTGCCCTCCTGCGCCAGTGGGGTGACGCTCATCGCCTGTGGCGGGCAGGTGTTCTCATCTTCATCTGACAGCAGGATCTCGGGGTTCAGGCTCATTAGCGTACCTCTTTCGAGGAAAATTCCCGGCGGATGTGTCCGAATAACGTTTCGATTTCAATCGGCTTGCGCATAAACGCAATGGCCCCGAGGTTGAGGGCATGGCACTGCATCTCCTCATCCCCGTGGCCTGAAATAATGATCCCCGGCGGCTTGCCCAGCCGCCGGGTCAACTCACTGAACAGCGTGAAACCATCCATGCCTTTCAGGCGGGCATCGATGATAAACAGGGCGGCGTTTGCCAGCGCGTCCCTATCCTCTAGCAGCGTTTCCGCCGAGTCGAAGGATTGGGTCTGGTAACCCTCCGATTGCAGCAGGTTGCTTAACCCACTGCGAACTGACCGTTCGTCATCGACGACGACAATGCACTGCGACAGCGTCATGCTGTAGTTGTCCTTTCAGGGTACTCAGTACCGGTGAAGCTTTTCTTACGGGGTGTGGTCACCGGAAGAGGGAGGCGTGCCACTGATTTTGGGAACGCACTCATGGCGGAACCACGCCAGCGTGACCGGTTGGCGGCGGATCAACCGTCTGCACAGCGGGACAATCTGCTCTCCCACCAACATGCCGAACAGCCCCAGCAGCGCGATAATCGGTGGCGCAGGGGAGTTGACCCCCACTGCCACGTAGATTGCGCCGGCGAGCATCCCCATCGCCAGTGATACGGTATATGGTTTTAACATAATTAGCCTGCTTGTGAAGTAGCAATGTGGGATAAGGCGACGGGGGCCGCCTGTTGCGCGGACACGCGGGTGGGGGGTTGCCGGTCAACAAACTGCATCGCCAGCTGGCTGCCGAGGATCATGCCGAGCAGGCCCACTAGCGCAATGGCCGGTGGCGCGGGCGATTTCACATTCAACAGCGCGTAGATCACACCAATCACCACGCCCATACCCAGCGAGATAAGTAGACCCATCGGGCCCTCCTGCCATAGAGCCATGCCGGCAGTGGCCGGCGCAGCGGGGTTAGCGAGCCAGCACCAGAGGCGGCACAGGGTCAGGGAGAGTAGCGCCCGGCAGGCAAGGGGGCCTGCCGGGTCACTGTCTGGGCGGAGTGTAAAACGCGGGCGGGGGGGCGGCTATTATCTCTGTGTATAACTATCTGTTTGTATAGGGGCGGGGATCACACCTCCAGCCCGGCGCGGAACTGCCCCCACTTAAGCACGGAGTTGACGCCAATCGACAGGAACGGCTCTGGCGGCGTCTTGTTCGGGCCGGGCGAGGCGGTCAGGAAGTCAATCAGCTCATTGCGCTCCCCGGCGATCATATCCGCGAGCAGGGTGCCGGTGGCGGTGCCACGGGTGATCCCCAGCCCGTTGCAGCAGAGCGCGCCGTAGACATTCGGCGCGAGCTGGCCGAAGAAGCCCTCGTGGTTCTCTGACAGGCAGATGGCGCCGCTCCAGGAGTACTCAAAACCGACCTGCCCGAGCATTGGGAAGCGGCGCTCGAAGGATTTGCGGTGGTTCTCTTTGAACTGCGCCAGGTAGCGGTCGCGCGGGCGGCCATCGGTATGGAAGCTGAAGCTGTTGCGGATCAGGATGCGGTTGTCCACCGTGCGGCGCACCGTGCTGCCGAAGGGGTGGGCCGGGATCACGCCCCAGACCGGCTTGCCGCCCAGCTTCGCCTGCTCCTCCGCCGTCAGCGGGCGCGTCAGGCTGCCATAGAGGAAGGTCGGCAACAGCCGGCCACGCAGGAAGCCAAAGTGCGCGGCGAAGGCGTTGTTGGTCAGGATCAGTTTATCTGCCGTGATGCTGCCGCGCTCATGCACCAACGTGACCTTGTCACTGTAATCAATGGCGGTGATCGGGGTGTATTCGTAAAGGGTGACATTGGCGGGCAGGCTCTCCGCCAGCCCCTTCACCAGCGCCGCCGGTTGCAACAGGATGGTGCCGGGAATGTAGAGCGCCTGTTTGTAGTAGGAGGTACCGATATGATCTGGCAACGCCGCGCCGCTGATCATCTCCGCGTGGCGGCCAATCTTCTCCAACCCGCTGCGGTAAGCCTCCAGCACGGCCACGCCGGTCTGCCCGACGGCGGCCTGATACTTCCCTGACTCTGACATCTGGCACTGGATCTGGTGCTGGTCAACGATACCGCGCAGGATGTTCTGCCCCAAGGTGTTGAGCTTCAGCACCAGCTTGGCGGTGGTCACGTCGCCGATGTAGTCCTTGGCCCCGATGTCATGCGGTACGTCGATGGCAAACCCCGCATTGCGCCCGGAGGGGCCAAATCCCACCTCCTGCGCCTCAATCAGCACCACCTCATCATCCGGGAAGTTGAGCGCCAGCTGCCGGGCGGCGGCCAAACCGGTCAGGCCCGCCCCCACCACCGCCCAGCGGGCATGTTTCTGCCCGACGTGCGCGGGGCGAGGAGTTCGCGGAGGGCTGGTGTGATACCAGCCGGGCAGGGCATCATCAGCAGGCAGGGACGTAATCTTTTGCAATTTGGCTACTCCAATCTACTTTTGTTATTTTACGCCCCCACCGCCCTCTTATTCAGCGCGCAGGACGTTATTCAGCGATGTCGGCGTATGAAATAAATTTGGCGTCGCGGTCGGGCAAGAGGGTGATATTTCATTTTGCCGGTCAGGTTTATTTATTTGGCTGGGAAGCCAGCGCCAGTAATAAATAACATAGCTAACCGTATACTTGTTGTATACATTGGCAAATAACGATTTGTGATGCGCTGCACAATATAATTGTTGTAAATAATCGGGGTGGGATTTTCTGCCGGCACGGGCCGGCAGAGGTATCAGTCAGACGTTGCCGTTTTCAGAAAGCGGGGCCAGCTCCTCGACGGGCAAGCCCTGCGGCGCGATGTACATCTCCATGTTTCCCCGTGACAGCTCCCAGTGCTCAAACACCAGATCCACCACGGCACGCTCGTCACGCGCCTCCAGCGCGGCAATAAAGGCATCATGGTGATCGGCCGCCAGTTGCAGGCGCTGTTCCATGTCCTCATTCTGCGGGCGGAAGAAGGTGTGGCCGATGCGGCAGTGGTCGATCAGCAACCGGTCAAGGCTGGGTTGCAAATAGGGGTTGGCCGCCATCTCGCCCATGATCTCGTGGAAGCGGTTGTTCTCCAATGCCAGCGCTTCGGCATCACGCTGTTGCATCGCCTTGCGGAAACGTTTCTGCGCCTCTTTCAATGCTTTAAGCTGCGCGGGCTTGAAGTTTTGTACCGCCAGCCGCCCAATGGCGGTGTAGATTAGGGGTGCCACCAGAAAGAAGTTGCGCAGGGTGGCGTAGCTCATCGGGATGACCCGCACGCCGCGCTTCTCCACGATCTCCAGGTAGCCCTCTCCCGCCAGGCGCTGGAAAATCTCCCGCACTGGCGTGCGTGACAGCCCATACTGCGCCGTCAGGCTGGCTTCATCCAGCAGCTCATCCGGCCCCAGCTCCATCGTCAGAATGAGGCGCTTCAAGTCCTCATACAGCGCTGTCTTACACGATCTCACGATTGTCTCCTGAACAAGTGACCACGGTTAATTTGGCACCGGCACAAGACTGCGCCGGCATTAAATTACCCTACAGAAAAAAGGTGGATAGCGCAAAATAATTCCGGCTTGCTGGGCGAAGATGAATAAAGTAAATATTAGCCAAATGGGCAAGATAAAATGTCACAAAGCCTATTATGTACTGGCGTAGTGCCACTGTCGGGCGGATTGGTAAATAAGCCGCAGCATGGGTTCTGGATCATTATCCTGCTGTCGGCGTAATATTTCCTGACGCAGCCACTCTATTTCACTGATGGCATATTGGCTGAACCTGTCCGCACGACGGGCATTCTTCAGCCACTTTAAAATAAAGGCATTCTTTTGCCGGCTGGAGGCAACCCGTCCCTGTTTTTTTGACAGGCCGAGCGCCACCAGCAGGCAGTAATAAAAATCGATCCGGATCCCGACATTCTCCGGGAAACCCTCCGCAAAGCGCGGCGTTGACAACGTGAACATACTTCTTCCAGCGTGATAACAGTGCCCCGCCTGTGGCAGCAGGCAGGGCACCGGGGGCAAATTAACTTTCGGCATCAATCCAGATGGTTTTCAGCTCGGTGTATTGGTCATGGGCAAAGATGGATTTGTCGCGCCCACCAAACCCAGACTGCTTATAGCCGCCGAATGGCGTGGTGGCGTCCCCCTCACCGAAGCAGTTGACCGTTACGGTGCCGGCGCGCACCGCACGGGAGACGCGGATCGCCCGGCTGAGCGTGCGGGTGTAGACCGAGGCGGCCAGCCCGTAGGGGGTATCATTGGCCAACTCCAGCGCCTCGGCTTCCGTGCGGAAGCTGGTGATGCAGAGCACCGGGCCAAAGATCTCCTCCTGGAACAGGCGGCTGCTGGGCGTGACGCCGTCAATCACGGTGGGCTGCACATAAATGCCCTGCTCGGTGTCGCCGCCATGCAGCACGGTCAGCCCCTCCTTACGCGCCAGCGCCAGATAGCTCTCCACCTTCGCGAAGTGCTCGGCGGAAATCAGGGTGCCGAGGCGGTTGTCTGGCCCGAGCGGGTTGCCCATCTTCCAGTCGCGGATCTGTTCGGCGATCAACGCCAGCAGCGGGGCCTTGACCCCCTCCTGCACCAGCAGGCGTGAGGTGGCAGAGCAGTTCTCGCCCATGTTCCAGAACGCGCCATTCAATACGTGCGCGGCCACGCTGGCCAGATCCTGCGCATCGTCAAAGACAATCGCCGGGTTTTTGCCGCCGCACTCCAGCACCACTTTTTTCAGGTTGGAGTCGGCCGCATAGTGCAGGAAGCGGCGGCCAGTGGCGGTTGAGCCGGTAAAGCTCACCATGTCGATATCCGGGTGCAGGCCAATCGGCTCGCCGGTCTCTTTGCCGCTCCCGGTCACCACATTGAACACCCCCGCCGGTACGCCCGCTTGATAGGCCAGCTCGGCCACGCGCAGCGCCGTCATGGAGGTCTGCTCCGCCGGTTTGACCACCAATGAACAGCCTGCCGCCAGCGCCGGGCCAATTTTCCACGCCAGCATCAGCAGCGGGAAGTTCCACGGCAGGACGCAGCCCACCACGCCAATCGGCTCACGCACAATCAGCGCCATCGCGACGTGGCCGACCGGCGCGCTCTGGTCGTAGAGTTTGTCGATGGTTTCCGCGTGCCACTTCAGCACATGGATGCTCTCCGGCACATCCACCGCCAGACACTCACTGACCGGCTTGCCGCTGTCCAGGCTCTCCAGCACCGCCAGTTGGGCGATCTCCTGCTCCATCAGGGCCGCCAGTTTCAGCAGCACGGCTTTGCGCGCCGCCGGGGCCAGACGGCTCCAGCTGCCGCCATCAAATACCGCCCGCGCGGCGCTGACGGCCAGGTTGACGTCTTTGGCATCGCAGGCGGCCAATTCTGCCAGCATCTCCCCGGTGGCCGGGTTGGTGGTGGCGAAGGTGCGGCCCGATGACGCGGCGCGGAACTCGCCATCAATGAAGGCGCGGGTAGGGAAGCGCAGTTCGCGCGCGATGGCCGTCACGTCGGCCAGCGTATGCAGGTCGGTCATGGAGCCTCCTTATTGGGCAACCGCAGCGGCCACGTTGCGTTTCACCTCGGCGATCACGCCCTCCAGCTCGGCTTTCTCCTCGTCGGTCAGCCCCAGCAGCGGCGCGCGCACCGGGCCGGCGGTCAGGCCTGCCAGTTCGCAGCCATATTTGATCGACTGCACGAACTTGCCCTTCTCGAGGAACGCCATCAGCGGCATCATACCCGCCATGATGCGGCGGCCCTTGTCGAAATCCTTCTCGCGGACGCAGGCGTCATACAGCGCGACATGTTCACGTGGGATGAAATTGGAGCCAGCGCACACCCAGCTACGCGCACCCCAGGCGAAGAACTCCAGCGCCTGATCGTCCCAGCCGCAGGAGAGGGCGATGTGCGGGAATTTGCAGGCCAGCAGGTGCAGGTTGTTGAAGTCACCAGAACTCTCTTTGATGGCGACTACGTTGCGGGAGCGGCTCACTGCCTCAAAATACTCCTCGCCCATCGAGATGCCCATGCGGCCAGGGTAGTTGTAGAGCATGATTGGCAGCTGCGCGGCGGCGTCGATGGTCAGGGCATGGTGCGCGTTCTCCTGCGCGGTAGGCAGCGCGTAGGGCGGGGAGGTGACCAGAATGGCATCGGCCTTGATCTCGCGGGCATGTTGGGCGAAGGCCACGGCATCTTCCGTGCGGATGGCGCCGGTGCCAATGATCAGCGGCAGGCGGGTGCCAATCACTTTGCGGGCGTGGGCCGCCAGCGCCATGCGCTCCTCGGCTGTCTGCGCATAGTACTCCCCGGTGGAGCCACCGATGATAATGCCGTGAACGCGGGCCTCAATCAGCGACTCCAGCACCTCAGAAAAACGAGCGAAATCAATGCTGCCATCCGCCGTGCAAGGGGTAATCGCCGGGGTGTAGATACCTTCAAATGTAAACACATCAACCTCCAGAGTAAAAATCAGGCCACAGACAGCCGGAGCAAAGCAGTGATACCTTGCGTTTGTTAACAATTTGCATACGGCGATCCGGCAGGTCAATGGAGGTTAAAATTTTGTATACATGAAAAATACAAAGAAAATACAGATTAATAGGAGGATTTTACGCAACTTAAATTTTTAGCCATTTAAAATCAATAAATTAACTAAGAATATGAGGTGAATCTATTTTCTATTTGAATTCAGATAAGGATCACATTCCCGCACTCTTGCCCCCTGAGGTGTATTTACAGGCCAGGTTTGCACGCATAATTTGAAGCTGAATTTAACTTGGATTTAACAGTTAACCGGATCCAGGTTGCATGACACACTTAACAAAGGTATCGGGCGATGACCCAAAAGAAAGCAACACTGATTGGACTGGTTGCCATCCTGCTCTGGAGCGCCATTGTCGGCTTGATCAAGAGCGTAAGTGAAGGCTTCGGGGCCGTGGGCGGCGCGGCGATGATCTACACCTGTAGCGCGCTGCTGTTACTGCTCACGGTCGGCTTTCCCGCCATCAGGAAATTCCCGCGCAACTACCTCATCATTGGCAGCCTGCTGTTTGTCTGTTATGAGCTCTGCCTCTCGCTGTCGCTGGGCTTTACCGACAATAGCCGTCAGGCGATTGAGGTGGGCATGGTGAATTACCTGTGGCCAAGCATGACCATTATGCTGTCAGTATTGGTTAACCGGCAAAAAACCAGCCTGATGATTATTCCTGGACTGCTGCTGGCCATTATTGGCATCGGCCGGGTACTGGGCAACGAACAGGGTTTTTCACTGCACGATATTATGGCGAATGTGATGATCAACCCATTAAGTTATGGGCTGGCATTTAGCGGCGCGGTAATTTGGGCCATCTATTGTGTGGTGACAAAAAGAATTGCCCAAGGCAGTAATGGCATTACCCTGTTCTTTATTCTGACCGCGTTGACGCTCTGGGTGAAATATCTTCTCTCGCCCCAGCCGGAATTTGTGCTCTCCACGCCGGTGTGGATTAATTTGGCGCTGGCGGCGATGGCAATGGGCTTTGGTTACGCGGCCTGGAATGTGGGTATCCTGCACGGCAATGTGACCGTACTGGCCGCGGCCTCCTACTTTATCCCGGTTATCTCGGCAGTGCTGGCGGCCTTTATCCTACGTTCGCATTTGACCCCCTCATTCTGGCAGGGTGCGGCGATGGTCAGCCTTGGGTCATTAATCTGCTGGTGGTCTACCCGGACGGTAAAATCCCCAGCCCTATCTGGTGAAGTGTCTTAACGTAATATAATGCGCCGCTGGCGGCGCATTAATTATCCTGCTTTTACATATTAGGTTTAAACCAGAGAAATTACCTCGCTATTATCAGCGTCTCTTGCTGCGGCACTGATAACAGCGGGTGTAATCCCTCTTTACTCTACGGCGTCACGCAAAATATAAGACAGGAGTTAATGATGGCGAATACCATTTCTGTTGAAGACGTTCCATTAAATCGCTTCCACCGTTTATTAACCGTGCGGTCGGGCGGCGGTTCCTTTGTGGATGGCTATGTGCTGAGTATTATTGGCATCGCCATGACTGCGGTATCCCCGGCATTGGGTTTAAATGCCTTCTGGGAGGGATTAATTGCCGCCTCGGCATTAATTGGTATCTTTTTCGGCGGTTTTATTGGCGGGGCGTTGACTGACCGGTTGGGCCGCCGCCTGCTCTATTTTGTCGGCCCCACGCTGTTTGTAGTCTGCTCGCTGGCGCAATATTGGGTGCAGAGCGGGGAGATGCTGTTTGCGCTGCGCTTTGCCAGCGGCATGGCCGTCGGCATTGAGTACCCGGTTGCGACCTCCTTCCTGGTGGAGTTCCTGCCGAAAAAGTACCGCGGCCCCTGTCTGGCGACCCTAACGATTCTGTGGTTCGCGGGCGCGGCGCTTGCCTACCTGAGCGGTGAGGCGATCTTGCACTTTGGCGGCCCGGACGCCTGGCGCATCGCGCTTGCCAGTACCTCGGTCATTGGTGCGGCGCTGCTGCTGGTTCGGTTGGGCACGCCGGAGTCCCCCCGCTGGCTGATCAGCAAGGGACGCCACGCGGAGGCCGAAGCGATTATCCGCCGCGTCTATGGCGAGGATTTCAGCCTGAAAAACCTGCCGGTGCAGGCGGAGAGCAAAAGCCTCTCCTTCATGCACCTGCTGCACTCCGGCTATGGCAAGCGCATGGCGTTCGTCACCATCTTCTGGACCTGCTCGGTGATCCCGGTGTTTGCGGTCTACGCCTTTGCGCCCAAGGTGCTGGAGGCGCTGCACCTGAGCGGAAACTGGGCCTCCTACGGCTCGGTGGCGATTACGCTGCTGTTCGTGGTGGGATGCATCATCGCGACCCGGTTGGTCAATAGCCTTGGCCGCCGCAAGTTGCTGCTGCAAAGTTTCCTGTGGTCTGGGCTGGCGCTGCTAATGCTCGGGATGCTACGCGATGGCCCCTCAATCCTGATCCTGCTGATGTTTGGTGCCTACGCGCTGTTTATCGGTGGGGCGCAGGTGTTGCAGCTGGTCTACCCGAATGAAATCTTCCCAACCGAGATCCGCGCCTGTGCCGTGGGCGTCGGCACCTCAATGTCGCGGGTGGGCGCGGCGATTGGCACCTATCTAGTACCCATGTCATTGCAGAACATCGGCATTGGCCCGACGATGTACATTGCCGCTGGCATCACCGCTATCGGGCTGCTCGTCTCCTGGTTCCTTGCCCCGGAGACCAGCGCCCGCAGTCTGGATGAGGCTGCATCCCTTGATGAAGAGGCGCGGCCAGCGCCGGTGGGAGGTGAAATGTCCAAGCGCAACTCATGGTGAAAAAAAGGGGCTGCGGTGCAGCCCCTTCCTCAATCGTTCAGTAACTTCTCCACTTTCCTTCGACGCTTGCGGAAGGCGCTGGGCGTCTCGCCATACTGCTTGCGAAACCAGGCAATCAGGTGCGAGGCATCGGCGAAACCGGTGGCGGCCGCAATCTCATTGATGCTGCGGCTGGAGTCGGCCATCAGCTTGCGCGCCTGCTCCAGCCGCATCCGCCGCCAGTAGACCGCCGCCGAGCACCCCGTGCACTTGGTGAAGGTCAGGTTGAGCTGGCGGAAGGTGAGGCCAGCAAACTCTGCCACGTCACTCAGCGGCACCGGCGTATCCAGGTGGTGCCTCATGTACTCAATCACCCGATTCACCAAGGCATTCTCATAGACGTTGCCCTCCGCCACGGCGGTTTTCGGCGCGGCTTTTTTGCTGGCCGCCGGCTCATCCACCAGCAGGTACTTCAGCACTTTTTGCGACCGCACCACGCCGCAGTGGTGGCGAATGAGATCCGCCGCCAGGTCAATGGCGGTGCCACCGGGGCAGGAGATGATGCCGCCATCCTTGATGTAGGTCTTGTCGATGACCGGGATGGCTTTCGGGAAGCGTGCGCTGAACTCCTCACGGGTGGTGAAGTGGATGGCGCAATGGCGGTTGTCCAGCAGCCCGGCATTGCCCGCGACGAACGCGCCGCTGCACAGCGTAATGATCGGGATGTTGCGCGCGTGCAGGTCGCGTAGCGCCTGCAACAGCCAGGCTGGCGGCTGGCGTGTCTCCTCCAGCAGGCCGCCAGCCACCACGAAGTAGTCCCACTCGCGGGTGAAATCGAGCGGGGCGGTGGGCGAAACCGGCAGGCCGCAGCTGGCGGTGACTGGCTGGTCGTCACAGGTCATCCACTCCCAGCGGCAAAAAATCTGCCGGCTGGAGAAGGACTCATCCGCCGCGAAGCGCAGCGACTCCACCAGCCCCGCCACCGAGGCGAGGGTAAATTGCCGCATCAGTAAAAACCCGATGGTCAGTTCGGGCTTGGGATCGGGGCGCGCGTCAGCCGCGCTCAGCGAGGGCATGGGATTCTGGCTCCTGCACGCCGCCAAGCTTGCTCAGCAGCCGTTTAAGGTCAGCGATATCATTGGCATCCAGACCGGCGGTGATCATCCGCTCGGCGGCTTTGGCCTGCTCCACCATCCGCGCCAGCATGGCTTCCCCCTCTGGCGTCATGGAGACCCGCTTGCGCCGGCGATCCTCTGGGTTAACCAGCACATTCAGCAGCCCGCTTTTCGTCATGCGGTCAATGACATAGGTGCCAGTGGCCTTGTCAAACCCGGCCCGGTTGCCGAGCGTTTGTTGGTCACAGACCTTCTCCTCCGCCAGCACCACCAGGATCGCATACTGCACGGCAGACAGCCCAGTATCCACGCTGTTGGCCCAGCAGACGCTGGAGTGTTGCCCGGCGCGGCGCACCAGATGCATCAGCGACGACGCGCCATGCGGCCAGAGCGGCGCGGCGAGGATAAGATCAGGGTTTTCTGGCATAGGCTTACTTGACTCCTTTGGGATGATAAAATTATAGTTCGAATTCGAACTGTTTGCATTCGAACTATTTGCGCGCTGGCCTGATGTGGCAAACGGGTCACCCCCACTTTATACGGCGGGGGCCGCCGCTGTACAGAAAGCCGCGCGCCCGGCCCCACGCAAGGAGCAAGTGATGAAGTACCTAAGTGATCTGAGAAGTTATATCGCCGCGCTGGATGAATTGGGCGACATTATGCACATCAGCCGTGAAGTGGACGGCGATCTGGAGCCGGGCGCGATCACCCGCCGCAGTTGCGAGATCCACTCGCCCGCCCCGCTGTTCGCCAACATCCGCGGCGCGCAGCCGGGTTTCCGCATTTTGGGCGCGCCAGCTGCCCTCTGCTCCCGCCCCGAGATGCGCTACGCGCGCGTGGCGCTGTCGCTGGGCCTGCCAGCCGATGCCACCGGCCCGGAGATTGTCGAGGCGCTCTTGGTCGCCCGCCACCTGCCGTTGGTGCCGCCCGTGGTGGTGGAGGCGGCCACCGCCCCCTGCCGCCAGAACGTGTTGCAGGGCGATGATGCCAACCTCGACCGCTTCCCGATCCCCTTCGCCCACGAGCGTGACGGGGGCCGCTACGCCAATACCTGGGGCACGCTGATTGTGAAAACCCCCGATGGCCGCTGGGTGAACTGGTCTATCGCCAGGGTGATGAAGGTGGACGGCAAACGGATGGTCGGGCTGATGGTGCCGAGCCAGCACATCGGCCAGATCTGGGGCGAGTGGGTGGCGCTGGGCCAGCCGATGCCTTATGCGCTGGTACAGGGGCCGGCCCCGGCCATCTCCTGCGCCTCTGGCATCCCGATCCCGGCGGAAGTGGATGAGGCCGATTTCGTTGGCGCGCTGATGGGCGAGCCGGTGGAGCTGGTGGATGCCGTCAGCGTGGATCTCAAGGTGCCAGCCTCGGCGGAGATTGTGATTGAGGGGCACGTGTCGATTGAGCGTGACTGCATGGAAGGCCCCTACGGCGAGTATGGCGGCTATCTGGGCACCGGCTCCTCCGCCCAGCCGACGTTCCACGTGGAGGTGATTACCCATCGGGATGATCCCATCTGGCCGCTGGTGGTGGCGGGCCGCCCGACCGACGAGTCGCACACCGTTTGGGCGATGGGTATTGCCGCAGACATGCTGACCCACCTGCGCGACGCCGGGCTGCCGGTAAAAACTGTCTGGGTGCCGGAGGCTTCGGCGGTGCACTGGCTGCTGGTGGTGGTGCCGTCAGATTGGCGCCAGCACTTGCCGGATATGGGGAACGAGGCGTTCGCCCAGCGGGTGGGGGAGGTACTGTTCAGCACCGATGCGTCACTCTTTGTTCCCAAGGTCTTCTTGGTGGATGATGACATTGATCCTACCAACCTCGAGGATGTGGTGTGGGCGCTCTCTACCCGCATCCACCCCACCGGGGGGCGTGTGGTGTTTGAGAACCAGCGGGTGGTCAGATTGCCGCAGTGTTATACCGAAGAGGAGTATGAGGCACGGTTGGGGCCCGAAGGTAATTTACGACACCCTCCAGCCAGCACCCGAGGCCGGGCGGCATCTCCACGCCTCCTTTGAGCAGGGCTATCCTGAGGCGCTGCGCCAGCACGTCTTGCGCCACTGGCCTGAATAAAGCGCACGCATCGCTGGCCGTGGGGCCAGCGATGCAGCGTTGTCTCAGCGGGCTTAACCGGCGAACTGCGCAAGCAGCCGGGCGGCCGTTGCGGCGGAGGAGGCGGGGTTCTGACCGGTGATCAGCAGGCCGTCCTGCACCACGTAAGAGCCCCAGTCCTCGCCTTTGGAGTAGTGGCCACCGAGGGTAACCAGCTCATCCTCCACCAAGAATGGCACCACGTGGGTCAGGCCGACGGCCTCCTCCTCGCTGTTGGCAAAGCCGGTGACCGCTCTCCCCTCTACCAATGGCCGCCCCGCCGGGGTGGTGACATGGCGCAGCACACCCGGCGCGTGGCAGACCAGCGCCACCGGTTTTTCCGCCTGCAAGAAGGCCTCAATCAGGGCGATGGAGTGCTTGTCTTCCGCCAGATCCCACAGCGGGCCGTGGCCGCCCGGATAAAACACCGTGTCGTAATCCGCCTGCGACACGCTATCCAGCCGCACCGTGGTGGCGAGTTGCGCCATCGCGTTGGCGTCTGCCTCAAAGCGGCGGGTCAGGTCAGTCTGAAAAGCTGGCTCATTGCTTTTCGGATCCAGCGGGGGATTGCCTCCATTCGGTGAGGCCAAAGTGATCTCGGCACCCGCCTCTTTGAAGGCGTAGTAGGGCGCGGCCAGCTCCTCCAGCCAGAAGCCGGTTTTACGTCCCGTGTCGCCCAGTTGATCGTGTGAGGTCAGTACCATCAGAATTTTCATGTTGCATCTCCATAGAATAAGGTTAGGTATAGAGTAGACCAGTCGTCTAGAATGAGGCGCTAAAAAATGGCACCGTTCCGTGCCATCGTTATCACCCCCTACGGGGTGATGTTGAGACTTTGCTGGGTCAACTGCATCGCTGACTCAAAGGGTTGCTTGTTACGGACAATCTTCACCATCACGCTGGCTCCCAGCCACAGCTGGTAGAGGCTCTCCGCCACATGGGCCGGCGTGTTATTGATCTTCAGCGAGCCTTCCGCTACCCCGGCTTCAATGGCGGTGCTAAGCCGTTTCACGATCCCGGCCGTACCCTGCTTCAGCGCGAGCCGCATGTTCTCCGAGAGATCCGCCACTTCAGCGCCGAGCTTCACGGCGAGGCATTTTCCCTGACAACCCTGAAAGGATTGGGTCGCCTGCCACTGCTGCCAGTAGTGCATCAACCGCTGTGCCATGTTGCTGTTGGGCTGGCTGAGCGTCGCGTCGAGATTGGCGAGATAGTCAGCAAAATAGGTCTCCAACAGCGCGACGCCATAGGCGTCCTTGGAACCGAAGTAGTGGTAGAAAGAGCCTTTGGGCACCCCGGCATCTTTCAGGATCTCATTCAGCCCGACAGCCGAATACCCCTTGCTGGCCATAATGCGCTGGCCGGTAGCGAGGATGTGCTCGCGGACAGAGTCTTTGGATAAATGCGTTGCAGTCGTCATGGATTGAAGATAGCTCTTATTAGACCAGTCGTCTAGATATTTTATGCGTTATTTTTGATTATACGCCGACGGGCAAAAAACGTGATAAAAAATAGCCGGTTGCATTTATGAGGCGGATTGGTAGATGCCCAGCCCCCAGTGGCCCTTGCCCGGTGCCGCCGACTGTCGCCAGCCGCGCTGCATCAGGCGCTTGGCTATCAGGCGGTTCATAATGCCGTGGCCCATCAGCAGCACTGGCCCGTCGGCCTTTTGCGCCAGTGCAACCAGCCGGTCACAGGCGGCATCCGCACGCTGCCGGGCCGCCCGATAGGACTCCGCCTCGCCAGACCAGCCGCCGAGCCAGAGCAGCCGGAACAAAAATACCCAGGAGAAGGGGGCGAGGCGCGGCGCGGGCAGGCGTAACACCGGCAGTTCAGCCTCACGGAACACCGCGTTCGTCTGTGAAGGGTGCAGGCCCAGCGTCCGCAGGGAGGAGAGCGCGCGCGGCAGGTCACTGCTCACAATCACGGCGGCGCGGTGCGCCTGTCGCCGGCCCTCCTCCGTGGGCTGGTCATCGCCGGTGTCGGCGCGGTTATAGTGCTGGATAAACTGCGCCATCTCGCCTGCCGCGATGGGCCGAAGCTCACCAAGTGCCGGTTTGCCGTGGCGCATCATCATGATCTCTTGCATCTTCACCTCCTTGTAAAATGTGGGGCGTCTCCATTTACTTTAACATTCTAGTGACAAATCATGCGAGGCGGGGAAATTGCGGCACCACTATTCTGCTGGTGTCATGGTAAGGTCATGACAACGTATGCGGCGAATGAAAGGAGTGACCATGATTTCCAAGGACAATGCGGAACACTATGTCTGGGGTGAGCAGTGCGACGGCTGGTATCTGGTGAAGCGGCCAGAGATGCTAGTCATTCACGAGAAGATGCCAGCCAGCACGCAGGAGGCGCGCCACTACCATGCGGTTTCCCGGCAATTTTTCTTTGTGCTTAGCGGCACGCTGACGATGGAGCTGGAAGGGAAAAGGCACACTCTCCACGCCCAGCAAGGCATCGAGATCCCGCCCGGCGCGCCACACCAAGCAAGGAATGATGCGCCGCAGGCCGTAGAGTTTCTGGTGATCTCCCACCCCACCACCCGCGGCGACCGCACGGATCTGCCGGCCCTTTAGAATATATGTGGCGGGCGGCCACCAGCATCGCCCGCTTGCCCGTCCATCTCCGCTACACCGGCGTCACTACCTTCCCGTCAGTGAAATAGGCGCTCAGGTTGTCAATCACATTGGCGGCCATGTTCTGGCGCGTTTCGTGGGTGGCGCTGCCGATGTGGGGCGTCAGGATCACGTTATCCAGCTGGCGCAACGTCTCGGGGATCTCAGGTTCATGCTGGAACACATCCAGTGCCGCGCCGCGTATAGCGCCAGTGGTGAGGGCGTGGACAAGGTGCGCCTCATTCACCACGCTGCCACGGGCGATGTTGACCAGCACCCCCTCGCTGCCGAGTGCCGCCAGCACCTCACTGTCAATCAGCCCCTCGTTATCCGGGCCGCCGGAGAGCGCCAGCACCAGATAGTCTGCATAGCGGGCCAAATCGGCCGGATGCGGGAAGTAGGCGTACTCCTCGGTTTTGCGGGTGCGGGCGCAGTAGCCCACCTCCATGCCAAAGGCGCGGGCGCGGCTGGCAATGGCCTGACCGATGCTGCCCAGCCCGACGATGCCCACGCGTTTGCCGCGCAGCGAGCTGGAGAGCGCCGGGCCGCCCTGTGACCACGCGCCGGACTGGGCAAAGGCGTGGTAGCCCAGCAAATTGCGGGAGAAGGCCAGCACCATGGTGACGGCAAGGTCAGCGACATCATCGGTCAGGATGTCACGGGTAATGCTGATCTGGATGCCCCGTGAGGTGGCGTAAGCGGTGTCGATCTTGTCCGTCCCGACTCCAAAAACGGCGATCGCTTTGAGTTGCGGCAGCGCCTCCATCACCCAGCGCGGCACGCCGACATCGCCACGCGTAACAATCGCCGTGATCCCGTCGCCGTGGCGCGCCAGATAGGCCTCTGGCGCATCAGACTGGTAGAGCCGGTGGCACAGGTAGTGGGCGGAGAGCTGCTGGTCCAGCGACGCCATGACGGGTTGGATGATGAGTACCTGATGGGATGCAGTGTTCAATGTCCTCTCCTCTCAGAGGGGCGTGCTGGCGTTTGGCGCGAGCGCGCCCCTCACAGTCACGTGATGCAAAAAGTAGGGGTGCAGAGTGTGCCGAACGGGGCTACTTCACCCGGTAGGCGTCCACGGAAAACTCATTGGCGGTGGCAAAGCCGCGCAGCCCGCCGACCAGTACCGACATCAACTGGGTGCCGACCTGTTTCTCGGTCAGGCCCACGGTATCGAGCAGGTCGAAGATCTCACGCGGGTCAAACAGGATGTTCCAGAGGAAGACCGCCTTATCGCCAATGTCCGGGAGATCCATCTCCGTCATGGCGTCACGCAGCGCGGGCCGGACGGCGTTGGCCTGCACCAGCAGGTACTCCGCCCCCTCCCACAAACGCTCCAGATAGCCACGGCGGTTACGCATCGGCACCATCGCCGCGCCGCGCTCGCGCACCAGCCGGATCCAGTAACGGCTGATGTTCTCCAGATTTTGCAGGCCGCTGCCGGTCTGCTTCTGGCTGTACTCCAGCAGCAGCAGGCCGACGTCATGGCGGTAGGTGTTCAGCACCTCCTCCACCGAGTTGAACTGCCGGTAGGCGGTGGCGACCGACACGCCCGCCTCGGCGGCGATCTCGGTCATGCTGATGGGGGTTTCAGAGCGCTCGAACAGCCGGGCGGCAGCCTGGATCAAGTTCTTGCGGTTTCTTTCGGTATCACTGCGCATCATATTTACCTGTGGTTTGCCGATTCCTGTTATTGCCCGCTATGCCTAGCGGATCCCCGCCAATCCGCGTCGGAGACGTTTAAGCCCTTCAGCAATCGCTTCTGTGCTGGCCGCGTAAGAGAGCCGGAGGTGCCCCTCGCCCGCCGCGCCGAACTCACTGCCCGGCCTGACGGCGATACCCTGCTCACGCAGCAGCGCTACTATATCAATAGCCGGGATCGGCAGCGAATAGGCCGGGAAGCAGTAGAACGCGCCCTCCGGCTCATTCAGGCTCAGCTCCGGGATGGCGGCCAGCCCCTCTATCATCAGGGCGCGGCGCTCGCGGTAGATCGCAAACATGCGGCGCACATCGTCGCGGCACTCCAGCAGCGCCACTCGCGCGGCGCGCTGCACCGCGGTGTTGACCGAGCCGTTCACCGTATTATGCACCCGCGCCGCCGCCGCAATCATCTCGGCTGGGCCAAAGAGGTAGCCGACGCGCCAGCCGGTCATGGCATAACTTTTTGAGAAGGTTTGGCAGTAGAGCGTGCGCCCGGCAAACTCCGGCACCTGCAACACCGAGGTGAAGGGGCGGTCAGTGAACACCAGATCGCTGTAGGCCTCGTCGGCAATCACCAGCGTGTCGTGCTGGCAGGCCAGCTTGCCCAGCGCCTCAATCTCCTCACGGCTGTGGACGATGCCGGTTGGGTTGCCGGGGTTGCAGAAGACAAACAGTCTCGCCCCCTCCAGGCAGGTCTCCAGCCGCGCCAAATCCCAGTGCAGGTCAGGCTTGCAGGGCATAGGGATGCAGATCCCGCCCGCCATGTTGACCAGATCGGCATACAGCGAGTAGGTGGGATCAGGGATCACCACCCGGTCGCCGGGGTTGACCATTGAGAGGATGGCCGCCGCCAGCCCGGCGGTGCCGCCGTGGGTCACCAGCACCTCGCCGGTGGCAACCGGGTTGCCGCTGTGGGCGCTGATGTCATCGGCCAGCGCCTGACAAAGCGCCTTGTCGCCGAGCAGGGGGGCGTAGTGGGTGAAACCCTGCCGTAACGCCTCGGCGGCGGCCTGCACGATGCGCGGCGGCGTGTCAAAATCGGGTTCGCCCATCGCCAGTGAGACCATATCCTGGCTGGAGGCGGGCTGCTGCACGCGCAGGGAGGTGCGCTCAACGCGCAGCACGGCCTCGGCGGCGCGGAAGGGGGTGGTCAGTGTTGGCATAAAAACCTCGTCATCCAATCATTTAAGCAGGGAGTCACGTTCAGCAAGGCACTCTGGCGGCGCGTTTTTCCAGCGGCCCGCCTCGAGATCGCCCGAGATGTCGCGCAGGGTGGTGGGCGCGATGCGTAGCTCCTCCACCACCGAGCGGGCGGGCAGGGAGGCGCAGAGCAGAATCGCCTCGGCCACGTCTTCCGGCTGCACCATCTGTTCACGCACTGCCTCGGCGGGCGGGTTGGCGCGGTTGTCCATGATCGGGGTATTGACCTCGCCCGGCAGGATGGTGGTGGCGCGCAGCCCCTCATTGCGGAAGGTGTTGTGCAGGTAGGCCATGAAGTTACGCACCCCGGCCTTGGCGGCCCCGTAGGCCGCGCCGCCGAGCAGGTTGGGGCGCAACGCCGCCAGTGAGGAGACGGTGATGATGGTGCCGTCCCGGCGGGCCAGCATGTCTGGCAGCACCGCCTGGCTGAGCAGGAAAACCGCTTTCAGGTTCACGTCCTGCACCTGCTCCCACTCGGCCTCCTCGATCCAGCGGGCGTTCAGGGTCTTGCTGGCGCTGCCAGCATTGTTGACCAGAATGTCCACCGGCCCGAGCTGTTCACGCACCCAGCCCACCAGCGCCGTCACCTCCTGCTTGCGCTCGATGTGCGCGGCATAGGCCCACGCCTGCCCGCCCCGTTCTGTGATCGCGCTGGCGGCCTCCTCCAATGGCATCGGGCGGCGGCCCACCAGCACCACCCGCGCGCCGCGCTGGGCGAACATGATGGCGGCGCTTTTGCCAATGCCACTGCCCGCACCGGTCACGACGACCACTTTCCCCTGTAAATTGCTCATGGCTTGCTCCCTGTCAGTGAGTGGGCGTCGATGCCGTAGTCACGCATCGCCCCCTCTTCGGTGATATACCCCTCCTGCAAATCAAACAGGATGGCCTGTGGGTCACGCTCGCTGGCTGGCATTTTGCCGCCGCCACCCGGCATCTGGATGGTGATCTCATCCCCCGGCCGCACATCATGGCGGCCGACCGGTTTCTCCAGCGGCTGATTGTTGATGGCGACGTAGTTGGGCGAACCCGCCGCCGCGCCCAGCACGCCCTGCGCCGGGTGTTTCTGGCGTGAGTAGAACATGCTGTGGGAGAGCGTGAAGCGGCTGGTGTTGCGTATCACCATGCGTTGTGCCACGCCGCCGCGGTAGCGCCCGGCGCCGCCGGAGTCGGGCACGATGGTCTTCTCCAGGAACAGCAGCGGCGTGGCGCTCTCAATCAACTCCACCGGCGTGGAGGACATGTTGCCAGGGAAGCCGGTCACGATGCCGTCCGCCGTCGGGCGCGCGCCAGTGCCGCCATTCACGCACAGGCTCTCGACAAACCGGCGGCCATCATCAAACTGCCCGGCGAAGACGTCACAGGTGACGGGCGCGCTGCCGGAGTGGCCCATCACGCGCTCCGGCAGGATGTCAGCGAGCGCGCTGAAGATGGCGGCGTGCGCCATGTGGCCGACCCGGTTGCGCATCTCGACTGCGCAGGGCGGGCGGGCATTGGCGATCGAGCCTTCCGGTGCGGTGACGGTAATCGACTTGAAGCAGCCCTCATTGTTCGGCAGGTGCGGCTCCAGCAGGCACTTCAACGGGTAGACGCTGTAGGCGTAGGTAAAGGACATCGGGCAGTTGCTGCCAAACAGCGACTCCGCCGAGGAGCCGGTGTAATCGATCACGATGTCACTGCCGCTGACAATCACCGCCACATTCAGGTGGATGTCGCCCTCGTAGTCACCGATGTCCACCGCCGCCTCGTAGCGGCCATCCGGCACCGCCTCGATCGCCTTGCGCATGGCGTTCTCTGTCAGGGCATGGATCTTCTCGGCCAGCGGCGTCACGGACGCCAGCCCCAAGTCATCCATCAGGCCCAGCAGCCCCTGCGCGCCAATCTGGTTGGCGGCCAGCATCGCGTGCAGGTCACCCTCCACCTGATCCGGCGAGCGCACATTGGCCAAAAAGAGATCCAGCAGCTGCTGGTTCAGCTCGCCGCCCATTGCCAGCTTGCTAGGTGGGATCAGGAACCCCTCCTCAAACATGTCGCGGGAGGAGCCCATATTCAGCGAGCCGCCGATGTCGGACATATGGGCGGCCGAGCCAGTGAAGGCCACCAGCTGCCCATCGCGGAATACCGGCGTGACTACGGTAACGTCGTTGAGGTGGCCGGTGCCGAGCCAGGGATCGTTGGTGATCAGGCTGTCGCCGGGTTTCAGCGTGTCAGCCGGGAACTTTGCCAGCAGGTGGCGCACCGTCGCTGGCAGGGTGCCGATAAAGACCGGCACGCTGGTTTTCGGCTGCGCCAGCGAGTTGCCCTCGGCATCCATCAGCAGGCAGGAGTAGTCACCCACCTCGCGGATGATGCTGGAGAAAGCCATGTTGACCAGCGTGGCGGCCGCCTCTTCCGAGATGCTGACCAGCCGGTCCCAGGTGATGCGCAGGCTGATGGGATCGTCAAGGAAGCGCAGGTTGTCAGGGGTAGAAGGGGTCATCAGTTCAGCTCCATCAGGATATTGCCTTGTTCATCCAAAACCGCCGAGGCGCCCGGCCCAATGTAGATGGCGCACTCTTTCTCTTGCAGCAGGGCGGGGCCATGCAGGCGGCTGCCAACGACGAAGAGGCTACGCGGCACCACCAGACAGTCACTGAAGCCCTGTTCACGGCCAAGGTAGACCTTCAGCGTTTTCGCCCGGGCGTCCGGCTCGGCCTCAACCGGGTGGTCGCGGGTGTTCAGCTTGGGCGGCGTGGTCTGCACGCGGCCACGCCAGTTCACCACCTCTACTCGCTGCCCTGGCAGGGTGCGGCCAAAGCGCGCCAAGTGGGCACGTTCAAAGGCGGCCACCAGCGAGGCCACCTCGCCCTGCACCAAAAACTCGGCGGGCAGGGCGACGGTTAGCTCGGAACCCTGGCCGACGTAGCGCACATCAGCCAGCCGTTGCAGCGTGGCGGTGGCCGGATCGACATGGGCGGCGGAGAGGGTGGTGAACGCCTCATCAAAGCCCTCGGCAAACACCGCCTCCACGCGGCGGATATCCACGTTGGCATCGAGCAGGTAGCAGTCGCGGCGCACAAAGTCAGCGCTGGGCGGGGCGGTCAGCAGCCCAAAGGCGGAGTAGACGCCAGCCCCGTTCGGGAAGTAGACGCGTTTGACATCCAGTTGCTTCGCCAGTGACCACGCATGGCTGGGGCCAGCGCCGCCGAAGGCCAGCATGGTCATCTGGGAGGGGCTGACATTCTTCTCCACGGCGTGGGTGCGCAGCGCCTCGGACATCTTGCTGTTCGCCACCTCATGGATGCCCCACGCCGCCTCCTCAACCGAGAGATGCAGCGGATCGGCCACGCGCTGGATGGCCCGGCGCGCCGCCTCAACGTCAAGCGTCATGCGGCCGCCCAAAAAGGCGTCCGGGTCGAGCAGCCCGAGCACCAGATTGGCGTCCGTAACGGTGGGCTGGTCGCCGCCGCGGCCATAGCAGGCTGGCCCCGGCCAGGCGCTGGCGCTCTCCGGCCCAATCTCCAGCAGGCCAAGGGAATCCACGCGGGCGATGCTGCCGCCACCGGCGCCAATCTCAATCATGTCCACCACTGGCAGTTTCACCGGCAGGCCGCTGCCCTTGAGCAGGCGATCGGCGCGGCCCACCTCATAATCGGTGGTGACGGAGGGTTCGCCGTGGCGCACCACACAGGCCTTGGCGGTGGTGCCACCCATGTCGAAGGCCAACACCTGGCCAATCGCATTGCGGCGCGCGAAGGCGGCGGTGGCGACAATGCCGCCAGCCGGGCCAGACTCAATGATGCGGGTTGGGTAGTCCGCGGCCACCTGCGGGGCCATCAGGCCGCCGTTGGAACCCATTACCAGCCAGTCACAGGTAAAGCCGCCCTCACGCAGCTTGCTCTCCAGCCGCGCCATGTAGCGGCGCGCCTTGGGTTTCACAAAGGCGTTCATCGCCGTCAGCACGCCACGGTCATACTCACGGATCTCGCGGGAGACTTTATGGGAGACGGAAACCGACACGCCCGGCAGCTCGCGCGCCAGAATGGATTCAATGCGCATCTCATGCTCCGGCCAGGCGTAGGCGTGCATACAGAGCACCGCGACAGATTCATAGCCCTCTTCACGCAGCGTAGCCGCCAGTTGTGTCACCTCCGCCTCATCCAGCGGCGTGACAACGTCACCACGCGCCGTGACGCGCTCCGTGATCTCATAGGCCTGTGAGCGTGGCAGCAGCGGCTGGGCCGGTGCGCCATTCAGGTCATAGATGTCGTAGCGGTACTCACGCCCCAGCACCAGCACGTCGCGGAAACCGCGCGTCACCACCAGTGCGGTTTTCGCCCCACGGCGCTCTAGCAGGGCATTGATTGCCAGCGTGGTGCCGTGGGTGATGGTGCAGATATCACTTGCCTGTAGCCCGGCCATCGCCACCAGTTGGGTCAGCCCGGTATAGGCCCCCTCTGACGGATCCTCCGGCGTGGTCAGGGTTTTGTGGCGCAGCGCCTCGCCCGTCTCATCATTCAGCAGCACCAGATCGGTAAAGGTGCCGCCAATATCAAACCCCATGCGCCAGGGTGATGTGTTTTTCATAATGACCTCGAATACAGTTCAGATTGCTTTGGCCTGCCGTTACTCATCACGGAGCGGCTTGCCGACAGTTTCTTTGAGCACGAAGGCGCTGATCAGCGTGATGCCAGCGGTCAGCATCACCATATAGCTGGGGATGGCGGCGATGCCGGTCAGCCCGATAAGCCAGGTCATCAGCAGCGGCGCGGAGCCGCCGAAGATCACCGTAGAGAGGTTGAAGCCAATGCTGTAGGCGCTGTAGCGGACGTTGGTCGGGAACATCTCGGCCAGCGTAGTCTGGATCACCCCGGCGTGACCAGCGAAGGCCAGCGCCAGTAGGATGGCGGCCATGCAGGCCAGTGGCATCATGCCCAGCGTCAGTAGCCAGAAGCAGGGCCATGCCAACACGCCCATCATCAGCGCCGAGGCGATCAGCAGCGGACGGCGGCCAAGGCGGTCAGAGAGCCAGGCCATCAGCGGGATGGCCGCCACGATGGTCACCAGCCCGGATGCGGTGACCATCAGGCTCTGGATCTGCGAGAAGTGCATCACCTTGTTGAGGTAGGTGGGCATATAGACAAACAGGATGTAGTAACCCGGCCCATTGACGGCGGGCAGCGTAATCGCCAGTGCAATCGCCTTCAGGTGGCGGCGGGAGGTCAGCACCGCGCGGATCGGGTTGCGCACCACCCGCTGGCTGGATTTCACCAGCTGGAAGTGGGGGGTGTCCTCAATGCGGGTGCGGATGTAGACGCCCACCAGCGCCATCGGGATTGCCAGCAGGAACGGGATACGCCATCCCCAGCTGTTCATCGCCTCGGTGCCCAGCACACTCATCAGCACCGTAATCAGCAGACTGCCAAACAGCAGCGCGATGAAGGAACCCATCACCAGCGGCGACATCACCACCGCGCGCCGGTGATCCTCCGCATACTCGGCGACAAACGAACCCGCGCCAGAAACCTCACCGCCAGCGGAGAAGCCCTGCACAATGCGCAGCAGGATCAGCAGCACCGGTGCCATCCACCCCAGGGTGGCAAAGCCCGGCAGCAGGCCAATGGCGGCGGTGGCAAGCGAGATCATTAGCAACAGCACCGCCAGCAGCTTCTGGCGGCCCATCTTGTCACCCAGATAACCGCAAATGATGCCGCCGAAGGGGCGCACCACAAAGCTGACGGTAAAGCCGAGGTAGGTGAGCATCAGGCCCGAATCGGTAAGGCTCATGTCACTGGCGGAGAAGACCAGCACCAGCGAACTGACCAGCAGGCCATAGATGCCGTAGTCATACCACTCCACAAAGGAGCCGACGCCGCCAGCCAGCGAGGCGCGGCGCACCGCATTGCTTTTGTGGGCGCGATCTTTCGGCAGCGCGTAATCGATGGATGCCGCGTGTGATTTCGTCATGTGATTGCCCTGGAATAGAGTGGAAACCGGCCGGGAGGGTATCGCCCGGCGCGAATAAAGCCTCAGCGGTACTGTTTGGTGACCTCTGCGGTCATCTCCGCCTCACGTTTTGCCACCTCTTTCACCTTTTGCAGCACCTCTTCCGCGCGCCGCAGGGGAATGATGATGAGGCCATCGTCATCACCGACCACGATGTCGCCTGCACAGCAGACCACGCCGCCGATGGAAACCGGCTCGCCAATCACGCCGGGGCCATTTTTGTAGGGGCCAGCGGGCGACACGCCCCGGCAGTAGGTGGGGAAGCCGGTGGACTCGATCACCTGGCGATCACGCACCGCCCCGTCAATCACCTGCGCGACGGCCCCGGCATGTTGGAAGCGTTGCGTCAGTTGCTCCCCCACCAAGGCCCGATCGGTGTGGCCCATGCCATTCACCATAATCACGTCATCCGGCTTAATATAGTCAAGTGCCTTGATGACAGCGGCATTATCACCTGCCGTGACTTGTATGGGGAGTGCAAAGCCGACGAAATGCATACTTTGATTAATCGGCGTAATGCCAGAGTCACACATATTGAGACGTTCCATCGCGTCACCAATATTAGCCACCGGGAAGGCGGCGAAGGCGTCTAGCCATTTATTGTCGGGGCGGGAAGTGGCTTCCAAAATACGTACATCAGCGGTTTCAAGAGACATCGCAAGACCCTTTAAATTTGAAAATACGTTATCAAGTGAGAATCTTTTATCACTTGGATTGGGCGTTTATCAATCACTTTTTTCCGGGCTTGTGAAGCATTTGTGATGGAGATCGAGATTGGTAACATTCATGCAACTCGAATGACGTATCATTACAATACATTGTTTTTTAATGCTTTTATCGGGGTGTCTCACGGGTTTTTCGGCCCATTCAACGCAACGGCAGGAAGCATTCGCCTGCCCGGCGGCCTTCATAGGGCTTTCTTATGCCTCTTTCACCAAAAAAGTGCATCCCAATAAATAAACGGGGAATATATGCCAGGTAATGGTGCAGTAATCCTATTTCACCCTACGCTTTGAATTGCCATTGTAAAAATCACGGGCAAACTCAATCACCCAGGGTGCACGATATTGGGTTGTCAGTCAGAAGAAAAGCTTCTGCCGCCCGTGAAAAAATAAATCGTTATTTCCATGTCTCTCTTGTCAATTAATCTGGTAACTTTGTGATCCATGCTCCACTCTTTTTATGAGTGGATTGCCGAAGGGAAATATCTGCCGTAGAACCTCACTCACTTATTTTTATCGATTGGGAGATGCAATGAATACGCTGTTCGATTTATCTGGCAAAACTGCGCTTATTACCGGCTCAACCCGTGGCCTTGGCTTTGCCTATGCGATGGGGCTGGCGGAGGCCGGTGCCAGCGTCATTCTCAATGGCACCCGTCAGGCGCATATGGATACCGCACTGGCGTATTTGCAGGAGCGCGGTATCAAGGCGCGGGGCTTTTTATTCGACGTCGCCAAGGAGGAGGAGATTGAACAGGTGTTCAGCCAGCTCGACAGCGAAGGCGTGCAGGTAGACATCGTGATCAACAACGCTGGCATCCAGTTTCGCCAGCCGATGCTGGATCTGGCCCTGAGCGACTGGCAGCGAGTGATTGACACCAACCTCACCAGCGCCTTTTTGGTGGCGCGGGCGGCGGCGCGGCGGATGGTGGCCCGCAACAGCGGCGGCAAGATTATCAACATCGGCTCGCTAACCAGCGAGGCCGCGCGCGCCACGGTAGCCCCCTATACGGCGGCCAAGGGCGGCATCAAGCTGCTCACCAAGTCGATGGCGGCCGAGTGGGCGCAATACAATATCCAGTCCAATGGCATTGGGCCGGGCTATATCCTGACGGATATGAACGAGGCGCTGGTCAATGACACTGCCTTCAATGCCTGGGTATGCAGCAGCAACCCCTCGGGGCGCTGGGGCAACCCGCAGGAGCTGGTGGGCACCGCCATCTATTTGGCCTCTGACGCCTCCGCCTATGTGAATGGCCAGATGATCTACGTCGATGGCGGCTGGCTGGCCACGCTGTAAGCCCTTATTTCCCTTTCAAGCAGGAGCCAGTATGCAGCAGAAGCAGGTCAATGCCGTGGTTATCACACAGGCGCATGAAGTGCGTTGCCAGCCACATGAAGTGGTCTGGGAAGCGGATCAGGTTCTGGTCAAGGTCGAACGCGGAGGGATCTGCGGATCGGACATCCACTATTTTCTGCATGGCCGCGCTGGCATGTCGGTGCTGAAAGCGCCGATGGTGCTGGGCCATGAGCTGATTGGCCGGGTGGAGCAGGCCCCGGCAGAGAGCGGCCTGCACGCCGGGCAGCCGGTGGCGATCAACCCATCGCAGCCCTGCCGCCGGTGCACGTTCTGCCTTGAGGGCAAACCCAACCTGTGCCGCGCCATGCGCTTTATGGGCAGCGCCCAGTTCTTCCCCCATGTGAACGGCGGTTTTGCCGAATATGTGGCGGTGCCGCCTGAACAGTGCGTGCCCTACGATCCGCAGGCGGACGCGCGCGTGATGGCCTTTGCCGAGCCACTGGCGGTCTGCATCCACGCCATCCGGCAGGCGGGCGATCTGGTGGGCAAAAAGGTGCTGGTCACCGGTGCCGGCCCCATCGGCTGTCTGGTGATTGCTGCGGCGCTGGCCGCCGGTGCCGCCCATATCACCGCCACCGATCTGAGTGAGCGATGCCGGGCGCTGGCGCTGGAGATGGGTGCCCACGCGGTCGCCGATCCGCGTGATGAGGCGCTTACCGCCGAGTGGACAGAAAATGGCGGGGTATTTGACGCCAGCTTCGAGGCGTCAGGGGCACCGGCGGCGATTGCGGCGCTGGTGGCCTATACGCGCCCCGGCGGCACCCTAATCCAACTCGGCATGGGCGCGCCCGAGATCAATTATCCGGTCGGCAGCCTGCTGGTGAAGGAGCTGGCACTGAAAGGCTCATTCCGCTTCAACGGTGAGTTTGAAACCGCCGTGCGCTGGCTGGAGTCAGCCCGCATCAACCCCTTGCCGCTGCTGAGTGCCGAAATGCCGATGCAGGAGGCGGCCGAGGCATTGGCGCTGGCCGCAGACAAGGGAAGGGCGGCCAAGGTACAGCTGACGTTCTGACGGCCATGCTGGCGCAGTGGGCGGGCGTCGTGCCCACTGCGCCGGGCATTTGTGATTTTTAGCTAACCTATGCGCAATTCGTTAGTTCACCTCACTCCCCCCGCATTCGATGATGAAATCCATTAATCAAAAGGGAATTCATCACCATGACGCCATTTCGTTTTTCGCCACTGCCCGCCGCGCTGGCCTTTGCCCTGCTTGCCGCCAGTATACCGGTTCACGCTGCGAACCAGCCGGTGAAGGGCGGAACGCTGATCTACCTCGAACAGCAGGCACACACCAACCTCTATCCGCCAGCAGGTGGCTTCTACCCCAATGGCGGCATCCTCAACCAAATCACGGACAAACTGACCTGGCAGAATCCGAAAACGCTGGCGGTGGAGCCGTGGATTGCCGAGAGCTGGAGCAGCAACGCGGACAACACTGTCTACACCTTCCACCTGCGCCCCGGTGTCACCTTCTCTGACGGCACGCCGCTGGATGCCAATGCGGTCGCCAAAAACTTCGACACCTACGGGCTGGGCAACAAGGCACAGCGCCTGCCGGTCTCCGAGGTGATCAATAACTATGACCACAGCGAAGTGGTTGATCCGCTGACCGTGAAGTTCTATTTCAAGAAGCCGTCACCCGGCTTCCTGCAAGGCACCGCCACCATTGGCTCCGGGCTGGTTTCGCTAAGCACATTGGCGCGCAACTTTGACCAGCTGGGCGATGCCCGCCACATCATCGGCTCCGGCCCGTTTGTGGTCAGCGATGAAAAGCTGGGGCGTGAGGTGGATCTGGTGGCACGCAAAGAGTATCGCTGGGGGCCAAAAGGCTTGGCACAGCAGGGGCCAGCCAACCTGGATGGCATCAAGGTGCTGGTCACGCCAGAGGACAGCGTGCGCATCGGCGCGTTGCTGGCGGGGCAGGCGGACATCATCCGTCAGGTACAGGCCTACGATGAGAAGCAGGCCAAGGATCAGCAGTTCCCGATCTACGCCGCCCCGACCCGTGGCGTCAATGACAGCATCAGCTTCCGTCCGGATAACCCGCTGGTCAGCGATCTGCGGGTGCGGCAGGCGCTGCTGCATGCCACCAACGCCGCGCAGGTGGTGGAGACACTCTTCTCGGAGAACTATCCGCAGGCCAAATCCGTGATTGCCGCCAGCGCGGCGGGATATGTCGATCTCTCTGACAAGCTGAAATATGACCCGGAGCAGGCGAAAAAGCTGCTGGATGAGGCGGGCTGGACGCCCGGCGCGCAGGGTATCCGTGAGAAGGGGGGCGAGCGTCTGGCGCTGACGGTCTATGAATCATTGCCGCAGCCGCAAAACCGTGAGGTGCTGCAACTGGTGGCGCAGCAGTGGCGTCAGGTGGGCGTGGCGCTGACCGTCAAGGCGGGCGATGCGGGCAGCCGTACCCTCGATAACCTCGACCCGCTGAAGACACCGCTCACCGTCTCTGAAGTGGGGCGGGCCGACCCGGATGTGGTGAAAAGCATGTTTTATCCTGCCAACCGTGACGCGTTGCTGCAAAAGGGCGGCTCCAGCGACAAGGTGAAGTCGTTCCGCGACGATGCGCTGAATGCCTTGCTGGTGAACATCTCCGCCGAGGTCGATCCGCAGAAGCGGCTGCAACTGACTGGCGAGGCGCAGCGCTACCTGCTGGATAACGCCTATGTCATCCCGATCTTCGAAGAGCCGCAGGTGTTCGCTGGTGCGCCCTGGCTGAAGGGCGTCAGCTTTGAGGCGGTGGGGCGTCCTTCGTTCTACGGCGCCTGGCTGGAAAAACATTAAGGCGGGGGCGTGGTGATGAAGCGTTATCTGCTGCAACGAGTGGGACAGGGGCTGTTGGTGCTGTGGGCGGCCTTCACCCTCTCCTTTATGCTGCTCCAGGTGCTGCCCGGCGACGCCATCCTGATCAAGTTCCAGAACCCGGATCTGGGCCTTAGCCCGCAACAGATTGCGGAGATGCGGCTGGCCTATGGCGCGGATGGCCCGTGGTGGCAGCAGTATGCGCATACGCTGCTGGCAATGTTACAGGGTAACTTCGGTGTCTCGGTGCAGGCGGGGGTGCCGGTCAGTGAACAGCTGAAAAGCAATCTGCCCGGCACGCTGCGACTGGCGCTCTGTGGGTTTGTGTTGGCGACCCTGCTGGCGTTTGTGCTGGCGGCACTAGCCCGCCAGCCAGCGCTGCGTGCCCTGCGTACGCTGGTACAGTCCGTGCCCGCGCTGTGTATCTCCATCCCGACGTTCTGGCTCGGCATTGCGCTGATCCAGCTCTTTTCATTCCAATTGCGCTGGATACCGGTGATCAACCCGACGCCCTGGCAGGGGCTGGTATTGCCGATCCTGACCGTGGCGATCCCCATTTCCGCGCCGCTAGCGCAGATCCTGTTGCGCAGCATTGATGAGGTCGCCACCCAGCCCTTCGTGGCGGTTGCCCGCGCCAAAGGGGCAAGCGCGAGCCGGGTGCTCTGGCGGCATGTGATGCGCAACGCCATGCTGCCGGTTCTCACCATCGCCGGGCTGCTGTTGGGCGAACTGATTGCTGGCGCGTTGATCACCGAAACGGTCTTTGGCCTTGGTGGCCTCGGCCAATTGACGCAACAGGCGGTCAATAATCAGGATGTCGCGGTCTTGCAGGCGGTGGTGATGATCTCCGCGCTGGGCTTTGTGCTGATCAACCTGCTGGTCGATCTGCTGATGCCGCTGTTTGACCCACGCCTGCAACACGCCACCGGGGGTGCATCATGAGTCTGGTTGACTATTCAGCCGCCCGGCGCAAGCGTGCGCTAGCCGAGCGTAGGCCGTGGCGCATCCTGCCGGGGGTGTGGCTGGCGTGGCTGGTGCTGCTGCTGTCCGCCGTGGCGGCCTTGGCCCCTGGGCTGCTGACCGAGTACAGCGCCACCGAGGGCATGGCGGGTGCGCAGCGCCTCGCGCCGCAGGCTGGCCACTGGCTCGGCACCGACCAGCTTGGGCGCGATCTCTATGCGCGCATTGTCTATGGCGCGGCCCCTTCGCTCTCCGCCGCGCTGATTGCGGTCACGATGGGGCTGACGGCGGGCACTGCCCTTGGGGTACTGGCTGGCGCGCTCGGCGGTAAAATGGAGGCGTTGATCATGCGCGCCATCGATGTGCTGCTCGCCATCCCCTCACTGCTGCTCTCACTGAGCGTGCTGATCCTGCTGGGGTTTGGCACCGTGCACGCCGCGCTGGCGGTGGGGGTGGCCTCCATCGCTGGCTTCGCCCGGCTGGCGCGTGGGGAGGTGGTACGCATCCGCCGCAGTGACTACGTGGAGGCGGCCTTTGGCAGCGGCGGCACCTTTCTGGCGGTGCTGTGGCGGCACATCCTGCCCAACGCGCTGACGCCAGTGACCGCCTTTGCGGCGCTCCAGTTCGGACAGGCGATTCTGGCCCTCGCCACCCTCAGCTTCCTTGGTTATGGCACACCGCCGCCGATGCCCGAGTGGGGCCTGCTGATCGCCGAGGGGCGCAACTATCTCTCTACCGCATGGTGGCTGACGACCTTCCCCGGCGTGGTGGTGATTGCCGTAGTGCTGGCGGCCAACCGCCTGAGTGCCCACTTATCAGGAGGTGCTGCATGAACCCCTCACTTCCACTGTTGGCAGTAGAGCAACTGAGCCTCAGCTACCGCCACGCGGCGGGCTGGCGTCAGGTGGTGCGTGATGTCAGCTTTACCCTACAGGCTGGCGAGATGCTGGCGTTGGTGGGGGAGTCCGGCTCGGGCAAAACCACCACCGCGCAGGCGATCATTGGCCTGCTGGCGGAGAACGGCCGCCGCGATCGGGGGCGCATCCTGCTTAACGGTACTGATATCGCGGGCTGGCCCTCGGCACGCCTCGACGCGCTGCGCGGCGTCCGCCTCAGTCTGGTGCCACAAGATCCCGGCAATTCGCTCAATCCGGTCAAGACCATTGGCGCGCAGGTGGCCGAGGTGCTGCGGCTGCATACTCGGCTGAGCCGCGATGCGCGCCACCAGCGGGTGCTGGAGCTGCTGACACGCGTCGGCCTCAGCCACCCGGCGCAGCGGGTTAACCAATATCCCCACCAGCTGTCAGGCGGCATGAAGCAGCGGGTGCTGATCGCCATTGCGCTGGCGCTGCAACCGGACATCATCATTGCCGATGAGCCTACCAGCGCACTGGATGTCACGGTGCAGAGACGCATCCTTGACCTGCTGGATGGGCTGCGCCGGGAGTCTGGCACCGCCGTGCTGTTTGTGACACACGATCTGGCGCTGGCCGCCGAGCGCGCTGACCGCATCATGGTGTTCCGGCACGGCGAGATACAGGAGGCGGGGCGCACCGCCGACGTGATAGCCGCGCCCGCCCACCCCTACACGCGGCAACTGCTGCACGATGCCCTGCCGCCGCCGCGTGCCCCCGCCCGCACGCCGGGCCGCCGGTGCTGGAGGCCCATGCCATCCACAAATCCTTCGCGCTGGGCAAAAACCAGCGTTTGCAGGCGCTGAAAGAGGTGGGGTTCCGCATGGCGCGCGCCACCACCCATGCGCTGGTGGGCGAGTCTGGCTCCGGCAAAACCACGCTGGCGCGGATTGTGCTGGGCTTTGAGACGGCGGACAGCGGCAGCGTCACGGTGGCCGGGCAACCGGTCATTGGCCTGCGTGGCGAGGCGCGGCGGCAGTGGCGGCGTACCATCCAGTTCGTCTACCAAAATCCTTTTGCCTCGCTCGATCCGCGCCAGACGCTCTACCAGATCATTGAGGAGCCGCTGCGTAACTTTGAACGCCTGAGCGCCAGTGAGCGCCGCACGCGCGTTGAGGCCGTGACCCGGCGCGTTGCCTTGCCACCGGAGATCTTGACCCGCCGCGCCCGTGAGCTGTCTGGCGGTCAGCGGCAGCGGGTCGCGCTGGCGCGGGCGCTGATCCTGGAACCGGCGATTCTGGTACTGGATGAGGCCACCTCGGCGCTGGATGTCACGGTGCAGGCGCAGATTCTGGCGCTGCTGCAACAGTTGCAGCAGGAACTGGGTTTAACCTATCTGTTTATTACCCACGATCTGGCGACCGTGCGGCACTTCGCCGACAGCATGACAGTGCTGCGCGCTGGCGAAGTGGTGGAGAGCGGCGGGGTTGCCCAGCTGTTCACCGCGCCCCAGCACCCCTACACCCGCGAGTTGCTGGCCGCCATCCCCGATTTCGCCCCCCCGGCTAAGGAGCCTGCATGACGGCAAAACGTATCGGTTTTTTCACCCGCTTGCTGGAGCACACTACGGCGCAACAGCGTTACCGTCTGGCGAGCGAGCAGATTCAGCATGCGGAGCGCCTTGGCTTTGACAGCGCCTGGATTGCCCAGCACCACTTCCATGAGCATGAGGGCGGGCTGCCCTCGCCGCTGCTGTTGCTGGCCCATGTGGCCGCGCTGACGCGTACCATCCGTCTTGGCACGGCGGTGATCACCCTGCCGATGGAGAACGCGCTGCGGGTGGCGGAGGACGCGGCAGTGCTCGACCTACTGGCACAGGGCCGGCTGGAGATTGGGTTGGGCGCGGGCAGCACGCCGCACTCTTTCTTGCCTTTTGGCCTGACCTTCGAGCAGCGGGGCGAGGCCTTCGCCAGCCACCTTCACCAACTGCTCAGCGCGTGGCGGGGTGACTCGCTGGGGCACCCGGATAACCAACTCTACCCGGCGGCGGCGCAACTGGCGGAGCGTGTCTGGATTGCCACCTTCTCCGCCGAAGGGGCCGCCCGCGCTGGCAAGGCGGGCCACGGGCTGATGCTGTCACGCACCCAGCCGCGTCCGAATGGTGAACCGGAACTGCCGCTGGATGCGATCCAGAACCCGATCATTGACGCCTATCTGGCCGCGCTGCCAGCCGGGGTGACGCCGCGCATTTTGGCGTCGCGAACCGCATTTGTCGCGGATACCCGCGCTTGGGCGCGGGAGGTGGCCGAGCCGGGCCTACGCAAGCAGGCGGCCCAGCACCTTGCGGCTGGCCATGCGCTGCGTGGCGAGCATCTGGACGATCTCCTGCGCCAGTTTGACGCCCACGTCGGCGATGCCGACACCGTGATGGACTCTCTGTCGCAGGACAGCGCCCTCGCGCGCGTTACCGACATTTCGTTTCAGGTGCACTCTGTCGAGCCATCCCACGCCGAGACGCTGCGCTCGCTGGAGCTGATTGCCGCCCATATCGCGCCCACGTTGCGCACGTTAACCTCACCCGTTCCCCATTAAGGAGATGACCATGACCTCTTCCCCCGATCTGCTCGCCGGGCTGGCGGATATTCACCCTGACTCAGCCTTGGCGCAGGCGCGCGCCACACGTGAGGCCGCCACACGCCATGCGCAGGGCAGTTACGAGGCCCTGTTCAGCCAGCCGGAGGGCGACTTCCCGCTGACAGCGCGCTATGCGCTGGCAGCACAGGTAGCGGAGTGGCACGGCGAAGCCGGGTTGCAGGCGCACTATGCGCAGCGGGCGCAACCTATGGCGGCCTCCGCGCACCATGAGCAAGCGCTGGCATTCGCCCGCCGCCTGACCTTTGAACCAGTGGCGGCCACGGCCGCGCACATTCAGGCGTTGCGCGACGCCGGCTGGCATGAGGATGGCGTAGTGACACTGGCGCAACTGGTGGCGTTCATCAGCTTCCAGAGCCGGCTGCTGGCCGGGCTGCGTCTGTTGCAGGGCGAGCCGCTCTCCGGCCACGGGGCCGTGGCGGCCGGACGCTGGCACGACGCGCCGACGACCGCCAGCGGCAAAGCCGCGCCCACCGCCTTTACCCAGCAGGAGTTGGGCTGGGAGCCGTGGCTGGCAGCCAAACCGTTGGCGGCGTTCAGCGCTGAGGAGCAGGCGACGCTGGCACGCTTTGGCCACAGTGATTCCGACTATTTCCGTCTGCTGGGGCGCAACCTGCCGCTATTAGAGCAGCGCACGCTGACCGACAAAGGCATCTTCTATACCCCCGGTGGCCTGCCGCGCGCGGAGCGCGAACTGGCGGCAACGGTGGTCAGCAAGGTCAACGGCTGCATCTATTGCGCCTCCGTCCATGCGCGCAAAGCCGCCCAGCTCTCGAAAGAGCAGGCGGCGGTACAGAGGCTGCTGGACGTTGCGCCAGGCGCCTCGCTCTCTGCCAGGCAGGACGCGCGCTGGGCGGCGATAATTGACTTCGCCGCGGCCCTCTCTGCCACACCCGCCCGCGCCAGCCAAAGCCAGCTTCAGGCGCTGCGCGATCATGGGCTGGATACGCTGGCGTTGCTGGATGTGGTGCAGTCCACCGCCTTTTTTGCCTGGGCCAACCGTCTGATGCTGACCCTCGGTGAACCCTTCCTGCCAGCGCAGGCTTAACCCTAAGGAGCAATGCCGTGGTACAACCCCTATTGGATCACGTGGTGATCAACGTCGCCGCTCAACTGGATGAGGCCAGCGCCCTCTACCGGCGGCTCGGGTTCCAGCTGACTGCGCGTGGCCACCACTCCCTTGGCTCGAGCAACCATCTGGCGGTGTTTGACGACAACTATCTGGAGCTGTTGGGCTATGAGCCGGGGAATGATGGACAGCGTCAGGATCTGTGGCAGGCACCGCTCGGGTTGACCGGGCTGGTCTGGAAGACGCAGGATGCCGATGCGGTCTTCCACCACCTGCAACAGCGCGATCTGGCGGGCGATCCGCCCGCGGCATTTTTCCGGCCAGTGCAACTGCCAGACGGCCAGAACCGGGAGGCGCATTTCCGTACCGTCCGGCTGCGTCCGGCGCTGATCCCCAACGGGCGCAGCTTCTTTTGTCAGCACGCCACGCCCGAGGCGGTGTGGCAGCCGGACTGGCAGGTTCACCCCAACAGCGTAAGCGCCATCAGTGGCGTGGTGATTGCTGCCCAACAGCCCGCCGCCGCGTTGGAGGTCTATCAGGCCCTGTTTGGTGCCAGTTCGATACAACCGGCAGGTGAGGGCACGTGGGTGCTACAGGCCGGCGAGGTGCAGGTGCTGTTCGCCTCGCCGCAGTACACCGTGCCACGCTTTGGCCCTTTGCCAGCGGGCTATGATGGCTCACCACGGATGTCAGCGCTCAGTTTTCACAGCACCAGTTTGGCAAATACGCAGGCCAGTTTGCAGGCCGGGGAAATTCCATACCACACCCATACAGGGGATGTGCTGGTTCATGCCGAGCAGGGGTTCAATGTTGCACTGCGTTTCCATCACTAATATTTGTGACGTTGTCACGCCAGCGGATGCCCGCTTCACGCACTGAGGCATGGAAAAGATCTGCCAGCGCGCGGGCATCTGAGGGTGCAAAAGGACGAATTAACAGGATGTGGGCTCCTTTTCATGCCGGAAAGTAGGTATAAAGAACAACGGGATAACTTAAGAAGGGAATAGGATGATTAAGCTGACGGGTCGTTTGCTGTGCAAAAACGTGGAGGAGTCTGACCTTGTTCGCCGCTTCTTGCCTGAACATATCAGGCTGACCAAAGAGGAGAGTGGCTGTCTGGCATTCAATGTGACCGAGACGGCTGATCCGCTGGTGTGGCAGGTCGAGGAGCTGTTCAGTGACCCGCAGACGTTTGCCCTGCATCAGGCCAGAACCAAGGCCTCTGAATGGGGCCGCGAGACGCGGGCGATTGTCAGGGAGTACCAGATCGCGGAGGGGAATCAGGAGGCGTGAACGTCAGGCGGCGATTTTTGGTTTTTTGTTCCTATGAGAACCAAAATTTAACTTAAGCGCAAATGAAATTGCGTTTTTGCGGGTTGAAAGTTGCAGGGGCGCGGCTGTAAATGCCTGCCCCACAGGGTGGGGGCAGGCGCAGGATTCGGGTCAACTGGCCCACACGGCAGGCCGGCGGCCATGCCAGGGGAAGGCGCGCTCAAGCTGTCCCGCCAGTTTCACCAAGGCTGGCTCCTGATTAAAAGCCGCGAAAAACTGCATACCAATCGGCAGGTTATGTGAATCACTGAACCCCAGCGGCACCGACATGGCGGGGGTGCCGCACACATTGGCTAGCGCGGTGAACGGGGAGTGTTCAAATACATGGTGCATCCAGCCGCGCCCATCCAGATCTGCTTGATGGCGGTTGTAGTGGCCCAAAACCACTGGGAGGTTGGGCAGGGTGGGCGTTAAGAGCATGTCGTAGCGTTGGTAGAATTGCCCCATCTTTTGGGTGACGGTGTTGCGCATATGCATCGCCCCCACCAACTCGATGGCCGTCAACTCATGGCCCAGCCGCCATAAGGCCAGGTTGGAGGGTTCGAGCAACGCTGGCCCGACCGTGCTGTTGGTGGCTGAAGCCAGCGCATCAATCCAGGCCGCAGTGTTGGATGCCCAATAACGGGCGTTCATCTCCACGAAGGCATCCCAACTCAGGCCGATGTCAGGTGTCACCTCCTCTACCTGATGACCAAGCGAGATAAGGTGCGCGACCGTCTGTTCCAACGCCCTGACCACTTCCGGGGCGCTGCGCTGGCCATTCAGCGGATCGGTCATCACACCGATGCGCAACGTGCCCGGCTCGGCGTTCACACAGGAGATGAGGCGCTGGGAAGGGGGAGCAATCACAAAAGGATCGCCGCTGCTGTTGCCCTGCACAGCGTCCAGCAGTGCGGCGCTGTCCCGCACCGTCCGGCTGACAAAACCATGCACCGCAAGGCCAGACCATACTTCGTCAACATCTGGCCCCATGCTGATGCGCCCACGGCTGGGCTTCAGCCTAAACAGCCCATTGGCGGAGGCCGGTATCCGAATCGAGCCGCCACCGTCTGTCGCATGGGCGGCAGGCACCATCCCTGACGCCACGGCCACGGCGGATCCACCGCTTGAGCCGCCGGCGCTATAATCCGTGTTCCAAGGATTGCGTGTGCCGCCATTAAATTGAGGCTCGGTGGTGGTACTGGCGGCCAGCTCTGGCGTGGTGGTTCGCCCCAGCAGCACCAATCCTGATTCCCGCATTTTTTGCGTGAGATGTGAGTCGTGCGCGGAGACCTGATCCGTCGCCAGACGGCTGCCGAGCTGGTTGCGCCGGTTTTTCACCGAAATACCCAGATCTTTGACCAACATCGGCACGCCGCCCAGTTGCCCTTGGGCATGGTGCGTTTCGCCTTCCCACATTTCAATGACGGCATACAAGGAGCCATTGACCGCATTGATCGCTTTTACGGCTGCGCGTTGCACTTCTTCGGGCTTGACCTCACCATGGGCGATGAGTTGAGCCAGGCCGACAGCATCGTAAGAAGTATATTCTGAACTGTTCATAGTGATCCGATGGATTGCAGGTGAAGACGTATACCCATACCGGGTGTATACTGTTTAGTATCGCGCAATACTTGTGAGTATCGTAAGATACTAATTAGTATCATTGCAATGAGGAATGTATGCCCAGAAGTAGCCAACCACGTTTGCCTCCGCGGGAGCGCCTGTTACAGGCCGCAGAAGTGCTTTTTTATCAACAAGGTATCATGCACGTCTCCGTTGATATGATCGCGGAGAGAGCACAATCTACCAAAATGACGCTCTATCGCCATTTCGCCTCAAAAGAGGTATTGGTGCTCGAATGGATCGGATTGTTGGTCGAGGATTATGGTCATCGTTTTGAGCAGCTGGCCGAACAGCATCCCAATGATCCTGTTGCGCAGCTGATGGAGTTTGGCCGCTTTATTGCCGACAGCCTTGGCTGTACGTCGCAACGCGGCTGTCCGTTCACCAATACGCTGGCTGAAATAGGCGGGCAGTTTACGGAAGTGCGTGATGCGATCATCGCCCATAAACAGCGGCAGTATCAGCGCATCGTCGCCCTATGCAAACAGGCGGGCGCTTCCGATCCACAACTGCTGGCGAAAGAGATCACCCTGTTGCTGGAAGGGGTACAGGTAGTGGCGCAAAATGCAGGATTTGAAGATCCGGCAGGCTCTATGCTCCAACTGCTTCACTTCAGGCTCTCCAACCTTGCCTGATTAGACTTTTCTAACATGATTGCGCTACGCCAAATCTGAAGAATTAGCAGGGGATAACCCCAGCAGATTTCACGTAGCGCAATGCTCAGTTGTTGCTATTTTCACCGGCTATAGAAGGATTAAACACAAGAGTTATCAAGGGCTTTAAGGGTATAACTTTATATAAGTCCCATTATATAAGGTTATAAAATGGAATGGTTATTCTTTGTTCACAGCGTATGGCTCGTGACTAAAGCCATTCAGATGCATAAAAAAGCCCACACAGATGTGCAGGCTTGAGGAAGGCGTCAGCGATAGTACTGATGCGCTCGTCGAGAGTTGTGCTTCCAGCTTTTGGCTACGCGATAAATAGTTGTTGGGAGATCATCCCAGCTATCTGGCAATACCTTGCCGCGCGCCTTTCTGAGCTTGAGGGGGTACTCCTGATACTCAATCTCGTGCAGGTAGTAGTAACTCTTCTCCTGCTTGGTGCTGAACTGCTTAAAGATAAGACTTCTTACTCGATAAAAGTAAGTATAAGGGCTACCAAAAGGACGGCACGGTTTAACGAACTTATAGTGATCTTTGAGTTTTTTCATGACACTTCCAAACTAATGGTGGATTAGTTAGAAGTGTCCTTTCGCGAAATAGTCCATGAACGTTCTCCCTGTTATTACAATGCTTAACCTTTTGACGGAATGATATTTAACATAAATAGCATTAACCGCACTTAATGGTGTAACAGCAAAGTTGTAATGTCCGTTCTGGGCTAAGTTAAGATGTCCGTCACGTAGATTCAGCATCGAGGGATTCTGATGACGGCTCATGCAGCGGAGTTTTTCACTTTGGATGAAGTTAACCGACTCAAAATCATTCAGGATGTTGTCGACCGACGTCTGACCACTCAGATGGCCGCGCAGCGCCTGGGAATATCTGACCGCCAGTGTCGACGCCTTCTGTTGCGTTACCGTGAATCTGGCCCGCTTGGTATGACTAACCGCCGTCGAGGAAAACCCAGCAATAACCAGCTGCCTGATGGCCTTGCACAGTACGCACTCAATATTATCCAAGAACGCTGGCCTACGCTGGCGTGTGAGAAACTCGCAGAAATGCACGATGTTCACCTGTCCAAAGAGACTGTCCGTTCACTCATGGTCAAAGCCGGTCTCTGGATCCCCCGCAAACAACGTGCGCCAAAAGTTCAACAGCCACGCTATCGACGGGCCTGCTGCGGCGAACTGATGCAGATTGATGGCTGCGACCATCACTGGTTCAAGAATCGTGCGCCCGCCTGTACCGCACTAGTCTACGTCGACGATGCGACGAGTCGCCTGATGCAGCTTCGCTTCGTGAAATCGGAATCGACCTTCACCTTAAGGCTGCGACGGGGGTTTCATCTGGTTCCATTTTACCGCCTGGCTGAATAAAGTGAGTCGTCCCACGTTTTCTGACCAACAGACAGCGCCCGTATTCGTCAGTAATAATGGCTGAGGCAATGCAGATATCTTGATTGGTGCTCATGGTTCTCTCCTGACGATAATGGGGTGAGTAAAATCACGTGGCGATGAATCTAAAATAGCGCGAAAAGCAGCGCTAAATGCGGCTGGACATGAGAAACCTAGCTGGTAAGCAACCTGTTTAATTGCGATGCCATTCGCGAGAAGATCTAACGACGCACAAATTCTGGCTCTCTGCTTCCACGCTCTGTAACTAAAGCCTGTATCTTTAACAAACAATCGCGAAAATGTACGTTCAGACATGGCTGCGATATAAGCCAGTTCGCTCAGCGATGCTTCCCAGCGCTGATTAACCAACAGTTCTCTGGCCGCACGGAATAATCTCTCATCATGCGGCATTGGAAGCTCCGTAGTTAAGGGAGAAGTCTCGCTGAGAATTTCCAGAAGCAACAGGGCCATTTTCCGTTGACTCGGCCTCTGGTAATCCTCACTGAATAGCCCGGCTATCAGCTCTTTCACCGGTGCCGTAGCTGTAATCACATGCACCTGATGACTCTTTGTAAAATTCGTGCATTCAGCGATAAGGCTGCTGCTGAAATAAACAGCACGCAGGTCTGTTTGTGAAAGCAGGTTGTAACTATGGATCTGAAGAGGCGGTATCCATAATGCCCGCTGAGGGGGTATTACCCAGCGCTCACTCTCTGTTTCAACCAGCATTACGCCTCTGGTAGCAAACAATAACTGCCCCTCAACATGATGATGGGGAGGGTCCGCCTCTCCACGTTGATAGCTTATCGCTGTGCCTGACCAGCCTGTTGCTTCATCATGTCTTGGCGCTTTATCTATACTACCTGGCATTTCAGATTTAGCCCCTGCAATTATGATATCGACGTTAGAGTCACCCGCAGTATAGCCTTAATGGATGGGTGAGTGATTCATCATTCAAATTATCATTGATATTACAGGAGCATACCCCCATGCGAGTCCACTTTATCGTACATGAAAGTTTCGAAGCCCCGGGGGCTTATGAAACATGGGCAAGAAACCGAGGTCATGATGTGACGTATTCACGTGTGTACGCAGGTGACGTGCTGCCAGCAGACGCCGAAGGCATTGATTTCCTGATCGTTATGGGTGGGCCGCAAGATCCAGTCACTCCCCTGGAAGAATGCCCGCATTTTGATTCCAAAGGTGAACAGGCGTTAATTGCTTCTGCAATTCAGTCTGATAAGGCCGTGATTGGTATCTGCCTCGGCTCACAGCTCATTGGTGAAGCGCTGGGTGCGCCTTTCGCTCACAGCCCCGAAAAAGAAATTGGTAAATTCCCGATTACGCTGACCGAAGATGGCAGCAAGGATGCGATGTTCTCTCACTTTGCGAAAACTGTTGAAGTAGGTCACTGGCATAACGACATGCCAGGCCTGACACCGGAAGCAAAGATTATCGCTTACAGCGAAGGCTGTCCGCGTCAGATAGTTTCGTACTCAGAGCGTGTCTATGGTTTCCAGTGCCACATGGAGTTGACCCGCGAAGTTGTTGAACAACTGATCGCTCATTCTGAAAATGACCTGATCCGTGCCGCAGAATACCGTTTTGTTAATACTCCTGAAGAACTGAGGGCGCACGATTACAATGAAATGAATCAGGCACTTTTTGGCTTCCTGGATAAGCTGGAAGCACATTACAAAAAAACGCAAGAATAATGTCATGCCCGGTGATGCTGACTATCAGGTATAAGTTTAACGTCCGCTTCTGGCACAGAGCGGACATTTTAACTTTGCCCTAACCCGGACATCTGAACTTAGCTTTGACCTAATGGTTTTCCTCTTCCACCATGGTCACCGGGTTATCAAACCCAACCCGGCCGATGAATGGCAGGCGCAGCGCGGGCGATTTGATGTCTATGCCCAGATTCAACCCCAGTACATTGACCTCCACTCCCTCCTGAACGCCCAAGGTCACGCCCAGTACGCCAAGCAAAGAGACTTGCAAACCTCTGCCGGAGGGTGGCAGGCCAATCGGGTTCAGCAAAGGGCGGTAATCTTTGCCGATGGCGTTAGACGGCAGATCGAGCGCAAGTTCTGGCACCTCGCGGCCAATGTGGGCCATAAAAGTGTTGCTGTTTGGGCCGGGCCAGGCGTGGTAAGTGTTGGGATAAGGATAACTCTTTATCGCCGCCAAAATGTGCGGGATCATCGCCTCCGCTTCCGCGCCGTGGTGCGACACCAGCAGCCGTGGGCGCGAGCCAAACCAGTAGCCGTCGGGGATCGCGTAGTCGCGCCGGACAACGTTGGAGCCTCCCCAGCCAATCACATCATAGCGAGTGTATTGGGTCTCGCCGGCCTTTTTGAAGATGATCCACGGATGCACCGCTACCATGCCGCGCCAGCCATAAGTCGGTGCGCCATAAACCTGCACAATGGCTATCTTGCTGAATTTGACCGGATCGGGCGCAATGGAGGCGGAATCACGTCGGGCTGTCGCCCAACTCTGGCTTGGCGGGTCTTCCCTGGATTGGGAAGCCTTCGCATAACTGTAACCCAATGATATTAATATAATAAAGATATAACAGAGACTTAACCACTTAATATAAGTCATAGCGTGTTCGAGGTTGTCACCTTGGTTAAAAAAACACCGTAATGCAAATCAACGGCTGACGCAAGGGTTCAAAAATCATTTAATGCCGACGGGGCGGTGAGGAAGGCAATAGAGGAGAAAGACCCCCTCCGGCGAGGGAGGGGGAAGAGGCTTATTCAGCCAGTCTGTAGCGCTCCAGCCAGTGCGCATACTGGGCCGGCAGTACCCAGGTCGGGCGCTCAGCATCCAGCTTTTTCGCCAGACGCAGGGTGTAGTGCGGATCGGCCAGGAAGGCACGGCCAATCATCACCAGATCCATATCGCCTTCGGCAATACAGCGCTCCGCAACGTCGGCGCGCTCCACGCCCCAGGAGGAGGCCACCGGCAGTCCGGCCTCTTCACGCACGCGATGCGCAACCGGCGCCAGGAAGCCCGGCCCCCACGGAATGTTGCTGTCCGGGGTGGAGAAACCGACGCTCACGCTCAGCATGTCCAGCCCTTTCTCACGCAGAATGGTGGTCAGTTGGATCGCCTCGGCGAGGGTCTCCTCATCGCGGCCATCATACTCGATCACGCCGAAACGGGCGGTCAGCGGCAGATCCTGCGGCCATACGTCGCGAACGGCATCGAACGTCTCGATCAGGAAGCGGCTACGGCCAGCGAAGTCACCGCCGTACTCGTCGGTACGCTGGTTGGCGTGCACGGAGAAGAAGCTCTGCGCCAGATAGCCGTGGGCGAAGTGCAGCTCGAGCCACTCGAAGCCTGCGTCGCGCGCGCGGCGGGCCGCCGCGACGAAATCGGCCATGACACGTTTGATCTCCTCTTTGCTCATCGCCTTGGGCACTTTTGGCAGGCCCTGACCAAAGGCGACGGCAGAAGGTGACAGTGTCTCCCAACCGCGTGCGTCGTCAGTCGGGATATGGTCGTCGCCTTCCCACGGCGCGTTGGCGCTCGCCTTGCGGCCAGCGTGGGCAATCTGGATGCCCGGCACCGCACCGGCGGCCTTGATGGCGGCAGCGACTTTTGCCAGCTCAGCGGCCTGCTCGTCGTTCCAGATACCGAGATCGGCGGGGGTGATACGCCCTTCCGGTGCCACGGCCGTCGCCTCAACAATCACCAGACCGGCACCGCCGCGTGCCAGGCCCGCGTAGTGCACGTGGTGCCAATCATTCGCTAACCCGTCTACCGCGGAGTACTGGCACATCGGCGGGATCGCGATGCGGTTTTTTAGCGTAACGTTCTTCAGTTTAAACGGCGTAAACAACTGGGCCATGATTACCTTCTCTTAATGCCAAAACAGGGAGTGCCGCCAGAGGTTGGCGGACAGGGAGATATAGCCTAGTGCCTTTCCACCCAGAGGGAGTTGGCATTTGTGCGGTTCTGCTGGCAGCACGGTTGTGCTTATCATTGGTTATACTCAATGGATGTTGAGCAATCCGGGAGCCGTTTATGATTCAAACAATGGAAGAACTTGATAAGGTTCGTGACGCCTGTTATCGCATGGTCACCCGCCGCTCATCGCTCTCTGGTGTGGCGTCGGCGGTGCCGCTGCCCGGCGTGGATGTGGGATCTGACGCTGCTATCCTGCTGGAGATGCTGCCAGCCATCAGCAAGAGGTTCGAACTGACGGAAGCGGACATTGAAAACCTCGACCCTACCGCCAAGGCGCTGGTATTGACCACCGCCGGTAGCGTGGGGTCAAAGGTAATTGGTCACTCGATTACCCGTGATTTGGTGATCAAGCTGCTGAAAAAAGCCGGCATGAAAATGGCCTCCAAGCAGCTGGTAAAATATGTGCCCTTTGCTGGCCAGGTGATTGCCGCCGGCATCGGTTTTGCCGCCATGAAATATATTGGCAATGCCCACGTTGATGCCTGCTATCAAGTGGCGAAAAGTTATATCGAAAAACAGGGCGCGCCGTTGCCAGACGCCGCCCGTTAACCCGCCATAACCGGGGCAGGCCAGTCGCCTGCCCTGCCCTTTTCCTGCCGTAATAACGCTTCCTTTATTAACTGTTAACATTTCCTTGCTTTGATAATCACAATGCGTATAGTTCTCATTTGTTTTCCTTTCGTTGGCATGAGGAGCTGCGTCTGTTTTTGCGCGGAAATGCGACGTCTGGACACTATCCTGCCTGGAGAGCGGCTCTGATCCCTGCGTTGGGTGGCGGTGCGCCGCTTGCCATAGCAGAACATTAAAAATAATCAGAGTGGAAAAAGTATGCTTTCGAATATCAGGGAAAAGGGCAACCGCGCGGCGATGCCAACCGCGGCGACAGGTTTGTCGCTGCTGGCAGTGATGGTGTCAACCGCGCTCTACACCACGCAGGCACAGGCAGAAGAGGCAGCGGATACGCTGGTGGTCAGCGCCGATGCCGGTAACGGCGGCACCAACACCGACGCACAGGATTACACCGTAAAAACCACCACCGCTGGCACCAAAATGCTGCTGGTGCCACGTGATGTGCCGCAGTCTGTCAGTATCATCAGCAAGCAGCGCATGGCTGACCAGAACCTGCAAACGGTGTCAGATGTGCTGAATAACACTACCGCCATCTCCCCCGTGGTGGCAGACAGCGATCGCGTGACCTTCTACTCCCGTGGCTTCCTGATCACCAACTTCCTCTACGACGATATTCCTACCACCATCAGCGACGTCTGGAACTTCGGCGATCAGGCTGGCGATACCGCCATCTATGATCGGATTGAAGTGGTACGCGGCGCGACCGGTCTGATGAGCGGCGCGGGCAACCCCTCCGCCTCGGTGAACATGGTGCGCAAGCACGCCGACAGCCGTGAGCTGACCGGCTCACTCTCCGCCAGCTACGGCAGCTGGGACAAACAGCGCTACGTGGCGGATGTCTCCGCGCCGCTGACCGACTCCGGCAACGTGCGCGGCCGCGTCGTGGCGGGCTATCAGGACAATGACACCTGGCTCGATCGCTACCACTCGCGCAAAAAATTCTTCTACGGCGTGATCGACGCGGATCTGACCGACTCCACCACCCTCTCCGTGGGGTATGACTATCAGGACAGCCACACCTCCGATCCGACTTGGGGCGGCATTCCGACCTGGTACAGCGACGGCAGCCGCACCCACTACGATCGCAGCTTCAATGCCGCGCCAGATTGGGCCTACACCGACATTGACTCGAAAAAGGTGTTCGCCACCCTGACCCAGCGCTTTGATAGCGGCTGGCTGATGAAGGTAAACGGCAGCCACGATGAAACCAAATTCGACTCGCGTCTGATGTACCCCTCCGGCTACCCGGACAAAACCACCGGCAGCGGCGTCATGGGCTACGGCGGCTGGAACACCGGCAAACGCAAGATCGACGCGCTGGACGCCTACGCCAGCGGCCCGTTCGAACTGTTCGGCCGTCAGCATGAATTGGTGGCAGGCGTCAGCTACAGCCGCCAGAACAACCACTACTTCAATACCCAGTCCACCCTGAGCGAATCGGACATCGGCAACTACAACCAGTGGGACGGCAACATCGCCTACCCGACGTGGAGCCCGTGGGTGGATTACCAGAATGACACCGTCATCCAAAAATCCGCTTACACCGCCGTTCGCTTCTCGGTGACCGATCCGCTGCACCTGATCGCCGGCGCCCGCTACACCCACTGGCGCGCGGGTGGCTCCACCACCAACGATCAGGAAGATGACGTGACGCCATACGCTGGCGTGGTGTATGACATCAACGACGCATGGTCAGCCTATGCGAGTTACACCTCCATCTTCCAGCCACAGCAGTACCGCGACAGCAACAACAACTACCTCAAGCCGGTGAAGGGCAAGAGCTATGAGACCGGCGTGAAGTCCGACTGGTTCAACGGCCGCCTGACCACCTCGCTGTCACTGTTCCGCATCGAGCAGGACAACGTGGCGCAGAGTGATGGCAGCTACATCCCCGGCAGCCAGGAGCTGGCCTACACTCCGGTGCAGGGTACGGTCAGCCGCGGCGTGGAGTTCGAGCTGAACGGGGCGCTGACCGACAACTGGCAGATGACCTTCGGCGCGTCACGCTATATCGCCAAGGCCAAAGATGGCACGGCGGTCAACCCGAACCTGCCGCGTACCCAACTGAAGCTGTTCACCCGTTACCAGTTGCCGATGCTGCGCGATCTGACCGTGGGCGGCGGCGTGAACTGGCAGAACGCCACCTGGAAAGAGGGCGATGGCCCGCTGGGCACCATGCGTGCGGAACAGGGCAGCTACGCGCTGGTCAACCTGTTCGCCCGTTACCAGATCACCAAGCAGCTGTCGGTGCAGGGCAACATCAACAACCTGTTTGATAAAGAGTATTACGACTATCTCGATATCTACGCGGTCTATGGCGCACCGCGCAATGCCTCAGTCACGCTTAATTACGACTTCTAATCTCTACCTTCTGGCCCCGTTTTACGGGGCCATTTTCTGTCTGGCACTTCTCTGAAAAGCGCTGACATTGCTCACATATGTAACAATTATGTTGCATATTATGAGCACCCTCTGACATCACTAAAACGGGAGTAGATGATGAAAGAACGTGCATTATTTGAAGAACTTGTGCAGGGATTAGATGCGTGGGACGAGAGAACCACTGGCAAGCGCACGCTGCCAGCCTACCGTCCGGCCAACAAACCACTGACCTTGAAAGCTGGCGAACTGACCGCCATCCGGGAGTCCCTCAAGATCCCCGCAGCGCTGTTTGCCGACTACCTGCGCATTGATGAACCGACCTACCAGCGTTGGGAGGCGGGCACCATCCAGCCGAACCCTCAGGCGGTCTTGTTGATCCGCATGGTGCAGCGCGACCCGAACATCCTGGCCGCCCTCGTCACCCTGTAAGCGGCCAAGAACCGGCCCGCTGTAAACCGGTTCGCCCGCCCTGCCCGGTTCGCCATGCCGGGCACCCTCCCCCTGTTCCTTCCAGCCAGATTAAGTGCGATAGTGGAGCCCCTCTCCCGCCCCCCGCGGCTGACGTGCAACACATAAGGAACCGGTAGCGGATGCGATTGCGATTCACCCTGTTATCCCTGCTCACCCTGGCCCCGACGGCCTGGGCGCACCCCCACAGTTTTATCGATATGCAAGCCACGCTGATCCAACAGCAGAACGCCCTGACCGGCATCGAGATGCGCTGGACAATGGATGAGATCACCTCCGCCGATCTGCTTTATGACGCTGGCGATGCCAAGGCTGGCTCCGAGATCTGGAAAAAGCTGGCGGCGGAGGTGATGGCCAACGTGCTGGCCCAGCACTATTTCACCGAGTTCTACCACGGCGACCAGCCGGTCAAGTTCAAGAACCTGCCGCCCTCCTACCGCCTGCTGCGGGAGGGTCGCAAGGCGGTGCTGGAGTTTGTGCTGCCGCTGGCGACGCCGCAGCCCCTGAAGGGGCAGACGTTCCACTTCTCAACCTTTGATCCCAGCTACTTTGTCGATATGCACTATGAGAGCGCGCTGCGCATCGCCCTGCCAGCCGGGATGGAGGCGTGCAACATCACGCTGGACACCCCAGCGCCAGACGCCTCGTTGCAGGCGTATGCGCTGTCGCTGGATAAGGCGGATGCCCCGCCAGAGGAGATGGATTTGGGCCAGCAATTTGCCCAGAGGGTGACGCTGACATGTCAATGAATGACGCGGCGAAGGCCGTCCTCCGTCCGCGCTGGCTGGCGCTATGGCCGTTGCTGCTCCTGCTGGCTGGCGTGGTGTTCGCGGGTTTCTGGCTACGCAGCGCGTGGCCCGCGTTGCTCTTTCAGGGCATCCAGTGGCAGAAGGTGTTTCATGACCGGATGATCGTCCTGCTGCAACAGGTGCATGACGCCCCGCATCAGGCGGGCGCGGTGCTGATGCTGTTCAGCCTGCTGTATGGCATTTTCCACGCCGCCGGGCCGGGACACGGCAAGGTAGTGATCGTCACTTACCTCACCACCCACCCCGCGCGACTGAAAAGCAGCCTGCAACTGACGCTACTGGCCTCCCTGTTGCAGGGCGCGGTGGCGGTGGCGCTGGTCACGCTGATGTTGGGCGTACTGCACTTCTCCTCGCGCCAGCTGCATCTCAGCAGTTTCTGGCTGGAGCGCCTGAGTTACCTGCTGGTTGCCGGGCTAGGAGCCTATTTGAGCCTACGGGCAGGGCGCGCGGTGTGGCGGAGCGTCCGGGCGCTGCGTCAGCCGATCCGGCGTTTGGTGCCGGTGGGGCATGTCCACAGCGCTGACTGTGGTTGCGGCCATCGCCACATGCCTTCCGACGATGAGCTGAAGGGCGCGGCAGGCTGGCGCACCCGCGCCGCGCTGGTGCTGTCGATGGGATTGCGCCCCTGCTCAGGCGCGCTGATGATGCTGCTGTTTTCCAAGGTGATCGGCGTCTACGTCTGGGGCGTGCTGTCGGCGTTTGTGATGGCGATCGGCACTTCGCTCACCCTGTCTTTGCTGGCGCTGTTTGTGCACAGCTTCCGCGCGCTAGCCCTGCGCAGCCAGCGCGGCCGCCCTGCCCCGGCTTGGTGGCGCATCGCCCGGCCCACACTGGCGTTGGCCGGCGGCCTGCTACTGATCGCCGCTGGCATCCTGCTGTGGTTCACTGCCCAACCCGTTCTCTCCGGCGGCCTCCGCCCCCTGTTCCGCTAAAGGCAACCCTGGCCCCCTTATGGGGGCTTTCATCCCCATCCCATTCTCGGCCTAAAAGCACTGATGAGCACTGTTATTGTGTTTTGTGCTAATAATTGGTATTTAAAGTGTGTTGTAACTAATAATATTGGTGAATAGATGCTGCAATTATCATCATCTTAAGATTGGCTTCACGACGTAATCTAGGCCGTGAAGCGCGAATAATTCATAACGCATTGGTGCAGAATATGTGCTGTCAGGTGTGAATAACGCTCTAAATTGGCACCTATTAAGTGTCTAAAAGGTACTAAAAAATTACCCTTTTTACACCAACCCCAGATTCCCACGGAAAGTGTCTGCAAGGTACTCTTCGTCCAGCAGGTGACGTCTACGTAGCTCTGGCAGCAGGCCGTTGAGCAGCAGATCCTGTTGGTCAGGGTTGCCGAGGCCATGCAGGGAGATCACATCCAAAATGCCCGCGCGGTAGCGCTCTTCAATCGCGTCTGCCAGCGACTCCGGTGTGCCAGCGGTAAACCAGTGGCCGGTCTCCTGCGCCTTGACCACCAGCTCGCGCAGCGTCAGTCCCTGTAAGGCAAAGCGTTTGAAGATCTCCGCGCGGCCGCGTCGGCGGTTGACCTGGCTGATATCTGGCAGCAGCGCGGCAGGCAGTGGCTTGTCTAGCGGCAGGTGGGCGAGATCCAGGTCGCCGCCCAGCATGTCAGCTACCTTTAACCGGCCACGCTCATAGTCAATGCGCTCATGCTTCTCCTGCAAACGGCGCGCGACGTCATCCGGGCTGTCGCCAATCACTGAATGGAATGAGTTCATGATCAACGGCATCACCGCCCGGCCCAGCGCCTGCGCTTGCTGGCGTACGCCCGCTACAAAGCGCTGCGCATCCTCAAAGGTGGGCTGGGAGGTGTAGATCACTTCGGCATAGCGTGCGCCCAGCGCCACGCCAGCCTCAGACTGCCCGGCCTGAAACTGAACCGGCCGCCGCTGGGGCGAGGGCGGCACGTTGAGTGGCCCGGCCACCTGGAAGAAATCCCCGTGGTGGTTGATCGGGTGCAACTTGCGCGTATCCACCGTGATGCCGCCACCCGGCTTGCGCTGCGCCGCCTGCGGGTCATTGGCCTCGTATAGCGCGTTCATCACCGCGATAAACTCGGCGGCGCGGGCATAGCGCGACTCCGGGGACGGCAGGCCCGGCCCGCCAAAGTTCTCCTCGCCCACCGACGAAGTCACGGCGTTCCAGCCTGCACGCCCGCCGCTGACGTGATCCAGTGTGCCGATCATGCGCGCCAAATTGTAAGGGTGCTGGTAGGTGGTGGAGACGGTGGCGATCAGGCCAATCTGCGCCGTCGCCTGACTGAGCGCCGCCAGCGCCACAATCGGCTCCTGGCTACCCGTCGGGCCATCGGGATCGGGCTGTAGCAGGTCAGCGGTAAACAGGCCCGTGATCTTCTCACGCTCGGCAATTTTCGCCAGTGCGGCCGCACGCCGGATACCTTTACCCGGCTCCTGATCGTTACCGGCGAAAATAACCGGTCCGGCACCGACCAATGTTTTTAGGCGTCGTGGGTTGTGGGCAGCCAAATGCCTCTCCTTATCGTTACCGTAATGGAAAGGAATCACCATAGCGGGCAGGGTGATTTATACCAGCAACAAAAACGCATTTTATATTTAGCGTGACGCATAACGCGGCGGGAAATAGGTTGCTAATTCACCGGACGCAACAGGATAGCAATTATTGTTGTTTTACTTCCCTTCTCCCCAAATTAAATAATCGCCGCACATCCGACACCGTCAGGTCACCCGAGGGACACCATGACAGAGATCATCCGCATTGCCCGCGAACAGGAGGCGGCCGAGCTGCACGCCCTGTTGCAACGCGCCTACAAGCCGCTGCGCCAGCACGGTATCCACTTCACCATTACCCGTGCAACGGTGGAGGAGGTGCGTGAGGTGATCCGCCAAGAGACCACCTTCGTGCTGGAGCGCGCCGGGCAGCCGATCGCCACCCTCAGCGCCCGCTTTAGCTGGGCCACGCCCGTCGATAAGGCGCTCGCCCCCTGGCCGTTCCTCCACTGGTTCGCGGTGGATGAGCAGGCCAAACATCAGGGTGTCGGCAGCCGGCTGATGGGGCATGTCGAGGAGACCTTCCTGCGCGACACCCTGAAAAGCCCGGCGGTCTATCTGGCGACCGCCATCCGCCACCCGTGGCTGACCGGCCTCTACCAGCGGCGCGGCTACCAGCCGTTCCACACCGCCACCAACCCACTGGGCGTGGAGCTGGTCTACCTGCGAAAAATTTTGGATCCGGCGCGCTATCAGGCGCAGGTGCAGAAGGAGTTCGTCCGCACGCTGCCCGATACCCACCTGGTCACCTGACGCCAGACTTATCACCACCTCCGGGGACACCATGAATAAAACGCACCTACCGATCACGGCTAGCGCCCTGCTGCTGGCCTTCGCCGCCCACGCCGCCAATGACACGCCACAGCCGGGAGGCAACCTCATCTGGGGGGTGGAAACCGAGCCAAATACCCTCAACCCGCAGCTGAATGGCCAGTCCAAGGCGGAGCTGATCCTGCGCGTCGCCTACGAATCGCTGCTGGCGCGCAAAGCGAATGGCGAGTTTATCCCGTGGCTGGCGACCGGCTATCAGGTCTCGGAGGATGGCAAAACCTACACCTTCACGCTGCGGCCAGACGTCACCTTCTCCGATGGCCGCCAGCTGGACGCGCAGGCGGTGGCGGAGAACTTCCGCCATACCCAGCAGCCGGGCTACTGCGCCGGTTCCAGCCTCTGTGCGCTGGGGCGGCACATCGCCACCGTGGAGACGCCCGATGACGGGACGGTACGCATCACGTTAAAAGAGGCCTACTCGCCGTTCCTCTCCTTCGCGGCCGGGCTGAAGCTGCTCTCGCCAGCGGCCTGGGCCTCACCGCAACTCAAGGCCGGCGGGCCGGAGATTGCTGGCACCGGGCCGTTTATCCTCAAGCGCTATGACAAGGGGCAACAGATTGAGTTTGTACGCAACCCGGCTTACCGCTGGGCCTCTGCCAACGCTGCGCACCAGGGGCCAGCCTATCTGGAGGGCGTCACCTACCGCTTCCTGCCGGAGTCCTCGGTACGTACCGGCGCGCTGCTCTCCGGGCAGGTGGATGTCATTGAGGGCATCTCCGGCAATGATGCCGGTGAGTTCAAGGAGAACCCGGATTTCAGCTACCAGCACGCCCTGAATCCCGGCACCCCCTACTCGCTGTTCCTGAATGTGAAATATGGCCCTACCCAATCGCTCAACGTGCGGCAGGCGCTGCTACAGGGGCTGGACATCGCGCCGCTGCTTGACTCCATCTACCGCGGTGAGCGCACCCGCACCTGGGGCATCACCTCACCGGTCGATCCGCTGTATGACAACAGCCTTGATGGCAAATATGGCAACAACCCGGCACTGGCCAACCGGCTGCTGGATGAAGCGGGCTGGGCGACGCGTGATGCCGAGGGCTTCCGCACCCAGCAGGGGCAGCGGCTGAGTATTGAGATCATCCAGGCGCAGGCCACGGTGCGCGATCAGCGTGACGAGCTGTTGCAGGCCATTCAGGCGCAGGCGCGGCAGCGGCTGGGGGTGGAGCTGAAGATCCGTTATGTGGATGCTGGCACCTACGCCGATCTGCGCAATAGCGGCCAGTTCGGCTCCATCGCCAACTCCAACACCGAGACGGACGGCATTGACATTGAAAACCACTACCTGCCGGTCAATGCGGGCGGCTCCATCAACTACAGCCGTACCGACGCGCCGGAGATCATCCCGTTGCTGAAAGGGGCCTCGCAAACGCTGGATAACGCCGAGCGCAAGGCGTTCTATGGCCGTTTGCAGTCGTTTGCCATCCTGCAACAGGCCGTGGCGGTGCCGCTGTATGAGCCGGAAGACCAGATTGCCGCTGCCTCCTATGTACACGGCGTCGGGTTCCGCCCCTTTAAGCAGATGCCAGAAAATGCCTACGACGTCTGGCTGAGCGATCATTGAGGAGTCCATCATGAGCCTTGAGAGCAGTGTCAGTGTGCCGCACCGCCGCAAGCGCGCCGGGCGCAGCGCCCTGCCGAGGAAGATTGTCGCCCGGCTGGGCAGTGGGGTGCTGGTGCTGTGGGCGGCGGTGAGCCTCTCCTTCCTCAGTCTCTATCTGGCACCGGGTGACATCGTCAGCCTGCTGGTGGGCGAGCAGTTGCGCACGCCGGAGATTGAGGCGGCCATCCGAGCTGAATGGGGGCTAGACCAGCCGCTGTGGCTGCAATACCTGCACTACCTGTGGCGGGTGCTGCATGGCGACTTCGGCCGTTCCTACCTGCTGAACAGTGAGGTGGGCACGCTGCTGCTCTCGCAGTTGTGGCCGACCCTGAAACTCACGGGCGCGGCGCTGGGAGTGAGCCTGCTGTTTGCCGTGACGGTAGCCACCCTGACCGCCGGGCGCCCGCTGGGGCGCCGGGTGGCCGGTGCGCTGGAGCTGCTGCTGGCCTCCACCCCCTCCTTCTGGCTGGGGATCGTGCTGCTGTTTATCTTCAGTTTTACCCTGCGCTGGTTCCCGGTGGCCGGTGACCGCAATCTGGCGGCGCTGGTGCTGCCAGCGCTGTCATTGGGGCTGGCGCAGGGGGCCGTGGTGGCGCAGGTGCTGCGGCGCGGGCTGGAGGATGCGCTGGCGGAACCCTTCGCTCTGACGCTGCGCGCCTGGGGCGTCAGCAACCTGACCATCCGCCTGCGCCACGGCTTGCGCCATGCGGCACTGCCTGCAGTCACCCTCACCGGCTGGTTGGTAGGCGGGCTGCTGGGCGGCGCGGTGATCACCGAACAGGTGTTTGGCCGACCCGGCCTTGGCAAGGTGACGGTGGATGCGGTGCTGGGCAAGGATCTGCCGGTGGTGCTGGCCGTCGCCATCTTCTCGGCGTTTATCTACGTGGTGATGAGCACGCTGGTGGATATTCTCTACCTGTTGATTGACCCACGCCTGCGCACGCCGCGCCCAACTGGGGAGGCGCAGCCATGAGCCACGCGTTGCGGCTGTCACGCCGCCTGCCATCCCTTGGGCTGCTGCCAGCACTGGCCTTTCTGGCGCTGGTGCTGCTGGCGGCGCTGTTCCCGGCCTGGCTCGCCAGCTATGACCCGCTGGCCGCCGACCCGCTCCATGCCCAGTTACCGCCTTCGGCCAGCCACTGGCTCGGTACGGATCAACTGGGGCGTGACGTGCTGGCGCGCGTCATCCATGGCAGCCGTTACTCACTGCTGATCAGCCTGTCGGCGATGGGGGTAGCGGTAGTGGCGGGCACCCTGCTTGGACTGCTGGCCGGGCTGGCGCGCGGCGCGCTGGATGAGTTCATCAGCCGGGCGTTGGATGTGGTCTCCGCCTTCCCTGATTTGCTGCTGGCGCTGATGCTGATCGCCTTCACCGGCCCCGGCACTCCCAACCTGATCATTGCGCTCGGCATGGCCTCCGTGCCGCGCTTTGCGCGGGTGGTGCGCGCCCAGACCTTTGTGGTTGCCGCCTCCGGCTATGTGGAGCAGGCGCGCACCTTTGGCCTGTCGCCGCAACGGCTGGTATGGCGGCACGTGCTGCCGCACGCCATCGCCCATGTGCCGGTGCTGGCGACCCTTGGGCTGGGTTCCGCCATCATTGGCGCGGCTGGGCTGAGTTTTCTTGGCATGGGGCCGCAACCGCCCACGGCCGAGTGGGGCCTGATGCTGGCCGAGGGGCGTAACTACCTGCGCAACGCGTGGTGGGTTGGCGTCTGGCCGGGGGTGGCGATCACCCTGACGGTGTTGGCGGTCAACAGCGTTGGCCGCGTTTGGCAGGCACGTTTTGAAGGGAGAACAGCATGAGCACACCTTTGGTGATCGACATCCAGAACCTGCGGATTGAATTTGCCGCCGCGCAGGGGCGGGCCGTGGCCGTCAAGGGGTTGGATCTCCAGATCCGCCCCGGCGAATCGGTGGCGCTGGTGGGGGAGTCCGGCTCCGGCAAGACCGTCACGGCGCGGGCGCTGCTCGGCTTGCATGACCGGCGCACCCACGTCAGCGCAGACCGCCTGCTGATCAATGGTCAGGATCGTCGCCACGCCAGCCAGCGCCAGTGGCGTGCGCTGCGCGGCAAGGAGATTGGCTACGTGTTGCAGGACGCGCTGGTCTCCCTCGACCCATTGCGGCGCATTGGTCAGCAGCTGTCGGATGCGCTGCGTGCCGCGGCTCCGGGTGACCGGCGCGAGATCCCGGCGCGCAGCCTGCAACTGCTAGCGGAGGCGGGTATCCCCGATGGTGAGCGGCGGGTGGCACTCTATCCCCACCAGCTCTCTGGCGGGTTGCGCCAGCGGGCGCTGATTGCCGCCGCGCTGGCGGGCCGCCCCTCGCTGCTGATCGCCGATGAACCGACCACCGCGCTGGACATGACCGTGCAACAGCAAATTCTCGCGCTGTTGCGGCGGCGGCGCGAGGCCGGGCAGTCACTGCTGTTGATCAGCCATGACCTCTCCGTGGTGAGTGAACTGGCTGACCGGGTACTGGTGATGCGTGACGGCGAGGTGGTCGAGGAGGGCCACGCCGCGTCGCTGCTGCGCCAGCCGCGTCACCCCTGGACACGGCAACTGTTGCAGGCGGTGCCCACGCCCGCGACGCGCGGTTTCCGCCTCTCCTCGCCAGAGCCGCAGCCGCTGCCCGCACGGCGGCCACCGCCCGCGACGCCGCTGCTGGTTGCGACGGGCCTGCACAAGCACTATGGCGATCGCCACGTGGTGCACAATGTCAATTTCCAGCTCGCCGCAGGTGAGACGCTCGGCATCGTCGGCGAGTCCGGCTCGGGCAAAACCACGGTGGCCCGCATGGTGCTGGGGCTGACGGAGCCGGACAGCGGCCTGATTACCCTCGGTGGGCGTCCCTGGAGCCGGATGGAGGAGGCGGCGCGGCGCCCGCATCGCCACCTGCTTCAGTTCATTGCGCAAGATCCGCTCAGCTCCTTCGATCCCCGTTACACCGTGGAGAAGATCATTGGCGAAAGCCTTGACAGCGCGGGCATCTTTGGCGAGGCGCGGCGTCAGCGGGTGCGGCAGTTGCTTGATGAGGTGCGGTTGGGCACCGGGTTCCTGCACCGCTATCCGCGCGAGATGTCTGGCGGCCAGAGACAGCGCGTCGCCATCGCGCGTGCCTTCGCCCCCAATCCGGCGCTGCTGGTGGCGGATGAGCCGGTGAGCGCGCTGGATGTCTCGGTGCAGGCGCAGGTGCTTGACCTGCTGGCTGACATGCAAGCGGAACACCAGACCGCGCTGCTGTTTATCTCCCACAACCTCGGGGTCATCCACCACCTGGCTGATCGGGTACTGGTGATGCGGGACGGAGAAGCGGTGGAGAGTGGCGACGTGGATCAGGTTTTCCACCGGCCCCAACACCCGTGGACGCGCGATCTGCTCGCCGCCCTACCCGGTCACGCGGCGTAGTGCCCTTATACTAAAACAGCACATTAACGGCACCATGAAGGTACTAAAAAAGCACCTTAATGGTGCTTTTTTTATGCTGCTTTAACTGCGCTATTAGCCTGGCAATCCATCCACGATGGTGATCATCGCTTCAGCCACGTTGGCGCGCTGTGCCTTGGCTTGCTGGTAGGCATCTGAGTGGTAGCAGGCCAGCGCGGTTTGGTAATCGGCAAACTCGATGACCACATGCTTGGTGTAGGCAGTGCCCTCCAGGGTCTCGGCCTGCTCGCCGCGCGCCAGAAAACGGGCGTGGTACTGGCGGAAGGCGTGGGGCGCGAGATCCATGTAGTGCTGGTACTGCTGCGGGTCTTTGACGGTGACATGGGCAATCCAATAGGCAGGCATGGTTTACTCCTCGTGGGTTAGGATGTGGCGCGCCAGCGCGGCGGCCTCGGTCAGGTGCTCGGAGACGCGTTGCCGCGCCAGCGCCGGGTCGTTCTTCTCGATGGCGTCATAGATCCGTGACATGCGCTCAAAGCCAGCGATCTGCCGGTCGGGGTATTTCAGCGTCAGCGCTCGCAGGCGGCTGATGCGGCTGTTGAGCCGCTGCACAATCTCCCAGGCGATGGTGTGGTTCGCCACCAGAAACAGTGACTCGTAGAAAGCCTGCGACGCCTCCACCCGCTTGATGTCATCCTGCTCTTTTGAGGCCTGGGCGATCTGCATCAGGTTGCGGTGCAGCCGCTGCTTGTCGGCGTCGGTCGCCAGCCGGGCGCAATCCTGTGCGGCCTCCTGCTCCAGCAACTGGCGGATGTTGTAGATCTGCTCAGCGGCCTGCCAGGTTAGCACCGCGACAATCGGCCCCTTTTTTGGCACGTTCTCAATCAGCCCCTCCGCCTCCAGATAGCGGATCACCTCTCTGACCACGCTGCGGCTGACGCCCAGCTCCTCACTGAGGGTGCGCTCCACCAGCCGGTCACCGGCACCAAAATAGCCGGAGATAATCGCCTGACGCACCTTGGTCAGCGCCAGCTCACGCAGGGTAATGGGGGTGTTGTCGATTTTAAGTGTGTGGTGTTGGGCCATGGGTATCCTTGTGCCAGAGTGAAAAACGCGTCGTTAACGCCTGCCTTGGGTACTATTAGCACCCCGCCGGATGTCAGGCAATGTCACCCAATGCCTCCTTCAAAGGCTGGCTCGCCTGCCCTATCGGCTGCCCTCGCTAAATCAGCGGTGGCTCACAATTTCGTAACATTGCCAAAAATGGTGCTGCCAATTACTGACCGCTGCCAGAAGTTCCGCTTTTAAAGCAGGCTTATCAGTGAGTTGTATAACTGCCCTTCCCTCGCCCGGCTTTTGCCCGGCCCTTGTTGGCTCAGAGGCATCAGGGCGTTTTCTTTCCCTTTCATGCGTCATAAAAGTGCTTGAAAAATGTCATCTATTTGTCAGCAACCGCGCCTTGCACGCTGCTCAATAAGTATTCCGTATGATGGTATACCACATTTTGACATACCATGAGACCCAATGTTATATCCCGACCTGAGACTTCACATTAACATTTTATTTACTTAATTGAGGTGATGACATGCATCCAGCTATCCGCAAAACCGTGGTCTCCACTGAGACGATCTACAGCGACGGGGGCAAGGCCGCCGGCTCCCCTCTGGTGATGATCGCTGCCGCCGCCGTGGTGAAGAACCCGTGGGCCGGTGAGGGCTTCGTGGAAGATCTCGCGCCGAAAATCCGTGAGATGGCACCGGTGCTGGGCGAACTGCTTACCGGGCTAATCATCAAGGAGGCTGGCTCCGGCGAGCGGGTGCAGGCGTTTGGCAAGAGCGCGGTGGTCGGGCTGGATGGTGAACTGGAGCACGCCTCGGCGCTGATCCATACCCTACACTTCGGCAACCACTACCGCTCCGCCGTACAGGGCAAAAGTTACCTCGCCTTCAACAATACCCGTGGCCCGGCCAACTCACCGATCCTGATCCCGATGATGGGCAAGAACGACGAAGGCAGCCGCGAGCACTACCTGACCCTCCAGTTCAACATTAACGACGCGCCGTTCAACGATGAGATTGTGATTGCCCTCGGCGCGGCGCTGGGCGGCCGTCCGCACCACCGCATCGGCAACCGTTACCTGGATTTGAAGGAATTGGGCCATGATCCGAAAAACCCTGCTGCTGTCTGAGTGCAACCTGCGCGCCAGCTATCTGGAGGCCGGTGATGGCCCGCCGCTGGTGCTGATCCACGGCGTCGGCATGAATGCCGCCGCGTGGTATCCGCAGATTGAGTGGCTGAGCCGCACGTTCAAGGTGATTGCCGTCGATATGCCGGGCCACGGCCAGAGCGAGGGTTTCCAGCACGACGCCACCCTGCCCGACTATGTGCGCTGGCTGGCCGCCCTGCTGGCGACGCGGCCGGAGGGGCGCTTTGCGGTGGCGGGTCACTCGATGGGTGCGCTGATCACCGCCGGGCTGGCGATTGACTATCCGGCGCTGGTCAGCCACGCAGTGGTGATCAGCGGCGTGTTCAAGCGCAATGACGCCGCCCGTGAGGCGGTGCTGCAACGGGCGCAGGAGCTGGCTACCGGCCATGCCCGCCTCGACTCACCGCTGGAACGCTGGTTCAGCGACACGCCAGAGGAGCAGACGCTGCGCGCACAGGTTGGCGAGTGGCTGCAACAGGTGGATGTAGAGGGCTACGCCCGCGCCTACCGCGCCTTTGCTGGCGGCGACCGCACCTATGCCGATCGCTGGCAGGCGATGCGCTGCCCGGTGCTGGTGATGACCGGCGAGTTCGATGCTAACTCCAGCCCGGCGATGGCACGGCAGATGGCGCAGGCCGCCCCGCACGGGCGCGCCGTGATTATCGAGAATGCGAAACATATGGTGAACCTAACCGATGCCGAGCGGGTCAATGAGGAGCTGCTGATGTTCCTCCGCCCGGCGGGGGGTTCCCGCTCTTTATCCCCCACACCTGAAGGAGTGGCAGATGGACGCAGATAAACGCAGACAGTTACGTGACGCCTTCGGCGCCTTTATGACCGGCGTGACAGTGGTCACCAGCCGCGACCCACAGGGGCAGCCGATCGGCTTTACCGCCAACTCCTTCTCTTCGGTGTCGCTGGATCCGCCGCTGCTGCTGGTGAGCATCGACAAGCGCTCGGCCAACTTCAGCAACTTCACCGGCTGTTCGCACTTCGCCATCAACATCCTGTCGGAGCAGCAGCAAGAGACTTCCAATATCTTCGCGCAGAAGATTGAGGATCGCTTCTCGCTGATCGGCTGGCGGCCAGCGCTCTCTGGCGCACCGTTGATTGACCATAGCTCGGCATGGTTTGACTGTGCGCTGCACCAAGTGGTGGATGCGGGCGACCACGCCATTTTGATTGGCCGCGTGGAGCAGTTTGACTCCTGCGGCACCGCCGGGCTGGGCTACTACCGTGGTGCCTACTTCACCCCGGCCCGCAGCGCCGAATCGCTGTTGGCAGGCCCGGAGGTGGTGGTGAGCGCCCTGATCGAGTGTCAGGGGCACACGGTGATGGTGGATCAGGCCACCGGCGGCCCGGCGCTGCCGTCACGCCGCGTCGGCCAGCACAGCGTCAGTGACACGCTCAAGGCGCTGCTGGCCGATCTCGACATCTGCGCCAGCCCCGGCGTGGTCTACTCGGTGTATGACGACCGCCAGCAGAACCGCCAGCACATCGTGTTCCTGTGCGCCATGCCGACGGAGGCCGCCGACCCGCTGCCGACGCCACGCGGCGGGGAGTGGTTTGACCTGAGCCGCGCCGCCGCGCTGCCGCTCTCTGACTCGGCGCTGAAATCCCTGCTCAACCGCTTTGTGCGCGAGCACGCGGTCGGCAACTACGGCATCTATTACGGCGATGAGCAAAGCGGCTCAATCAGGCAGTTCGCCAGCTAACCTACGAGGATAACCGCATGAAAATGTCCCTGTTCCTCCATATGGAAAGAACCTCGCCCGAGGAGTCCCAACAGCAGCTGTATGAGGAGATGATGCAGCTCTGTGAAATCGCCGATCGGGGCGGGATGCACGCCATCTGGACGGGCGAGCACCACGGCATGAACTTCACCATCGCCCCGAACCCCCTGATCAATCTGGTGGATATCGCCCACCGCACCCAGCATGTGCGACTTGGCACCGGCACCATCATCGCGCCCTTCACCCACCCCATCCGGTTGGCGGGCGAGGCGGCGATGACCGACGTGATAACCAACGGCCGGCTGGAGCTGGGCATCGCCCGCGGCGCGTACTCCTATGAGTATGAGCGCCTGATGCCGGGCCTTACCGCCTGGGACGCTGGCCAGCGGATGCGCGAACTGGTGCCTGCGGTGAAAAAACTGTGGGAGGGCGACTACGCCCATCAGGGCGAGTACTGGTCATTCCCCTCCACCACCTCCGCCCCGCTGCCGAAACAGCAGCCCCACCCGCCCATCTGGGTGGCGGCGCGTGACCCCAACAGCCATGAGTTTGCGGTGAAGAACGGCTGCAACGTGCAGGTGACGCCGTTGCACCAAGGCGAGGAGGAGATCGTGCGGCTGGTGGAGTGCTTCAAGGCGGCCTGCCAGCAGTTCGCGCCCGAGAAGCCGCTGAAGATCATGCTGCTCCAACACGGCTACGTGGCGGAAGATGAGGCCGACGCGCAACAGGCGGCAGAGGAGCTTAACCGCTTCTACAACTACTTCGGCGCATGGTTTAAGAATGAGCGGCCGGTGGAGCAAGGGCTGATCGCGCCCCTGAGCGACGAGGAGATCGCCGCCAACCGTTACTACACGCCGGAGATGATGCGCAAAAACCTGGCAATCGGCACGCCGAATGAGGTGATCACCCGGCTGAAACAGTATGAGGCGATGGGTTATGGGGAGTTTTCCCTGTGGCTGGACAGCGGCATGACCTTTGCACGGAAAAAGGCATCGCTGGAGCGCTTCATTCGCTACGTTATGCCTGAATTTCGTGACTAGGGGGAGAGATGGAATCGTTCGCACTCTATATTGATGGCCGTTTTAATGAGGGCGCGGCCCGCTTCGCCTCACTGAACCCTGCCACCGGCGAGCCGTGGGCGGAGATGGCCGAGGCGCGCACCGACGAGGTGAACCGCGCAGTGGCCGCCGCCAGCCGGGCTTTCCACTCGGACGCCTGGCGCGCCATGAGCGCCAGCGCGCGCGGCAGGCTGCTGTGGCGGCTAGCCGATCTGGTGGAGCAGCACGCCGACCACTTGGCGCGGCTGGAGACGCTGGACACCGGCAAGATCATCCGTGAAACGCGGGCGCAGGTCGGCTATGTGGCGGAGTACTACCGCTTCTACGCCGGGCTGGCCGACAAGATGGATGGCACGACGCTGAGCATCGACAAGCCGGACATGGAGACCTGGATCAAGCGCGAACCGGTCGGCGTGGTGGCGGCGATCATCCCGTGGAACAGCCAACTGTTCCTGTCGGCGGTCAAGATTGGCCCGGCCATCGCCGCCGGCTGCACGGTGGTGGTGAAGGCCTCGGAGGCCGCGCCCGCACCGCTGCTGGCCTTCGCCCGCCTGATCGATGAGGCTGGCTTCCCGCCGGGGGTGTGCAACATCATCACCGGTTTCGCCGATGAGTGCGGCAGCGTGCTGACCACCCACCCCGACGTTGACCACATCGCCTTCACCGGCGGGGCGGAGACCGCCCGCCACATCATCCGCAACAGCGCGGAGAACCTGGCGCGCACTTCGCTGGAGCTGGGTGGCAAGTCGCCGTTTATCGTCTTTGAGGATGCCGATCTGGAGAGCGCGGCCAACGCACAGGTCGCCGCCATCTTCTCCGCCTCCGGGCAGAGCTGCGTGGCTGGCTCGCGGCTGCTGGTGGCCGAGGGCATCAAAGAGGCGTTTATTGAGAAGCTGACCCAGAAGGTGAGCGGCATTGTGATTGGCTGCCCGCAGCAGCCGGAGACCCAGTTTGGCCCACTTTGCACCGAGCGGCAGAAAAACCTGATTGAGCAGGTGGTCAACCGCTCACTGGAGCAGGGCGCGCGGCTGGTGACCGGCCACTACGCCCTCGATCGCCCCGGTTTCTACTACCCGCCGACCATTCTCGATTGCGCCGCCGTGCCGCAGGCGGAGAGCGTGGTGCAGGAGCTGTTTGGCCCGGTGCTGTCGGTGCTGACCTTCCGCGATGAGGCGGAGGCCATCGCGCTGGCGAACGTTACCGAGTATGGGCTGGCCGCCGGTGTCTTCACCCAGAACTTGACGCGCGCCCACCGGGTGACGCGCCGCCTGCGCTGTGGCGTGGTGTGGCTCAACACCTACCGTGCCGTCTCGCCGCTGGCGCCATTCGGCGGCTACGGCAAATCGGGCTTTGGCCGCGAGGGTGGCATCGATGCCGCGCTGGAGTACACCACCACCAAGACCGTGTGGCTGCGCACCAGTGACGAGCCGATCGATGATCCCTTTGTAATGCGGTAAGCCACCCACCGGCAGGGCTGTCCTGCCGGTTCCGGGAACCACCACGCCAGATCGTATCCAAGACAACACCCGTGATGTTGTCCGGATGGCCATGCGCTTTTTTCAGGAACACGACCCCAACGCGACCCCTTTTGATGTCATGCCGGAGGATACAATGAAGAGTCAGCCAGAGCAGAACCCTTTGATTGAGAACAAGTCCGTGGATTATGTGCCGCCCGATGAGCGCCACGGGCAGGCGCGCAGCCTGTTCACCCTGTGGTTCTGCACCAACATCGCGCCGCTGGCGGTGGTGACCGGTGCCATCTCTACCCAGACGTTCCACCTGAACATTCTCTCCGCCCTGACGGCAATCGTCGCTGGCCATCTGTTTGGCGGGCTGTTTCTGGCGCTCACCTCCGCACAGGGGCCGCAGGTTGGCATCCCGCAGATGGTGCAGAGCCGCGCGCAGTTTGGCCGCTACGGCTCGCTGCTGGTGATCGCCTTCACCACCGTCATCTACCTCGGCTTCTTTATCTCCAACATCTCGCTCTCCGGCAAGGTGATCAATAACGTCATCCCGGCACTGCCGCTGCCAAGCGCCACGCTGGTCGGCGCGATCACCGCCACCCTGATTGGCGTGGTGGGCTACCACTTTATCCACCGCATCAACAAGGTGGGGGCCTGGGTGATGGGCGCGGCGCTGCTGCTCGGGCTGGCGCTGATGCTCGGCCAGCCCTTCCCAGCGGATTTCTGGCAGCGCGGCAGCTTCTCACTGGCCGGTTGGTTCGCCACCTTCTGCATCGGCGCGGTGTGGCAGATCAGCTTCTCGCCCTACACCTCCGACTACTCGCGCTACCTGCCAGCCAGCGTCGGCATCGCCCGCCCCTTCCTCTGCACCTATCTTGGGGCCTGTTGCGGCACCATTCTGGCCTTTGTGTTCGGCATGGTGGCGGTCAACATGGTGCCGGATGGCAGTGACGCGATGGCGGCGGTGCGACAGGCCACCGGCTGGCTGGGGCCGGTGTTGATGGTGCTGTTCCTGATCAACATCATCTGCCACAACTCAATGAACCTGTATGGCGCGGTGCTCTCCCTGATCACCGCCGTGCAGACCTTCCGTCCAAGCTGGACGCCGGGCGCGCGGGTGCGCATCCTGTTCTCAACGCTGGTGCTGGTTGCCTCGGTGCTGGTGGCGCTGGCCGCCTCGGAGAATTTCGTCGCCTTCTTCCTCAACCTGATTCTGGCGCTGATTGCGGTGCTGATCCCGTGGAGCGTGATTAACCTGCTCGACTTCTACCTGATCAACAAGCAGCGTTATGACATCAACGCCATCTTCAGCGCCGACGGCGGCCGCTATGGGCGGCTGAACGGGCGGGCGCTGCTGGTCTACTTCGGCGGCATCGTGGTGCAGATCCCCTTCGTGGAGAACGCCTTCTTCACCGGCCCCTACGCGAAGCTGATCCCCGGCGCGGACATCTCCTGGGTAATCAGTCTGGTGGTGACCGCCATCGCCTACCCGCTCTGCGTCCGCCGCCACGCCCTGCCAGCGCTCAGCGGCAGTCAGGCGTAGCCCAGAAACCACTGCGGCCCCATCAGGGGCCGCATCCATCAAAAACATCATTCCGCGTGCCGTTCCCGCCGTCGGCTGATGCTGACAAATACCAGCGTGTTGACCAGCACCACCAGCGCCGTGCAGGCAAATACCCAGCGATAGCCTGCCATTGCCGAGATCATTGAGCCGAGCAGCGGCCCCGCCACGTTCCCCAGATACATAAAGGATTGGTTGTAGCCAAAGATCCGCCCAGTGGTCTGGTCACTGCTCTGGCGCAGCAGCAGCGTCTGCACCGCTGGCATCATCGCGCCATCGGCGAAACCGAGCAGGAAGCGCAGCACCGCCAATTGGGTCGGGCTGGTGACAAAGGACATGCCGATAAACAGCAGGATTGAGACCGAGAGCGTCGCCACCAGGATCCGCCCGGTGCCGATGCGGTCGCCAAGCTTGCCCAGCACCGGCGCGGAGAAGAGCGCGGAAACCCCTGGCACCGCGGCGATAAAGCCGCTGATAAAGGCGATGTTCTGGATATCCGGCGCCAGGTGCCGCACGAACAGCGTCAGAATCGGGCTGATGGAGCCGTTGGAGAGCTGGATGGTCAGCGTAGTAAAGAACAGGCAAACCACCAGCGCCGGATTTTTCAGCGTGCGGAAGATCGCCTTGCCGCTCAGCCGCTCCTGCTTGCTGACGATGCGGTGCCCGCTCTCCTTGATCAGGAACAGCGTAATAAAGAAGCAGACCAACAGCAGGCCGGAGGTGAACAGGAACACCGCGCGCAGGCCAATCCAATCCGCCAACATCCCGCCCAGCAGTGGCCCGGCAATCACGCCGCTGATCTGGCCGGTCGCCACCGTACTCAGCGCCCAGCCGCTGCGATCCTTCGGCGACTGGGTTGCCACCAGCGCCATCGCATTGGGGATGTAGCCGGAGGTCAGCCCCATCAGGCCGCGCAACAGCAGCAGTTGCCACGGCTGGGTGACGAATGCCTGAAGGAAGATCACCACGCTCATGCCCAGCGCCGCGCGCAGCAGCATCAGCTTGCGCCCCTTGCGGTCGGCCAGACTGCCCCACAGCGGCGCCACCAGCGCCGAAACCAAAAAGGTGACGCTAAACGTCAGCCCTGACCAGACCGGCAGCGCGTCCGGCGAGTGCACGCCCAGTTGCTCAATATAGAGTGGCAGGAACGGCAGGATTTGGCTGATGGCCAGCCCGGTAAAAAAGCAGCCGAGCCAGATGGAGATAAGGTTGACCTTCCAGGATTCCATGACGGAGTGTGTTGACCTTTGTGAGAGAAGCGGTCATGCCAGTATTCAGCAAAGCGCCGTGGAGTCACGCAGATTTTTGTTAGTTTCAACGACATGCACCGCCTTCAAAAGGCAGGCCCGGCCGCCCTGCGCCGCGGGTTTCGCCATTCGTTGCTAAGCTTAAACAACGCGGAACAACAGGAGTCACCATGAAATTAGGCTTTGCGTGTAAATACCTTAACTCAGAACTCAAGCAGCTTTATCCGTTTAAAGCCACCACCCGAACCCGCTTCCTTAGCCTGGACGACGAACAGCGCACGGCGCTGATCTATGGGCTTGCCAAGACCAACCTCACCAACCTCTACCTGATCTTTGAGCAGCTCGCCTCGCTACCAGAGGCGATGCGGATGATGCGTATTGGCAGTGACCTGCTGCCGCTCTACACCGTGCCGGAGGCGACACAGCTCTATCAGACCTTCTTGCCGGATCTGCACCCGCTGTTCACCCGCTGCGGGGAGTTTGCGCGGGAGAAGGGCATCCGGCTCTCTTTCCACCCCGGCCAGTACTCGGTGATGGCTTCGGATAACCCGCAGGTGGTGGATCGGGCACTGGAAGACATTGAGTACCACGCGCTGTGCGCGGTGCTGATGGGCTACGGCCAGACCTTCCAAGATTTCAAAATCAACATCCATATGAATGGCAAAAAGGGGTTTGAGGGGTTCAAGGAGGCGTTTGCCCGGCTCTCGCCGGAGGCGCAGCGGATGCTGACCGTGGAGAACGATGAGATCTCCTGCTCGCTGGACGACGTCTTGCAGGCGGAGGCGCTCTGCCCGATTGTGCTCGACATCCACCACCACTGGGTGAAAGAGGCGGAGTTCATCACGCCTGACGATCCGCGCATTGAGCGGGTCATCGCCTCCTGGCGCGGCGTGCGGCCGGTGCTGCACTACTCCATCTCCCAGGAGGGGATCATCCCGGAGCAGGGCTTGCCCGATCAGGCCAGCCTCGGCGTGCCGAAAACCAAACTGCGCGCCCACTCTGACTACTACTTCAACAAGGCGCTCAATGACTGGGCGCTCTCCTTTGAGCAGTTTGACATCATGTGCGAAGTGAAGATGAAGAACCTTGCCCGTGACCGTCTCTATGCCTATGCCCTGTTTGGCAAACGCTGAGGGCCAAATTAAAAAAGCCACTTGAGGGGCCAGGCGGCAATTCCACAGGAATGCTCTTTTAGGGTTTGGTCATCCATGCCCATTCACCCTAGGCGGCTTGTGGCCGAAGGGCAATGAAAAAGGAAGGGAGGGTTCAATATTTGTGCAATGAACGCACTTTGTACAAGATGCCGCGCTAATCGCGCGGCAGTCAGGAGACCAGGCGGGTGTCCGGGCCGGAGAGCATCACCATATCACCCGCCTCCAGCCGCTGCTGGAAATGGGCGTGTTTCGTGTGGCTGATGCCTGCGCCACACCACATCACATGGTGCTCATACTCTTTGAGCGCCGTCGCGGGTAAGGCGGAAACGTCTGGCGACAGCTCCACGCGGAACCCCTGCCCGGTCAGCCGAATCGCTTCCAGCCAGATCTCGGTCGCATCCGTGACGCTCACCGCCTCCAGAAACAGCGGCACGGTTTTCCGGTGGTAGGCGCTGTTCATCATGCGGCCCGCGTGGTCAACCATGGCGGCATGGAAGCGTGTCAGCAGGCAGGTTGCGCCAACATGGAAGTCGCTACGCAGCCAGAGATTGAGTGGCCGCAGGCAGTGGTGGACGAACGCATCACTGCTGTACTCCAGGCCCATCTGCCATAGCCGGTCATCAAATTGGGTATCATCCTGATTTAGAAGCGTGAGCAGCTCCTCTTCCCGGCAGGCCCAACCACTGTGACGGTAGGCATCGGGCTGTGTCAGCAGGGTGTGCACCTCTTGCAGGGTGTCGCCAGCGTGGGTCAGGATCTGCACGGTCAGGATACGGGTCAGCTGGCTGCCGGTGTAGCCGCGCTTGCTGGCAGGGGCGGCTATCAGGCCGGCGCGGCGCCAGCATCGTAGTGTCGTGGGCAAAACGCCCGTAACACTGCATACAGTGTCGGTCGAATAAAGTGTCATAACGGAAAACCTGGGGAGAAGAAATGGCCGCCGGGTTACCGGGGATGGAGACCCAGCATGCGCTTTTAGGCGCAATAAATAAACGCCTCTTTAACAAAGAGCGCGCCTATCGTCGGGCTGATGTCGCTATCTACCGGATTACGCACAACAAAAAATCTCGCGCCTTTTTGTATAGCTTGGTATTCATTAACAAGAACTGGCCCACTGCTTAACAAACGGGCAAAAAAACCGGGCGCGGCGAGCTGCCCGGTTTTGGCGGCGCTGCAGAAATTATTCGACCGCGATCGGTTTTTCATCCACGGCCACGCGCTCGTCGCCCTGGATCTGTTTCACGCGCGCCTCTACCTTCTGCACCGCGTCCGCATCTTTCAGCAGCGAGTAGGTCAGCACAAATTCGGTGCTCTGCCCCGGCTGCAACTGCTTCACGCGCCCCTGCTCCTTCTCAATGGTCACCGGGTAGGCGTAGTTGGTGCCCGGCTCAATGCCCGTGACGTAGCCCTGTTTCAGGGTATCGGTGTTTTTCCACAGCGTCAGCAGCGGCAGTTGGCGCGTATCAAACTCAATCGCCGCCCCTTTGTCACCCTTGCTGTTGATCACGGCGGCCACCGTCTTGCCGTTGCTGTCTGCCTTGGGCACCAGATTGAACACCATCTCGTCAAAGTCCTTGGTTGGCGCGCCGTAGGTATTCCAGCCCTCCAGCCCCTTTTTCGCATAGTCATTGAACGGCGAGACGGATTTCAGCGGGGCGATAAAGCGCGCGTCCTTCTCCAGAATCGGCGTGCCAAAGTTGCTGTGGTAGATGATCTGGTAGTCGTGCGGGTAGTCCGCATGGTTGGTCAGCACGTCATGCACCGTGAAGCTGTCACTGCCCGGCACATAGCGCAGCTCCGTCCAGGTCTCCAGATTGGCCTTTTTGAAGGTGTTCTCTTTCAGCAAGCCACGGATGCGGATCTCATGGGGTGCCTGATCGTCCACCACCACCTCAACTTTTGAGGCCGGGGTGTTGCCCGCCTTGCCGTGCAGTGTGTAGATCATGCCATCCTTGGTCACCGGGTGGCCGGTCCACTCAAAGCCGCAGCGCACCATCATCTCGTTGAACCCCTCCAGCCAGCCAAGGCCGTTGCGGCTCTCCAGGTTGATATAGGCCGGGTTGACCACCTCATTGACCGGGGAGTCCCAGCCGAGGCGCACGCCGTGGCCGTTAACCTGCAACAGATCCATGCCGCGCGAGGGGCTAAGGGCAATGGTCAGGCCATCCGGGCTGGTCAGGGTCAATACCTTGCTGCCCTCCTGCTTACCGCCATGCAGCACTTTCTGTTCCAGGCTGAAGCGCGCGCCTGACAGCTTCAGCTGTTCGCTGCTTACCTGCCAGTTGCCCTGCTCCACGCCCTGTTCAGCATCCGTCAGCACCCAGCTCTGCGCCGCCGCCTGCCCGCTGACCAATGCCGCTACCATCCCTGCCAGAAAAGCCTTTTTCATCTGTTCCCTTCCTGTTGCTGAATTGATTTAGCTTAAGTGGCAGGTAGCTTACAAATTGCTAACAAATGAAAACGTGATGCTTATCACCGCTGAAAGATTCGTGCCTATTGGTCGGTGTATTCGTGGAATTGGTCACAGATTGATGAAAATTTGCGTTAATTTGCACGATTTTTCAGGAGTAAACTCACCTATCGCGCCAAAAATGTAAAAACGATTCAGCTAAAGCCGGACGTTCACACTGCCGCCAGTACCCCTTTCAGCACCGTGATAAGTTTCGGATCGGTGGAACGTGAGACATTGAAGCGCAGGAAGTCACTGGCGGTGCCGGATTGGCTAAAGGCGTTGCCTGGCGCGAGAATAATCCCCTGCTCAAGGCAGGCGCGGGAGACTACCGTGGCTTCGGCACCAGCAGGCAGGCGGCACCAGAGAAACATGCCCGCTTGCGGCGTGTGCCAGGGGGTAATGCCCACCTGTGCCAACAGCCCCAGCGTGGCCTGCATCGCCACCGCCAGCCGCCCGCGTACCGACTCCATATGCCGCCGGTAGCCGCTGTCGGTCAGCGTCGCCAACACAATTTCGGCGGCCAGTCCGCCGCCACCAAAGCTGGTGGCGATCTTGAGGTCAATCAGGCTGTCGATCCAGTCGGGTCGCGCGGCGATGTACCCACACCGCACGGATGCCGAGATGCTCTTGGAGAAGCTGCCGATCTGGATGACCCGTGACAGCCCGTCGAAGGCCGCCAGCCGCGGCGCGGGCTGCTGCTCAAAATCCGCAAAAATGTCATCCTCAACGATGACCAGATCTGAGGCCTCCGCCATCTTGAGCAACCGATGGGCGGTGGCGGGCGAGAGCGTCGCCCCGGTCGGGTTCTGGATACCGGCATTGGTGATGTAAAGGCGCGGCGTGTGCAGGTGCAGAGCCTCTTCAAAGGCCGCCAGATCGGGGCCGGTCGCCGTATAGGGCACGCCAATCACTTTGACGCGGTGCGCCCGCAGCAGGGCATGGAAATTGAAATAGCAGGGATCGTCCACCAATACGCACTCCCCCGGCTGGAGAAGGAAGCGGCAGATCAGGTCAATCGCCTGCGTGCCGGACTCCGTCAGCATGATCTGCGCTGGCGTGGCATGGATGCCCGCCAGCGCCATCCGGCGCAACAGGAAGTGGCGCAGGCCGGGGTGGCCCGCTGGCGTGCCGTAATCAGTGAGCAGCGGGGTGCTGGCCCGCGCTGCCCGACGCAAGGCGCGCCGCATTCCCTCCTCATACATCCATGACTCCGGTAACCAGCCGCAGCCCGGCTTCAGCACCTGGTCATCCGCGTCCAGCGACTGGCGCGAGATCCAGAGGGGATCGATCGCCCGGTCAACTCCCGCTGACATGCGCGTCAAATCCAGCGGCGCAACCGGCCCACTGACGAAAAAGCCCGCGCCCGGCCGGGAGACGATCAGGTTCTCCGCCGCCAGCCGCTCATAGGCCTCCACCACCGTTGATACCGAGACCCCGGCCAGCCCGGCCTGCTGGCGCACTGAGGGCAGGCGCGCACCCGGCAATAGGATACGGGCAGCGATTTGGGCGCGAATGTGCTCCATCAGCAACGCGATACGGGTCTGGGGGCGCGACATGAAAGATCCTTACTGTAGGGGAACTGAGGGCAGTACAGTTCTGGCAGAGTGTACTGGATTGTATCTGGCTGGCGGCAAGTTGCCAGTGCTTTACTGGGAGCCAACCCTTCAGGAGAGCATGAGATGGAGAGAAAGACCCGTGGCTGGATGAGCGGCATGGTGGGTGTGATGATTTTTGCCGGTTCACTGCCCGCCACCCGGGTGGCGGTGGCTGGCTTTGACCCACTGTTTTTGACCTGCGCCCGCGCCACGCTGGCGGCCCTGCTGGGGGCACTGTTGCTGGCCGGACGACGCCAGCCCCTGCCCAACCGGCAGGATGTGCTGCCACTGGCGCTGACCGCGCTGGGCGTGGTGGTGGGCTTCCCATTGCTGACGGCGCTGGCGTTGCAGCACTTGACCTCCGCCCATGCAATGGTGTTCGTCGGGCTGCTGCCGCTCTGCACGGCACTGTTTGCGGTGCTACGCGGCGGCGAGCGCCCACGCGCGGCCTTCTGGCTCTTCTCGCTGGCCGGGGGCGGCTGTGTCGCCGGTTATGCCCTAAGCACCAGCCACGGGGGCAGCCTGCAAGACACCCTATTGATGACGGCGGCCGTGGTGGTGTGCGGGCTGGGTTATGCCGAGGGCGCACGGTTATCGCGGAGGCTGGGCGGCTGGCAGGTGATCAGCTGGGCGCTGCTGGCCGCCTTGCCCATTATGCTGCCAGCCGCGCTGCTGACCCAGCCAGCTACCTTCACCCTTGTGCCTACAGCGGCCTGGCTGGGCTTCCTGTATGTGTCGCTGTTCAGCATGTTGATTGGCTTTATTTTCTGGTATCACGGGCTGGCGCAAGGCGGGATCGCCGCCGTCGGCCAGTTGCAGCTGTTACAACCCTTTTTCGGGCTGGCGCTGGCGGCGCTGCTGCTGCATGAGCGCATCAGCGGGGCGATGCTCGTGGTAACACTGGCGGCAGTAGTCTGCGTCGCAGGGGCGAAAAAGTACGCATCCTGAGCACGAATTCCTTAGGGAAACATATCATTACGTAAAGGTTGTTGAATTTAGTTGTTTGCTGGGGCGTGGCTGTTTACCCTTTTTGCCCAATGTATTTATTGCTTTATATGGAGCTGGATGATGTTTAAGCAACTTTTGACTGGAAGCGTAATGGGGCTGGTGCTGATGAGCGGCGCGGCACAGGCAATCGAAGGCAGCGTGGATGTGGGCGAGCACAACACCAACCTGAACGTGGGCCTCGGCACCAATACATCAGGGCTGTTCCTGAAGGGCAACTGGCTGCGTAGCGATCATGACGGCAGCACCTATGGTCTGGGTCTGGGCTACAACATCGATGCTGGCCCGCTGCGCGTGGCACCGACGGCGAAAGCGCTGTTCACTCACCCAGAAGATGGCAAGGATGGCTTCGCCGTGGCAGTGGGCGCGGGCGCACAGTACACCTTTAACGACATGTGGGGTCTGTATGGCGAGTACTACTACGCGCCAGAAGCCTTCTCCGATCACCTGGACAGCTACCAGGAAGCGGCGGGCGGCCTGAGCTTCACGCCGATCTCCCTGCTGAACGTGCGCGTGGGTTACCAGTACATCGAACTGGACAACAAGGGCGGCCGCAAAGACAACGTGCTGGTGGACGGCCCGTACGTCGGCGCCTCCGTGCGTTTCTAATGCCTCTCTGGGGCGGCCACGGCTGCCCCAGAATCAATGCCCATCCCCGCCTTATCCCTTGATTTCGCTGCTTTTCCCTTGAGCCTTCTTTTGCTTCTCGCAAAGCGATACCGACGCGTGGGCGCTTATTAACAGATTACCGCTAAGCGCCACTGAGGTTATTACGCCGCGGTGTAACACCAAATATCCAGACGCCCATCAGGGACTTCCCAACAATAAACGTAACCGAACGAATCACAGACAGCGGCATTATTTCTTACTGAGAATAAGACGCGCCTGGGAATTATGGCTAAGGGCATCCAGTTTTTTACCAAAACTTGCCGATCCCCCCCTGACCATGGAGTGCCTCCAGCGCCATTTTTCCCCCTTGCCGACCCACCGAAATGCCTTGAAAAGAGCGGCAGTAACCCGGTTTTGCGCCCTGTGGGGTGACACTGTCACGCCCGCTGCTAAACCGGGGCGGTTAATAAACAAACAAGGCATTGATCTCTATAGATAAATGCATATACAAATCTACACAAAATTAATCATTGAGGTGAGGGCTAAAAAGCCATATATTAGCCGCGCTTTAAAAACCAGTGATTACTTTTAATTCAATTATCCAATCAGGCGTTGCCAATAACCCTGGTTGTAGGAGAGATATGATGACGGATAAAGTCCGTATTGATACTTTAGGTGCGAATTCATCAGACAATAACAATGAAACTTATTTGGCGCGCCAAGCCGAATTTGAATCAAATGTCAGGAGTTATCCGCGTAAGCTGCCACTGGCGATCGCCAAGGCGCAGGGCGTCTGGATCACGGATGTCGAGAATAAACAATACCTTGACTGCCTGGCAGGGGCGGGCACGCTGGCTTTGGGCCACAACCACCCTGACGTATTGCAGAGCATCCAAAATGTCATTACCAGCGGCTTGCCGTTACATACCCTCGATCTGACCACGCCGCTGAAGGATGGGTTCTCTGAGTACCTGCTCTCCCTGCTGCCGGGCGAAGGCAAAGAGTATTGCCTGCAGTTCTGCGGCCCGTCCGGTGCGGACGCGGTGGAAGCAGCGCTGAAGCTGGCGAAAAAGCACACCGGCCGTTCTGGCGTGATCAGCTTCTCCGGCGGCTACCACGGTATGACCCACGGCGCGCTGTCCGTGACCGGCAACCTGTCGCCGAAAGAAGCGGTCAACGGCATGATGCCGGAAGTGCAGTTCATGCCTTACCCGCACCTCTACCGCTGCCCGCTGGGCCTCGGTGGCGAAGCTGGCGTGAAGGCTCTGACCTACTACTTCGAAAACCTGATCAACGACGTTGAGAGCGGCGTGCGCAAACCGGCTGCGGTTATCCTGGAAGCCGTTCAGGGTGAAGGCGGCGTGAACCCGGCCCCGGTTGAGTGGCTGCAACGCATCCGCAAAGTGACCCAAGAGCACGGCATCCTGCTGATCCTGGACGAAGTACAGGCTGGCTTCGCGCGTACCGGTAAGTTCTTCGCCTTCGAACACGCGGGCATTGAGCCGGACATCATCGTGATGTCCAAAGCCGTCGGCGGTGGCCTGCCACTGGCCGTACTGGGCATTAAGAAAGAGTTCGATGCATGGGCACCGGGCCACCATACCGGTACTTTCCGTGGTAACCAGCTGGCGATGGCGACCGGCCTGACCACGCTGAAATTCCTGAAAGACAACAATGTGGCTGACAAAGTGGCTGCGCAGGGCGAGTGGCTGAAGGGCCAACTGGCCGAGATGCAGAAGCGCTATCCGGTGCTGGGCCACGTACGTGGTCTGGGCCTGATGATCGGCATCGAAATCGTCAAGCCGCACGAAGAGAAAGACCACATGGGTTGCTACCCGGCGGATGGCGAGCTTTCGGCACTTCTGCAGAAGAAATGCTTCGAGAATGGCCTGATTCTGGAGCGCGGCGGCCGTCACGGTAGCGTGCTGCGCCTGCTGCCGTCCCTGCTGATCAGCAATGAAGAGCTGGGGATCTTCCTGGATAAATTTGAAAACGCCCTGGTGGCTGCCGGCATCAAGCCGGTCTGATAAGAGCGAAAAGAGTTAATGTCCAAGTCAAACCCGATTCTGGCGGCCTCCGCGCAAAGCACTGAGGCATACCAGCAGGCCATCGCCCAGAGCAGCGAGGCGGTGGTGCAGTGGCTGAAACAGCCAGAAATGTATCAAGGGAAAAGCGTCGCGGAACTGCGCGAGCGCATCGCGCTGGACTTCAATGCGGAGGGCCTGGGCAACCAGGCCGCCATTGAGCGCGCGATTGAGTTCTTCCTGAAAGACAGCCTGTCGGTACACCACCCGCAGTGCGTGGCGCACCTCCACTGCCCGAGTCTGGTGATCAGCCAGGCGGCAGAGGTGATGATCAACGCCACCAACCAGAGCATGGACTCCTGGGACCAAAGCCCCTCCGCGACCATCATTGAGATGAAGCTGATTGAGTGGCTGCGCGGCCAGGTTGGCTATCAGGCTGGCGATGCGGGCGTGTTCACCAGCGGCGGCACCCAGAGCAACCTGATGGGCCTGATGCTGGCGCGTGACGCCTTCTTCGCACGTCAGGGTCACTCCATCCAGCAGGATGGTCTGATCGGCAACCTGCGCAAGATCAAAGTGTTCTGCTCTGAGAACGCCCACTTCTCCGTGCAGAAGAACATGGCGCTGCTGGGTCTGGGCTACCAGTCCGTCACGCTGGTGAAAACCGATCGCTTCGCCCGCATGGACGTGACCGATCTGGCGGAGAAACTGGCGCAGGCCAAGGCCAACGGTGAGCAGGTGCTGGCAATTGTTGCCACTGCCGGCACCACCGACGCCGGTGCCATTGACCCGCTGCGTGCCATTGCGGCGCTGGCGGCTGAGCACCAGATCTGGATGCACGTGGATGCGGCCTGGGGCGGCGCGCTACTGATGTCCGAGAAGTACCGTGACTATCTGGACGGCCTTGAGCTGGCGGACTCCATTACCCTGGACTTCCACAAGCAGTTCTTCCAGACCATCAGCTGTGGCGCGTTCCTGCTGAAAGAGGCACGCCACTACGAGCTGATGCGCTATCAGGCGGCTTACCTGAACTCTGAGTTCGATGAGGCACAGGGCGTACCGAATCTGGTCTCTAAATCGCTGCAAACCACCCGCCGTTTCGATGCGTTGAAACTGTGGATGGGTCTGGAAGCGCTGGGCAAGACGCAGTATGCCGAGATCATCGACCACGGTGTCACCCTGGCACAGCAAGTGGCGCAGTATGTGGCTGAGCAGCCGGCTCTCGAGTTGGTGATGGAGCCGCAACTGGCGAGCGTGCTGTTCCGCTTCCGTCCAGAGCACCTGGCAGCGCAGGGCGATGCTGCCGTGGCGCTGTTCAACCAGAAGATCGGTGACGCGCTGCTGGACTCCGGCCGCGCCAACGTCGGCGTGACAGAATTTGATGGCGTTACCTGCCTGAAAATGACGTTGCTGAACCCGGTCGTGACGCTGGAAGACATCAAAGTGCTGCTGGCACTGGTTGAGAAGACCGCCGCACAACTGGCGTAATCTCCGGTCACTGGCAGATAAAAGCCGATAACCCTTGGGTTATCGGCTTTTTTATTGCCATCACCTCTCTGGCATTAATCCTAAAACGCAGTGTGCCCCCCTAATGGCGCTTATTCGTACCATCGTTTATTAAACCGCCGAAGCGCCGGTAAATTTTTAAAAACAACGATAAAATTTCCAATTATTCCGATAGATTTATTGTGTAATTCAATTGGCAACGACTTATATTTAGGATTGCTCTTAATTTATCTTTTTCTCTTAATTCATCACGGAATAATCAGCAACTAGCATAATTTTCCGCCGCCAACTTATAATTGACAATGAAAAACTCGTCATAAGATAATTATTACCTTCTGATTAATATTTGGTAATTGCGATGAAAGAGCGCCTAATAGGTCTTGACCTGTTAAGATCTATCATTATGTTTTTTGGCCCAACATTCCATGCCTCAATGTTATTGACTGGCGCATGGGGATTTGAATATAGCTTTGGATATGCCCGTGAATTGGACGCGGCACTCGACTTCACCCACTATTTCCGTATGGAGCTTTTTTTCCTGATCTCCGGCTTTTTCTCTGCGCTGGTGATTACGAAAAAAGGGTGGGGGCGTTTTGTGGAAAACCGCGTGAAGCGGATTATTGTTCCCACCCTGGCCTCCATCGCCATTATCTTGCCGCTCATCTCTCTGGAGATGTCAGCGCTGTTTGCCGATCGGCAGTGGGCGGACTACCTCAGCTATAAGCACCTCTGGTTCCTGGTGACGCTGTCGATGATCAGCCTGCTGGTGATGCTGGCCCCGGTTACGCTTAGCAACGCGATTGCCGCCGTGGCGCGCCGCCTCAACGCGCTGCCGTGGTTGCTGCTGCTGCCGGCGATGGCTTGTCTGGTGTATGGCTGCATGGCGTTTAACTCGCTAACCGCACCCCTCCAGCGGAACCATGAGATATTCTCGCTGCTGCAAATTAACCAGTTGATTAACTACCTGCCCTTCTATTTCATCGGCATGGTGCTCTATTATCTGGAGAAGCGTATTACGCTGGGATGGTCAGTGGCGTTCGCCGGGATTTATATCCTGTGGTATCTGCTGTTCAAGGCGGATATTGCCGTGCTGGCCTTTGTCAGCAAAGTTTCAAAGGGATTGTGCGCGCTGTTAATCTGCCTGGGTATCTTCTTCGTATTTAAAAACCTGAAGATGAATGCCTCCGCTGGCGTTACCTTTTTGACCAGCATCGCCCTGCCCTTCTATCTGGTGCATCTGCCGGTACTGTTATTGCTGGCGTGGATGTGGATGACCGTGGGAGGCTCGCATAATCCCTACTACTTCATGCTGTTTGTTATTCCCTCAACCTGCCTGTTGAGTGTGGCGCTGGGTTACCAGATGACGCGCTATAAACTCCTGCGTCTCCTGTTTGGCTTGAGCGAGGTAAACACTGCCCCCCGCCCGCCGCGACAAGTGGCGGCCTGAGCCAGCCCACTAAAAAGCCGGTAACGTGCGTTACCGGCTTTTTTATGTCCGCATGGCGTTCAGTAAAAGGCTTTGCGTGCCATCCGCAGGGTGGCGGCCACCGACACCAGCGAAACCATAATCAAAAAGATGCCCAGCCCAATCATCGCGTTGAAGCCATACTCATTGAACAACATCAGCCCGACGATACAGCCGGTCAGGAAGGAGAAGACCGTGGTGAGGTGGGTATAAAGCTGCTTGCGATGGAAATGGCGATCGCTGGAGGCAGTGCCGGTGACAAACGACGAGAAGAACGAGCCAAGCGCGATGCCCGCGTCGGTCAGGGTGCCGGTGATGTGGGTTGACCGCACCCGGCCATTGGAGAGCTGGGTGGAGGTGGAGTTATGTAGCCCCATCAGGAACCCCAGCAGCACCAGAATCTCGCGGTTATGCCGTGGCGAGTAGGAGAAGGTCTCAAACACCGACATCAAGGTCAGCGCCACCCCTTCGACCAAAATAATCAGGCAAAAAATGGTGCGGATATTGTTCTTCAGTCCGGCAATCACCGAGAAACGGGCAGTGGTGGAGCCAAGCACAAACGCGCCGATCAGGACAGCGAGGAAGATCAGATCATTCAGGTCAGAGCTGGAGACCTCCGAAGAGATCTGGGAGGCATTACCGGTCATGTGGGAGGGAAAAAAACCAAACGCGCCTAGCGCCATGGCATTCAGGATGCCCGCGGTGGTTGCCAAAATCAGCGCCAGGTAGCGGTCTTCTGTGTGGGATCGGGTCTTCTTCTTTTTGATCAGCACATTATTCACCAATAGCATCAAAGTGGATGAAAACAGCAGGGGTGACGGGTGTCACAGTTTAAGCATATATGCTGGGGGCCAATCTGGGAGGGAAAGCCGCGATCTGGCTCAGGCAAACTGTTAATAAGTCTGTCATTTCTATAGTTGCGGCGGTTTTTTCTCTAGTAATGTAAAAATCGCCGGAAAACATGGTGGGCTGGCCAAAACTTTACTTCACTTAACTATTTACATCAGGAAAATATAACCCCGCGCTAATTGTGGTCATCTATTCACCTGATAAGAGAAATCACAATAAGCTTATGAAAAACAATTACATTCATGATTTCTCATACTTTTTCTGATAAAAACCCGGCCTGAGGGAGGAAAACTATTCCGCTTGGTATAGTTTTAAGGGTTAAAGATCCCTCTTGTGGAGGGCGGCATATTTCCGGACGTGACCAAGGAGTGAAGATGCGGAAAAAAACCATAATGGCGCTGGTATTGGCAACAGCCTCACTGGCAGCGTTGGCGGGCTGTTCATCGAATCAGGCCATCAAAACCACTGACGGCAGAACCATCGTGACTGATGGCAAACCAGAGATTGATAATGACACCGGGCTGGTCTCCTATCGCGACGCGCAGACGGGCCGCACCGAGCAGACCAACCGTGACCAGATCAGCAACATGAGCGAACTGGACAACTGACGCTGGGGAAACGGGGGTAAGAACCGGTGGCGTACAGCCTTCATCTGCGCGCCACCGGTTTGCTTAATGGGCCAGGGCGTTACTCCTTCTCATCCGAGGATTGTTTCAATCTAACTCGGTGGGAGTGAAGCCTGACCATATTGGTGTCAGCAAAGCCATCGTCTAAAGCCTGACGGGCCGCCGCTGACGACGCAGACTGGCGAAAGGCCTTTCTGGCTTGCCAGTACGCCATGATGACGTCCTCATCAGACTCACCCTCGGCAAGCTGCGTCAGCCTCTCCAGTATGGTGTGGTTGTTTACAGCACCCTGGTCTTCAAGGAGGGACATCACTGCCTCTCCCAAAAGTTTGTGCATATTATTTACGTTATCGTCGTTGTTCAAACCCTCTCCTGTGTTGTTAATGAGAAATGCCTGTCATGCAGCTGGATGGCGGCGCCCGGCAAGGCGCAAAGCGATACAGCCGCATGGTAGGCGGCTTATGGGCAGAGTGGCTGACGCCATGTCTGCCGGGATCAGGAGGCGCTGATATGGGTCATCATGACTTGGGAATTTCAAAACGCGGATGAAAAAAAGCTGGCCGGAGCCAGCGTGATACAAATTATTTATCGTTCTTCCCGACCCAGTACCAACGCAAGCAAAGCATGATAATGCTTTTCCATGTCGGCCCCAGGGGTCTGATCCAGCTTTGCCAGCAATTTGGTACAGATGGATGTACGCGTTACAGCCTCACCGGCACGCAATATCTCCGCCACAACCTGTCCCAGGCTCTCCTCTTGTGTGGGTACGCCGGGAGCGTTTGACCGGAAAGAAGGCTTGATTTCACGCTTTGTGACTGGCGTCCGTTGTTGCCGTTGCATCTTTAAGCCCCAAAAATCTGGTTAGTAAATAAGCGACTTTTCGTTCAAAGGGAAATTATACAAATCAGAGATTGTTGTACAACTAATTTTTAGATAGGAATCCACTGATTAGGCCGCGTTCGAGTAAAATAACATCAAATCCAGCGCTGTTTTGGCTGGATCTTCTGTCTTACTCCGCATTTTTCCCCAACCCGTTAACCACAAAAAAAGTAGGTGATGCAGCTCACCCTTCCTGCATCCGCTTTTGACTTTGCTGGCATTCGATCGAAATATAGATTTCATAATAAAAACTATACAGTGAAATTTAAACTTCATCCGATGATCACAGGAGCCGTTATGAGCACACTGTTTGCCGGCGCACAAAATTTGGGAAAGTCCTTTATGTTGCCGATCGCCCTGCTGCCCACTGCCGGGCTGCTACTGGGGATCGGGGGCGTATTGACCAACCCGGTGACCCTGACCACCTATCCCATCCTGACGCACGGCGTGCTTCAGGCCACCTTTACGGTTATGAAGCTGTGCGGCAGCGTGGTCTTTGACCATCTGCCGCTGCTGTTCGCGGTGGGCATCGCGGTCGGGCTGGCGCGCAATGACAAAGGCACCGCCGGGCGCTGCTCTACCAGTCGCGCCTGCTGTTGCGGACAGCCTGAGATGGCTGGCTTTCAACTGGAGAACCGGCGCTTCCGGGCGCACATCATGGCGCAGGGCGGCGAGCTGGTCAGCCTGTGGGACAAGCAACTGCAACGCGAATGGATCTGGCAGCCGCAGCCCGGTATCTGGGCGCACTCCGCCACCCAACTTTTTCCGGTGGTCGGCCGGCTGGTGCAGGGCGGGGTGCGGGCGGAGGGGCACTTCTGGCCGCTGGAGGCGCACGGCTTTTTGCGCTACCAGCGTTTTACCTGTCTGGCGCGGCAGGCGGATCGGCTGGTACTGGCGGCCAGCGCCGATGGGAGTGCACCGCCGTGCTGGCCGTGGCGCTGGCAGGTCACCACCCACTGGGTGCTGCACCGGGATGGGCTGGCGCTGCGGCAGCAGGTGATCAACCGCGACCACCGGCCGATGTGGTTCTCCCTTGGCTGGCACCCCGGTTTCGCCCTGCCAGTGGCCTCGCAGCCGGGGTGGCGCATCGCGTTTTCGCGGGCGGTGGCTGGCCCCTTCCCGACCCACGACCGCACCCTGAGCCTGCCCGTGGAGACCCCCTCCACCCACAATTTCCGGCTCACGCCAGAGGTTTTCCGGCATGGCGCGCTCTATTTCGGCAGGTGCCGCCAGCGGCGGATGGCGGTGCTGTCGCCGACCGGGCGGGAGGTGATGGCGCTGGAGACCGGCACCCAGCCGTGGCTGGCGCTGTGGGGCGTACCGGGTGCCGATCTGCTCTGTCTGGAGCCGCTGGCTGGCACCACCGACGATCCGGCCTTTTGATGGCCGCCTGGCGCATAAACGCGGTATCCACTGCCTGCGGCCGGGCGCATCGCGGGCGTTTGACGTGCGGCTGCGCATGGCAGTGGACGCCTGACGCCACCGGGGCCAGAATAGCCGCCAGAATGATTGCAGAGGAAGCCAGAATGAGCGTGAACCGGGAGAACGTCAGGGTCTATATCCACAACATCATGGGTGGGCTGGGGGAGACCGATCGCCGCATCGCGGAGTTTATCCTGCGCCAGCCGGCACAGGTGGCCCAGATGCCGGTGAAGCAGCTGGCGGCAGCGCTGCAACTGAGCGAGGCGACCATCGTCCGCTTCTGCAAAAAGGTGGGCTACGGTGGGCTGCTCAACCTGAAGGCGGCGTTGAAGCGCGAACTGTTGGCGGAGAGCGACCAGCCACTGCCCGCCTCGCCCGACATTTTTCTGGATGACAGCCGCAAGGAGGTGGCGCAGAAGATCGCACTGGCGGCCGGGGCGACGCTGCAAGAGACCATCGATCTGCTGGACATGCGGGTGGTGAAGCCCGTCGTCGAGCGGTTCCTGAGCGCCAGCCGGGTGCTGTTTGTCGGGTTTGGCGCGTCCGGCCTCTCCGCCCTTGAGGCGCGAGACAAGATGAACCGGCTCGGCATTGATGCCGAAGCCTATTGTGACCGCTTCAGCATGACGCTGAAACTCGCCAATCTGAAGCCGGACGATCTGGTGGTAGCCTTTTCCCACTCTGGCGCCACGCCGGAGGTGGTCAACGCCTTCCGGCTGGCGGAACGCGCTGGCGCGCAGCGGCTCGCCATTACCCATAGCCCGCACTCGCCGCTGACCGCGCTGGCCGACACCTTCCTGCTGACCTGCGGCAGCGCCGGGCCACAGCAGGGGGACTCAATTGAAACCCGGCTCTCGCAACTGTTTATGATTGAATTTCTCTGTACCGAGATCACCCGCCACAACCTGCGTGACCGCGCGGCGGCCGGGTTATCCATCAGGGAGTTGCTGATTAAGGAGAGGATCCAGCATGAGGAACCCGAGTGACGTGCCCAGCGGCAAGTGGTGGCTGGCTGGCAAGACGCCGGACTACCGCTTTACGTTGGCGAATGAGCGCACCTTTCTGGCCTGGCTGCGTACCGCGCTGGCGCTGATGGCCGCGGCGGTGGGCATTGACCAGTTCTCCCCGGCATTCGCCTCGCCCGCCCTGCGCATGGCATTGGCGCAGGGGCTGCTTATCACGGCGGCCATCATGGGAGTGCTGGCCTGGCGGCGCTGGCGGCACAATGAGTATGCGATGCGGCTAGGGCGTGACCTGCCCCGCTCGCCAGCCCTGCCACTGGCCAGCGCGCTGATGGCCCTGTTGGCGCTGCTGCTCGGGCTGCTTATCTGGCAGGGGCAGCCGTGAGCGCACGCGATCCCGGCCTGCAACCGGAGCGCACCACCCTGTCACGCCGACGCACCGGCTGGTCGATGGCGATTGTTGCCCTGCTCTGCCTGCGCGGCTGGGGTCGCCACGACTAGTGGGAGTATGCGTTGGGCGGCCTGCTGCTGGCCTTGGGGGCCGCGGGCCTCTACACCGGCCTGTTACGCGGTCACCTCTGGCTGGCGGCAGCGCTGGTCAGCGCCAGCGCCCTGTTGCTCTCCCTCCGCTAAGCCAGCGACCCGTCATCCCCCTCTTCATAGTGGATCACTGACAGCAGCCGGATCGGCACCTGTGTCAGGGTCTCTGGCCCGTGCGGCACCATGCCGTCGAAAGAGAGGCTGTCACCGGCGGACATCGGGTAGAGGCGCTCGCCGTGGCGATAGACCAGCTCCCCCTCCAGCAGGTAGAGAAACTCCTGTCCCGGATGGCTGAAGTTGGGGAACTCCTCGCTGGCGTCGTCCATCGTCACCAGAAACGGCTCATACACCTTCACCGGCCCCTGGGCGTAGCGCAGCAGTTGGTAGGAGTGCCCCACCTCGGTGCCGGAGCGCACCACCTCCATCCCCTCACCCGCCTTCACCAGTTGTGCGCCGCGCCGCCCCATGTCGTAGTCGCTGAACAGCCGAGAGATGGGCAGGCCGATGGCGTCGCACAGCCGGCTGAGGGTATCGAGGCTGGTGGAGACCTGTGCGTTCTCCACCTTGCTCACCATGCCGGGGCTAAGTCCGGCGATGCGTGCCACGTCTGAGATCTTAAAGCGCTGGGAGAGGCGGCGCTGCTTGATGGCGCGCGCGATGTGCTGCTCGAGGCTGAGCGGGCTGCCGCGCTTAGCGGGAGGGAGTCTGGTCATCGGCAGGTGATTTTCTCCGACATTTTGCGCAGGTTGCCCAGCTCGAAAGAGATGCGTTGCGCGCTGGCGAACAGCGCCTCACGCGCATGTTGTTTCTGGCGTTCGTCAGACATCAGCGCGTCCGGGCCGGAGATATTGATCGCCGCCACAATCTGGTTGTGGTGGTCGCGCAGCGGCATGGCGATGGAGGTGGCGTAGTCCGAGCGGTGCTCAACCCAGCCGCGCACGTGATCCTGTTCGATGGTCTCCTTCAGCTCCGGCAACGTGCGCGGCGCGGGCAGCGAGTAGCCATCCAGCCGCACATGCTGGTAGAGGCGCTCCAGCTCCAGGTCGGTCAACCCCATCAGCAGCACCCGCCCCATCGCGCAGCAGTGGCACGGGATGCGGGTGCCGACCGGCACGTTCACCGACAGGCGTTGGGCGGCAAAGGAGCGGTAGATATAGACCGCATCACTCCCCTCGCGGATGCTGAGGTGGCAGGACATCGACACGGTGTTGCGCAGCGCTGTCAGGTGCGGCATCGCGATGTCCACCACGTCGCGGCTGGCGAGATAACTGAAGCCGTTGGAGATCACCTGCGGCCCCAGCTGGTAGGTGTTTTTCGCCACCTTCTCCAGATAGTTCATCTCGGTAAGGGTAGTGACGATGCGGTAGATCGCCGAGATGGTAATGCCCAAGCGGTCGGCGAAATCCTGCACCGTCAGCACGCGGTCGCGGCTGTTGAACATCTCCAGAATGGTCAGGCCGCGAAACAGCGCGGGGACGGTATAGTCATTGTCGGTTGCGGTTGCCACAGGCATCGGTTCCTCCGCCAATCAGGGGTTAACGGGAGTGGTGCGCGTCATCAAATTCGGCCATCGCATCGGTCAGCACCGGCCAGAAGTAGGCGGCGGTGGCGCTGTCCATCAGCAGCCAAAAGGTGGGCTGCGACTGCCGGGTGGCGTTGATCACTATCGCGCTGGCGCGCGCCACCGAGGTCTGGGCGATGGCACCCGGCGCAAAGGCACGCTCGGTGAGATCAACGCCGCACAGTTTTGCCATCACTAGCGCGGCGGCCTCGCCGCTGAGCGCCAGCCAGGCATGGCTGTCCTGTCGGGGCAGCAGGTAGCAGGCGGTGTCATCCAACTGCCACGCCGCCTCCTCACGCCACAGCCGATCGCCGCCCACTGCCTCGGGTGCCAGCAGCAGGTACTCGGTCTGCGACAACCGAGCCACCAGCGTGCCATCCGCTTGCCAGAGCGCCAGATTGGGCGCGGTGGGCAACTGGTAGCCGCGCCCGGCCAGCCACTGCGCCGCCTCACGGCCACGAAAGCCCACGCGGGCGCGCGGCGAGCAGTCCACCAGCGTCACCAGCGCATGGCCCGCCGTCAGGGGAGAGACGCCAGCGGTCAGGTGCGCCAGCGGGTAAGAGGGTTGTGCCTGCATGGTTACAGCTCCTGTCGTTGGTTATCCGCGTCATAGAAGGGCAAGGCCACCACCTGCGCCTCCAGCTGCACACCGCCCTCTACCCGCAAGGTGAGGCGCGCGCCCGGCTGTGACTGTTCAAAGGATGCATAGGCCATGCCAATGATGGTATTTAGCGTGGGAGAAAACTCACAGGAGGTGACGCTGCCGGTGATGCGGTCACCCTCCAGCACCAGATGCCCCTCCAGTGGCTGTGGCGATCCGGCGGGCAGGGTAAAGCCCACCAAGCGGCGTACCGGCGGCTGCGCCTCCAGAATGTCAATCGCCCGGCGGCCTACAAAGGCCGGTTTGGCACGGTTCACTGCCCACCCCATCGATACCTCCGCCGGGTGGGTCATGCCGTCGGTGTCCTGCCCGATGATCACATGCCCCTTCTCCAGTCGCAGCAGGCGCTGCGCCTCGACGCCAAAGGGCTGGATGTTCTCCGGCGCACCGGCGGCCATCAGCGCGTCCCAGAGCGCCGCGCCGTAGCGGGTCGGCACATGGATCTCATAGCCCAGCTCGCCGACGAAGCCCACGCGTAGCAGCCGCGCCGGGATGCCCGCCACCTCCCCCTGCCGACACGCCAGATAGGGGAATGCCTCATTCGAGAGATCCACGCCGGTGCAGACCCGCGCCAACACCTCGCGCGCCCGCGGCCCGGCCAGATTGACTGCCGCCCAGGCGGAGGTGACGTTGGCGATGTCCACATCCAGCCGCCACTGGGTGTTCCACCACAGCATCGACTGGTAGACGCGCGCCACGCCGCTGGTGGTCGCGGTGACGTAGAAGTGGTTCTCCGCCAGCCGACAGGCCACACCGTCATCAATGATCACCCCCTGCTCATTGGCCATCAGCGCGTAACGCGTGCGCCCCACCGGCTGTTTAAGGAAAGCGAAGGTGTAGAGGCGGTTGAGCAGCTCCGCCGCGTCCGGGCCGCGCAGCTCGATGCCGCCGAGGGTCGAGAGGTCAATCAGCCCGACATTGTTGCGCACGTTCATCACCTCGGCCTGCACCGCGCTGGCCTTGTCATGGGTCGGCGTGCGGCGATACCAGCCCGGCCGCAGCCAGTTGCCCGCGGGCATCATCTGCGCCTGCAACGCCAGGTGGCGCGCGTGCATGGCCGTGACGCGCCACGGGTCGAAGCCGCGCCCGGCCAGATGCGCCAGACTCTCGGCGCTGAACGGCGGCCGCGCGGTGGTGACGCCCGTTTCACTGACGCTGCGCCCGGTGGCCTGCGCCACCAGCCGCGCCGTCGGCAGGGCGGAGTGCCGCCCCTGTGATGGCCCCATGCCAACGGTGGAGAAGCGCTTCACCAACTGCACGTCGCGGTAGCCGTGGCGGGTGGCGTTGATGATGTCCTTGATTTGCAGATCCTCATCGAAGTCCACGAACTCCTTGCCCTTGGGGTGCGGGAACATCGGCCAGGGGTGGTTCACCTGCGGCAGCGGACGGCTGGCGGGCAGCGGCGCGGGCGCGTCAATGCCCAGTTGCCGCAACGCCAGAAGCGCGGCCCGCCGCCCATCCTCCTGCACCGCCTCCAGCGAGTGCCAGCCGTTGATCGAACCGGCGGTGAACAACCCGGTTGGCAGGTGGCTCAGGGAGAAGTTGGCCGTCTGGTCGTCGTAGTGCAATTTGCCGCCCGCCTGACACGGCAACTGCCAGGCGGGCATGTAGCCAGCGGACATGCCGAGCACGTCGCACGTCACGGCCTCGCCCTGCGGGGCCACCTCGCCCGGCGCGGTGATGCGGTGCACCTGTACCTGTCGCAGGCAGCCACGGTTATCGGCCTGCGCCTCCCAGACCGTCGCGTTCCGCCAGAGCGGCACCCCGGCCTGTTTCAGGCGTGCCGCCAACTGCGCATCGCTCGGGCCGGGGCGCAGATCCACCACTCCCGCCACCTGCACGCCCTGCTCCAGCAGGGTCAGTGCCGCCAGATAGGCGTCATCATTGCCAGCCAGCAGCAGCGCCCGGCGGCCGGGCCGCACCCCGTAGAGCGCCATCAGCCGCTGGAGCGCGCTGGTCAGCATCACCCCCGGCAGGTCATTGTTGCGGAAGATCACCGGCTGGTCATAGGCACCGGCCGCCACCACGCAGGCCCCGGCGCGCACCTTAAACATCCGCGCGCCCTGAATCACCGGCAGGTAGTGATCCTGGAACCAGCCGCTACAGGTGGCCCCTATCATTACGCGGATGCGCGGGTGGCGGTTGGCACGCTGGGTTAGCGCCAGCAGCGCCTCCTCCGCCGGTTGGGTGTCGGTGCCGAAGCGCGCCCAGTTCAGCGCGCCGCCCAGCAGCGGTTGCTGCTCCACCAATAGCACCTCCGCACCGGCATCCGCCGCCGTCAGCGCCGCCTGCAACCCGGCTGGCCCGCTGCCGATCACCATTAGGTCGCAGAACAGATAAGCCTTGTCAAAATAGCCCGGCTTAACCGCCAGATTCAGCACCCCCAGCCCAGCCTTGCGGCGGATAAGCGGCTCCCAGCGCTTCCACATCCCCTTGGGCTTGTAGAAGGCGCGGTAGTAGAAGCCGACCGGCATAAAGCGCGAGAAGAGTTGCAGCTTCTCGTCGCGGTCGTTCTCCAGCGAGCCGCTGTAGTTCTGCCCGCTGGCGCGCAGTCCACCGGCGATCGGCAAGGTGTCCGCCAGCACATTCGGCTCCTCCGGCAGTTGCACCAGCGTGTTGGCGTCCTGCCCTGCCAGCGTCAGCGCGCCGCGCGGGCGGTGGTATTTGAAGGAGCGCGAGAGGATCAGCCGCCCGTGGGCCAGCAGCGCGCTGGCGAGGGTGTCACCGGCGTAGCCACGGTAGGCGGTGCCCTCGAAGTGAAAAGTGATGGCCTGACCACGGTCAATCAGCCGCCCCATCGGCGCCGGCAGGCGGGCCGCCTCCGCCGCGCTGGCCGGGCTGTCCAGCTCCCCCAGGATGATCTCATTCATGACGCCACCTCCAGGCTGTCAGGCTGCGGGGCGGTTGCCGGGCGGCTCTGGCGCGCCGGGTGCGGGAAGCGCTCGGCGGGATCAAAGGTGCGCAGGATCTCGTCGGTCACCGTGTGGCGCTCCGCCAAAAACCAGTAGCTGGAGGGCTGGTGAAACCACCACTCGGTGACCACCCCGGCGGTGTTGTCGCTGTAGAAGACGTAATCCGCCCAGTCGCGGTCGCTGCACCCCACCTGGTCGGGGATCGCCTTCAGTTCGCCGCCGTAGGCAAATTCGCTGATATTGCGTGGCCCGTTGAGCGGGCAGTTCATCACTTTCATCGGTTATCCCCTAATGGCTGGCCGCCGTGGCGCCCATTTCATTGACCTGCCGGAACTGCATGAAACGCTCCAGACGGAATGGTGCGATCAGATCCGGCGTCTTGCCGCCGCTGGCGACCAGTTCCGCCATCGTCTTGCCGCAGATCGGCGTCGCCTTGAAGCCCCAGGTGCCCCAACCGGCGTCCAGGTAGTAGTTCTTCACCGGGCTTTCGCCCATGATCGGGCTGTAGTCCGGCGTCATGTCGGTGATGCCCGCCCACTGCCGCATCAATTTGGCCTGTGCGAGGAAGGGGAACATCTCAATGCCGTGGGCGATCAGGCTCTCCTTCAGGTCGAGGGTCGAGCGGGTGCTGTAGAGCGGATAGGGATCGGAGCCGCCGCCGAACACCACCTCGCCCCGGCTGGTCTGCTGCACGTAGCAGTGCAGCGCCGAGGAGCTGACCAGCGGGTCAAGGAACGGTTTCACCGGCTGGGTAACCATCGCCTGCAATGGGTAGCTCACCACCGGCAGGCGGAAACCGGCCTTCTGCGCCAGCTGCGAGCTGTAGCCCGCCACCGCCTGCACCGCGCAGCCACAGCGGATGGTGCCACGGTTGGTCTTCACCGCCGTGATGCGCCCCTCGGTCACCACCAGATCCTGCACCTCGGTAAGCTGGTGGATCTCCACGCCGCGTTTGGCCGCCTCCTTGGCATAGCCCCACGCCACCGCATCATGGCGGGCGGTGGCACCGTCGATATGCCACAGCCCGGCCAGCACTGGCAAATTGGCCGGGTCGAGGTTGAGGGTCGGCACCAGCTCGCGGATCTGCTGGCGATCGATCATCTCGGTACGGCCGCCAAAGTGTTTGTTGACCTCCGCCCGCTGGCGGAAGGCGCGCACCGTGGCGTCAGTGTGGGCCAGCGTCAACTGGCCGCGTTCTGAGTACATGATGTTGAAGTCGAACTCATTCGACAGCCCCTGAAACAGCTTCACCGATTCGCTGTAGAAGCGCACCCCTTCGGAGGTGAGGTAGTTGGAGCGGATCACCGCGGTGTTGCGCGCGGTGTTGCCGCCGCCCAGATAGGCTTTCTCCAGCACCGCGACGTTGGTGATGCCGTGGTACTTCGCCAGATAGTAGGCGGTAGCCAGCCCGTGGCCGCCGCCGCCGATGATCACTACGTCATAGTGTGCTTTCAAATCGCGCGGCGGCGGGATGTCCACCTCCGCCGGGTAGCGCGACGACAATCCATACTTCAGCAAGGCAAACGGCATGATCTTCCCCTTAGCCAGCGCACTGGAGCGCGGCGGCCTGTTGCTGCAACTGGGTGGCGGTGACGGTGTTTTGCATCAGGCAGGCGATGGTCATCGGCCCGACGCCGCCCGGCACCGGCGTCAGGGCAGCGGCCACCGCGCTGACGCTGGCAATGTCCACATCCCCCACCAGCTGGCTGCGTCCCTCGTCCTGCGTGATCCGGTTGATGCCGACGTCAATCACCACCGCGCCCGGCTTGATCCAGCTGGCATCAATCATCCCTGGCCGCCCGACGGCGGCGATCAGGATGTCCGCCTGTCGCGCCAGCCGGGCGGCGTCTTGGCTACGCGAGTGCAGCGTGGTGACGGAGCAGTGCGCCTGCAACAGCAGCGCGGCCATCGGCTTGCCAACAATGTTGGAGCGCCCCACCACCACCGCGTGTTTACCGGCCAGATCGCCGCCATACTCCGCCAGCAGACGCATACAGCCGAGCGGCGTACAGGGCGTCAGCACGCGCTGCCCCTGCACCAGCCCACCGGCGTTCTCCGGGTGGAAGCCATCCACATCCTTCAGTGGGGAGATGGCACGCACCACCCGCCCCTCATCAATGTGCGCGGGCAGCGGGAGCTGCACCAGAATGCCGTTCACCGCCTCATCCCGGTTCAGGTTGTCGATGGTCGCCAGCAATTGCTGCTCGCTGAGGGTGGCCGGGAAGCGGTACTCATGGGAGAGGATGCCGACCTGTTCGGCGGCGCGCAGTTTGTTGCGCACATAGACCTGGCTGGCCGGGTCATCGCCCACCAGCACCACGGCCAGCACGGGCGTCACGCCTTCGGCACGGCTGGCCTGCACCTGCTGCGCCACCTCGGCCAGCAGCCGCTGCGCGCTCTGTTTGCCATCAATCAGGCGGGCAGTGTGGGGTTGTGCCGTCATCGGAAGATCACCGTTTTGTTTTCGTCGAGGAAGATGCGGTGCTCGGCGTGCAGTTTCACGGCACGCGACAGCGCGATGGTTTCGGTGTTGCGGCCCACGGCCACCAGATCCTCAGGGCGGTAGGTGTGGTCTACGCGCTGCACCTCCTGCTCAATGATCGGGCCTTCATCCAGATCGGAGGTGACGTAGTGCGCTGTCGCGCCAATCAGTTTGACGCCGCGGTGGTAGGCCTGATGGTAGGGCATCGCCCCCTTGAAGCCCGGCAGGAAGGAGTGGTGGATATTGATGGCGCGCCCGGCCAGCTTGCGGCACAGGGTATCGGAGAGAATTTGCATATAGCGCGCCAGCACTACCAATTCTGCCTGCGTCTCCTCCACCACCTTCATTAATTCCGCCTCCTGCTGCGCCTTATTCTCTTTGGTCACTGGCAGGTAAATAAAGCGGATGCCGTCACGCTCGGCGATCGAGCGTAAATCAAGGTGGTTGGAAACAATTGCGCTGATGGTAATCGGCAATTCGCCCTTATTTTTCCGGTAGAGCAGATCCAGCAGGCAATGGTCGAATTTACTGACCATCAATATCACGCGCATTGGCACTGCGCGGTCAAATACCTGCCACTGCATCGACAGCCCCTCCGCTACGGCGGAAAAGTCCCGTTTCAGCGAGGCAATATCTGGCGTTACCTGCTCATTAAAACGGAAACGGGCGCGTAGAAAGAAGTGCCCCAAATGCTCATCATCATATTGTGACAGCTCACTGATATAGCACTGGTTATTGCTGAGGAACCCGGCAACGGCAGCAATAATCCCTGAGCGCGCAGGGCAGCTGGCCATCATAACGTAATCATGAGTATTCGCAGACATGGCGTCTCCACACAGATAAAGTAAAAGGTTTGCCGGCAAATATAAATGGCCGGCGCAACGCTGATTTTCATTTAGACAGGCTGGTGCTTAAAACTTTTAATTCAAAAAAATCGCCGTGTCGATAGATAAATTAAAATTTTATTCATTCCGCTTTCTGGCGCTATTTTATTTGGCAGATGAAGAAAACGGTTTACCGGCAAACATTTTCCGCAAATATCTTCACCCGCGCAAGCCCGTATTTATTACGTGAGGATGATGGTTATTTTGGGGCACCATCTTAGGGAATGATTCATTAATTCCAGCGTTATTTGTCGCTGCCCGGCCCTATTTTGTGGGCAAACTCCGCCCGATATTCGCCACTCGCTTTTTTAAGCCATTGAAAATGCTATTCATCCTGATAAATGCAGGAAATTGGCACGGAACCTGCTTTTGCCCAACAGTAAAAATTTATTCCTGTCAGGAACGGCCCCGACCACCTGACAGTGCTGACATCGCCCTTCCATCGCTGTTGAGAGAAAACTATGTCACCTGAACAAGCCGAACAGTTTTTACAAGAGAACCAGATCCGTTACGTGCTGGCGCAGTTTGTTGATATCCACGGGGCGGCTAAGACCAAAGCCGTGCCGGCCAAGTGCCTGATGGATATCGTCGAGAAGGGCGCGGGCTTTGCCGGTTTTGCCATCTCCGGCATGGGGATGGAGCCGCAGGGGCCAGACTTCTACGCCCGGGGCGATCTCAGCACCCTGTCGCTGGTGCCCTGGCAGCCCGGCTACGCCCGCATTGTCTGTAGCGGTTATGTCAACAGTGCGCCCCACCCCTATGACAGCCGGGTGGTGCTGCAAAAGCAGGTCGCCCGGCTGGCAGAGCGCGGCTGGGTGCTGAACAGCGGGCTGGAGCCGGAGTTTTCCCTCTTCAGCCGCGGGCCGGGGGGCGAAGCGTTGCCCGCCGATCCCAGCGATACGCTGGCCAAGCCCTGCTATGACTACAAGGGGCTGTCGCGGGCGCGTGGCTTCCTTGAACAGCTGACCGAGTCGCTGCAAGCGGTGGGTTTTGACGTCTACCAGATTGACCACGAGGACGCCAACGGCCAGTTTGAGATCAACTACAGCTACAGCGACGCCCTCACCTCTGCCGATCGCTTCACCTTTGTGCGCATGGCCGCCGGGGAGATTGCCCACGAACGTGGGCTGCTCTGCTCCTTTATGCCCAAGCCCTGCGCCGACAAGCCCGGCAACGGTATGCACTTCCACCTCTCCATGGCCGATGGGCAGGGCAAAAACCTGTTCTTCGACGATCAGGATGCGCAGGGGCTGGGGCTGTCGGCCACCGCCTACCACTTCCTCGCCGGGCTGCTACACCACGCGGGCGCGCTGTGCGCACTGGCCGCCCCGACCGTCAACTCCTACAAGCGGCTGGTGAGCGGCGGCTCCCACAGCGGCGCGACCTGGGCACCGGTGTTCATCACCTATGGCGATAACAACCGCTCGGCAATGGTTCGCGTACCCTATGGCCGCCTTGAGCTACGCCTGCCCGATACCGGCGCCAACCCCTATCTGGTGCACGCGGCGATCATCGCCGCCGGGCTGGATGGCATCACCCGCAAGCTCGATCCGGGCAAGGCGCAGAACCGCAACCTCTACGCCATGACGCCCGCGATGTGCCAGCAGGAGGGCATCTCCCTGCTGCCGCAAAACCTGAAAGAGGCGGTCGATGCGCTGGAGGCCGATGCGCTGCTGCGCGAGAGTCTGGGCGTGGCGCTGGTGGATGAGTTCATCCGCGTCAAGCGTCAGGAGTGGCACGAGTACCACCGCCACGTCAGCGAATGGGAAACCCGTCGCTATCTCGAATTCTTTTAACTACCAGCTGCTGAATCACGAGGATACTTATGTGTGGGATCGTTGGACTTTACTTTAAAAATGCCGCGCTGGAGCCGCAGTTGGGCGCACTGTTCACCCCGATGCTGATGGCGATGACCGACCGTGGCCCGGATAGCGCGGGTTTTGCCGTCTATGGCGATGAGTACCATGACGGCATCAAGCTGACCCTGCGCAGCGATCAGGAGAATTACAACTGGCCAGCGCTGGCGGAGCGCTTTGGCGTTGCCTTTGGCCGGGTGGATGAGTGGTTCCCACTGGCCGATGCCACAGTGTTCAAGCTGCCCACCACCGAGGCGTTGGCGCTGGAGTGGCTGTCCAGCGAGGCACCGGAAGTGGACGTGCTGAGCGCGGGCCATAGCATCGAGATCCTGAAGGGGGTCGGGCTGCCGGGCGAGGTGGCCGCCCACTTTGGGCTGGAGAAGATGGCCGGTAGCCACGCCATCGGCCACACCCGCATGGCGACCGAAAGTGCGGTAACGCTGCAAGGGAGCCACCCATTCTCCACCGGGATGGATCTCTGTCTGGTGCATAACGGCTCACTCTCCAACCACAACCGCCTGCGCGAGAAGCTCAAGCGCGCCGGTATCAGCTTCAAAACCGACAATGACTCCGAGGTGGCGGCGGGCTACCTCGCCTGGCGGATGCGTCAGGGCGACAGCCTCACCACGGCGTTGCAGAACGCGCTGAAGGATCTGGATGGCTTTTTTACCTTCACCATCGGCACCCATGACGGCTTTGCCGTGGTGCGTGACCCTATCTCCTGCAAACCGGCGGTGATCGCCGAAACCGACGACTACGTGGCGATGGCCTCGGAGTACCGCGCCCTCGCCCACCTGCCGGGCATCAATGACGCGCGGGTCTGGGAGCCGGAGCCAGCCAAAATTTATGTATGGGAACGCCTTAACCAACCAGCCACGGGGAGCCAGCGCTGATGAAAACCTACGATCTGAGCGCCGGGGTGCGCGAACTCAACCAAGCGCTGCATGACCCGGCGCAGTGCCGCGAGATCAACGCCTGGCGGGTGGTCAACCCGCAGGGGCAGCACAACATCGCCTGCGGCGTGAATGAGGCGGTGACCATCGACATCGACGGCCATGCCGGTTACTACTGCGCTGGCATGAACCAGCGCGCCGACATCACCATCCACGGCAATGCCGGTGTAGGGGTGGCGGAGAACATGATGTCCGGCAGCGTGCGGGTGAAGGGTGATGCCTCCCAGTCTGCCGGGGCGACCGGCAACGGCGGCCTGCTGGTGATTGAGGGCAACGCCTCGGCGCGCTGTGGCATCTCAATGAAGGGCATCAACATCGTGGTGAAGGGCAATATTGGCGCGATGAGTGCCTTTATGGCGCAGGCCGGTTGTCTGGTGGTGTGCGGCGACGCCGGTGAGGCGCTGGGCGACTCGCTCTATGAGGCGCACATCTACGTTAAGGGGCAAGTGGCCTCGCTGGGCGCGGACTGCGTGCAGAAAGAGATGCGGCCAGAGCACCTGAGCGAGCTGGCCGCCCTGCTGGAGCAGGCCGGTTTCACCGACGAGTCGCCGGAGGCATTCACCCGCTACGGCTCGGCACGCACGCTGTATAACTTCAAAGTGGATAACGCCTCAGCGTACTAAGGCACAGGAGCAGAATATGAGCGAAAAATACAACCCGACGCTGAGAGAGTCAGCCACCTATGACCGCGCGGCCATCGCCGAGATCCAGCGCGCCGCCGAAACCGGCATCTATGACATCCGTGGCTGGGGTGCCAAGCGCAAAGTGCCGCACTTTGATGACCTGCTGTTTCTGGGGGCCAGCATGTCGCGCTACCCGCTGGAGGGTTACCGCGAGAAGTGCAGCACGGAAGTCGTGCTTGGCACCCGCTTCGCTAAGAAGCCACTGGTGCTTAGCACACCGGTGACCATCGCGGGCATGAGCTTCGGCGCGCTCTCCGCACAGGCCAAGGAGGCGTTGGGCCGCGGTGCCTCGGCGGTCGGCACCTCCACCACCACCGGTGACGGCGGCATGACGCCCGAGGAGCGCGGCCAGTCCAGCAAGCTGGTCTACCAATATTTGCCCTCCCGCTACGGCATGAACCCGGATGACCTGCGCAAGGCGGATGCCATTGAGGTGGTGCTGGGACAGGGCGCAAAACCAGGCGGCGGCGGGATGCTGCTGGGGCAGAAGATCTCCGAGCGCGTCGCCAAGATGCGCTGTCTGCCGCAGGGCATTGACCAGCGCAGCGCCTGCCGCCATCCGGACTGGACAGGCCCGGACGATCTGGCAATCAAGATTGCCGAGCTGCGTGAGATCACCGACTGGCAGGTGCCGATCTACGTGAAGGTGGGCGCGACCCGCACCTACTACGACGTGAAGCTGGCGGTGCACGCCGGGGCAGACGTGGTGGTGGTGGACGGGATGCAGGGCGGCACCGCCGCCACCCAGGATGTGTTTATTGAGCACGTGGGCATCCCGACCATGGCGGCCATTCCGCAGGCGGTGCAGGCGTTGCAGGAGCTGGGCGTGCACCGCGAGGTGCAGCTGATTGTCTCCGGCGGCATCCGCAACGGCGCGGACGTGGCGAAGGCGATTGCGCTGGGCGCGGATGCGGTGGCAATCGGCACGGCGGCGCTGATTGCGCTGGGCGACAACCACCCGCGCTATCAGGCCGAATATGAGAAGCTTGGCTCCGCCGCCGGTTTCTATGATGACTTCCAGGAGGGGAAAGATCCGGCGGGCATTACCACCCAAGACCCAGAGCTGAGCCAGCGCCTTGATCCGGTGGCCGCTGGCAAGCGGCTGGCCAACTACCTACGGGTGCTGACGCTGGAGGCGCAGACGCTGGCACGCGCCTGTGGCAAGTCCCACCTGCACAATCTGGAGCCAGAGGATCTGGTGGCCCTGACCGTCGAGGCGGCGGCAATGGCTCGCGTGCCACTGGCTGGCACCCAGTGGATCCCCGGCCAAGGATTGAAATAGGCCATCCCTGCCATCCAGTGATAAGCCGCCAAGTGGCGGCTTTTTTTATGGCTCTCCCTGAGTGAAACGCGACGCCAGTTTGTTCCACGCGTCACGGTCAGTGCGCTCGAAGGTCAGCGGCGTGACGGAGATGTAACCGTCAGCGACGGCCGCCACCTCGCTGTGCGCTGGCAATGCCGTCACACCGTGCTCCACGCGGATCCAGAAGTACTCCTCTCCGTGCGGGTCGGTGGTGGGCGTGACGAACAGCCCTTTGACCTTGCCAATTCCCTGCCGACTCACCTTGCCCCCCTTGATCGCCTCCACCGGCAGGCGGGGGAAATTGACGTTCAGGCAGCCCACCCTCCAGCAGCCGCGCCAGCACCGGCAGGCAGAACTGCTCGGCCACCTGCCACTCCGGCGCGACGTCCTGTGGCTTGTCCTGGCTCAGTGCCACCGAGGGAATGCCGAGCAGCACGCCGGTGATGGCCGCGCCGACCGTGCCGGAGAGCACCGTCTCAAAGCCGATGTTCGAACCGCTGTTGATGCCGGAGAGCAGCACATCAGGCGGGGTGTCTTTCATCAGGTGCCTGACGGCCAGCGTCACGCAGTCCGCGGGCGTGCCATGCACGGCATAGCGGTGCGGGCCGCGCCGCTCCACCCGCACCGGCTCGCGCAGGCTCACCGAATTGGAGACGCCGCTCTTGTCGGTGGCGGGGGCGACAATCCAGACCTCATCGGCCAGGAGGGCGGCAATTTCTGCCAGCAGCGCCATGCCGGGGGCATCAATGCCGTCATCATTGGAGAGTAGGACGCGGCGCAATGGTTTTTCACTCACTCGGTTTCTCCTTATTCAGGGTGCGGGGCATCCTGAAGCATAGGCTTCATGATTAATGAAAAGGGGTGAATTACTCTTTTTCGCCGAACCCGTCGGCAAACAATCCTTTTATTTCGCTCATCAGATCCTGCTCATCCACGCCATCGCAAATAATGTCGATATGGGAGTGACCTTTTACCCCCGCGCCCAGGACGCTCATCAGCCCTTTTATTACCACCTCCTTGCCGTTATTAACCACCGTCATAGAGGATTCATATTTCTTCAGCGTTTTAATCAGGGTGGCGGCCGGGCGTGCGTGTAGCCCCGTGCTATTAACCACACGTATGCTTTCTCGAATCATTTTTCATCCCAATTGGCAGGCGGTATTGATTAAGAGGCGCGATTCATCATCTGGATTTTGCTGAAAACATCCTCCTCCACGGCCGCTTTGGCGCTGGTCATGACGCGCGCCAGGTTGGCCTCATTATTATTTTCCGTCCACGCCCGGCCGACGGCGGTAATAAAGGCTTTGCGCAGGTCACTGGCAATATTCACTTTCACGACGTTATATTTCACAAAGCTGCGGATAATCGCCTCATCAATGCCAGAGCCGCCGTGGATCACCAGCGGCACCGGGCAGATTGCGGCAATGTCCTGAAGCAGCGGGATGTCAATGCGCGGCACATCCTCCAGGCCATGTACGTTGCCAACGGAGACCGCCAACATGCTGCACCCGGTCTCTTGGACAAAACGCAGCACCTGCCGGGGATCGGTTTTGCAGTCTGCCTCGCTGACGTGGTCATCCTCCTTGCCCAGTATCGCCCCCAGCTCCGCCTCCACCGGCACGCCATAGGATTTGCAGAAGTCCACCGCCGCCTTGGTAAAGGCGATGTTCTCTTCAAACGGTAATTCCGCGCCATCAATCATCACCGAGGTAAAGCCAGCCCGGACGGCGTTTTTTACATCCTCCAGCTTTTTGCCGTGATCCAAATGCAGGCTGACCGGCACATCCATGACGGCGGCGCGCTTTTTCACAATCTCGTAAATATAGTCATAACCCGACAGCGTCGCGTTGGTGGGGGCGATCTGGATAAAATTCGGCAACCCTGAACGCTCAATGGCGTCCAAAATAGAGAGGGTGGTTTCCAGATTGGTGGTATTAAATGCCCCGGCCAAAACACGCTTTTCACGGATGCGGTCAAGCAGGATATTACCGTTGACTAATGGCATGATGGTTATCTCTCTCTTCGTTGAAGTACAGTACCTAAATAGTATTTATCTGACTTAAGCCAGACATTGCCAAATTCCACCGGCATGTCCTGCTTAAAGAACACCAGCTGTTCAAGATGGAGCACTGGCGCATCTTCATACACATCCAAATAGTGCCCACGCTCGGCCCCAATAATTTTGGCGGCGTAGCGGCTCTCCGAAAAACTGATCTTTTTACCGGACAGCTTTTCAATAGTAGGAAACAGGTTGTGATGGTTAAAATCCACTTCGGTAATGCCGGGGCAGTGCTCCAGGTTGATGCGGTTCTCAATCAGCATCACCTTCTCTCCCTCCACGCTGCGCACCCGTTTCAGGTAGAGGATGGGCGCGCCCACCGCAATGTTCAGCTTGGACGCCACCCGCTTGGAGGCGGCCTCGGTCTGGCACTCAATCACCTCAGTGCTGAACTTCAGGTGCTGGCTCTCCAGCGACTCGGCAAACGACAGCAGCCCCTCGCCCAGCGCATAGGAGATGTTTTCACTCTTCACGAAGGTGCCTTTCCCCTGCACCTGCACCAACAGCCCCTCTTTGACCAGCATGGTCACCGCCTTTTTGACCGTGCCGCGGCTGACACCCAGCATCTCCATGATCTGGTTCTCGGACGGCACACGATCGCCGGTGGTGAGGTCGCCTTTATAGATGTTGCCCCGGATCCATTCGGACACCTGTAGATAGAGCGGCACTTCAGAATCTTTCAAAACGGTATTCATCCCCATACTCCCTCGGTAGTTAAGATCGTCTATGTACGACTATGCACAAGTATCGCCCGAACATACCCCGATTTCCTGCCATTCACAAACGATCTGCCTCACAATTCCCGTGCAACTTTTCCCTGTCCAGCGACGGTACGCCGGGGATGGTCATGCAGAAAAACCCGCCGTGTTCACTCCATTTTTATGATGACTTTCAGCACGTTATTTTGGGGGTTGGCGGCGAACGCAATCGCCTCCTCCAGCTGCGACAGCGGATAGCTGTGGGTGATCATCGCCTCAACGTTGATGCGGTTGCGCCGGATGATCTCCACTGCCTCGGGCATCTCATAGGGCGAGAGGGAGTAGGTGCCGATGACCGAGATTTCATCGCGGAAGAAACGGCCGGCATCAATGTTGACCATCGGCAGGTGATCGAACGGTGAGAAGACCACCACCCGCCCACCGCGCCGCAGCAAAGAGATGGCCTGTGGCAGCAGCGCGGAGACCCCGGCGGCGATCACCACCACATCCACCCCCAGCCCGCCAGTCACCTCACGGACACGCGCCTCCAGATCCTCTTCCGCCGGGTTGATGGCGTGGTCAATGCCCAGTTGCAGCGCTAAATCTAGCTTGAAGGGCGAAAGATCGGAGACCATCACCTGCCCGGCCCCCATCATCGCCGCCAGTTGCGCGCTCAGCAGGCCAATGGTGCCCGACCCCATCACCAGCACGCTGCACCCCGGTGTGATGGCCGCCCGTTTCAGGCCGTGCAGGCAGCAGCCGATAGGCTCCACCATCGCCGCTTTCTCCCAGGAGATGCCCTCCGGGATCAGGTGCGTCAGGTGGTTGACGTGCAGCTCCGGCAGCCGGATGTACTGGGCAAAGCCGCCCGGCTCAATGTGGGTGCGCTTGAACTGCTCACACAGCGTGAAGTGACCACGGTTGCAGTCGTGGCAGGTAAAGCAGGGGACGTGGATGGCGGTCACCACGCGGTCGCCCGGCCGGAAACGGGTCACGCGGCGGCCCACCTTCACCACTTCTGCCGCCACCTCATGCCCCAATACCACCGGGCCAGTGACGGTCTGGTGTTGTGCCTTGTGGATGTCCGTCCCGCACAGGCCGCAACTCTTCATCTCCACCAGAATGTCGCCCTCCCCCAGCTCAGGGAGTGGCACCTCTTCATAGCGGATCACATCTTTACGGTAATAGACGCTGGATTTCATCATCTTGTCCTGTTGGGGTTTCAATATGGCTTTTTGCGTTATACAGCGGCAGATAGAGGCGCGTGTAGATCGCCTGGAAACGCGAGACGCTGCTGTCTGGCCGGTAGCGGATCAGCGCCCCCTCCGGTAGGTGGTGCTCCCCCGCCCATAGCCCGGCACCGCGGGCGCCGATGATCGCCGCCCCGAGGCTGACCGCCTCCGGCAGGGAGCAGGCCACAATCTCCCGGTTGAGGATATTGGCCTTTAACTGGAGCCAGTAGGGGTTCTGGCAGGCTGCGCCAATCACCATGATGGCTGGCCAGTGGTGGCCGGTCAGCGACTCATAGGTCTCCAGCAGCAGCTTCAGCTCAAAGCAGAGGCCGTGGAACAGAGCGCTGAGCAGCGCCTCTGGCCCGCTGTGCTCATCAATGCCGTAGATCATGCCGCGCGCAAAAATGCTGCGTTTCGGTGGCCCACTGCCACGCAGGTGCGGGATCAGGAAACGCTCCTGCGGCCGCTCCGCCGCCCCTGCCTGCACTAGCCGCTGGGTCATGGCGCTGAACTCCGCCGCGCTCAGGCCGAACAGCGTGCGAAACCACTCGATCGCATACCCGGCCGACGGCAGCGAGGCGTAGAAGGTGTAGGCGCCGGGCAGCACATGGCGGCCATTCGACACCCTCGCGCGGAAGTAGTCGGGCGTGGTGGCGGGCTGGCTACGCACCACCAGAAGCCCCTCGGTGGTGCCGGTGGAGTTGAGGATCTGCCCCTCATCACGAATACCGGCCGCCACCGAGCCACACATGTGGTCATGGCCCGCGATGGCAATTTTCGCCGTAGCCGGGATGCCCGTTTGTTCCGCCAGTCCCGCCAGCAGGGTGCCCATTGGCTCACCGGCGTTGACCAGTGGGCTGAACAGCCCCATCGGCAGCGACAGCGCGTGGCAGATCTTCTCTGACCACTCGCCAGCCTGCATATCAAAGGCCAGCGTGCGCGAGGCGAGCGAGTACTCCGCGCGCTTCACCCCGCTAAGGCGGAATGCCAGATACTCCGCCAGACAGAGCCAGCTCGCCGCCGACGTGGTCTGCGTATGCGCCAGCAGCCACAGGATCTTGTTCAGGCTGTAGTTGCTGTGCGCCGGGATGCCCGTCACCTCATACAGATTGGCCTCGCCGAGGCGATTGACCACCGCCTCATGCTGCGGCTGGGTACGGCTGTCATACCAGGTCATCACTGGGCCGATGATCTGATCCTCTGCATCCAACAGCACCCCCGCCTCACCGACGCTGGCGACGGCTATCGAGGCAATCTCCTGCGGCGCATCGACGGCGGCGGCCACCGCGGCCAGACTCGCGACCACACCCTGCCAGAGGGCGTGGATGTCAAAGTCAGCGCCATACTCCGTCTCTATTTTCGGCGTGGGAAAGCTCTGTTTATCCACCAGCGCGAAGTCCGGCAGGCGGTATACACAGACTTTGCAATTTGTCGTCCCGACATCAATACCAATTGAGTACATAGCTCCCCCCGTCAGGGCACATCACCTGGGAGAGCCAGCGCGGCCCCCCCTCCGTGGCAGGTATGGGTTATTTGGTCACCACGCTCTGTTGCGCGGCACGCACCTCTTCCTGCTCCTCCTGTTGCAGCTGTTTCCGCGTCATGCGGTAGAGCAGCAGGCAGGTGATGGCGACAATCGGGATCAGGATCAGCGCGATGGCATTGCCCTCAAACACCTTGACGGCCCAGAAGCGGAAGGGGTTGCCGCCATCCAGCAGGCTGGAGATTTCGCTGTCGGTGTTCATCGGGAAGTGGATACTCTTCGCCACGGCGGTCAGGATGGGGGCCGCTGCCGAAGCCACATAGAGGTTCATCGCCAGACAAGGGATGCCGATGATGAACGCCCGCGCAATGTTGCCCTTGCAGGCCAGCACCACCATTGAGATCGGCACCCAGATATTCGCCAGATCGCCGAGTGGCAGCAGGCGGTTGCCCGGCAGGATCACCGCCAGCAGCACGCCAACCGGGATCAGCAGCAACGCGGTGGAGAGCACCGAGGGGTGGCCGACCGCCACGGCGATATCCAGCCCGATGTAGAGGTCATCCCGGTCTGGGTAACGCTTGCGCAGATAGGAGCGCACTGCGTCCGAGAGCGGCAGCAGCCCTTCCATCAGCAGCTTGACCATGCGCGGCATAATCAGCATCACTGCCCCGAGGCTCATCGCCAGCGTCAGTACGCCCTTGACGTCATAGCGGGCCAGCAAGCCGATGCCAGCACCCAAGATCACGCCGAGCATCATCGGCTCCCCAAAGATGCCAAACCGCTTCTGGATACTCTCCGGCTCCGCATGTAGCCGGTTGATGCCGGGCACTTTGTCCAGGATCAGGTTCCCTAGCAGGCCAATCGGGAAAAAGATCGCTGAGGAGAGCGTCGGCAGCGAGATACCGGGCAGGTTGAAGTACTTCTGGATCATCGGCGCGCACCAGTCCGCCAGCAGCAGGGTGATGACGCAGGTGATACCCGCGATCAGCAGTCCCAGCAGGAAATTGCCGGTCACGTTGTAGACCATCGCGCCGACCATCGAGAAGTGCCAGAAGTTCCAGACGTCAATATTGACGGTGCGCGTCCAGCGCAGTGTCAGCATCAGCACGTTGATGCCAAGCGTTAGCGGCACCACGAAGGGCGCCACCTGCGAGGCCCATGCGATAGCAGCCAGCGGTGTCCAGCCCAGATCCACCACCGGCAGGTTAATGCCGGTATGGCGCACCATATCCTTGGCGGCCGGGCCGAGGTTGTCCAGCAGCAGCCCAAACACCAGAAAGATGCCGATGAACCCCATGCCAATGGTCAGCGCCGAGCGCAGCGCCCGGCTAAAGCCGGTGCGCAGGCAGAGCGCCATGATAAAGATAATGATGGGCAACATGATGGTGGGGCCAAGCCCCAGCAGATACTGTACCCCGCCATAGAATTTTTCGAGCATGGTCGTATCCTCATCAGCCCTTGAGCGTGGCGACAATTTTTTCCAGCAGCGCCTCTTCCCCAAACCCGGTCAGCAGCGGCAGGCCGTTCATGACCGGGGTTTGCAGGTTCATTTTTACCGCCGAGGTGACGATGATGATGTCCGCTATCCCATCTTGGCTGGCGATGGTGCCGATGTTGGACTGGATGGCCTCCACATTGATGCCCTGCTCTTTGCAGTAGTTGACCACTTTTTCTGTGGCGACGGCTGAGGTGGCGATTCCGCTGGTACAGGCAAAGATAATTTTCTTATTCATTTCAGACTCCACAAGGTGTAATCGGATGGTGGAACGCGTTGGGGCACGGTTAGTCGAGGTGGGCGGCCAGCACCTGTATCACCTCCTCTGGCGAGGCGGCATGTAGGATCTTTTCCATGTCGTCGCTCTGCTGGAACAGGGCGATCAGTTTCATCAGGAACTCAAGGTGGGCATCCTTCTCCTTCAGCAACAGGAAGAAGATGACATGCACCTTCATGGTCAAATCAGGATCTTCCGCCTGATTGAACACCATGCCTTCCGGGCAGGTCACCACCGCCAGCCGCTCCTCACGCACATGCTCAATGTCCACATGCGGGATCGCCACGCCCAATCTCTCCAGTTGCATTGCGGTGGGGTGATTTTGCTCGCGCAACAGCAGCGCTTGCAGGTAGCTCGGCTCAACGATGCCCTTTGCCAGCAGCGCCTCACTGATTTGGTCAAACAGAGCGTTGCGATCGGCGGCCGTTGGGTTGAGCCAGATCAGCCCCGGCTCCAGGGTGTTATTTAATGCCATCTTGTTTTCCCCAATTCTCCGTAGTGATTATTCGGCAGACCTGCCTACCGAGTTAGAATCAGGCATAGTTGTCTATATACAACCATGTCCAACTTGTACAAAAACTACTCTTCAAACCTTGCCAAGGGCAATTTCTGTTGGCGGGAATTGTGTTTGGCTTCACATAAAATTATTAGCGCAGCCAGCGTTTGCCATGCTTGAGTCAGCCAGTCGTTCGTATTAATTCACTGTTTAGTAAACGGTTTATTCGAGATGAGCGGAGTGCTGCCACGGAAAGCGAAAAGCGAGGCAGGGGGAGCGAGAAGGCAGATCACGTTGAGATGGGAGAAGATGCCGCCACAGGCTGTGGCGCATCTGTTACGGTGCCTGTGCAGTGCAAGGCACCGATTCTGACGCGGTTAGCTGCCGCGATAGGTTGAATAGCCGTACTGGCTCAGCAGCAGCGGCACATGATAATGCTCGTGCGTATTGCTGATGTGGAACTCCACCGGGATCTCGGGGAAGAAGCTCTCCTGCTTTTGCTCACTGAAGTAGTGTCCGACCATGAAGACCACACGGTAGTCGCCCGTGGCCGCTGGCTGTGCAGGCCAGAACTGTTTGATGCGCCCATCGCGGTCGGTCGTCCCCTTGTTCAACAACGTCCAGCCATTGCCCTGCTTCTGCTCCAGTGTTACGTCCACATTGGCGGCGGGTTTACCGGTTTGCTGGTTCAGCACATGGACGCTCAAAAGATTCTGCTCGGCGGCCACGGCGCTGGTGGTCGCGGTAAGGGCAAGCGCCAGCGCCGCCGCGGTAAGGTATTGTTTCATAGTGAATGCCTCTGTGTGGATGTGTCCCTGTTATAACTGGCATCCCGGATCAGGGAGCTGACGCCACCATGACAAAAATGTCAGATTGGCTAAGCCAGCCATACCTAAAACCTCACGTTCTACTCTGCAAACACGCTGCCCACCGCCATGAAAATTCAGGCCACATCGCCGATCATGAATTTGGCTCATGTTCGTTGAAAACAAATCACTTTTATTCAATTAAGGAATAAGGCATAAATTATGCATTGTCATCAGTTATAGAAATATGAAGACGACTCAATGAAAACGCCACAGATGAAGATCGGGAAGTCCTGATAATCCATTAATAAAATCAGTTTAATAACCGACATTAGGATACCAGATTGCGATGAATACAGAATTTACCTTTGCCATTAAGCGCATTCGCTTCGACGAAAATTATAATCCCGCTGAAGGCACGCGCATCACGACCAACTTTGCCAATTTGGCCAGGGGCGAAAAGCGCCAGGAGAACTTGCGCAATGCTCTGGTGATGATTGACAACCGCTTCAACTCTCTGGCGCACTGGGATAATCCTAATTCAGATCGTTACTCGGTTGAACTCGATATTATTTCTGCGGAGATGCGTGTTGCGGATAATGACCAGACGTTCCCGGTGATTGAAATACTGAAGACAAGCATCATCGACAAAAAAACCAACGAACGCATTGAAGGGATTGTTGGCAATAATTTCTCTTCCTATGTGCGCGATTATGATTTCAGCGTGTTGCTCTCTGAGCATAATAAAGGCAAGGCCAGTTTTTCCATCCCAGAAAACTTTGGTAACCTGCATGGCAACATTTTCAAATGCTTTGTTGAGTCAGAGGCTTACAAAGAGAACTTCTCCAAGTCACCGGTGATCTGCCTGAGCGTGTCGAGCAAGAACGTCTATCGCCGGACGGGCAATGTGCACCCTGTACTGGGCATTGAGTACCAGCAAAATGAATCCTCCCTGACCGATCGCTACTTCGCGAAAATGGGGTTGCAGGTTCGCTACTTTATGCCACCAAACAGTGTTGCGCCGCTGGCCTTCTATTTCCACGGCGATCTGCTCAGTGACTATACCAACCTTGAGCTTATCAGCACCATCAGCACCATGGAGACGTTCCAGAAGATCTACCGGCCTGAGATCTACAATGCGAATTCCGCGGCGGGAATTTGCTATCAGCCCAGCCTGAATTACCAGGATTACTCCTTAACTCGAATTGTTTATGATCGAGAGGAACGCAGCCAATTGGCGGTTGAGCAGGGAAAATTCACCGAGGAGCACTTTATTAAGCCTTACCAGACTCTCCTCGAAAAATGGTCTGCTGAATGCACTCTTTGATCAACTAAAAATATAAGGTCATCTATTATGAAAAAGTTATTACCTACTTCAACGGCTGGCAGTTTACCTAAACCCTCCTGGCTCGCGCAGCCGGAGACGCTTTGGTCGCCGTGGAAATTGCAAGATGAGAGCCTGATTGAGGGCAAACAGGATGCCCTGACGCTGTCCTTGGCAGACCAGCAACAGGCAGGCATTGATATCGTCAGTGATGGCGAGCAGACGCGCCAGCACTTTGTCACCACCTTTATCGAGCACCTTGATGGCGTGGATTTTGAGAAGCGCGAAGTGGTGAAAATCCGTAATCGCTATGATGCCAGTGTGCCGAGCGTCGTGGGTGCCGTGAGCCGCCAGAAGCCGGTGTTCGTTGAAGATGCCAAGTTCCTGCGCCAGCAGACCGATCAGCCCATCAAATGGGCCTTGCCGGGGCCGATGACCATGATCGATACCCTCTATGATGGTCACTATAAAAGCCGTGAGAAACTCGCTTGGGAGTTCGCCAAGATCCTTAATCAGGAAGCCAAAGAGTTGGAGGCAGCAGGCGTTGATATCATTCAGTTTGATGAGCCAGCCTTTAACGTGTTCTTTGACGAGGTGAACGACTGGGGCATTGCCACCTTAGAAAAAGCGATCGAAGGCCTCAAGTGTGAGACTGCGGTACATATTTGCTACGGCTATGGCATTAAGGCCAATACCGACTGGAAAAAGACGCTGGGCACCGAGTGGCGGCAATATGAGGAGATCTTCCCCAAATTGCAAAAATCCAATATCGACATCGTCTCACTGGAGTGCCAGCACTCCCACGTGCCGATGGAGCTGATGGAACTGATTCGCGGTAAAAAAGTGATGGTAGGCGCGATTGACGTAGCCACCAACACCATCGAGACGCCTGAGGAAGTGGCCGAGACGCTGCGTAAAGCGCTGCAATTTGTCGATGCTGACAAGCTCTATCCGTGCACCAACTGTGGCATGGCTCCCCTGTCGCGTCAGGTGGCACGAGGCAAACTCCATGCGTTGAGCGCCGGTGCAGAGATTGTCCGTAAGGAACTGCTGGCGAAATAATTCGCCAACGCCTCGATTACCCTAAAAAACTCAGTCCGGGCGGGCGAACTTATCCATCGCCAAAGTCCACCCGGACTGGGTATGCGTCGTGATATTGAGCCATTGCTAAAGCAATAAGCCACGCAAACGTGGCTTAAGACAAATATCAAAAAGACTATTTCAGCGTGACGCGCCAGGTCTGTGACTGACAGGGCCGCAGCCTCTCTGTCACCGTTTCCTCGCTATTACGCGGTTGTTCATTCATGCCGACGGTGGTGATCTCCGTAGCCTGATTAAACATGACCGTGGCATCACAATCTGTCGCCGCCGAAGGGTTAAACAGGCGCAGAATAAGTGCCTCGCTATCCTCTGCCTTTTTCAGCGCACTGAGCTGGCAGCCCACCGGCGGCATCCGCAGCAGGCTGTAATAGATTGGCGTGGTGATCTCCGCCTGATTCAGCTTCATCGCATTCCACGGGATTTTGTTATAACACTGCACGGGCGTCAGCCATGATCTGGCCTGTTGCGCCACCCCAGCCTCTTCCGGCGTGCCGGTAAAGCTCAGCAGGCTAAAGCGGCAGGTCAGCGAACCGCGCATCTGCGAATCAGGCACCGGCATTTTAATGCCCGACGGCCTGCCGGGGCGCAGGAGCAGATCCTCTTTACCCAGCAGCCCCACACCGCGCAGCAGCGTCAGGGCGAAGGTTTTCTCCTTCTCGCCGATGATTTCAAATTCGCGCAGCCCTTCGGTAAACAGCGCCATACCGTGCCGTTCCTGTTGCAGGAGCGCATAATTGAGCATATTCCACACCGGCACCGGCGCTTCCTTCCAGCCCTCCTCTTCCCAGCTCGCCATGGCGCTGTCGCGCACCGGACGGGAAATGGCGCCAAACTGGGTATCCGCCAGCACCGACTCGGTGATAAACGGCGTGGGGATCAGCACGCGCACGCGGTGGTCATTGGCCTGATTGTCGAGACGCACCACCACATCGATACGGCGGCTGTGATGCCCAAGGGTCACTTCCACTTCCACGCCAAGGCTACCGCTGGTTTTACCCGCCGCGCGCTCAGCCAGATCCTGCGGCACCGCCAAACGATAGCGAATAAGCGCCCTGCTCTGCCAGGCCTCATGGAGTATCTCATACTCACAGCAGCTGGCCTGCGCCGAGGTGATCACCCGATCATCACGTGCTGGTGAGTAGTCATACTCGTCGCCATCATCAGACCCCTCCTCCAGCTCCAGCACTCGGTCATAAGTCAGGCCGCTCTCTTTATCGCGCAGTTGCAGCGTGCCATCGGCATTAATCGACACCCGCCAGAAGGCGTTTTCCAGCACCTTCTGTCCTGCCGCCGCGTGCTGTTGTTCGCCCACGACACCTGGCTCGATAAACAGCGTAGCGTAGCCCATCGCGGGCAATGTCTGGTGAAGCTGAATATCGTATTCCATAAACGGCTCATAGTTGCCGTAATGGACAATCTGACGATCGATCAGGCCCGGATCCAGCTCCCGCTGCTGACGAATAAAGAACGGCACGCTACGCCCTTGGGCATCAACAATGCGGAACTGACTGGCGCGCAGACGGAGAGTAGTGTTAATCACCTCTTCACGCGGGAACGGCATCAGGTTGAAGCACACCAGCTTGTCAGCAGCGCTTTGCGGCATGTTGTCGGTGATTTTGCGCATATAAAAGCGCGTCAGGTTGTCGGCCATGTCTTCTGCCAGCGCAAAGCGCGCGAGGATTTCGCCGTGAACCTGATCGCTACAGCAGCAGCCGATGCTGTCATGGGCGTGATTTTTTAAGATCTCTTTCCACATCTTCTCCAGCAGGCCGTGGTGATAGTCAAAGCCCAGCGTCCAGGCGATGGTTGCCAGGGGTTCGAGCAGATTGACAATCTTATTCTCGATTCGGGCATGGGCGAGTTTGATATCCATGCGCGTGGAGCCGATAGTGCGGTGGACGCGCATATATTTGCCGTCGATAAACTCCCCTTTCAGCGTGGCGAGCGTTTCGCGCTGTGCCTCAATGCACGCAAACACCTGCTCGAAACGGCTCATCACAAATTCGCGCTGTGGGTAGATTTTCCTGAGCGTGTCCATCACCGCAAAAATGTTTTGCTGCAACGGCATCTGGTCGTGGCCGTTGGGCAGCAAAATCTCCTTGGTGAGCGAGGCGTTTTCCAGCACCGTGAAATAGCTGTCGAGGCGTTTGCGCAGCCCCGCCTCATCCTCCGGTAAGTATTTACCAATCGCGTAGCCCAGCGGCAGCACCTGCGCCACCACTTCGCTGCCATCTTCGCTCTGCCATAAAAACTCGGTTTTGTCAGTGCCGTGCCGCTCCGAGCAGCCGCGCCAGAACATAGTGCGCGTAATGCCAAAGCCGTTATAGATATGCGGCATCTGCGCCGACATGCCAAACGAATCGGGCAGATAGCCGATTTTCATTGGCTCGCCAAAGGCCATGCAGTCGCGCATCCCGTACAGCAGATTGCGCACGATGGACTCGCCCGCCACGATGCTGGTGTCTGTCTGGGTGTACCAGGGGCCGATAATCAGTTTGCCTGCCTCAACCAGCGCTTTTACACGCGGCCGGCTTTCGGGCTTCACGGCAAAATAATCCTCCAGCACTGCCGTCTGACCGTCGAGCACGTAATATTTGTACTCCGCATCCTGTTCCAGACGGGTGAGGATCTCTTCCATATTGTTGACGAGCAAGATACGGGACTCTTCGGTGGTGAAATACCACTCCCGATCCCAGTGCATATGTGGGGTAATGTGAACGCAAGATACAGCTTTCATCCGGATATCCTGAAGGTGTCTGAATTAAGGTAAAAGGGTGTCGATAACATATTTGCCCTGTCGAACCGCCTGACGCCGCCAGATGATCAGGATGCAGGTGGAAATGGCCGTACCGACCAGCGCTGCTGCAAACCAGCTTGCCGCTGCCATCACGCCTCCCAGCCCGTTATCGTGTAGCAAAAAGAGCGAGAAAATGCCCGCGCCCGGCGTCGAAAGGCCGATGCCCGCCGCGCCGACCATCGCGCCCGTGACCAGCGAACCCAGCACAAAGGAGCCGATGACCCGGAGCGGATCTTCAATCGCCATGGGGATTGCCCCTTCAGTGATACCTGCCAGCCCTAAAAGCCAGGTGGATTTGCCCGTTTCGATCTCAAACTCTCTAAAGTAGCGCGGCGCAATCAGCGTTGAAGCGGTAACCGTGAACGCGGAAACCATTTTGACCGAGGCAAAAATGGCATAGGGGCCGTAGACCCCGTTCGCCATCGCGCCAAGGCAAAAAGCGTAGGCGGCTTTATTGACCGGCCCGCCCAAATCAAAGGAGCACATGAAACCTATAATCGCGCCCAGCAGCAGCGCATTGGCCCCGGACAAGCCGTTAAGCCACGCGGTCAGACTGTTGTTGATCCACGCCACCGGTTCGCCGATGACAAACAGCATCAGACTGCCCGCGCCGAGCGTGCCGATCACCGGATAAAGATAAAACGTCAGAAAACCGTTGAAACGGCTGCTCATGCGGATATGCGCTTTCACCCAGCGCATGAGATAGCCCGCGATCAGACCACCTGCAATCGCGCCTAAAAAGCCGGAGCCGATCATGTTGGCCGCCAGACCCGCCGCAAAACCAGGCGTCAGCGCGGGTTTATCTGCCAGCGCATACGCGGTGTAGGCTGCCAGCACCGGAACCATCAGCGTGCCGAGCATCCCGCCACCCAGCTTGCGATAGAGCCACAGCCAGGAGTTCTCCATATCAAACAGATGCTGGAGGCCAAAAATTTGCGCCAGCAGAACCGCCACCGCCAGCATTGTCCCTCCGGCGACAATCAGTGGCACAGCAAAGGAAATGCCGCTGAGCAGCGCCTGCTTCAGCTCGGTTTTGACGCTTTTCGGCGCATCGGTATGCGGTGTGGCACGTGAAGCCGCAACGGGTGGCAACGCCAGAGCTTTGGCGAGTAAACTTTCCGCGTGGCGAATCGGCTCTGCTACCGGCACGCTTAGCGTGGGCAGGCCAGCAAAGCGATCGCTATCTTTAATCGCCACTTCGGCGGCAAAAATACAGGCCTGCGCGCGATTGAGCTGCTCCGCGGTTAATCGCGCTTCAATACCGTTCGCCCCCTGCTTTTCAACGTGCACGTTAATACCGAGCTTTTGCCCTGCCTTTTCGAGGTACTCCGCCGCCATGTAGGTGTGCGCTATCCCCGCCGGACAGGCGGTTACGCATACGATAGTGGGCGCGTCCTGCACCCGTTCCGCCGTTGTCTCCGCGTGGCCATCTGCCAACACCGCCAGCAGCGCGTCAGGCGTTTTTGCCGCCATTATCGCTGCGCGCGCATCGTCATCGGCCAGCAGGCTGGTGAGTTCGGTCAACAGCTGTATATGGGTAGAGCCTGCTTCGGCATAGGGAATGGCCAGTAAAAAAATCAGCTCGACGTTTTCCGGGCCATCAACACCCTCCCATTCAAGCGGCTGAGTTAAGGTTGCCACCGCAAATGCCGCCTCGTTGACCGCTGCGGATTTACCGTGCGGCACCGCCAACCCTTCACCCAGTGCGGTGGGGCCGTTGGCTTCTCGGGCATACACGTCTGCTAAAAAATCCTGCTTATTGCTCAATTTACCCAATGCATTCAGCCGTTCCGCCAGCGCATGGATGGCTTCATCGCGGCTGTTGAAACAGGTCTGAATCAGGCAGGTATCCGGGTGGGTTAACGCCGTTAACTTCATCACGTCCTCACTGTGTTGCTAAGCCGTCGGGGTAACGGCTTCAGGAAGGCGCATTGTGCCGAACAAAACAAGACAATTACGTGATCAATTTCATCGATTCACTATATTTGTATTAAAGTTGTATTATTTACATTGTCAATGCGACGGGCATAATCGCCATAATTTGTGCGATACAACTGCGAGCGCCCATGACCAAAAAACCGATGTACCGTCAGATTGCCGACGCCCTTCGCGAGCAGGTGCAGTGCGGCGAATTAAAACCCGGCGACGCGCTGCCCACTGAATCCGCACTTCAGACGCAGTTCGGCGTCAGCCGCGTCACGGTACGCCAGGCGCTAAAACAGCTCACCCAGGAAGCCATTATCGAAAGCATTCAAGGCAGCGGCTCCTATGTGAAAGAGGAGCGGGTCAATTACGATATCTACCAGCTCACCAGTTTTTACGAGAAGTTGGCGGATCGTAATGTCGCCACCCACAGCGAAGTGCACGTTTTTGAAGTGATCAGTACCGATGAAACCCTTGCCGATCGGCTGGCGATAGACGTGGGCGAAAAGGCGTGGCACGTGAAGCGCGTGCGCTTTATCAAGCAAAAAGCGGTCACGATGGAAGAAACCTGGATGCCGCTGGCTCTGTTTCCCGATCTCACTTGGGAAGTGATGGAGAATTCCAAATACCACTACATTGAGCAGATCAAAAAGATGGTAATCGATCGCAGCGAGCAGGAAATTGTGCCGGTGATGCCCAGCGCGGAGGCGATCGCCGCACTGGCGCTCGATCCGGCGCAGCCGGTGCTGGAGAAGATCTCACGGGGATTTTTGCAGGACGGGCGGGTATTTGAGTACAGCAGCAACACCTTCCGTCGCGATGAGTATAAGTTCACCCTGGTGGCGCGGCGAAAGCAGCGGTGAAGTCTTACCAGACAAAAAACTGAGCCTGATGACACGCCGTACCCGGGCACGGATTTTCTGTCTTGGGACGATGTTCTCCGTGCGGTTAATGCACCCGAAGCCCTTAAGGGTGGGCTGCCTATTAACCCCACTTCACCCGAAAATCAAATGAGAAAATGGCATCGGATGGGCGTTCACAACTGGAGCGTAATGCGTACCGCAATCGTCACGTTGTTGAGCGATGTTTTGGTCGCCTGAAAGAGTACCGTCGTATAGCTACGCCCTGATGCTCTTATGCAGGGCATCTTGCCAGGTAAAGAAAAGTGAATCTGTATGTTCTTTGCCCTCTTTCTTCTACCCTTATCAGGGTGTCTGTAACGGATAAGGAAAAAAAGAATGTCTATGTCAGCATATTCCCTCCTCTTGCGTGCACCGGGCAAAAGCCTGCTTATGACCCTGCTCTGTGTGGTGTTGAGCAATACAGCCCATGCAGTAGAGAACTCAATGTTTCAGATATTGGCAGCGGATTCAGCCGCGCTGGAGGCATATCGCTGGAATAAACGGCCGGTGATAATATTTGCTGCCTCACAGCAGGATGCGAAATATATTGAGCAGGTCAGGATGCTCAAACAGCAGCAGCCCGCACTGGAGGAGCGCGATATTATTGTGCTGACAGATACCTCGCCGAATACCAAAAGCACGCTGCGTTCGCAGTTACAGCCTGAAGGTTTTGAAATCGTGTTGGTGGGGAAAGATGGCGGCATAAAACTGCGGGAAACGTCACCTATCTCAGCGGAGGTTTTGCTATCCACCATCGACAGGATGCCGATGCGTAAAGCGGGGCAAGATTAACAGCCCGCTCATGGTCGTACCGGTTTTATGGGGGAACGTGTTCGCCCATTATTCGAACGGTAAAAAGTCATGTATTAGCCATCAATGGCAGGCTCTACCGCCCTCTCCCTGATCGGGCGTGTGTATCGCGCGACTGCCGCAAATTATTCCCTATCGTGCCTGCTACCCCGCGCTGAACATCCAGGCGCGGTACGTGAATGTCTGTAAAAGGCCAATCCTGAGATATCAGTCTATTATGAAGATTCATTTGGTGGTTAAACAACCAATAGGGAAGCCGTAGCTGGGCGTTTCCAGTCCTTGGGGAGGCCCTGCTGGCAGTACGGTTCCAGGAGTCCGGCACGGCCGTGAGGGTTGCGTCGGTCTTCACACCGAATGAACTGCCGCCAGCGCAAGTCTGACAATATTTTGAGCCTGTGGAGTGGGAGTCTGTAGTACCTAAGCCCGTGCTTGATGGCGAAAGAGTGATGAGCCACAACGGCGGTAATGATGAGGAAGAGATAAACAACTACTTCACAACATGCCCTCCCTCAAGCATAGGGCATCACATTAAGGAGATGTTATGAGCACTCAATCAAACCGCGGCGTCGTTTATCAGGGGCCGGGCAAGGTGGAAGTTGAAGATATCCCTGATCCCACGTTTACCAATCCTGCCGGTAAGAAAATCGAACACGCCGTGATCCTGAAAGTCATTTCAACCAACATCTGCGGCTCGGATCAGCACATGGTGCGCGGCCGGACTACGGCTCCTGCGGGCATGGTGTTGGGGCATGAGATTACCGGGGAAGTGATCGAAAAGGGTCGCGATGTAGAGATGCTGGCCGTCGGCGACATTGTGTCAGTGCCTTTCAACGTGGCCTGTGGCCGCTGCCGCTGCTGCCGTGAGCTGGATACCGGTGTCTGCCTGACGGTCAACCCGTCCCGCGCGGGTGGCGCTTATGGTTATGTGGATATGGGCGGCTGGGTGGGTGGGCAGGCCAGATATGTCATGGTGCCCTACGCTGACTTTAACCTGCTGAAGTTCCCCGATCGCGATCAGGCGCTAGCCAAGATAAAAGATTTGACCATGCTCTCAGACATCTTGCCGACCGGTTTCCATGGGGCTGTGACGGCGGGCGTTGGCGTCGGTTCCATCACCTATGTGGCGGGCGCTGGCCCGGTGGGCCTGGCGGCCGCGGCGTCAGCGCAGATCCTTGGTGCAGCGGTGGTCATGGTGGGCGATTTCAATCAGGAGCGCCTCGCGCACGCGGCAAAAATGGGCTTTGTGCCAATCGATCTGAGTAAACACGATCGTCTGGGGGAGATGGTCGAGCAGGTGGTGGGCGTGCCGGAGGTGGACTCCGCCATTGACGCGGTCGGTTTTGAAGCGCGCGGACACTCTGGCAAAGAGCAGCCGGCGATCGTGCTTAATCAGATGATGGAAATTACCCGCGTGGCGGGCAAGATCGGCATTCCCGGCCTGTATGTCACACAAGATCCGGGCGCCCATGAGAAAGCGGCACAGCAGGGATCGCTTAGTCTGCAGTTCGGCTTGGGTTGGTCGAAGGCGCAATCTTTCCACACCGGCCAGACCCCGGTGCTGCGCTACAACCGCCAGCTAATGAACGCCATCCTGCATGACCGCTTGCCCATCGCGAAAATTGTGAATGCACAGGTCATTCCGCTGGAAGCGGCTATCGAAGGGTATGCGCAGTTTGACGCGGGCGTTGCGGCAAAATATGTACTCGACCCGCATGGGATGCTGACTGATTAATCCCTGCTAAAATCTCGCCAGAGCCACAGAGAGCCTAAGCGCCTGTGGCTCTGTTTTAGGGGCAATTCGTTTCCTATGTCATTAAATAAACGCCTACTCTGCGCCTATTTTCCCAAACTGATTGCGATATGAAGAGGGCGAGATGCCAACGGCTTTACGGAAAGCGGCACGGAAACTCTCCATAGAGTTGAACCCGCAGCGCGCCATAATCTGCTCACTGTGCAGGTGATTGCTTTCCAATAAGTCACGCGCCAAGTTCATTCGCGCTTGCAGCACCCATGTCTTGGGCGTAATACCCATCGCTTCCCGGAACCGCCTTAAAAAAGTCCGCTCTGACATTAACGCTTTATCCGCCAATTGTTTGACTGACAGATCGCTGTCCAAATTCTGGAGCGCCCACTCAAGCACGGAGGCAATTTCATCCCGGGGCTTCTGGGCAACGGGAGAAGGGATAAATTGGGTCTGCCCGCCAGAACGCTGGGGAGCCATGACCAAGCGCCTGGCAACAATATTGGCGACATGCATCCCGTAATCACGGCTCACCAGATGAAGGCAGGCATCAATACCCGCAGCACTCCCCGCCGAGGTAATTATCTGCCCGCTGTCAACATAAAGCACATTGGGGTCAACAGTGATGCCGGGATAACGTTCAGCGAGTTCATCGGTATATCGCCAGTGCGTGGTTGCACTCTTCCCATCCAATAAACCTGCGGCGGCAAGCACAAATACCCCCGAACAGATTGAGAGCAGGCGCGCCCCGCGCTGGTAGGCGTCATTTAAGGCGTCCAGCAGTTCCTGCGGTGGTGTTTCATCACGGTTACGCCAGCCGGGAATAATAATGGTGTGCGCTTCACTCAATGATTCCAGCCCAAAACGGGAGGCAACCTGGATCCCACCTGACGCCTGCATTGGATAGGCATCCACCGCCACTATCCGGTGTTCATACCAAGGGAAATTAAATTCGGGGCGTGGCAGGCCGAATATCTCCACCGCGATCCCAAACTCAAAGGTACACAGCCCGTCATAGGCAAGAATAGCCACGACATTTGGATGATTTAACATTGGCGGAAAACTACCAGTTATTGTCAGATGCGCCACTGTATCAGTTTGTCCGCGCTCCATACAATCAACCTACATTCACACAAGAGACCTTTCCTATGCCAAGTTTAATCAGTGAAATAGCCGCCGCTACCCCTTCAGAAGCCCTGCAACACTTTAGCCGTCGCCTGGCCTTTGAGACCGATTGTTCTGATGTGCATCAAAGCCAGAAGACGGGCAATGTAGACTATGTGTTGGTCGATGTAAGAAGCCATGAGGCATTCTCGGCAGCGCATGTGCCCGGCGCAATCAGTATTCCGACGCGTACCATAACTGAAGAGAGAATGGCCGACTATCCACGCGATACGCTGTTTGTGGTCTACTGCGCAGGCCCGCACTGTAACGGCGTACACCGGGCAGCGGTTCGTCTGGCTGGTTTGGGCTTTCCGGTAAAAGAGATGATTGGCGGCCTGACCGGTTGGGTGGATGAAGGGCTTTCCCTGCAGGGAGAAGCCACCCCCGCCGCTACCGATGGATTCTCCTGCGAATGTTAAGTCGCGATATGACGATTCGGGCAGCAATGCCCGATGATATACCCGCCCTGCTCAAGCACATGCGTTTTCTGGCGGAGTTCGAGGACTATATCAGGGAATTTGACGTCGACGAGCACTCACTGCTGGCACGCGCGTTTGGCGAGCACCCTGAATGCCATATTTTTGTGGCTGAGTGCAGTGATGGCCTTGCGGGTTATGCCGTGGGGTTAATTATCCCTTTTACCTATGACCTAAAATGCACGGTTGTTCTCAAGGAGCTGTTTGTCGATGCGGGTTATAGGGGACATGGCGTGGGGTCAGCACTCTTTCGCCATCTCGCGGCCTGGACTTTGGCAAAAGGGGGCGGCCGATTGAAATGGGATGTCATGGCCGGGAATCATCAGGCTGAAGCCTTCTATAAAAAGCATGGCGGCGCCCCTGACCAGAAGTGGATACCTTATGCAATGAATGAAGAGGCACTGCAAAACCTGCACAAGTGAATCTCTTCGCACTATATAAAATAGTCGTTGATAGGTCTGGTGCACTATTTGGGTAATGGGGAGTGAACTATAAAAATAGCCTCCTAATGTAGAAGCCCACAGTAATATAGGGACATTCGGCATGGCATAAAGATGGCTGCGGGTTATATTGAATGGAGCAGACTCCTTGCTTAACGTCTCAGATATCCTTTCCAGCGTAAACAATTGATGGCCTATGGAAAAAGTTGGGATATGCCACTATAAAGAGTGGCAGATTGGAGAAAACCCTACTTTAAGGATGAATCAATGTCTCACTCCTCATCAAGGAAAAGAGTTCTGGACCCCACAAGACCCTTGGCACACAGGGCTTCGCATGCAAGAAGTTGTGTTAACCATGTCGCTAACAGATTGGGTATTACCCGTTATGAATTAATGAAGAAGGTTGAAGAGGAGATAGGGATAAATCTGGAATCACCACCGGAATCGGAAGAAAAACTGCTTAAAGCATTTCACTATATGGAAAATCTTTAATTTTAAACCGCCCGTAGTGCAGCACGGCCTGAAAGAGAGGGCGCTTGCCAATTAGGTGGAGTAGAGCATGAGAAGCGGGCCAGCAATAATTTGTACTGCCCGCTAATTCCATTATCCTCAAACTGCTGACGCGACTCCTCCGGCATAAAATGCCTGAAATTCGTTTTAATTGGACCCGGCACCCATGTATTGGCGCGTATACGGCGCCCGGCTAGCGCAGAGGCCCAACTTTCACCATCGCGACAACGGCACCTTTAGTGGCGGCATACAGGCTTGTCATTGCCGCACCTTGGTAAACAGAAGACGATGAGGTTACCAGAACAGAGGAGCCTGAATTGAGTGAGCCGAAGAGAGCAGGTTGCTGAATGTGAAGCAGCAGACTCCGTGTAGACAGTCACTTTAGTTATGTTATAACATAACATTTAAGGTGGCGTCAGCGGGTATCCCCCTTGAGCACACCTTTAGTTTATTTTCTTCAAGGAGCCGCAATGTCATTCATCCCTTTCACATCCAACCCCCCAAAATTGCCGGTTACGGTGCTCTCCGGTTTTCTCGGCGCTGGCAAAACCACCCTGCTTAACCACATCCTGAATAACCGCGAGGGGCGGCGGGTAGCGGTCATCGTCAACGATATGTCTGAGGTCAACATTGATGCCGCGCTGGTGCGCGATGGCGGGGCCGAACTGTCGCGAACGGATGAGAAACTGGTGGAGATGAGCAATGGCTGCATCTGCTGCACCTTGCGTGAGGATTTGCTGCTTGAGGTGAACCGACTGGCGAAAGAGGGCCGTTTCGACCATTTGGTCATTGAGTCCACTGGGATCTCTGAGCCACTGCCGGTGGCGGAGACATTTACCTTCGCCGATGAGGATGGGCAAAGCCTCTCTGAGGTGGCCCGCCTCGATACAATGGTGACCGTGGTGGATGGCTTCAATTTCCTACGCGACTATGAGTCTGATGAGAGCATCCGCGCCCGGGGTGAATCGCTGGGCGAAGAGGATGAGCGCACGGTGGTGGATCTCCTGATCGACCAGATTGAGTTCTGTGACGTCCTGATCCTCAATAAGATGGATCTGGTTGATGAGCAACAGAAAAAGCGGCTGACCGCCATTCTGCGCTCGCTGAACCCGCGCGCCAAGATTGTTACCTCCTCTTTTGGTCAGGTGGATCTCGATCAGGTGCTGAACACCGGCCTGTTTGACTTTGATGCCGCCTCGCAGGCGCCGGGCTGGTTGAAAGAACTACGTGGGGAGCACACGCCAGAGACGGAAGAGTATGGCATTCGCAGCTTTGTCTATCGCGCGCGCCGCCCGTTCCACCCGCAGCGCTTCTGGGAGATCGTGGAGGGAGATATGCGCGGCGTGGTGCGGTCGAAGGGCTTCTTCTGGCTGGCCAGCCGCCCGCGCCATGCTGGCTCCTGGTCGCAGGCCGGTGGGGTCAGCCGGCAGGGGCTGGCGGGCCTGTGGTGGGCGAGTGTGCCACAGGAGCGCTGGCCGCAGGATCCGGACACCTTGCAGTTCATTCTGGAGAACTGGGTGGTAGGCACCGGCGATGCGCGCCAGGAGCTGGTGTTTATCGGCATCAACATGGATGAGGCGCAGTTAAGGCAGCAACTTGATGCTGCCCTGCTGACGTATGATGAGATGAATAAGGGGCCTGAAGGCTGGGAGAACTTCCCCGACCCATTTCAGCCGTGGTTTGGGTAATGCCCGTCTGCACCTGCTGGCGCGGCACTGGCTCTGAAGGTAAAAAGCGGGCGGCCTATGGCCGCCCGCGTCTATCAGCTGTGCCTAGACCAGCTGTGGCAAGCCCTTCAGCAGTTTGTCGAGCGTAATCGGGTAATCCCTGACGCGCACGCCGGTGGCGTTGTAGATGGCATTGGCAATCGCCGCGCTGACGCCGCATAGCCCCAGTTCGCCGACGCCTTTCGCTTTCATCGGTGACGAGACGGGATCGGTGTCGTCGAGGAAAATGACCTCCTGCTCGGGAATATCAGCATGGACTGGCACCTCGTAGCCCGCCAAATCGTGGTTCACGAAGTAGCCCAGCCGCGTATCCACCGCCAGCTCCTCCATTAGCGCGGCACCCACGCCCATCGTCATCGCCCCAATCACTTGGCTGCGCGCGGTTTTAGGGTTGAGGATCCGCCCGGCGGCACACACCGCCAGCATACGGCGGATACGCACCTCGCCGGTGGCCATATCGACGCCCACCTCGACAAAGTGCCCGGCGAAGGTCGATTGCTGGTACTTTTTCGCCAGATCGCCAAATTCAATGGTGTCTTCCACCGTGATCCGGCCGCCCTGCGCCGCGTCAGCGAGTGGGATACGGCGGTCGCCGACGCGCACCTCACCCTCGACAAAGCGCGCCTCGTCAGCGGCCAGCCCAAGCTTTTGCGCCACCGCCTCACGCAGTTTCACGCACGCCGCATAGACGCCAGCGGTGGAACTGTTGGCGCCCCACTGCCCGCCCGATCCGGCCGACACCGGAAAATCTGAGTCGCCCAGACGTACCATCACCTTCTCTAGCGGCACGCCCATCATTTCCGCAGCGGTCTGGGCGATGATGGTGTAGCTGCCGGTACCGATGTCCGTCATATCCGTCTCAACGGTGACCACGCCCTGTGGGTCGAGATGCACCCGCGCGCCAGAGGCCATCACCAGATTGTTACGGAAGCCCGCCGCCACGCCCATGCCGACTAACCAGCGGCCGTCGCGCACCTGTCCGGGCTGGGCATTGCGGCGGCTCCAGCCAAATTTCTCCTCGCCGGTGCGCAGGCACTCCACCAGCTGACGCCGGGAAAAGGGCCGGTCAGGATTCGCCGGATCGACCTGCGTGTCATTGAGAATACGGAACGCCACCGGGTCCATGCCCAGCTTCTCCGCCATCTCGTCAATGGCGATCTCCAGCGCCATCAATCCCGGTGCCTCGCCGGGTGCGCGCATGGCGTTGCCCTCCGGCAAATCGAGCCTTGCCAGCCGCAGCCCGGTAAAACGGTTGGCACCGGCATAGAGCAGCTCCGTTTGCTGGACGGCCGTCTCGGACTTGCCTTCAGGCAGATTGCCCGACCAGCTCTCATGGGCAATCGCGGTGATATGCCCCACGCTGTCGGTGCCAATGCGGATGTGCTGGATGGTGGCCGGGCGATGGGTAGTGTTGTTAGGGATAAGAGGACGGGACAGGGCGAGTTTCACCGGGCGCTGTGCAGCCTTGGCACCCAGTGCCGCCAACACCGCGTCGCTGCGCAAAAACAGTTTGCCGCCAAAGCCCCCGCCAATATAGGGCGAGATCAAGCGAACGTTTTCGACCGGCACATTCAGCGTCTTCGCCAGATCTTCCCGGCCCCAGTTGATCATCTGGTTAGAAGTCCAGACGGTGACTTTATTCCCCTGCCACATGGCCAGCGAGGCATGTGGCTCCATCGCCATATGGCTCTGGTCGGGGGTGGTGTAGGTGGCGTCAAGCTTCACGGCGGCTGTGGCAAAGGCGCGCTCGAAGTCGCCGGTCTTTTTGTCCGGCTCGCTTTCATCCTGCTTCGCTGTCTCTTTTTCGCGCGCCAGATCCCACGCGCCGCGCTCCCGCCGGTAATCCACCTCAACCAACGCCGCCGCGGCACGCGCCTGCTCAAAGGTCTCCGCCACAACGATGGCAACCGCCTGATGGTAGTGCTGGATCTCCTTGCCTGCCAGCAGCGCGGCGGCATTCTTGTCGCCTTTGCCCAGACGGCCAGCATTGTCAGCGGTGACCACGGCCAGCACGCCCGGCGCGCGGCGCGCCGCCTCGGTGTTGATGCCGTTGATGCGGCCTTTGGCGATGGATGAACCCACGAGATAGCCATAGGCGGCATCAGGCGCAACATCATGCCACTCGTAGGCATAGGTCGCGGTGCCGGTGGTTTTTAGCGGCCCGTCGATACGGTCATGGGGCTTCCCGACCACCTTGAGCTGGTCTATGGGGTTATCTTTGGCCGGATTCTCAAATTTCATGCGTTCATGCCCTCGCTTCTGCCAGTACGGACGCGATCGTGCGCTTCGCCAGTGTCAGTTTGAACTCATTCTCAGGTGTTGGCTGGGCGTCAGCAAACAGGCGCTGGTACACCGCCTGAGTACCCTGTGCCATCTCCGCGTCGGCCTGCTCGCGCCGCCAAGGTTTATGCGCCACCCCGCCCAGCGCCACACGGCCGCTGCCGTCCGGCTGCACCACCATGGCGACCGACACCAGCGCAAACGCATAGGAGGCGCGATCGCGCACCTTGCGGTAGATGTGGTTGCCGCCGAGCGGGCGCGGCAGGGTGACGGCGGTAATGAGCTCGCCGGGCGTCAGGACGGTTTCCAGATGCGGGGTATCGCCCGGCGCACGGTAAAAATCGGCGATGGGAATGCTGCGTCCGTTGCCGGCCGGGTCAACCGTTTCAATCACGGCATCCAGCAGGCGCATACCCACCGCCATATCGCTCGGGTGCGTGGCGATGCAGGCTTTGCTGGCCCCAATGACCGCATGTTGGCGGCTGAAGCCCTCCAGCGCCGCGCAACCGCTGCCGGGCAGGCGTTTGTTGCAGGGCTGGTTAGTGTCATAGAAGTAGGGGCAGCGCGTACGCTGCAATAAATTGCCCGCGGTGGTGGCTTTGTTACGCAGCTGGCCAGAGGCACCGGCCAGTAACGCGCGCGACAGCACCGCATAATCCCGGCGCACCCGCATATCTGCCGCCAGATCGGTATTGCGCACCAGCGCGCCGATGCGCAACCCTCCCTCGGCGGTCGGCTCGATGCTATCCAGCGCCAGTCCGTTGACGTCGATCAGATGGGCAGGCGTCTCTATCTCCAGCTTCATCAGGTCGAGCAGATTGGTGCCGCCAGCGATAAATTTTGCTCCCGGCGTACGCTGCGCGCTTGCCGCCGCTTCCGCCGCTGTTTTTACGCGTTCATAGGTAAAAGCTTTCACGAGTGTTCACTCCCGGCGACGTCATTGATGGCAGCAAGAATGTTGGAATAGGCACCGCAACGGCAGATATTGCCGCTCATGCGCTCGCGGATTTCGCTGTCGCTCAGCGGGGGCGAGGAGGTGAGATCCGCCGTGACGTGGCTGGGGATGCCCGCTTTCAGCTCCTCCAGTACCGCAATCGTGGAGCAGATCTGCCCTGGCGTACAGTAACCGCACTGATAGCCGTCATGCTTGATGAAGGCCGCCTGCACCGGGTGCAGCTTGTCCGGGTTGCCGAACCCTTCAATCGTGGTGATGCGATCGTCCTGATGCATCACCGCAAGCGTCAGGCACGAGTTGATGCGGCGTCCATTGACCATCACGGTGCAGGCACCGCACTGCCCATGATCGCACCCCTTCTTGGTGCCGGTCAGGTGCAGATGCTCCCGCAACGCATCCAACAGCGTGGTGCGGGTATCAACGTCCAGCTGCCGCACCTCGCCGTTCACGTTGAGGGTCAGTGGGGATATCTCTGGCGGCGGCGTGACCTGAGGTTCACTGGCCCCAAATGCCGTGGTTGAGGGCACCGCCGCCACAATGGCTGTGGCTGCACCGGCCTTCAACAACCCCCGTCTCGACAGAGAGAGATCAACGTGCGGTGCACCGGGTTCGGCGGAAAGGCGGTGGCTATCGTGGTGGGGATGGTGTGCGGGTGTATTGTTTTTATCATTGCTCATATCGTGCCTCCAACGCAAAAAGTGAAAAATGCAGGCGCTTCGCTACCCAGGGGCGCGATTTTTATTTTCAACTTTTAAAGATAGATGCAATTAGGGGTAATGACTCTGCCTGATTGTTACATAGTGATATGAGTGCGGTTCATGAATCAGAAGCAGAGAAACTGGCCCGCCTGAACGATTAATGATTGAGAGGTTTTACCTCACCGTGCCGGAACCTTTTCCGACACGGTTTAGGTAAGACGTTACTGATTGAGGGAGTCCAGTGCTAATTTGAGCCGCTGTGCGGTGCCCTGCTCGCCCTGTGCGTTAAAGAAAGGCACCAGTTCAGCAAGCTGCCCGGCACTCAATCCAACGTTCATGCTGACATTGAGATGGGATTTAAGCTGCGATTCGACGCCGCTGAGGCTCGCCAGCGCCCCTACCGTCGCCAGTTCACGGTTTTTCCAGCTAAGGTTGTCGCGCGCAAAGATATCGCCGAACAGATGGGACTTCAGGTACTGGTCGATCGCCGGTGCAAACTCAAACAGCGCGCCCTGTACCGGCTTGCCCACCAGCGCGGTCTGGTTGCGCGTGCCTGCCGCCAGCATCTCCTCGGGGGTCGGCAGTGCGCCTGGATCCTGCCCCGGCTCATCCTGCTTGCCCTGCTGCTGGCGTGCATCCACTACCCGCATCAGTTCGCTCAACGCATTGAGGCTACGCGGAAACCCCGCATAGGCATACAGCTGCACCAGCACTTCCCGGCAGTCACTCACACTCAGGCCCGCATCCAGCCCGCGCCCGAGCGCGGCATGGAGACCAGACATATTGCCCACTGCCGCCGTGGCCGCTATCAGGGCAATGTTTTTTTGCTGTTCGGTCAGCGGGTGGGTCTGCTTTTGCAGCATCTGGTCGATTCGCCGCTGTTCAGGATGGGGCTGCTCCTCAGCCAGGCCGGAGGAGGATGCCAGCGCGGCACACATCACAAGCGCCATGTTAAAACCTTTGATCATCTGCTCTCTCCTCAGGATTTTTCCGCCATGCCATACTGCTCATCGCTGACCTTTTCCATCCAATCCACCACCTTGCCGCCAACGTTCTCCGCGATGGCGATGTGGGTCATGCTGCTTTCAGGCGCGGCACCATGCCAATGCTTCACGCCCGCCGGGATCCAGACCGTATCGCCCGGACGGATTTCGCGCACTGGCTTGCCCCACTCCTGCACCCGCCCCACGCCGGCGGTCACGATCAGTGTCTGGCCCTGCGGATGGGTATGCCACGCGGTGCGCGCCGCCGGCTCAAAGGTCACGGAAGCCCCGCTCACCCGTGCGGCCCCCGTTCCTTTGAACGGCGCGTCAATGCGCACGGAACCGGTAAAATAGTCGGCAGAACCTTTCACCGAAGGCTGGGTGCCATTTTCCCGTACGGTAATGGCAGAAGTATTTTCCTCAGCGGAGAGGGCAAAAGAACAACACATCAATGAGAGTGCAATAACGGATATTCGCTTCATACAGGCTCCATGCTTAATAGTGAAGGCTCGGGCAGCGTGGTGGAACCGCCAGCTTTTCAGTATAAAACCCACCTGCCGAGGGAATTATTCCTGATTCCCGCATGGTGTTATGAATGGAATGCAATAATCTGTTTGTGCATGTCCTCTTCTGGCTATTAACCCCTTGGGCCTCCTAATTTCTGCGATCGACCGGTACTCAGCAGTTAATCACCCCTTATTGATGAAATCTGCTCATTACTCCATTCTTATCGAGCAACTTATTCACGGCGTTGATCTGGCCTACACTCACTCCTTTAATGGCCTCGCAAGAGCGAGACAAATCCCAGAGCCGATCAACCAGCCCTGACAGATGCCAGCAGCAAAACTGAGGAGCAGCAGATGACTGATATTTATACGTGTGGTTCACAAGCGTCCATTGTCGGCCCTGAAGAGTGGTTCACCGGGACAGTGCGTATCGATCCGCTTTTCCCGGTCAATGAGCCGGCTCGTGCCAGCGGCGGCAGCGTGACCTTTGAACCCGGCGCGCGTACCGCCTGGCATACCCACCCACTCGGCCAGACGCTGATTGTCACCGCTGGCAGCGGCTATGTGCAGACCTGGGGCGAGCCAGCCCGCCAGATCCGGCCCGGCGACGTGGTGTGGATCCCGCCGTTTGAAAAACACTGGCACGGTGCCAGCGCCACCACCTTCATGACGCACATTGCGATTCAGGAAGCGCAGGATGGCAAGGCAGTGGAGTGGCTGGAAAAAGTGACCGATGAACAGTATGGGGAAAAGTGAGGAGCCACGGTAACAAAGATAACGTCATCATCATCACCGGCGCTGGGTGCACGACGCGGTGGCGACGGAGCTTACCGGCCATATTACCGAGTAAGAGATCGGTGCAGGAAAACGTGATTTTATAAACACCCTGCCGTCGGCCCACCAGCCAGCAACTCTGATCAATAGGTATGAAGGCTTTCTCTGCTGCGTCAGGGAAGCCTTTATCACTCCCCGCCAGCAAAACGACACCTGCATTGAAACTTGGCGAGTTACTCATGCCACCCTTTTAATGCGCTCTACAGGGTGATTAAACTTTTCACATGAATTGCCGATATAGAAATATAAACTTTTCAAGGACGATGAGATGCACTATTTCTACGCTTACCACGGCCCACAAAACGAACATACTTTTAAGCCTGAAGGCGGCTATGGCATTAGCTCAAAAACGAGACATGCACGCGTTAAGGTTGGCGACCGGGTATTCATCATTCAAAGGCTGGCTGGCAAAGCGAGTTGCTTCTATCTATGCGGCGAATATGAGATCACCGGCCACTCGATAAATCCCGACTCGGGCTACCCATACCGTTTTGCGCTGAAAGACCTGTCTCGCCTCGATCCATTTATCATGTTAGACCCGCTAAAAGTGAGCGAGATGTTGCCCCATAAAGGTGGGGATCAGCGCTTCAACCTCTTCCAACGCCACTTTTGCAGCCAGGGCGCCTCCTTCGCCGCGCCGCTGGTGAAGGAGGTCGTAGACGTCCTGACTACGCTGACAGGCTCATACGCAGCAGGCTATGAACCACGCTCGCGTCGCGAAGATGGCCTGCGGATGGTAAAAGTCCGGATGGATCAGGCGGCATTCAGGCGTGAGGTGTTGGACAACTGGCACGGCAGATGTGCCGTCACCGGCAGTTCCCTTGCGCTTGAAGCCTGCCATATCATTGGCCATGCCAATCAGGGAAAACCCAGCGTTGAAAACGGCATTGCACTGGCAGCAGATCTGCACCACTTATTTGACAATGGCGATCTGAGCTTTCGCAACAATAAAGTCATATTGTCAGAGAGGGCACAAAAAGAAGAGCGATATCAGGCACTCCATAATAAAGAGCTAAGGAAGCCAAAGTATCCCGTCAATATCAATAGATAGCTATTGGCACTTTATCAGCCGTATAAAATATGGCTGATAAAGTGGCACATAATATTAATGATAACCAACCCCTCATTAGCTCTTGAAACGCCGAAAGCAGCCGCAGACAAATATCAGGCGTCATTGCCCTTGGGATAATTCATGGCATAGGGTGCCGAGCTGGGCCACTGCATTTAATAGGTGGGGCGTGGGTTCATTCGCACAATTCAGCCGCAGGTAGTTCTGTAGGGCTGCCTCTGGGGAAAACAGCGGGCCAGGGCTGACGCCAATGCCCAGGGCGAGTGCGCGGCGATGTACCTCCAACGCATCCACTTGGGGCGGCAGTTCCACCCAAACCAGAAAACCGGCTTCTGGTGCGGCCACCTGCGTACCCGGTGGGAAGCTCGCCGTGACCTGCGCGATAACAGCCCGTACGCCCTCCGCAATGCGGAGCTTCAGGTGCCGCAGATGCCGATAGTAGTCACCACTTGCCAGCATCTCGCTCGCCGCAGCCTCTATCAGCGGCGCGCCCGCCCAGTCGCCTGCCATGCGGGCCTGCAATACCTTGGCGTGATAGCGTCCGGCCGCAATCCAGCCAACTCTCCAGCCCGGAGCAAGGGTTTTGGACAGTGAGCTGCAATAGATGACATTCCCACTCTGGTCGAATGCCTTGCACGCGGGTGGACGCTGCGCCCCGCCTGCCAGATCGCCATACACATCGTCCTCAATCAAAGGGAGGCCCGCACTGGCAAGCAGCGCCACCAGCTCCCGTTTGCGCGCGATGGGCATACTGGCACCGAGTGGATTTTGCACCGTAGGCGAGGCAATGACGGCTGCCGGGCGATGGCGCTGAATGGCTTTTTTAAGCGCTGCCAGCAATAAGCCCTCTTTAGGGTCAGTGGGGATCTGCAGTGCCTTCAGGCCCAAATCCTCCAGCAGCAGGAGCGTGCCGAAGTAGGCGGGCTGTTCAATCGCCACCACGTCGCCTGGCTGGCACACCGCATGGAGGGCCAGCCGCAGCGCCTGCGTTGCGCCAGCCGTAATGACCAGATCGTCCGCGCCAAAAAGCGCGCCCCACTGGGCGGCACGCGCGGCTATCTTATGGCGCAGATCTGCCCTTCCCGGCGGGAGGCTGTAGCTCTGCCCGCGTGCATCCAGCCGACGGCCTGCCGCCTGCAGTGCCCGTTGCAGGGTATCCACGGGCAGCCAGGCGGGATCGGGTAACGCGGCGCCAAGCGGAACCAGCCGCGTTTCAGCACTGCCAAACAGTGACCGGGCCACGGCAGACAGGGTCACCGGCACGGGGCGGGAGGGCTGCGCATGTCTGGGCATACTGTTCTGGCGGACGAAGTAGCCCGATCGCGGTCGCGCAATGATCAGGCCCTCCACTTCAAGGCAACGGAGTGCTTCCAGCGCGGTGGGCAGGCTGACCTGCTCGCGCTCGGCCAGCTTACGCGCGGAGATGAGGCGATCCCCCGGTCGCAACGCGCCTGAGGCAAGGGTAAGCCGCAGCATCTCGGCAATCCGGCGGTAGTGGGGAGTCGACGGGTGTGGGAGGGACATCGTGATCTGTACAGGCTAGTTTTTGATAAATCTGACTATACAGATGATGGCCGTCGCCATCTATAGTGTGCCCAATACAATCCAGCCAAGGAGGCAACATGCACAGTGACAACTTCGACCTTTCCGCCTACTTCCGACGCATAAACTATGGCGGGCAGGCGGCGGCCGATAGCGCCACGCTACACGCGATTATGCGCCACCAGCTCTTCTCGATCCCGTTCGAGAATCTGGATGTACAGGCGGGTAAAGTCGTTTCGATGATACCCGAGGAGATTGCCGGCAAGCTGTTACACCAGCGGCGGGGCGGCTACTGCTATGAGCTTAACGGGCTGTTTGCGATGGCGCTGGCAGCGCTGGGGATCACCTACCGTTTTGTTGCGGCCCGGCCGATGTTCTATCCGGCGCGCCGGCCAAAGACCCATATGGCGGTAGTGGCAGAGGTCGATGGCCGCCAGTGGCTTTGCGACCTGGGGTTTGGGAGCTACGGCATCCGCGCACCGGTGGCTTTGGACATGCTTGATACGGACATCATGCAGGATTTCGACACGTTCCGGCTCAGCCGTGACGCGCGTGGGGAGTATCTGCTTCAGGCAAAGGTTGAAGGAGAGTGGGCCAATCAATATGCCTTTGACCTGTCACATCAGGAGTGGATTGATTTTGCCCCAGCCAATTACCTTAACTCCACGCACCCCGATGCCATCTTCGTGCAAAAGCTGCTGGTCATCCAGCACCAACCTGAGGGGCGCGCCATTCTGCTGGGCGACATGCTGAAGACAATCACCGCAGATCAGGTCGAGAAGCAGCAGCTGACGACAGACAACATCGCCCATGTACTGGAAAGCCGCTTTGCTTTATCAGTTATGCAATAAGCCAGAATGATAAATTAACCCGCGGCACTACGGCACTTTGTATACCGCACACCGGTATGAAAGTGCCAAATAGTATTTCGCTGGCTGTTAAATAAACACCTTAAACGCATTTGCATCCACATTGGAGAGCATTGAGGCCCTTAGATGCGGTGCCACTGCAAGATATTTGGAAACCAGATTGAACCCTACGGTATACCCCAGCCACCGAGGTAAATCACCGGTGCCATAAAACCACCGGTTATGATCGTAATCGGTGCGGTGCCAGTTTTCATCGAGTTGTGAATAATAAGCCTGCACGCTATCTGGGTGAATGCTTTCCCAACGTTCAGGCTCACCCCCAAAAAGCTCAAGAACAAAATGCCCTGCAAGACCTTCTGAGACTAACGCCTCGCCTAACGTGGTGCCATACCCCGGCCCGGCCCACCTCGCCACATGGTGCAGTTCATGAGCAAACATGCGCTCCAGCGACTGGGCGTCATTTTTGCAGAATGCGGGGTTTTCAGGATCAACTGTCACATACACGATGCCAGGCTCGGGACAATATCCTAAGTGCCCCTTTTCCGGAATGACGAACTTTCCAGCCTTGATCACGACATCCAGAGCAGGGATTTGCATCACCTTTTTTGCTTGTTCGTAGGTAGCGGTCAGGCAGGTATGAAACCATTGACGGTGAGCGGTGAGTTTCTTCTGCGCATCCAGAATATGCAGAGTCATATGAGACATTGTGTGGCCCCCAAGGCGTCAGGAAATAACAGCATGTTAACATGGCGATACCTCATGTCATGGTGTTTCCGTGGCAGGCTCCGGTAGCGCTGTGGGGGCCGGTGCCATCTTTGCTGGCAGAGGTTGATTTTGGCCGGGTGTGGAACCGCAATACACGCTAGGGTTTACGACAACCGCGCCACCGTAGCCCGCTTCCGGCCACAGCAAAAATAGCTGGGCCACCACGGCCTGTATGCGCTTTAGCCGCCTGCGCGGATTTTTTAAGGCCAGGCTTCGCGACCTGCCGGGCATAGGGTATAGTCCGTTTTTTTCGGAGGAACCATGCTGAGCCACTCAACCACCCGTCTTAACAAATACATCAGCGAGAGCGGTATCTGCTCCCGTCGCGAAGCCGACCGTTACATTGAACAGGGGTTGGTTTTTATTAACGGCAAACGCGCAACCATTGGCGATCAGGTCTCGGCCGGGGATGTGGTGAAAGTGAACGGCCGGCTGATTGAAGCGCGCAATGAAGAAGATCTGGTATTGATCGCGCTGAATAAACCAGTCGGCATTGTCAGCACCACTGAAGAGGGCGAGCAGGATAACATCGTTGATTTTGTGAACCACAGCACACGCGTGTTCCCTATCGGACGGCTGGATAAAGATTCACAAGGGCTGATCCTGCTGACCAACCACGGCGATCTGGTCAATAAAATCCTGCGCGCCGGTAACGATCACGAGAAAGAGTATGTGGTCACGGTAAATAAGCCGGTCACCGACGAGTTTATCCGCGGCATGGGCGCTGGGGTGCCGATGCTCGGTACGGTCACCAAAAAGTGCAAAGTGAAAAAAGAGGCACCGTTTGTGTTCCGCATCACGCTGGTGCAGGGGCTTAACCGCCAGATCCGCCGCATGTGCCAGCACTTTGGTTATGAAGTCACCAAGCTGGAACGCACGCGCATCATGAATATCAGCCTGAAAGGGCTGCCGCAGGGTGAATGGCGGGATCTGACCGACGATGAGCTGATCGACCTGTTCAAGCTGCTTGAACACTCCTCTTCTGAAGATAAACCCGCGAAAAAAGCGCCGGCCAAGCCGCAGGTGAAAAAGCCCACGGGCGGCGCGCCGAAAAGCGCGGACAAATCCGGTGGCGCACCGGCCGGTCGCAAGCGCTTCACCCAACCCGGCCGCAAGAAAAAGGGGCGCTGATCCGCGCTGCTTTCCTACCTCACTGGATTAGTCCCACTGCCCTCCCCCACGCCGGACGGCGACATTGACGATGCCGGGTTCCCGCCTATCTGGAATGCTTGGCGAAAGCAATCAGATCAAAAAACGGCAGAGGCCGGTGTCTGATGCTCAGAATTGGAGTGGTAAGCAGCGTTGTTTCGCTCCCGGTGAAAGAGTACCGCCAAACGGAGTTGGTGGGGGCAGCGCACCCACCCAAAGGTCAAGATAACGTATACCGGACAATCTTCGGTGTGATCCACCGAAGCTTCACCTTTTGATTAACGGCAGGCACGCCGGTTTACATCGTTATCTGCAATCTTTTCCGCCAGGAAATCGATCAGCACCCGGCATTTCGGCGGCAGAAAACGGTTTGGGTGGTAGAGGATCCACGACATGCCGTAGTACGAGGTCTGGTAGTCCCACTGCGGCAGCACCTCGACGACCTGTTGGGCGGCCAGCGCGTCTCTGGCAACAAACCACGGCAAACAACCGATTCCCAGATGGCTGAGCACCCCTTCCAGCCGCGCTTTGCTGTGGTTGGTGACATAGCGCCCGCGCACCGTGACGTTAATCTGCTCCTGGGTGTGCAGGTGGGAAAATCGCCAGCAGTTATCTCCAGCCACTTCCCCGAGATAGAGGCAACTGTGCTGCGCGAGGTCATTGGGGTGCTGCGGGCAGCCGCGTTTTTCCAGGTAAGCGGCCGTCGCGCAGAGGATATGGCTGACGCGGATAAGCGGGCGCGCCGCCAGCCCGGCCGGGGGCGTGTCGGTAATGCGCACCATCAGGTCTAGGTCATCGCCGATAAGGTCAGCCGGGCGATCGGTGAGTTTCAGCTGAATATCCACCTCCGGGTAGCGGTGTAAGAACTCCTCGATATGCGGGGCGATCAGTTCTTTGCCAAAGGCGCGCGGGGCGCTGAGCCTGACCATCCCCTGCGGCGTGTCGTTGATCCGTTCCGCCAGCTCCAGCACGGATCTGGCCGACTCGACCATCTCACAGCAGCGGGCGTAGGCATCGCTCCCCGCCGCCGAGAGCTTCAGCCGCCGCGTAGTTCTTATCAGCAGCTTGACCGACAGCGCCTGCTCAAGGCTCGCTACCTGGCGGCTGACCGACGCGGCCGTCGTGCCCAACTGTTCCGCCGCCGCAGAAAAACTGCCTGTCTCCACCACTTTGACAAACACCGCCATATACGGCAGCAAGCCCATGTATTGATTTGTTCGCATAGCGTAAGAGTCTTGTTTGTTTACCCGGCTTATTCACCTGCGCGGGATCGCCCATACTCGCCTGACGGCAAGCCCTGAAAAACCAACGTTTACTTCATAAGGAAAGAGGCCATGAATCGCTACCAACACGTGCGCAGCCTTGACGATCTCTCTTATATATCCCGTCAGTCGAAACATATCCTGACCCTGTTTAGCGGGGGCGTGGACAGCAGCTACCTGCTGTACAAACTATCGCAGACCGGTTGCAAAGTCACCGCGCTTACCGTCGATCTCGGAGATGGGGTGCACGCCGAGGACCTGCGGGACATCGCCGGTTTTTTCAACGTCGATTTACAGATTATTGATGCACGTGAAGCCTTTGCGCACGAGTTTATCATTCCGGCGATCCGGGCCAATGCGCAATACCTGGGGATCTACCCCATCAGTTCATCCCTCTCCCGGCCATTGATTGCCCGCCTGGCCGTTGAGCAGGCGGAAATACTCGGCTGTGACGCTATCCTGCATACCGCCAATCAGTCACAAAACAGCCTTCGTCGTCTTAATGGGGCACTGCACCAACTGAACTTTACCGGTTTTACCGGCAGCCCCTATGAATATTCGGCCCTCAGCCGCGAGGAGAAAATCCAGGCGCTGGCGCAGGCAGGCCTGCCGTGCTTCCAAGCGCGCGGGATCAGCGGTGATGCCAATATCTGGGTGCGTGAGTACGAATCTGGTGCGCTGGATAATCCAGAAGATTTCATCATGCCGGAAGCCCTGTTTAAGTGGACGTCATGTCAGCAGCCCCAACCGGACGAACACCTCGCGATCAGTATTGAAAACGGCCTGCCGGTGGCAGTGAATGGCGAGGCGCTACCATTGCTGACGCTGATTGAACAGCTGAACACGGTCATTGGCCGCCATGGTATCGGCCGCTTCAGTGGGCTGGAACACCTTGAAGGTGGCGAGAAGGTGCTGGAAGTGCGGGAAGCCCCGGCTGCCATGCTGTTGATGGCGGCGTTCCGTCATCTGGAAACCGCCACCCTGGATGCCGGGCTGTTGCGTCAGAAACTGGCGCTGGAGCAAATCTGGGTAAACGAGGCGATAGAAGGCCGTTGGTACAGCCTGCTGGCTGCGTCCATTGCCGCCTTTATCCGTACCAGTGCGGAAACCGTCAGCGGCACCGTGACGTTTAACCTACGCAGGGGCGCTGCTGACCTGGTCTCCATCAAGGCGCGCGACCCGCTCTACCTGACCGACCGTGATGGCTGGGAAAAACAGATTGCCCGTGTACGCGGCAGCCGCAACCTGGCCGACCTGTCCTCCTCTGTAACCCCTGATTGCTCATTAACTGCCTGAGGTGAACCATGGATATCATCAGCAAATCTTACGCTCTGCCAGCCCACGCCATCCATCATGCGGCGCAGGCTATTAAAACCGATGGCTGGATTTTTATTGCCGGGGATGACTTAAAACAGGATCTGGCGCTGGAAGAGGATTCCCTCTCCTCGTTCTCCCGCTATTGGGATTCGCTGTCGCGTGATGAATTTATGGCAGATAACGGGACGTATCGCTATCGCCGTTACAGCCAGTTTGAATTGTGCGATCCACAGGGTGAACTGACGCTGTTGCCGCACGCCGCTTACTCACAACCTAAAAACATCAATACGCTCAACGGTGGGGTAGATCGGGTCTATCCACCGCTGGAGGAGGGGTTTATCACCCACCCGCTGTTTACTTCCCTGCTGCGTGAGCTGGGTAATATCTTTAATCAAGCGGAAGGGGAGCGCTGCACATGGCGTATCCGTCTGCACCCTTACCGCATTTTGACGGACGCCGAAGAAACCGGCAAACCCACCCCGGAGGGGCTGCATCGGGATGGGGTTGATTATATCGCGATGATGCTGCTCCGCCGGGTGAACGTCTCGGGCGGCATCACGACCGTTACGGATAATGCGCGGAATGTGCTCTGCACCAAAACGCTGAACCAGCCGCTGGATGTCATTGTGGCGGATGACCATCGCGTGATGCATGAGGTTTCGCCCATCTTATGCAGCAAAGGTTCACAGGGGTATCGTGATGTGCTGGTTATTGCCTATGAGCGGGTTAAGTAATGGATAATCAACGCCAGAGTGCGAATGCGACGGCCCAGTATGCGGCCGTTATGTTACTGGTGGTGGCCGTGGTCTGGGGAACCAGCTACGGCATGGCTAAACAGGCCGTGCTGTTCTACCCGGTTGCCGGTTTTCTGTTTATCCGCTTTATGCTGACCTTTGTGCTGCTGGTGCCGGCGTTAAGGGGCTGTTGGCGACAGGCGCTGGTGCCGGGGCTGCTGCTGGGGACGGTGCTGTTGGCGATATTTCTGTGTGAAACCTTTGGGGTGGCGCTGACCAGCGCCAGCAACGCGGCGTTTCTTATCAGCCTCTGCGTGGTGCTGACACCGTTTGTTGAATGGCTGATGTTGCGTCAGCGGCCGGAAAACAACGCGTTTATCGCCGCAGGCGTGTCGCTATGCGGGGCGCTGCTGCTGACCGGGGGCGTCGCCATCACGATGAACGCGGGGGACAAGCTGATCCTCGGGGCCGCATTGCTGCGGGCAGTGATGGTGTGCCTGACAAAAAAACTGATGCAGCACCGCAACGTGCCAGCACTGGCGCTGACTGCGGTGCAGACCGGTGTGGTCGCGGCCGGTTCGCTGGCGCTGTTGCTGGTTACCCGGCAGGGCATCCCGGCGTTGCCGCAGAGCGCGGCGTTTTGGGGCGCGACGCTCTATCTGGTGCTGTTCTGCACGCTGTTCGCCTTCTTCGCACAGAATTATGCCGTGAAACGCCTCACGCCGACCCGCGCCTCTTTGCTGATGGGCACAGAGCCGCTGTTTGGTGCGCTGTTCGCCATGCTCTGGCTACAGGAGTCCCTGACCCCCGCCGCCTGGCTGGGCGGCCTGCTGATTGTCGGTGCCTCCGTATGGGCGACGCGCCCCCGCAAAGTGGCGGAGGTTGCGCTCAGTAATTGAGGCTTGCCGCGTAAGGCAGGCGGCGCGCTACCCGGCGGAGCGTCACCGCTGTATCGATCTGGCAGCCGCCGGGGGTGAACCACTGCGTTGGGTGCTGATGCGTGATACGGCTAGCCGGCCGGGTGCGGTGCCGTCTATTTGCAACTCGCTTTGACAGCAAATGATTATCGCTGAGGTTTGACACGGCAATTCAATCCAGCCTGCGTTCTTCAGCCTCCCACTTCCGTCATTTCTGCTGTCTCAGACCGATCATCTATACTGACTATGGCAGTGGTCATTGGTATACGAGGCCGCGCAAAATTAATGACCTGGCACCCTCCGCATAAAGCTTGAAGAATTAAAAAATTTATCTATCCGGGAGATAATGAATGAAAATAACCGATTTTGTTTATTCCGCCCTGATTGGCTTTGTCGCCAGTTGCCGCTCCATGACGCCGATGGCGGCGCTTGCTGGAGCACGCCTTACCGGGCGCGACACATCGGGCAGTCTCCTGCTGCTGGACCGTCCGCTATTCAAATACGGCGCGTTAGCGATGGGTGTAGGTGAACTGTTTGGCGACAAGATGAAGTCAGCACCAGACCGCACCGTGCTTTTGGGCTTGTCAGCACGCGTGGCCAGTGCAGGGATTGCGGGTGCCGCGTTGGCACCCAGCGGAGAAGAAAAAACCGGGGCAGCAATCGCTATCTCTGCCGCTGTGCCACTTGCTTATGTCACGCTTGCGGCACGCAAAAAGGCCATGGCAGGGATGGGGCAGACCAAGAGTGGCCTGATCGAAGATACGCTCATCGTCGCTATCGGAGCAGCAGTGGTCTTCTTCGCAACGCGCCCAAATCGCTCTTAAACGTACTCCCTCTGTAAGGGCGGTTCCTAGTGAAGGGGTTAGTGGCTGCTTCTGGTACAGAGCGGGAGAGCGGGCTGACTCATCGGCTGATGTCCGCTTAGAGCGAGAAGCGGAAGTTCACTAAATCCTGAAACCATCAGGAACGGGCGCATGCCCATGGATCACCATGCTCGCTTCCACAGTAGCGTAGCCCACTCTCTAAAAGAGAATGGTGCGAATTTCAGAGTTACTTACAATACCATGCCCTGCGTTCGTTTTAATACCACTGTAATCACAACAACTCACATGCAACTTCATTCACACTAGACATATTTACAAAATATGATGTAATTCATATCGTTGAATGATTTTTATCTACACACACTAAAAAGGAATATTAAAAATGGGCGGAGAGACTTCTTCAATACAGCATGTTGCAAATAAGATAACCCAAGATATTTTTAAAATTTTCAAATGGCTACGAGCAACTAGTCAAGATATGAACTGGGATTGCGACTTAAAAGCTCATGACAAAAAAACACATCCTAGCGATGTGGTGTTTTACTATACCGATCCCTATGAAGAAGAGGTTGTGTACTTGAACACAGACCTTAAAAGCTATGCCCAAAGTAGTATCGGCAAAGGGATGGTAGAAGATGCACTTTCTTCTTTGGCTCTCGCTACAGAATGCGCCAATATTAGCCAGCAGTGGTGTAAACGATATGTGCGGGATGAGTCATTAGGTTACAAAGTTCGAGGTTTATTATTTCTTTATAATCATGACAACCTTTACGACAAAGATTTTTATTCCTCCATTATGAAAAAAGTCGATCCTGAAATAATAAAATGCCCTCCAAGCATAAAATTACACCTTTTAGATCCATTCAAAATATCCGATATGATAAATGTAGCATCAGATATTAAAATGCTTATTGGATCCGGGGGTTTGCCTCAACCCGATTTGTACTATTTCTATTACCCAGACTTAGCACTCACTAGGATAAAACATCCTATCAACAACAAGACTGCAGCTACTGTTGAGGTTTTAACATCACCATTTATAATAATAAAGCATGAAGAATTCGACTGGATGGGCGAAAAAGAAGATAGTGGTTACGTAATTTATTATAATCAACCAGGAAATAGTGAAGATGAGTTCATCTACTTCCTTGACATGCTTTCTAATTATCAAATACTGATTGATGCAAAAAGAATAAAAATTAGACATTGTCATATAAATCCGCATGAAGACGCCATTCATCACTTTGAAAGAGCAAAACAAAAGTATAGTGCCCATTGGTTATCAGGCGAAAGTGAACGTTTGTTTTCAAAAGTCTCATTCGAAAAAACAGTTGCAATAGTAATTCAATACAGTCTTGAAGCTATAGGTATGGAGCAACGTTGATGAACAATATGAATATTTATTTCGCTACTGACAAAAATATATATGACGCACTTCATCATAAAAGAATTACCATCGCAAGATTACGCGAGGCATTACTGCGGAAAGGTATTATTGTCTCTCAAGACTTAACAAAGGAAGAATTAATTGAAGAGGTTTGCAAACTACCTCATGGATATAGTGATCTAGATTCAATTAAGGAGCTTGTACAAACTTATGATAAGAGAGAGAGTATAACTAGTGTCAAGCTCCAAGCATCATCCTCTCAGACAGAATTAAAAACAGCAGCGGAATTAGTTAAGAAAAAGTTAGCCACCGGATCTGGTGAAACCGTAAAAATCACTGCGAAAAAAGATGGGTCTCTAGCAATCGAGGTAAATTTCCAAGAAGTAGACTTGTCCAGAACAGCATTGCGCCAGATAGACAATCGCAACATCAAGATTGATCTTACAGTAAATACCGATAATGTTGATATTCGTATGCCTCAGAACCAAAAGGCTAAAGATGTAATAACACTATTACAAAAAGAGTTATCAAAGATTAAATCCATTGATGTTGAAAAGTTTGAAATCTCGTTAGAAGCAATTCCTGCACCAGCGTTAAGAAGTCAGTTTTTTCAAGAGGTCATGGGAGGATTAAGTGGGTATGAAATTGACGACGTTACTAACGTAGAGCTTAACCGCTCAACAAGCAAAGGTGATGACGAGGAAGAAGAAGAAATCGAAACAGGATTCGTAAAAAAAGCTGTTCTAAAAGGTGATTCTGTAAATAGTTCTGCTATTTTCACCCAACTACATAACAAAGGGTACTATATCGGGAGAATTGCTTGGTCTGCTAAACCCAAAAGCGGAACAGGAGATAGAATTTTGGTTGAAGCTTTCTTCAAGGATTCAGAAAAATGCTCTGATTTTTCCTATCAAATTAAAGGAATCAATAACCAAAAAGGTAGTGGATACAATGTTACCCTTCGTGTAGCAAATGAAATTGAAAAAAAGAAAATCAGCTCACTAATTGAACAGTCAGCAGTAAACGCCTATAATATCGTGACGGGTAAAAAGGTGGGAGAGCATGAAAAAAGTTAAATGGATTATACTAAACAATCGTTTCACTACTAGTGAAACAGTTGAAAAACTCATGGGTGATCCTTTTACTGAAGAGAAAGGGAAAGGGTTTATATTTGATAAATCACGAGCCTCTCATTTTCACGCTCGCTTCATCGAAAAGATAATAAGCGAAGACAGAATAAGTAATCTATACGGCAATAGTACTGCTATTGAACGCATTGAATATAGAGTAACATCTTTCAGTTTTGACGAACAATACGCCCCAGTTTTACTTCTTGATAATCCACCAAGAACACTTAAACCATTTGCGCAGGCACTGGTAAAAAACCTTGGTCTTGGCACCAGTTTAGAAGAGATTGAGATTGACCCGTTCACATGGTTCAGTTATTTAAACACAGAGCTAACACTTAATATAGTGCAACTAGATGTATCTCAAATTCAGGTTGCTGAATTTGCTCTTGCCAAGATGCAAATTAATAGCACCAGCGATCTAAAAAAATATTTCAAAGATGAGCTTATTCACAAAAAAATGAGACTTGACCGATTGACATGCACTATTCATGACCAAGAATTTAGCGGTAAGCTAAAAATTTCCCGAAATAGTATGGCTCAAATCGAAGCACGAGCGGAAAAGGAGTTAATCAAAAAACTATTTGACAGTTTAATGAATATTCACAAGTAAGATAAAAGGCTGCCTAAAGGCGGCCTTGCTTTAATAAAATACATCCTCTTTTCAAATTTAAGAATTCCTATGTCTTGTGTTACATCGCTCTGATGCTTTTTGCGCGGTAAAATTATAATCTTACCAATGTTAATAACCCATATTTTCGATATGCCAAGTGCCGTTCTTTGCCTTTTAGTACTCTTAATTCATGTTCAAGGTATCCTTCTCAGTATCTAAATCTAGTACCTCTGCGGGTATCACAGGCGGTATTAACATTGTATCCAAGTGATGCCCAACTATCTCTGCAAACTAGCCACCAACTTTTAGAGAGCCTCTGGCACTTCAACTTCCGCTTCTGGCACACCGAGGACATCCTCCCTTCATCCGTTTTTTCTGCCATCAGTTAACCCAGTCTTCCAGCGTCAGGCCCGGCACCCGCTCAAACTCCCTCACATTATTTGTCACCAGGATGGCGCGGGCGGCAATCGCATGCCCAGCGATCGCCGTATCGTTTGGCCCGATAGGCGTGCCGGCCGCGGCCAGCGCCGCCTTGATCTCGGTAGTGGCGTCCACTGCGGCCCGGTCCCACGGCAGAATGGCATCAAGGCGGGCGCAGAATGCATCAACCAGCGGCGCATGACGGGGCGACGCCTTTTTACCGATGGCGCCGAAACGCATCTCGGCATAGGTGATGGCCGAGATCACAATCCGGTGATTGCGCAGCACCGCCTGCTCCAGACGTCGGATCACGGCGTCCGGCTGCTCACGCATAATGAACGAGCAGATGTTGGTATCGAGCATGTAGGTCTTGTTCACAGCTCAAATCGTCCTTCGTCGGTGACAATGTCCTCGCGCTCCGCCATAAAGTCCGGATCGGCTTTTTCGAGCTGCGCGAACGAGCCCCAGGTCGGCCGGACGGGGCGCAGGATGATGCTGTCCCCATCCCGGACGATCTCCAGCTCGCTCACCCCCTCAAAATCCAGATCGCGCGGCAGACGGATGGCGCGGTTATTGCCGTTTTTGAAAATAGAAACTGTGCGCATGGTTTTTCCTCATATGCTGAGTGTGCCAGGGAGTATTCCCACATAGGTGAAGTATATGCCTGCAAACCCAGCTTGTATAGGTGTTACATATGCAGATGCCAAGCATATGGGTATGTTCAGCCTATATGGGTTTCACTCTTTTTCCGGTGAGATCCGAAAACGGATAAAGCCGGAAAACTCATTGCAGAGCTGCTTATGCGAAGGCAGGCGCATGTTTACGGAAGATGCATAATGGTTCTCCCGACGAAATCATGGACAGACATTAACTGGGATTTGTCTGTTCAGGGCCGTAAATTTACGGTTGACCTTCCTGATCCAGGAGTATTACAGCCTGCCGACTGTGCACATGTTGATGTCGGATCTAGGGTCCTGGGGCAGGCCTCTTTTGCTGATTTTGATCCTCTGCTTCATCGCCGCTGGAGTTTGACCCCCGGTGAACGCTGGCAGTATGGCATGTCGATCGAATGGGTGGGCAGGCTGGTTGAAACCGTCAGCGGGCAGGGGCTGGAGGAGTACTTCCACGACAACATCTTTTTACCGCTGGGTATGCATGATACCGGGTTCGTGATCAGTGATAAGCAGCGTGCACGCACCGCGACGGCGGCCCAGAGGGAAGCAGATGGCTCCTTCACCTCCGCGCCCTATGAATCCCCACAGCAGACCGATTTTTCACTGGCTGGCACTGGCCTGTTCAGCACGCCGCGTAACTATATGGCTTTCCTGCAAATGCTGCTTAATGGTGGCCGTTTTCATGGTGCTAACATCTTGGCACCTGAGACAGTTGCCTCAATGTTGAGCAATCAGATGGGTGAACTAGATGTTGCTGAGATGGTGAGCCATTATCCCTCCCGCTCGAACAATTTTGACCTTTTCCCCGATATGCCGCACAAGTGGGGGTTTTCATTCGACATCAATACGCGGCCCGGCCCTTATGGACGCAGTGCTGCCTGGGCAGGTGCGCTCAACACCCACTACTGGATTGACCCGGCAGCCTTTATCACCATTTTCCATTGAAACTTGCCCTCGCTGGCGAAGCCATGAATGAGATCGCGGAAAGTGATATAGCCCGCATCAATGCCTTTTTTGATGAAGACGGCCCACCGCTTGAAATCGTACAGCGCTATCTGCAGCTTAAACGGGACAGTGTGCGCGGCTGCCGTTTTCCAAGAGGGCTGAAGTCAGGCGAGCCATGCACTTTCTCAACGATTAATCAGATGCAGGATGGGAGAGTGAGCATTATGTACCCTATCCAGAGCGGCGCATGGCAACAGGTCGCCATCGCCGCCCGCCTTGGGCGGCGATGTGAAGCAAATTCATTCAACTCCCCTGCCCGCCTGCCGATAACCAACCTGTATACAATAATCACAATGAAAGGTTTACATGTTTTCCACTATTACATCAGGAATTTTGTCACGCCTTGCATGGCAGAAAAAAACGCATTCAACGGCGACGCTGAATTCGTTGAATGATTCCATTGCCATGATTGAGTTCACACCCGATGGCACCATCATTACCGCCAACCCGCTGTTTTTGGACTGCATGGACTATCAGGCCAGTGAGGTGATCGGCCAGCACCACAGCATGTTCTGCCCGCCCGATCTGGTGCACTCCGCGCAATACCGCGATTTTTGGCAGCGGCTGCGGCGCGGTGAAAAATTCAGCGATAAGTTTATACGGCTGGCAAAGCACAGCCGCCCAGTTTGGCTGGAGGCCAACTATGTGCCGGTGCCGGATCGTCATGGTCGCGTGATCAAAATCGTCAAGCTGGCGACCGACATCACCGTCAGCATCATTGATGCGCAGGAGCAGCGCGCCATGACCGCGGCCATTGAGCGCTCAATGGCGGTCATCGCCTTTAACCTGAAGGGTGAAGTGCTGACCGCCAATGACAACTTCCTGAAGACCATGGGCTATCAGGCCAAAGAGATTGAGGGGGCGCACCATAGCCTGTTCTGTTCCGAGGCGCTGCGCACCAGCCCGGAGTACCGGACGTTCTGGCAAAAGCTCAACCGGGGCGAGTTTATCTCTGGCCAGTTCTCACGCATGGACAAACAGGGGCGCACCATCTGGCTACGCGCCACCTACAACCCGGTATTCGACAATAAGGGCGCGCTCTATAAAGTGGTGAAGTTCGCCACCAACGTCACCGCGCAGGTGGAGAAGAACAAGATGGAGCGGGACGCCGCCCAGCAGGCGTACCACACCGCGTTGCAGACCAACGAGAGCACGCGCCTTGGCGCGAACGTGATTGAAAACAGCGTGCAGAACATCAATGCGCTGGCTGGCGAACTGAATGGCATCTCCGGCGACATCTCCGATCTGAGCGACTCCTCGGAGCGCATTGGCAGCTTGGTAGAGAGCATCCGCAGCATCGCCAGCCACACCAACTTGATTGCCATCAACGCGGCGATTGAGGCGGCGCGAGCCGGAGCACAGGGACGCAGCTTCGCGGTAGTGGCGAATGAAGTACGGACGCTGGCCGCCAACATCAACCGCTCCACCAGCGAAATTGAGAACATGGTGCAGCAAAACCACCTGCTGGCAGCGAAAGCGCTAAAGGGGATTGAATCCAACCTCAAGCGTGCCGATCAGGGGGTCGAGCTGGCCCATCAGGCGGGCGGGGTGATCAGCGAAATCCAGCAAAGCTCTGAGCAGGTGGTACGCGCCATCAGCAACGTCACCAATGCCCTCGAGCAAGAGTAAAAAGAAGCCGGCAATTGCCGGCTTTTTTGTGCCTGTTTCGGCCTATGCAGTGAATTTTGGGCGTCGCTATTGCCACGCCCTCACATTCACCGGGCGCGGTAGTCCCAGCGCAATGAACAGGCCAAGCACCATGCCAGCCGCTGCCAGATAGAAGGCGTGCTGGGCAACCAGCGCGAAACTGTGCGTCGCACCGCTGGCACAGGCGATCAGGAGCGCAATGCCAATGGCGTTGCCGACATTCAGGGTGGTGGAGGCCATGCCCGAGGCGACGCCATGCTCCTGCGGGGTGACACCTGCAGAGGCCGCGATCCACATGGCCGTCCAGACAATGCCCTGCCCGACGCCTGAGATAATCAACCCCGGCACGATAGACGCATAGCCCATGCCAGCCAGCGCCGCCAACGCCAAGCCCAGCGTGCCCGCAATGCCTGTGATGAAACCTACGGCGAGGGCGGTGCGCACCGGCAGGCGGTTCGCCAGTCGCGCCCCACACTGCGTGCCAGCGAAAATCGCCAGCGAAGGCACGATAAACGCCAACCCGGTCTGCAAGGCGCTGTAACCCCATACCTGCTGGAACAACAGCGTCAGGAAGTAGGGCAGCGCGCCAAAGGTGCCCATGTAGACGAAGGTGATGAGCATGGCGATCACTAGATGGCGATTGGCGAACAGGCGTACCGGCATCAGCGGGTCATGGCTGCGGCGCTCGGCCACCACAAAGGCCAGCAGGGAAAAGGCCGCCAGCAGCAGCGCTGACAGAATCGGCGTGGAGCCAAAGCCCTCCTCCGGCCCCTGTACCAGCGCGTAGACCAGCAGGGTCGCGCCAACAGTGACGGTCAGCGCGCCAGCGAGGTCGAAGTGGCGGCGCGCGGTGGGCGGTACATCTTTTGGCAGCACCACGCAGGCCGCCGCCATCGCCAGTGCGGCCAGCACCACATTGACGTAGAAGACCGCCGGCCAGCCCCAGAGGCTGGTCAGCAGGCCGCCCGCCAGTGAGCCTAACGTCAGGCCGCTGGCCCCTGCCCCGCCCCAGATCGCCAGCGCCCGGTTGCGCGGCGGCCCTTCGGCAAACAGCCGGTTAATCAGTGACAGCGTGGCCGGGAACAGCAACGCCGCGCCAATGCCCTGCACCGCCCGCGCCACGACGATCACCATCGGGTTCCAGGCCAGCCCACCCATCAGCGAGGAGAGCGCATAGATCGCCAATGCCACCATAAACATGCGGCGCTGCCCCAGCAGATCCGCCGCCCTGCCGCCTAGCAGCAGGAAACCGCCACAGCAGACGGTATAGGCACTCACCACCCATTGCAGGGTCTGCCCGGAGAACCCCAGCCCCGCGCCAATCTCCGGCAGGGAGACAAAAACGATATTGATGTCCAGTGAGTAGATGAGCTGGGCGAAGGCCAGCAGCGCCAGGCTTCCCGTGCGGTTGGCGGCCAGCGAGGGCGAAGGAACAGTCATGAGGCAGATCTCCATATGCGATTAAAGGACTACAGTACGAATACATTCGTACTATCAATGTACGTATATACTCGAACAATAGTCAATGGAGGAATTTTAAAGTAGATTACGTGGAGCGTGTCGAGTCCCTGGAGCCATTGATGATTGTGAACCACCCTGAGCGTGACCAGATCCGTCTGGAAAATGTGCTGACCGCGCTGGGCAACCCCCTGCGCCTGACCGTGGTGCGGGTGCTGGCCGGCGGCGGCGAACACCCATGCAGCGCCGTACTGAGCGGCATCCCAAAATCGACCCTCACCCACCACTGGCGCGTGTTGCGTGACAGTGGGGTGATCTGGCAGCGGCCCTATGGCCGGGAGAACTTGTTGTCACTGCGGCGGGAGGATCTGGACGCGCGTTTCCCCGGCTTGCTGGATGCGCTGTTGAACGCGGTTCAGGAAGATGCCCTGACACAGGCGGTCACCACCCAGAACCTGCCGCCACGTCAGGGCGCGTGACTACCCGCCGGGGCGCGGGGTTGGGTAATCCCCATCAATGCGCAGTGGCGCAGCGTAGGGGCTGTCCCATAACTGTTGGTAGAGTGCATCGAGCCGCCGCGCCATCGTTGTGTCATTCAAGACCAACTCCACATTGCGCGAGTTGTCAAAATAGCCGCCGCTCCAGTTGCTGGTGCCAACCCAAGCCAGCTCGCCATCAATGGTCATGATTTTGCTGTGCACCACGCGGGCGAAAGGGATGAAGCCAGCCTCGGCAGGCGGCAGCGTCACCACTTTTATTGTCACGCCGGGCACCAGCGCCAGACTTTTGAGCCACTCAATCTCCGGTTTTTTGGTACTCCACGCCGAGACCATCAGCGCCACCGGCACGCCGCGTGCCGCCGCCGCGCGCAAGGCGCTGTCAATCACACCATAGAAGGGGCGCGATCGATTTTCGCCATAGGCCAGCGGCGCGTACTCCATCACCTGCACCCGGATGCGGCGGCGGGCGGAGGCCAGCAGGCGCGGCAATACCTCCTGGGCATCCGCCACGCCGCGCGGGTTCCAGTCACGCGGGCTGGCTACCAGATAGTTACCCTGCCGCACGTCGCCTCGCGGGCCATGCCCTACATGCCGTGGCACCGTCTGGCCAGCCACCAGCCGCGCCTGTGCGCGCCAGTCCTGCTCGAAGATGGCCGCCACCTGGGCCACCACCTCGCCCCCGGTGATCAATAGACCGGTCTCCTGAATATGCTCCAGCGCGCGCCAGTCAATATTCTGGCTGCCGACAAATGCCTGTTGCCGATCCACCACCAAATACTTGGCATGGAGAATGCCGCCCGCCAATCGGCTAAAGGGAATCACTCGGAACGCCAGCCCCGGCATCGCCTGCAACTGCGCCAGCGTCTCCGGGGTGCTGAGTCCCACCCCCTTCTCATCGATTAATAAACGGATCTTTACGCCACGCGCTGCCGCACCTTCCAGCGCTGCCAGCACTGCATCCAGTCGCGAGCCAGATTGCCCGGCCACATAAAACTGCGCGATGTCGATGCGCTGTCGCGCGCGGGCGAACATTTCGCACCACACCTCCGCGCTATTGCGCAGATCCGCCGCCTGAAGGGTGGTCTCAACGGGTGCGTCATACACCAGCTCAAAACCGGAGGCTGCTGGCGTGCCGCGCACCCTCTGCCTCAGGCGGTGAAACAGGCGGGCCAGTGGGGTATCAAGCATGGGTCAAAACCTCTCTGTTGAAACGTATCTGTTCAGGCCCATGTTGGGTTCGACATAACACGGTTATGTTTGAGCGTTGAAAAAGTCGTGGTCGAGAAACCATCGACTGCTGTGATTGGCTAAGCGTACCGGGTCTTTAAAAAAACCGCCAGAGTACCGTCCCAAGTGTCACCTTAACGATTTTTTTAATCCTGATTCACGGGTGTAAAAACAGGATACGGGGAGAAACAGCGCGGTGCCGATAAATTTTTACGCTAAGAATAGTCCGTAAAAGCCGCCATGCCGCGAAGATTCAAGTTGGCTGCCTGACAGGGTTTTCTCGCGCCTTTGAAAGATGGAGCCTTTTCTCATCACAGGCTTTTATGCTATTCCCACCGTAATAAATGACATAAGAAAGGTATCTAAAAGGCATCACAAAGGTACACTTACAGTACCAAAAATATATCACTACCGCACCAATAGAGCATCATTTTGATTCCGCTCTTTTCTGGTGTTTTCTCATCTTTTTTCACCTTGCGATGGGGCGTGTCTTTACGATTCCTTAAGCTGTGCGGCATATACAGTCCCTGATGGAGCGACTATTTTTGTAGAGGGCGCTTATATTCAGAACACTATTCCAAAAATGGCATATTCCCACGCCTGTCCTAATGCCCACTCACTCCTGTTGACGTAATTGAACGGCACACAGCACCGGATTTCCCGCTCAGTAAACCAGAAGTTGTTAGCCATGTATGGGGCAGCCTTGTGATTGCCAAAAGGGGCAATCGATGGTGTCTGCATTGTTGGATCACTGATTACGTGAGAGCTACCATGTTCTATCGACGTTTAGAGAGATTGATTGACGTTTTCCAGACCGCGCCCAGTGAAGCGCCGCCCAATAAAGTCCTGCCGTTCTATCTCTACTATTTGCGCCAGGTGTGGCCAAGTTTTATCGCGCTGCTGGTGGTCGGCCTGATTGGCGCATTGATAGAGGTGGTACTGTTCAACTACCTCAGCCGGATTATCAATATCGTCAACACCACCACCATGAGCGAGCTGTTTAGCGAGTATGGCGGCGAGCTGCTGTGGATGGCGGTGGTGGCGATGGTGATGCGCCCGCTCTGCGTCGGCCTGCATGATCTATTGATTCACCAGACCATCAGCCCCGGCATGGGTAGCCTGATCTGTTGGCAAAACCACAACTATGTGATCAAACAGAGCGTCGATTTCTTCCAACGTGACTTCTCCGGGCGCATCGCCCAACGCATCATGCAGACCGGCAATGCCCTGCGTGACTCGGCGGTACAGGCCGTGGACGCCCTCTGGCAGGTGCTGATCTTTATCATCAGTTCGCTGGTGCTGTTCGCCTCCGCCGACTGGCGGCTGATGCTGCCGCTGATCGTCTGGCTGGTGTGCTACACCTTCACGCTCTACTACTTCATCCCGCGCCTGAAGAGAACCGGCGTGCGCTCCTCTGATGCCTATTCGCGGCTGGTGGGCCGCATCGTGGATAGCTACACCAATATCACCACCCTGAAACTGTTTGCCCACACCTCGCTGGAGCAGCAGTACGTCCGTCAGGCCATCACCGACCAGACCCAGAAGGCGCAGCAGGCCGGGCGCACCATTACCACCATCGACACGCTGATTACGGTGCTGAACGGTATGCTGATTGTCGCCACCACCGGGCTGGCACTCTGGCTCTGGACGCAGTCGCTGCTCAGCGTGGGCGCGATTGCGCTGGCGATTGGATTGATGCTGCGGATTGTCAGCATGTCGGGCTGGCTGATGTGGGTCATCAATGGCGTGTTCAGCGGCATCGGCATGGTACAGGATGGACTAGAGATGGTGGCGCAACCGATCCATGTCGCTGACCGCCCCCATGCCCCGGCGCTCACCATCCCGCGTGGCGAGATCCGCTTTGAAGCTATCCACTTCCACTACGACAGCTACAACTCCGTGGTGCAGAACTTCAATATGACCATCCGTCCCGGCGAGAAGATTGGCCTGATTGGCCCCTCCGGTGCCGGTAAATCCACGTTGGTGAACCTGCTATTGCGCTTCTACGACGTCAAGAGCGGCCAGATTCTGATTGATGGGCAGAACATCGCCGATGTCAGTCAGGAGAGCCTGCGCGCGCAGATTGGCGTCATCTCCCAGGACACCTCGCTGCTAAACCGTTCGCTGCGTGAGAACCTGATGTATGGCAACCCCAACGCCTCGGATGCGGCCATCATGGAGGCGCTGCGCCAGGTGCAGGCTGACGAGTTCATCACCCAGCTCAGTGACAGCGAAGGGCGCACCGGGCTGGATGCGCATGTCGGCGAACGCGGTACGCGGCTCTCCGGCGGCCAGCGCCAGCGCATCGCCATCGCCCGCGTACTGTTGAAGGATGCGCCGATTCTGGTGATGGATGAGGCCACCTCCGCCCTCGACTCCGAAGTGGAGGCGGCGGTGCAGGAGAACCTGGAGCCGATCATGGCGGGCAAGACCGTCATTGCCATCGCGCACCGCCTCTCCACCATCGCCAAGATGGATCGGCTGATTGTATTGAACCAAGGGCAGATTGTGGAGATGGGCACCCATCAAGAGTTGATGGCGCTCAACGGGCTATACAGCCGACTATGGCGACACCAGATCGCCGGTTTTGTCAGCGAATCCGTCTGATGACAAAAACAGTGCCCTTCATGTGCCTTAACAGCACTTTAATGGTACTAAAAAGGCATTGCTTTTATGCAATTAGGGTGCCGAACTGGCACTGTGATTTTATGGCTGACCACCTGCTATAGCGTCAATAGAGTGCTGGCTCGATCAGCGAATCCAACTGATAAAAAACAGTGCCATTCATGTGTGTTAACAGCGCTTAAATGGTACTAAAAAGGCATTATTTTTATGTAATTAGGGTGCCGAACTGGCACCCTGATTTTATGGCTGACCAGTTGCTATAGCGTCAATAGAGTGCTGGCTCGATCAGCGAATCCAACTGATAAAAAACAGTGCCATTCATGTGTGTTAACAGCGCTTAAATGGTACTAAAAAGGCATTGTTTTTATGTAATTAGGGTGCCGAACTGGCACCCCAGTTTTATGGTCTTTGTGAATGCTTTTTACTTTTGACATTGATAATAGTGATTGACGACCCTCGGCAAGTAGGTAGGCTGGTCTACCTACCTATTGCTTTGGGGGTTGCCATGAGCGACACGCTGCACGAGAAACCGGAGAGCGCCCGTGACCGCCTGCTGGGCGCGGCGCGGGTGCTGTTCTACAACGATGGCATTGCCGCCACCGGCATTGACGCCATCATCAAGCGGGCTGGCGTCGCCAAAAAGAGCCTGTATAACAACTTCGCCTCCAAAGCGGAGCTGATTGCCACCTATTTGCAAATCCGCCATGAGGAGTGGCTGGCACTCTATGCGCTGCGCCTGCAACAGGCCACCACGCCACAGGAGCGGGTACTGGCGGTGTTCCTCGCCTATGAGGATCATGCAGAGTATGCCTATGAGCGCGGATTCCGCGGCTGTGGGCTGCTGAACGCCGCCGCCGAACTGCCGGCCGGTGCGCCGGGGCGGCAGGCGGTGCGCATCCACAAAGAGGAGGTGGAAGCGATTCTCGCCGGGCATCTGGCCGAGATGCTGGCCGGGGACAGGGAGCGGGCCGCGCTGCTTGCCCGCCACTTTGCCTTTTTGCTGGAGGGTTCGATCTCCCGCGCCGGGCTGGAGGGCAGCGGTGAGTGCGTGCGCCAGGCCAAAACCATGGCGCTCGCCATGATGGAGGCGCTGTGAACCCGACACCACAACAGCGCCTGCTGGGCGTCGCCGGGGTATTGGTCGCCTCCCTGCTGTGGGGCACCACCGGCACCGCTGCCACCTTTGCGCCAGACGTCAGCGCCGCCGCCATTGGCGCAGCGGCGATGGGGTTGGGCGGCCTGTTACAGGCGGCCATTGCCTTTCGTGGCATCGCACGCCAGCGCGCCCACCTGCGCCATTCATGGCAGATGTTGCTGATGGGCGCGCTGGCAGTGGCAATCTACCCGCTGGCCTTCTACGCCTCGATGCGCTATGCCGGCGTGACCATCGGCACCGTGGTGTCGATCGGCTCTGCCCCGCTGCTCTCAGCGCTGATTGAGTACCGGTTGGATGGGCTGCGCCTGACGCCGCGCTGGATGGTGGGTGCGGCCCTTGGCGTTGCCGGACTGGTGCTGCTCTGTCTGGCGGAAGCGGCGGTACATACGGATGGCGGCTCTACCGGGGTGATGGTCGGCATGGCGCTGGGGTTGGTGGCGGGCTTTACCTACGCCTTCTACTCATGGTCTGCGCGGCGGCTGATGCAGCGCGGCATCGCCTCAGGTGCGGCAATGGGCGCCACCTTTGGCCTTGGCGGCCTGCTGCTGCTGCCGGTGTTGCTGGTGACCGGCGCACCGCTGTTGGCCTCATGGGGCAACGCCGCGGTCGGCCTCTACATGGCCACGGTGCCGATGTTTATTGGCTACCTCTGCTACGGTTACGGGCTGGCGCGCATTCCGGCCAGCACCGCCACCACCATCACCCTGCTGGAGCCGGTGATCGCCGCACTGCTGGCGGTGGTGATCGTCGGTGAACGGTTGCCAGCGCTCGGCTGGGGCGGCATCGCGCTGGTGGTCGCCAGCCTGCTGGTGATCACCGTACCGCTCAAGCGCCGCGCCGCCCGCCGCGCGACTGCCTGACACGTAACGCGCTGGCGGGGCGTCATGCCCCGTCAACGCCCCTCCTCCCCACTCTTGCCAGAACCCATCGCCGCCAGCCGCTCACGCAGCGCCGCCAGCTCCAGCGGACGATCCACCAGATAGCCCTGCATCTCGTCGCAATCCAACATCTTGAGCTTGTCCAACTGCGCCTGTGTCTCCACTCCCTCGGCGGTGATGCTCAGGGAGAACGCCTTGCCCAAGCCAATGATGTTCTCCACCACCGCATTGGCGTTCTCATCATGGGGCATCGCGTCGATAAAGGATTTATCCAGCTTGATGCCGTCGAACGGGAAGCTGCGCAGGTAACTCAGGGAGGAGTACCCGATGCCAAAATCATCAATCAGCAAGCGCACACCGAGCGCCTTTAGCTCCTGCATCAGCGCCAGGCTCTGCTGTGGGTTGTGCAGCGTCACCCCCTCCGTCACCTCAATCTCCAGCCGCTCTGGCGACAGCCCGGCGGCCGCCAAGGCTGCCTTGACCCGCTCAATCAGCCCGCGTGAGCCAAACTCCACGGCGGAGATGTTCACCGAGATGGCGAGATCGCCCAGCGCCTGTGCCGCGTCCCGGCAGGCGGTGCGCAGTACCCATTCGCTGATGGCGTTGATAAGCCCGGTCTCCTCCGCCAGCGGGATAAACTGGTCAGGCATAATCACCCCCAGCTGCGGGTGATCCCAGCGGATCAGCGCCTCGACGGCCGTAACGCGCCGCGAGTGCAGATCGTAGCGTGGCTGGTAGACCAGCCGGAACTGTTGCAGGCGGATGGCGTCCCGCAGGCTCTCCTCCAGCTCGCGGCGCTGCACGATCTGCTGCTCCATCTCTGGCGCGTAGAAGCGCCAGGTGTTACGGCCGGCGTTTTTCGCTTCATAGAGGGCGATGTCCGAGAAGCGCAGCAGCTCGCCCGCGTCCACCGCGTCCTGTGGCGCGAGCGCGATGCCCATGCTGACGCCAATGAAGATCTCATTGCCGCTAACGATGAATGGCTTGCGTACCTCAGTCAGGATGCGCGCGCAGATCGCCTCAATCTCCTCGCGTCGCATGATGTCCGGCAGGATCAGGATGAACTCGTCGCCGCCCTGCCGCGCCACCAGATCATACTCGCGCAGGCAACCGCGCAGGCGCGCCGAAACCTCATGCAGCACCGCATCGCCCGCCGGGTGGCCGAACAGGTCATTCACCGGCTTAAACTTGTCCAGATCCAGGCTGACCATCGCCAGCGGATGCTCGTTATCTGGCAACGCCTGCAATTTTCCCTCCAGGAACTCGCGCATCCGCGTGCGGTTCGGCAGGCCGGTCAGCTCATCATGCAGGGAGAGGTACTGCACCCGCGCTTGTGCCTCCACCTCCAGCGTGACGTCGGTGGCGGTGCCGCGGTAGCACACCGCTCCACTCTCGGTAATCACCGGTTTCAGGGCGATGTGGCAGTAACGTTGGTGCCCCTGCGCGGAGAGGTAGCGGCAGTGCAGCAGGCGGCGGTGGCCGGTCTGCCCCGGCTCGGTGATCCAGTCGCCCAGCGACACGTTGTCCGCCTGCATGAATTCCGTCACTGGCTGGCCCAGCCACGCGGCGATGCGGTGGCCAGTGATGCTGGGGAAGCGCTCGGAGAGGTAGGTGAAATTGAGCTGGGCGTCAGTCTCCCAGATCCAGTCGGTGGTGGCCTCCGCCACATCGCGGAAGCGGCGCTCGCTGGCGGTCAGCGCCTGCCGGTGCTGCTCCAACAGGAAGTTGTTCTCATCGTAGAGGCGCGCCTTGTTGAGGGCGCTGCGCATCATAAAGACGGCACTGAGGCCGGTTATCACCCCCAGCGCCAGCAGCAGCGGCAGGATGTAGCGCAACAACTGGCGGCCCGGCTCCGCGCTGCGCCACGCCAGCGTCACCTCGCCACTGGGCAGTGGCACCCGCAACGTGCCCAGCCGGGGGCCATGCGCGGTGTCGCCCTGCGCCACCCTCACCTGCTGGATGCCATACTCGTTGCCCAGCGCCGCCAGCTTCTGCGGCCCCAGCACGTCCACAAATACCAGCAGCGACGGCGGCCCCGTCACCGGGCTGACATGCCCCCCGTTGCCCGCCGAGAGGGTGGAGGCTGCCAGCAGCGCCAGATTGCCGTTCAGCAGGAACCGCGCGCTGGTGGAGGACTCACTTTCGTCCGGCTTCAGGCCCGCGTGGATCAGCGGCAACGGATCGCTGCCCAGCCACTGCGTCAGGCTCAGGGAGGAGAGTTTGCCCCGGATGACGCTGTAGCGGGTGTGACCCTGCCCATCGATCACAAACAGCCCCTCGTAACCGAAATCCGAGTACTGGGAGGCGCCCAAGTTTTCGCGGCTGTAGGCCCAATCGGTATTCACCTCAACATGCAGGTTCTCATAGGCCTCGCTCCACCACGCGTTGTCGTTGGTGTGGGTTACCAGTCGCTCCAGCCGGTTGTCGAGGGCCTTTTTCAGCAGCAGCGCACTCTGCGCGTCTGCCTGATCATTGAGGTTGCCAGCAATGCTGACCAGCGCGCCAATGGCGATGGCGAACAGCAACGCCAGCAGTGCCATCACCCAGCGCAGGGTGCGCCGGATAAAGGTAGTGGTGGTGTGATGGTCGCCGTCAGGCGCCAGAAAACGCTTCACAGAGATATTTTTCTTCATTCACTCTTACCAAATCAGGTTTCGGATGGGTGCGAACAGCGGAGAAGCCGCGCGGCGGCTGGCCCCGTCCCGGCCGGCTGCAAGGCGGGCCGCTCTGTTATCGGCACGGCGGGCGAAAGCCTGAAGGCTCAACGGATTAAGCTAAGTATAGTGAATGGCGGGCGGGCAGGGCCTGCCCGCGGCAGGCCCGTCAGGATCAGGGTTTCCAGTGGCGCAGGGAGGTTTCGATTTCATAAGGCAGTGGTGAGGGCAAAGAGATCAGCTCACTCACGCTGCCCGTAGCAGAAGAGGTTGCCCTCGCCGCGCTCGGTCGGGAACATCAGCGGCTGCGGCGCGGTAAACATCTGCCCGCCCGCCGCCTCGAAACGGCTGACCGCCGCTGCCATGTCATCGACATAGACCGCGACGTGCTGTAGCCCGTGGTCGCTGGGTCTCCTGGCGAAACTGGTCAATATCCTCTTTCAGGCCATCAGTGGCCGATCGCTTGCGCTTCAAATTCTCTTCCGCATGTTTAAAGAACATCGCTCTTGCAGACATACCCTTCGCCCTCCTCCCGCTGGTGAATTGTTTCTGGCTCGCCAGAGTGATTGATGCCATCGCAGGAGAAGTGAGGCGACAGAATAGACAGCAAATCAGAAATCGTCATTTCTCTGCAATTGAGGCAATGATAAGCGCACAGCCCCGCCGGCCCCTTGGCGGCCGGGCGATGTGGGGAAAAATGATAACAATGAGAAATGTGATAAGGCCGATCTCCTGCTGGAAACCGGCCTTAAAGGGGGCCATTATCTGGTCGGGAAGGGATTAGCGGTGGCTGGGAAACGCGAACTGCGCCGCTTCCTGACTCTGCTGCGCAGGCCAGCGTTGGGTGATGGTTTTGCGGCGGGTATAGAAGCGCACGCCGTCCGGCCCATAGGCATGGAGATCGCCAAACAGCGAGCGCTTCCAGCCGCCGAAGCTGTGGAAGGCGACCGGCACCGGCAGTGGCACGTTGATGCCTACCATGCCCACCTCAATCTCATTGCCAAAGCGCCGCGCCGCCTCGCCGTCACGGGTGAAGATGCAGGTGCCATTGCCATACTCATGGTCGTTGATCAGCGCAATGGCCTCCTCCAGCGAGGCGGCACGCACGATGCAGAGCACCGGGCCAAATATCTCCTCCTGGTAGATGCGCATCGCTGGTGTGACATGGTCAAACAGGCAGCCGCCAAGGAAGAAGCCCTCCTCATGGCCCGCCACCTGAAGGGAGCGGCCATCCACCACCAGCGTCGCGCCCTCGGTGAGGCCGGTCGCGACATAGCCCGCCACCTTGTCACGGTGGGCGGCAGTCACCAGTGGCCCCATGTCCAGCCCGCACTGGCTGCCCGCGCCCACCTTTAGGGCAGTGATTTTCGGCGTCAGACGGGCGACCAGCGCGTCCGCCACCTCATCACCGATACAGACCGCCACGGAGATGGCCATGCAGCGCTCGCCACAGGAGCCATAGGCCGCACCCATCAGCGCGCTGACCGCATTATCCAAATCGGCATCCGGCATCACCACCGCATGGTTTTTTGCCCCGCCCAGCGCCTGCACACGCTTGCCGCGCCGCGTGCCTTCACTGTAGATATACTCGGCGACCGGCGTGGAGCCAACAAAGCTGATGGCCTTGACGTCCGGGCTGTCGAGCAGCGCGTCCACCGCCTCCTTGTCGCCGTTCACCACGTTCAGCACCCCGGCTGGCAGGCCAGCCTGCTGGAACAGTGAGGCGATCAGCAGTGTAGAACTAGGATCGCGCTCGGAGGGCTTCAGCACGAAGGTATTGCCACAGGCGATGGCGAGCGGGTACATCCACAGCGGCACCATCGCCGGGAAGTTGAACGGCGTGATGCCAGCCACCACCCCCACCGCGTGGAAGTCGCTCCAGGCGTCAATCTCCGGCCCGGCGTTGCGGCTGTACTCACCTTTCAGCAACTCCGGCGCGGCACAGGCGTACTCAACGTTCTCAATCCCACGCTTCAGCTCGCCCGCCGCATCCTCCGGCGTTTTGCCGTGCTCCTCGCTGATCAGCACGACAATCTCCTGCTCATGCGCCTCCAACAGCTGCTTGAAGCGGAACAGCACCTGCGCCCGTTTGGCCGGTGGCAGGTTACGCCACGCCGGCAGTGCGGCCTTGGCGGCGGCAATCGCCTCCTGGACGGTGGCGGCGCTTGCCAGCTCCACCTGGCGGATCACCTCGCCGGTGGCGGGGTTGTAGATCGCGGCGGTGCGGCCATCGGCCGGGCGCATCTCGCCATTGATCAAATGGGTAAGGGTGGTCATGTCAGGTTCCTCAATCAATATGGTGCAAGGCGTCGCCCACGGCATCAAACAGCCGATCCAGCTCGGCCGGCGGGGTGTTGAACATTGGGCCAAATTGCAGGGTATCGCCGCCGAAACGCACATAGAACCCGGCTTTCCACAACGCCATGCCAGCATCGAACGGGCGCACGATCGCATCGCCCTCACGCGGGGCCAGCTGGATGGCACCCACCAGCCCGCAGTTGCGGATGTCCACCACGTTCGGGCAGTGGCGCAAGGCATGGAGTGATGTCTCAAAGTGCGGCGCCAGCTCTGCCGACTGTGCGATCAGCCCCTCGCTCTCGAGCAAACCAAGCGTTGCCAGCCCGGCGGCACAGGCCACCGGGTGCGCGGAGTAGGTGTAGCCGTGGCCAAACTCCACGGCGTGCTTCGGCAGCGGCTGCGCCATAAAGGTGTCATAGATCTCGCTGCTGGCGACCACGCCCCCAAGCGGGATTGCCCCATTGGTGATCTGTTTGGCAAAGTTCAGCAGGTCTGGCGTGACGCCGAAGTACTCCGCCCCGCTCCAGCGCCCCATGCGGCCAAAGCCGGTGATCACCTCATCAAAAATGAGCAGGATGTTGTGCTGCGTACAGATCTCGCGCAGGCGCTGGAGGTAGCCCTGCGGCGGCACAATCGCCCCGGCCGAGCCGGAGAGCGGCTCAACGATTACAGCGGCGATGTTGGAGGCGTCATGCAACTCAATCAGCTTCAGCAGCTCATCCGCCAGCGCCACGCCACCGCTCTCCGCCATGCCGGGGGTAAAGGCCAGATGGGGTTGCAGGGTGTGCGGCAGGTGATCGACATCCATCAACTGCCCGAACATTTTGCGGTTGCCACCGATGCCGCCGAGGCTGGTGCCCGCCACGTTGACGCCGTGGTAGCCGCGCGCGCGTCCAATCAGCTTGGTCTTTGCTGGCTGCCCTTTGGCGCGCCAGTAGGCACGCGCCATCTTCACCGACGTGTCCGCGGACTCCGATCCAGAGCCGGTGAAAAAGACGTGGTTGAGCGTGCCCGGCATACGCGCGGCGATCTGCTCTGCCAACCGGAAAGAGAGCGGATGGCCGTACTGGAAGCCGGGCGAGTAATCCAGCGTTCCGAGTTGTTTGGCAACCGCCTCCTGAATGTCGCGGCGGGTATGCCCGGCACCACACGTCCACAGTCCGGAGAGGCTGTCATAGATCTGCCGCCCTTTGTCGTCGGTCAGCCAGCGCCCCTCGGCGGCAACAATAAAGCGCGGGTCACGCTGGAAATTGCGGTTGGCGCTGAACGGCATCCAGTGCGCTTTCAGGTTCAGTGATGAGGTGTCAATGGCGTCAGACATGGTGTTTCCTCCCAACAAGTGTAGGAAGAGTTTGCATCCAAGCCTTAGGTAAGTTAAATCCATATAAACACATCTTTGGTTATGGAATTTCTCACCTATATGAAAAACAAATCGCTGGCTCAGGTGACCGATTTTGAGATCCGGTTATTGCGCATTTTCAAGGTGGTGAGTGAGTGCGGCAGCTTCTCGGCGGCAGAAGGATTGCTCGGCATTACACGCTCGGCCATCAGCCTGCACATGAGCGATCTGGAGAAGCGGCTGGGGATGCGGCTGTGCCAGCGCGGGCGCGCGGGCTTTGCCCTGACGGATGAGGGGCGGGAGATCCTGCATTACAGCGATACCATGATGGCGGCGATTGAGATTTTCCGTCAGCAGGTCAACCAGATGCACAAGCACTTACGCGGTGAGATCAATATCGGCATCATCAACAATCTGGTGACGCAGCCGATGATGAAGATCACCCACGCGCTGGAGGCGCTGCGGGAGAAAGGGCCGGAGATCCGCATCAACCTTAGCATGAGCACCGCGGCGGAGATTGAGCGTGGCCTGATGGATGGGCGACTGCATGTCGGCGCACTGCCGTTCACTGCGCCCATTTCCGGGCTGGACTACCGCCAGCTCTATGATGAGCACTCAAACCTCTACTGTAGCCACACCCACCCGCTGTTTGCGCTGGAGGGCGAGCCGGATGACGCGCAGCTGGCAGAGCATGACGCCATCGCCCCCAGTTTCCGCATGACCGCGCAGGCCATCGGAATGCACCAGATGCTGAACTGCACCGCCACCGCCTCTGACCGTGAGGGCATCGCTTTCCTGATCCTCACCGGCCGCTTCATTGGCTTTCTGCCTGACCACTACGCTGCCCAGTGGATCGCCAGGGGGATGATGCGCGCCATCGCGCCCGAGCGCCTGACCTTCAGCAGCAGCATCGCCATCGTCACCCGCAAAGTGCGCCGCGCCAATGCCATTCTGGAGCTTTTCCTGGACGCCCTCTGACTCCCGCGATGATCGGGGCGGATGATGTGAAGCCCCGGCGGGCCGGGGTTGACCTCAGGAGGAGAAGCGCTTCAGGTAATCGGCCTGGAACAGGCACATGCGCATGACGTCACGGTATTTGCCGTTGATAAAAAACTCCTGCTTCAGCACGCCCTCTGTTTCAAAGCCAATCTTGTTGTAGATATGGATGGCGTGGGGATTCTCTTTATCCACGATCAGGTAGATTTTGTGGAGGTTCAGCACGCTGAAGCCGTAATCCATCGTCAATTTGATGGCTTGAGAGGCAATGCCCTTGCCGCCAAATTCCGGTGCCACGATGATCTGGAACTCCGCGCGGCGGTGGACGTGGTCTATCTCCACCAGCTCCACCAGCCCGGCATTCAGCCCCTGATGCTCAATCAGGAAGCGGCGCTCCCGCTGGTCATGGATATGCTCATCATACAGCGCGGAAAGCTCGGCAAAGGTCTCATAAGGCTCCTCGAACCAGTAACGCATTACATTGGCGTTGTTGTCCAACTGGTGCACGAAACGCAGATCCTCCCGCTCCAGCGGGCGCAGCTTAATCACCGGCGCGTTTTTCTCCTTGGCTTTGGCGGCCTCACCCTTCTTCGCCAGCGCGTTTTTTTCAGTGTTGGTTATTTCCATATTCCACTCTCCTGCCTGATTAGGGTCTTTGGGCAGTGTATAGCAGGGTGCGCGCGCGTTATACCACTTTTCCGAGACGGGCCGCCCGTGGACGGTGGGCGTGGGCGCTCCTATCATTAACGCTGGATCTGACGTGGAGGCATGATGAGCGTATCAATCAAGGCAGCGAAGTTTAGCGATGGCAGAATGTGGCTGGAGTTGAGTGATGGCCGTACCCTGGGAATACCCCTGAAGCCCTTTCCGCGTTTACGGAGGGCCAGCCCAGACCAGCTGAGCCAGTATGAGCTAAGCCCTCGGGGCATTCATTGGGAGGTACTGGATGAGGATCTCTCTTTGCAGGGGCTGCTCTCCACGCAGCCATTGGTCGATCTCCCTATCCGCCCCTGACAGCAAAAAGCCCGCAATCTGCGGGCTTGTTCTATTGCATCACTAGTGGGCTGGCAGTCAGCGCCAACGGCGCATCAATCGATTTCGGTTTCAAGGTGTACATCCCGCCGTTGAACGGGTCTACCAGGAGGTAGCCAATCACATTGAAAGAGATCAGGTTACCAGCGATGTACCAGCCATTGACCTCGGCCTCAATGGGCAGCGTGGTCGGTTGGTAGTTCTTTCTGGTAAAGGTGACCTGATAGCCCTTCTTGCCGAAGTAGTCACCGTTTGATTTTTCCAGCGTCACGTCCTGTGGAGTAATGCCTTGGGCAACCACTTTTCCTGTCTCATCAGAGATGGCAAAGTGCGCCCCGGTCGGGTTGCTGTTCACCTGCACCAGCTGCGTATCATCGCCTACGATGGTTGCACATCCTGTCAAAGACATTGAAGCCAACAGTGCCAACATCACTAAATGTTTCATACTTATCCCTTTGATTATTTTCTATAAATTTGTTTTAACCTTGAAAGCGGCAGTTATAAAACCTAACAGTAAGTTTAATCCCAAGATAACTGGGCAAGTGTTCCGTGTCCGAATGGAAGGTTCAGCCAAAGATAGGCTCACCCTTTGCCCCTAAGGAACAAGGCCCGGAGACATCCATTATCTGACGCAATATGCCGTCCGTTGAACATAAGCTGTAGTGAGTAGATTACTCACTACAGCTTATGTTGCTCACTACAGCTTATATCTCGGTATTGCTCGCTTATCGACAACACAACGTCAGGGCATAAGCTGAAGTGAGCCGCCGGGCGCTGAACGGCAAGCAAGTGACCCGCTGTAGCAGAGCTATCGGCAACCTTCGGGCGGACTTTAGGCGTTTGAGCGAGAAAGTGATCGGGCAATATAAGCTGTAGTGAGTAAGTTACTCACTACAGCTTATATTCAAAATACCGGTGAGAAGCCTGTACCGCTTGGGGAGTGAAAGGGGGCCAGCACAGAAGCGGCGCAGCGGTGGCGGCAGAAGATAAGCTATAGTGAGTAACCTTACTCACCAGCCACTATAGATAAGCTGTAGTGAGTAACGGCCTGACAAATGCCATTGCGTTACTCACTCCAGCTTATGCCGCTATTGGTTTTTGAACAACTTTTCAAGGTCTTCCATGGTGATGCCCAGCTTTTCCAGCACCTGGAGCTTCTTCGCCAACGCTGGATCCTGTTCGGCCACAACGGCCGGGGTAGTCGGGATCACCTCTTCACTGGCGTTCTTTGGCGCTTTCAATTTCGGCCGGCGGTAGTGGACGTTGAAAAAGACCGCCCGCCCGCGCTGCACCTCGGTGTAGTCCAGATAGCCAATCTCTTTGAGCTGCTCCATCGCCCGGCGCACCGTCTGGTTCTGGGAGAAGACAGGAGATTTCAGGTTCAGCCTGGCCCGCAACCGGGCCAGTGAGATAGGGGCGGGGTTCTTCGGCAGGCTCTCAATAAACGTATAGATGGCCTGAGCCGACTCCCGGCGCTTCAGCACGTTGATGGCCTTGAGCTGCAAAAGGACTTTATGATCAAATTGGTAGAGTTCAAACAACCGCGGATCGGCCTGAAGGATCACAATATCTTTGGCGGTGTCGTAGTAGGCAGATTGCACGAGATGGGTGACGTACTCTTTCGTGTGCTCTTTGGTATTGGCAGTGAATGAGATCACCGTACCGGCAATCCGTTTCAGGGAGGGACTGATACGCTCCCGCAGCTTTTTAGACGAGCGGCTGGAGGGGATGCCACACAACTTGGCAAACTCGACAAACGGAAGCTGTACCTTGTCGCCAATAACCTTATGCTTGGCAAAGGAGTGAATGATCCCCACCCACGTCTTGAAATCGTTGTCCATGTCCAGCCGGGGGCCGACAATTTCAACCTTATCAAAGCCTTCGGCCTTAGCCAGCGTCAGCCGTGATAGCTCTTCAGTGGCATCAGTGACTGACAGGGTATTCTTTTTGCTGTTCTTGAGGGACTTGAGCGTTGGGACAAATACCCCTAGCCGCATCAGTGCCACCGGCTGCACCGTGTTGTTGGCATTGGGTGTCAGCGTCACCAACTCACCGGTGACCTTGTCCACTTCCTGGAACAGGTTGTCAAAATCAATGCTGTCGTTATCCATGGGACTCCAGGTAGATACGGTGGCCTGACTACAGCAGAAAATGGCCAATTAACGCCGCCTGTTGTGCACCCCGCGCGGTGGACACTTTACGGCAAATCTTGCAACAAAAGGGATGTATCGACATAAGCCATTGTAAATAAATGATAAAATCTATCCACCGGATGGATGCCCATTTTGCCCCTCCCGCTCACTATAGCTTATGTCATCCGCTAATTATAGCTTATATTCAGCCACCTACAGCTTATCGGTTACTCACTACAGCTTATATTCTACTGTTTTCCGCTTATGTGAACCCCCTGCCAGCCCAGACGTGGCGCGGCCTGCGGCGATCGGGGATCTCTTTTGGATCTTAGAGGGATCTTATACGGATCTTATTATTAGGATCTGGCCGGTGGATAAGTGGATAACCTTTTTGGCAAACATGGTGTCGGCATCGCTGAAAAGCAGGGAGGTGCCTTGAACCTACCCAAGCCACTTTTGCTACGGCCATACACTCCAGATTCATCTCAGGCTATCAGGAATAATTATCCATCAATAAAACTTAACTGTCCCAACATTGCTTTCTCTCGGAAACAATAACGAGCAGGATTGGGATAAATTAAAGTGTTACTCAATTATGACATTTTCGTGACATCGTATCAGGGGTATTGTGTTTTGTGTTAACAATGCTCTATTTTAGTAAGCCAAATTCGGTTTCAGTTGTAATAAAAGTTTAATAAAGGAGTATTCTGTGAGTGACATGACTTCTCTTACCATCAAGATCCCGGTGCCACTCAAAGAGCAACTGCGGGAATACGCAGAACAGGAGCAGGAAAGCTTAAGCCGTATTTCCGAACAGCTGCTGCTGTCAGCACTGGAAAACCGCGGCGCGGCAGAACTTATCAATGCTGAAGAAGTAGATAACCAGCATATTCAGGAAGCGGCTGAACCTGAAGACGCAGTGCTGACGGCCAAAGAGATCAAGGCGTTAAAGAAACTGTTGAAGAAAAAAAAAGGATAATAAAAAGGCCGTCCCTTACCTGGCTTTGATAACGTGTGTTTTATAGACACGCCATCTACGGGTAACAGGATATGATATTCAGGACGCCATGTTTTGGCGGCCAACAGGCTACCCAGGATGCTTAATCGCGAATTTACCCTAATCTGATATTCCAGCCCTCTTTCTTTAAAGGACAGTCCCAAAGGATTATTTCGTTACCGTGACACAGGTCGCAGGAAATAGGGCTGGAACTGCTTTCAATTATTTTCCCCTGCCCTTCTACGGTCGTTTCATTCCCTGTTTTTCGCCCCTCTGAGTTAAACAAAATCGCATAGTGAAGCCAGCCTGAGTTTTGTTAGGCTGATTATCAGGTTTCCCCTTCACTCATGGAGCATAATAACGATGGAATCCACCCCTCTACTGCTTATTCAGGTTGGTACTCCTCCAGAGACTATCCGCACTGTCCATGGCGATCTGCCTGTGTGGTTTACCCATGCTTTGGCGTGCGAACCAGCGTCCGTTCAGGTTGTCCGGGTGTTTGAAGGGGATCCCCTGCCCCCACCCGATGCCCGCAGAGTTGCTATCATCACCGGATCGTGGGCAATGGTAACGGAACGCCTTCCCTGGAGTGAACGCACTGCCGAGTGGATCCGTGCCGCGATGGCCATCAATATGCCGCTGTTTGGGATCTGCTATGGCCACCAACTGATGGCACATGCACTGGGCGGTGAGGTGGATTATCACCCAAGGGGACGTGAGATTGGCTGCCACCAGATTCGCCTGCGACCAGAGGCGAAAAGTGACCCAATGCTCTCTGGCTTGCCCCCACGCTTTGCCGCGCACCTGACCCATATGCAGAGCATCATCCGCTTACCCCCCGGTGCCGAGGCACTGGCAGATTCCGATCACGATGCTTTCCAAATTGTCCGTTATGGGCCGTACGCCCTCTCCACGCAATTCCACCCTGAATTCACTGCCGAGATACTGGCTGCCGTGATCACTATGCGCGCCGATCTGTTGCGTGCGGAAGGCAAGGATCCTGATGCACTGTTGCAGGCATTAGGTGGCACGCCCCATGCGACCCGCCTGATGCGGGACTTTGTCACTGCGGCGGTTGCCCTACCGGCGGCCTGAACGCAGCCCTTGTCAGTCAGGCCACTCTGTTCCTGACGGGAAACAAAACAGGGCGTTGACAACCTTCCTGTTAAAATGGTTGTATTATACAACAATAACGCAGCGAAGGTTTCCTATGTCACCCAATCAACTGGTTGTAGAAAATATCCGAGTCTCCTCACGCCTGATGGTGCGTGAGTTAGGATTTATGAATGCCACACTGGCGGCAACCCCCTACTCTCCCTCTGCCGTCCATGCCTTACTAGAGATAGAGAGCCACACGGCCATGACGGCCGTGCAGCTGGTGCAGTTACTTGGGCTTGAGAAGTCCAGCGTCAGCCGGATGCTCAGCAAATTGATCCAGTGTGGGGAAATTGAAGAAGTTGCTGCGCCAGACGATGCCCGCCTCAAACAGCTTCAGCTGACCTCCAAAGGCCGTGAGACGGTCGCCCGCATCAATGACTATGGCTCCATGCGAGTGCTTGACGCCTTGGCACATCTGGATGCCACCCAGCAGCACTCCGTCGCCCAAGGGCTGGCGGCCTACGCACAAGCCCTGAAAGCCTGTCGGGATGAACCTGCTTCTCCCGTGCTGGCTGGCATAACAATTCAGGCCGGTTACCAGCCGGGTATGATTGGCCGGATTGCCGAGATGCATGGCCGCTACTACGCCAAGCACCATGGTTTTGGGCATTTCTTTGAGGGTAAGGTGGCCTCAGGTTTGGCGGAGTTTGCTAGCCGTCTGGAGGCCGCGGACAATAATATCTGGCTGGCAATTCATCGTGGCCAGATTGTCGGGTCAGTGGCGATTGATGGTGAGGACTTAGGTAACAATGAAGCGCACCTGCGCTGGTTTATCCTGGATGAGGGATGCCAGGGGGGCGGCGTGGGCAGAAAACTGCTGGCTGAAGCGATGGCCTTCTGTGACCAGCGCGGGTTCTCAGCCGTGCATTTATGGACGTTCAGCGGCCTGAATGCTGCCCGCCGACTCTATGAATCCTTTGGCTTCACGCTGACAAAAGAGTGGCAAGGCGACCAGTGGGGCAACAACATGTTGGAGCAGCAATTTACCCGCCCCACCCTTTCACCGCCTGATCAAGTGCGATAATAGCCCCCAACTTGCAGGAATCAAAAAGGCATCTTAAAGATGCCTTTTTAGTACCAATATGGTGCGTTATTGATATTTATTAGGTGCCATTTTGACTCATGAAATTCTGTCCCAGGCACTGACAATGCAATTGCGGCCCGAGCGCTTGGCAGTATAGAGTGCGGCGTCTGCCGACTGCTTGAGTGTCAGGGCGTCACTGCCAGTAACAGAGGTACTGATACCGGCACTGAGTGTGATGATCTTCTCCGGTAACAGCGAGGCATGGTGCGGCAGCGCCGCCTGACGGATGGTCGCCAGAATGCGTTGCGCCAGCTGTTCGGCAGCCTCAATGTCGGTGGCCGGCAGGATCAGCGCGAACTCCTCACCCCCGTAGCGGGCAACAATGTCAGTGCTACGGCGCGGCAAGTATTTCAATATATCTGCCACCCTTTTCAGGCACTCATCCCCAGCAACGTGGCCCCGGCTGTCATTGTAGCTTTTGAAAAAATCGATATCACACATGATTAAGGAAACTGGCTCCCCGGTCAGGGCCGCACGGGCCAGACTCTGCTCCAGACAGATATCAAACTGGCGGCGATTGCCCAATCCGGTCAGCCCGTCAATCAACGCCAGATCGCGCAGTGTCAGGTTGGCGCGCGTCAGCTCATCCCGCGCTAACAACAGCTCCTGCCGATGTTCGAGCGTTTTGCGGAACTGCTTCAGCATCAGGCGGCCAAACAGCACCACGGTCAGCAGCAGCAAGATATTCGGAAACAGGATGGCGATATTATTTTTGAGCCACTGGCGTTTCAATACGCTCTTATCCAGCCCAACCGCCACCACCAACGGATAACTGGTCAGTTGCGCATAACCAAAAATGCGCGTCACGCCATCAACAGGTGATCGCCAGGTGCCGCCGCCTAAGGGTGAGGCTCTCAGCAACTGGCGATAGAGCGGCGTCGAGGCCATGCTTCTATTAATGATGATATCCGGGAATGGCCGGACATACAGCACGGTGGAATCCAGGTGGGTCAGGCCGAGCAGGTCGGTCGGGGCCATCTCATAGTAGCCATAGAACTGGCGGAAAAAATCGACCCGCACAGTGCCGAGCACCACGCCGCGAAAGTGGCCCGCGGCATCATTTATTCTTAGGGAAACCGGGATAATCAGATCGCCCGTGGAGCGGCTAGCAATCACATGGCCAACATGGATATGGGTATCCGTATGGCTGCGGTGCCAGCGGAAGTATTCACGATCGGCGTTATTGGCATGGGGCAACATTTTTTTGCCAGAGGTCGCGAGCCAGTTCCCCTGCCCATCATAAACAAACAGGCCATGCAGCTGCGGCAAGCGGCTTTTCTGGATGCCCAACAACCCCTGTGGGCCAATATAGTGTTCAGGGTGGTTAAAGATGTCATCGCTATGGCGGAGGATATCCTCCAGCGTGATCTGCACTTGCAGGAAAGTGTCTTCGGCCTGGCGCGAGAGGGAGACGGACTGGTTTCTGGCCTGCTTTTCGGTGTCTTGCAGGGTGTGCTGCCAGGATTGCCACATGGACCACCCGACTACAGTAATCACGGCGACACTGATAATGAGCAGAAAAATTGCCATGACACGATCAGGCGATTTGAAGCGGGATAAAGCCAAACAGTCCTCCGGGAAGGTTAAACGTCGTGCGGCATCACGCCGCCAGTGCATCCGGTTTGCAGCCTGCCGGCGTGATGAGCGCTGCGGCATCGCAGGCCCATTTCCTCGACCTGCCTTTTGAGGGCGCTACTTTAACAGGAAGTCATCACGTGAGTGGTTGGTTGAGCAGGGTTTCTCCCGGAGTTATCCACTGATTCTGTGGATAACCCTAATGGGCAGAGTACGGCGATACTCATCAACATTGGCAAAAATACGCACTTTTATCATACCAAAAAGGCACCTATAAGGTGCCTTTTTGGTACTAATAAGATACCAAAAAAGTATCAAGATAACTCATTCAGGCCATGTTCGGCGTAGAAAGCCAGCGCGTAGCGGATCATATTGAGTTTGGAGCGCTGGGTCTTCTCACAGAGCGCTTCCAGTTGGGCAAACTCATACTCATTGAAAGGAACGCGGATCGCCTTATAGTCACGCTTGGCATCCTTATCTTGTGAAGGTGCCACCGCCACACTGTTATCGGCCTGGGCGGCAAAGGCTTCAATTTTCTTCTCTACCGGTACAACCGGTGGCTCGCGACGCTTTACCATGTGATCAACTCCTGTACCAGACACTGGATTTCCGCTTTGGCCTTGCCATTATCCATCTCCACCACCCCTTTACCTTCTGACATGCAGTCACGGTAAATTTTGCGATCGCGTATAACGGTGTTGAGCAGCTTCAGTACCGGGAAGTCGGCCAAATAATCTTTGGCTTCCTGAGTCTCATTGACCACCGGATTGGTGGGTGCCATGGTCAGCACCGCGCAGGGGCGCAACGCATCATTAATATCCAGCGCCTGAGTAATGATGTCGTTCAGTTTTGGCAGGGTGTCGAGATCGGGTTGGGAAGGGCGGAAGGGTACTAGCAACACATCGGCGGCAGTCATACCGGTACGCAGTTCTCGGCTGTCGCGGCCAGCGGAGTCCACCACTACATACTCATAACGTTTGGCAAGGTCGAGCAGGGTTTCACGAATATTATCGAACTTCTGGATACTGTGGACAACCGACAGCCCTTCCTGACTATTGCGATCGGTCACCCAATTCGACGCGGTGCCCTGACGGTCAGCGTCCACCAGAATGACATCTTTCCCCTGACGTGCCAGCTCTGCACAGATATTGGCGGCCGTTGTGGATTTCCCACACCCGCCTTTCTGACTACCAATAAGTATAATCATGACACCTTCCTGGAGTTAAATGAGTGCTTAATTAGTACCAATTGAATATCAAAAAGGCTCACATTTCAACTTCTTTGATGACCGTCCGGATTGTCCGTTATGCATTTGTTGGCAGCGGGAAAGACATTATCTGTAATCGACATGTTGGATGAATAAATGGTGTTCAAGCGCCATGGCTGGCTGATGAATAGCGCTATCAATGCCTCAATGCCCCTATAGCCTGTGCCGGCCATCGATGGAGTGACGGAAGAGAAGAAGATGCACCAGCTGGTGGAGAAAGCCCAGGCTAAGCGCCAGCAGGCAGTTAGCAAGCCACCAGCGGCGGCCAGGACGCGAAAGCCGGCGCGCAGTCTGGGCACCAAGGGGCGTAGCCCTACCGCCGAGGAGCGCGGCATCATGGCCGCCCTGGGCACCCTTCCATGCATTGCCTGCCTACAGCATGACATTCTCACAGAGCAGGTCTCATTGCACCACATTGACGGCCGGGTAAAGCCGGGCGCGCACAAGCTGGTGCTGCCATTGTGCGAGTGGCACCACCAGCTGGCCGCGCCGGCAAGGGTTCGTGATTGTTACCCGTGGCTTGTACCCGTACATGCCGCAGGCACTGTAGGCGGAAAGCGAACCTTTGAGGCTTTGAATGGGACTCAGTACGAGCTGCTGGCGCTGGCATATCAGATGGCGCGCATCGATATACCCCTAATCTAAAATGTATTTTATTTTATGAGCAAAAATCGCCTAAGTAATCGCCGCAGAAAGCTTTTCTGGCACGTCAGTAAGCAAAAAACTGCCACTCCACCACCCGCAAAAAAATCCGTCTGACCGAGCATCACGTATTGTTTTTGGTGCCTGGGTTGATTAAAGTGCCCTGGCATTTACATGACCGTCGTTATCGATTTCAGTTAAGATTCAACTTACCTTGATGAACAAGAGCTGCCCCCGGGCGGCTCTTCCCTTTTCTGGCGCTTGCCAATTATCATTTTCAAATGAAATAAAAAAGGCCACCCTTTAAAGATGGCCTTCTAAACGCTATCAAATCTTAAACTGCTTCTCTTTCTTCAATGTAATTGTTAACGATTCGTCTAAAGTCTAAGGGTTTTTTGATAGATGGAATTGGGGTGCCTGTGCCGCCAGTTCCTTTAACAACAATATTCCCATACCCGAGCAAGCGCCCCATAATTCCTTGATTTACCTCTAAACTTTCGACTTTATCAAGGCGTAGTTCAACAGTAGTTCTGCGGATAAAGCCAAATTTAGCGATGACGCGCTTATTTGTTAATGCAAGCTCTGTAGTTACGATGATCAGGGTGACCTTAAGAAGGAGAAATGCCCCCACTAAAATGAAAAACCACGAAATGCCAGGAATGTCGTCGCCACCGCTCCCACGAATAAGTGCTCCTAACAGCCCTATCAGCAAACACACTGTACCAATTACTATTACGAATAAGAAGGAAAGCCAAGATACATGGGCGCGGGTGATTACCTCTTCACCTTTAGAAAGATTTGAATCGACATAACTAGCCATACACCATCCTTAAATATGTAAAAAATCGTAAACATTATAATTTATTAGGAACATTCTTAAAAGGAACACTTGAGGATTTTCCACTTTCGGCTTTTTAACTTCAGCATACTTGCCAATCCTTCATCCTAGCGCTAACCTGTACATGTACATATCTAGGAGCTTGCTATGAAAAATATTAGCTATACACGTATGCGCGATGAGCTTGCAGATGTACTTGAAGCATTACGCAACGGCGAGCAAATCATAGTCACCCAACGCGGTAAACCTGACATCTTGCTGAGTGCCCGAGCTGCTGGTGGCGTGGGTGTATTAGGTTTTATGAATAAGTCTGATGATAGGGCTGACATCTACGCTGGAAACGCCACTACTTGGGATCCTATGGGCTTACCTAAGCATCTAACTGAGTCCGTTAAAAAGGCCGAAGATTTAGCGCACCCGCACAGATCAATTTTACCTCCGGGTAGATCGCTTTCTTTTGATGAAGCGATTGAAAAAACACGCAAGAAACACGCAAAAATAATTAAGGCTCTGGAAGATAAATGATGGAGATCATTTTCCTGACTACGGAACAGGTCATCAACCTTCAGAGAGTAACTTTGCCTAACAGTGGTACGCCAAACCTAGATAGGCTCGAAGGAGCACTTAATCGAGTGCAAACTCTTCACCATTATGAAAATTGCGATGATGTTTTTAGCTTGGCAGCCATGTACCTGGTGGGCATTGCAAAGGCTCATGCCTTCAATGATGCGAATAAACGCACAGCCTTTCAGGCCGCATCGATATTCCTGATGATGAATGGCTTTGAGTTGGATGCATCCTATCACCTGGTAAAGACAACCGTTCTCGCTGCTGAAAGTGATGCAACCGTTCAGGAGACAGCTTATGCGCTGCGCCTGCTTTCCAACTACCGGGAGGATCTGATGGATGGTTACGAAGGAGACTATCTCTAATGTGGCCGACAGCTGACCAACATACTCAATTTGCACTGGTCAGCCGCCTGCCCTATCATGCGCCCCGATGCGTAATAACTATATTGGTTCCTGCTGAATAGTTCGCTGATCTTTAATGCGTTTTACCTAAACCGCCCTTCTGGGCGGTTCTCTTCACCAGCTCACGCTATCTTAATGCCACCAGCTCCTCTGTAGACATCACTCCCTTCGCTGCCCAGTATCCTGAGCCGTGGTAGTGCATCCCTACATCAGGGAAAACAAACCCTTCCTTCTCCAAAAATGCCCGGAAACGCGCGTCCAAAACATTTTCGAATTTCAGCACCCATCTGCGCTGTTCGGCATACGCCTTGAGCTGCTGGAGCAACAGCGTGAACCCGCCTGTACCGGGCTTTGCCGCTGATATGTTTGCCACAACGAGTACATTAAGCCCATGTGGCTGAGCGGTGCCATCCTTCATCCTGAGATAGATTTCATAGGCCTGTAGATCGGGGATATAGGCCGATGCGATGCGGCCGGGACTTTGCCGTGCCCGGGGTAAGAGCATCTCGGCAAAGCTGATAATCCTGCGGGCTTCATCCTGTGCGACTTTATCTGCCTGGCAGCTATTGTGATGCTCCATCATATACATATAGTCCTCTTGAATTGCTGGTCGATGCCATGGCGCTTATTTTATGAACTGCTTGCGAAAATAAGAATATTCTACGATAAGCTTGCTCTTTAAGCAGGCATATTGGGAAGCCTTGCGCAAGAAATGAACATCAATTTATAAATTATGAATAAAGAAGAGCGCAGAATCTTTACTATGCTTCTGCCCGGAGCTTAATGGGCAACTTGATGAAAATTTCATCAAAACAATTTCATTTTTGTGCCGCTTATAATCTTCAAGCTAATCTGCAAAGGGAAATATTCCATCAATAATCGGCCTGGCCTAATGCTGCTCCATGATGGATTGAATGCATTTCAGAACAAAGAAGCCCGTTAGGGCTTCTTATGTTTATTTTTTCAAGAGGAAAAATTCTCTCGCCCCTGGCACAAGTCTGTTTACTTTTACCCCGGCACTACCACCACTATCTGCTGTTGCTTCATCGAGTGGCTTTTGGTTTACCTGTATCCCATAAATCGATAACAAGTGCCAGTGGTTGTCTTCATCCTTAACCACCACTCTATCTTTATTGCTTATCGTCGTGTCAGGTGTTCTGATAAGGTCAAAAGAGTACACGTTGATGTCACGAAAGGTGTGGTCGCAGATTAAAGGCGTCAATGATTTGCGAAAATCTATAAGGCCGCGCTGATTGAATGCAGCTCTTACATCAGCTTTATCGAGAATTCCTGCCTCAATCATGTGATAGACCTGGAATAGTTCATATGTGTAAGTCATGCCTCTGCGAGCTATTGCCGCATCGAGCACCTGCTGATCGAAAAACGGCGGGTTTTTTCGCTCTTTAGGATTTTTTTGGCGTTGATGATTTACTATGTAAATACCTTTGTAATTATGATCAGGGTTAGCCTCTTCACGACGATACACTATCTTTGAAATCTGAGCACATTGATCATCAGATGAAGTTCCGCCAATCCCTTTCACTTCAAATAGATAAGTTGTAGATGATGTTTCTATATTTAAATCCTCTTCAAGCACCCCGCCATTTTCTTCATCAACATCTTCATCAGGAATAATTATGTTTTCAAAGCCAACATATTCAAGGAACCATTTGACCGAGAGGACAAGCTCGTCATCATTTGCAGTAAGTAAAGCTTTTGTTTTTACATTCTCATCTTTACTAGCTAAATCACTTAACTCACCTTGTAATCTCAAAAGGTTTTCTTCGTAGTTGTTTTTTAGCTCTTTAATTTCATTGGACTTTATTTTTTCCTCATGTGAAATATATAGGTCGCTACTAACCCACTGGAAGCTCCCATTGTTTGGGAAGTAATCTTCAAAAAGAGGGGTGTCAGGTAAGACACTGCTAAATAGTTCATTTAAGAATTCATGCTTGTTATAAATAACCGGCAGAAAGACAAAGGTTTTTTCTTTTACTATTCTTAAAAAAGAAATAACTTCTCCAGCTTCATTTTCAGCTAAGATTACATCGTTTTTATCCACCCCATTAAAAATGATATTGTAACTGCTGCCGCGTGAGTATTTAAATAATAGATCTGTTAAATCTTTTAAAATGATACTCTCTGGTTTCTTGAAGCGAACGCCTGACCTATCAACAGCATTAAGGTAACTATTGACGAAATTATATGTTGTATATCTGACATGTTGCGTGGTTGAATTAGGGCCATAATCCATTGAATATACAGCATTAGTATTGCTATCACAAAAAATAATAACTGCTTGGTCTTTTTTAGTTGAAAATACTCGCTGATTAATTATGGACATGTCTATCGGAAGCAGGTCTACATAAGCCGGTGTGTGTGGAAATCTTACATAAATTGGCGACCTTCCTTTCCCCCCGTGGCTAAATTCACTTAGCATGGTGTCGATAACTAGAAATTCAGCCTCGTGAATGTTTTCCGGGATTCCCTGCCGATAAGGCACTGATAAAGGATAATAAGATTGCTCGTATGAAGTATAACCATTCAATTTATATCTGTGTGCATTAAAGCCAGATTCTTGAAGTGCTTTTTCAGAATCTAAATCAGTGTTTAAAAGATAGATTAGTGGAATATTATTGTCGTTCATTCGATGGTTTCCAGGCAGTTGGAGGTAAAAACAGCCTAATCATTCTACTCTACAATGTCCTTACGCCACCTTAGATTTCCATCTTCTGTTGTGGACATTTTATCATGTAGACCTCGAACACAAAGCTTCCTCCCTGTGAAAGTAGATAGCTTTTCCTTTTCGATGCTCAGGCAAATGTAAATAACCGTATCCTTCAGCCTGTCCGCCAATCCAGGCGGGCGCGCCACGGGATACCCTGCATGATCAACAAAAAAATCTGTGCCATCTGCCTGACCACCAGCCCCCCAATGCTGGCTAAAGCCGCTTGGAAGGATGGAGAGCTGTTCATTGCTGAGGCCATCAAACTGCCTGATAACCGCCATCAGCTTGAGCAGCAGCTGATTGAGACTATCCACGACCTGGAGCAGAAGGGATTTGAAGTGCTGGTGGATGAGTCCAGCGACTTCATCACCGCGCGCGCCGGGGTGCGGGTGCGCCTGGGGGATGCAGGTGCCAGCGGCAAGCCGGCGCTGGTGGAAGCCCTGGACATCTACCGCGAGCTGGTGCGCCAGAAAGCAATCACCTTCCCCCGTAATGCCGGCGGGCGCTTCAACATTCCTGACACCCTGGTAGACGTGGCGCGGGATGCGAAAGGATCAACCGTTTACCGTATCGACTGGGAACAGCTGCGCGGTGAGCACAGCCTTACCATGCTGTGCGCCTTTGCCACCACCTTTAACAACGTGGCCAGCGTCCAGTACCTGGAAAAGATGCTGGGCTTCACACGCGCCCAGGAGCCAGCCTCACCGCTTAATCCGCTGCGGACTATCGTCAGCGCCTTTGAGCGCCAATCTTTCGAGCAGGCCTCTTATAGCCCGCTGACGGGCAAGGGGAACTACCTGTGAGTGATGCCATTAGTCGCCTGGACGACCGGAACGTAGCCGATCCCATCCTGCGCGCCTATATGCGCCAGGAGATTATGGCCAAGTCCCTGAGCTATGACTCTGACCTGCTGGCCTATGACATCCTGGCCGATGAAATTTATCGCCCTGACCTGATTGCCTACCGTATCTGGGGCACTGCTGAGCTGCGTTGGGTAGTCACGCTGGTGTGTGGGCTGGAGGATGAGTGCGACGCCATGATTGCCGGCACTGAAATTACGGTGCCTACCCTGGCGTGGATCCGTGAGCAGATCAACACCTTCTCCGCCACCAGCCCGGAGATCTCCGGCTCTCTCTACGTCAGCTGAGGATAAGCGATGCCATCCCCAGATTTTGACCGCAAGGAGAACGGCCGCTATGCCACGCATGGTCTGTCTGCGGCCGAGTTCCTGAAGGTCTTTAACCGGATCCGCAAGACCCAACGCAAAAACCGCCAGGGCGCGCGCCGTACCCTGACGCCGGCCATGATGCGTAACAAGGAGCTGGAGAAGTTCCTTGAGCTGGGCAATAAAAAAGAGGGGACCTTCTTCACCCCCGAGGACATGAAGCGGTTTATCACCGGTCGCATGGCGCACCGCACCCAGTTCAATAGCGATGTGCCAGGCATCACCTATGCCCAGCTGGTGGCGCAATCCACCAAGATCGATGTGCAGCGCGCCAGCAACAAAGTGGATGACGGCAGCGGCATCAAAAAGGCGATATTCATCCGCCTCCAGCACAATACCGCCATGGTGAAGGTAGAGGCCTCGGACATCTCAATGGACGATCACCACCTGGTGCGGGTGCGCTTTGAGGAGTGGGATCGGTATGTAGAGGACGTGGGGCATGAGAAGGCCTCCCTGATGACCCTCTCCCGCCAGCTGGCCGCCGGCCGCGTTTCCTTCGACTGTGATTGCGGCCGTCACCAGTATTGGTATCGCTACATGGCCACGGCCGGCAATTACGCCCTGAAGCCGCCGGCGGAATACGCCTTCCCTAAGGTGCGAAACCCCGACCTGACTGGCGTCGCCTGCAAGCACGTGATCCACACCATGACGCGCTTCCAGTCGATGACATGGCAGCGCCAGCTTGGCCAGCAACTGAAGAAGGCCGCGACCCAGGTTGCCTTTGGTGATGACAAAAAGAAAACCACCCGCACCTTCACTGAAGACGAACAGAAGGCCATGGGGCGCAACCGGAGCGCCGAGACTGACCAAGACAAGGTGCGCAAGGAGTTTGCCCGCTATCAGGCCGCCCAGCAGGCCATGGCCAAGAAGCAGGCCACCAGCCGCGACCAGATAGAGCAGCTCCGCAAAAAGGCAGCCCGCGCGCGCACCGCCACGGCCAAAAAGGCGACCGAGCTGAAACTTGCCCTTGCCAGCGCCAAAAAGGCGGAGCAGGAGCGCGACGACGCCAAAAAGCTGGTGGCCGAGCAGCTCCGCATGAGAAAGCAGGGCTTCAAGGATGCCATGAAACTGACCGGCATGACCGACAAGCAGGCTGAGAATGCCTTTAACAAATGGCTCTCTGAGCAAATAGGGAAAACTAACTGATGGGGTTTTATGACGATCTGCTCGATGACGTGCCGGCTGTGCCGGCTACTTCCAGTGTTGCTACTGCTGGGGATGTTCCTCACCCTGACGCAGAACAGGCCTCCCCGGCCGCCGACACCGGCACCGACCCCACCGCCGATGCTGCTGGTGATGGCAAAGAAACAGGCGGAGTAGCCGCTAATACTGAGGAACAACATGACACAACTGAGATTGATGCTGCTGAGGCTTCGCCTGCGGGCACAGACGGGAAGGAGGGGAATCAGGCCCGCTGACAGTGCGTGCCTGAGGGAGGGTTTTCTTCTTCTATATAGAGGGGGAAAGAAGGGATCAATTATCCGGCACGCAGACGCGCAGGCGATGCCCGTCAGGGTCGTGTGCCACAAAGGTACGGCCAAACACTGCATCCAGCGGTGCCTGCTCGATATCAACGCCGAGTGACAGCCATTGCTGGTACAGCGCTTCTACTTTTTCAGGGCTTTCCACCATAAAGGAAAGCTCTGAACGATGGCCGCTGCCATCGGATACGAAGTCACGCGCCTGTTTAGACCACAGCCCCAGATGGAGGCCATTGTCAAAAGAGAAGGCGGCCCAGGTGGGAAAGCAGTCATCCGGCGCTTTGCCCAGCAGACGTTGGTAAAACTCACTGCTTGCCACAGGATCATCGACATACAGGATAACGAGATTCGGCATCAACATAACGGCTCCTTGTCGTTACATGAGTGAAGGGTCAGGCACATTGTATGGCCAGTGGACAGCATCGTCATTATCCGTGCGCAGGGATATCACGCCCCCAGAAGTACTTTTTGCATAAAAACAGCGCCAATCGGGCACTTTTTAGGTATAGAAATAGTGGTGTAAAAACACCTTATTAGTACCAATAGGGTGCCTTTTAGCGCACTGAAACGTGATAGGATTTGCGGTAGTGAGCAAATGCTTACTTGCTCCAAACACCTATCCTTATGTCATCTCCATCTGACCTCAACAGTACCTCCAGCAAGAGCCATATTTTCATCGGGAAGAGTAACATCCCCACAATGTCAAACGGGCAGTAGTGTAATAAGCATGAAGCGAGACGAAAAAAGTACCGCTTTGGCATGACTTTAGACCGTTTTTAGTACCAAAAAGGTATGCTTTTGACATTACTTTAAGGCTTAACGTGAGAAGATTTGCGGTGCCCAGACAACATCTGCGCCTTGATGCTGCGATCGTCTTCACAAACGTGATAACTTTTCGGGCTTTCTACACGCTTCAATAATTAATGAATTAAATCAACAATATAAGCAAATACAGTGCCGCGCGAAACGTGATAACTTTTGCGGTAAGAGGAGACGGCCCGTATCGGCCACGGCGACCAAAGGTGATAACTTTTGCGGTGATGCTGGAGAGGGCCTTGCTGGGCTGTCTTACCACAACAGTAAGCTCGGCCTTACGAAGTGATGATTTATTGCACAGCGCACCTCTGGCCTGTAGCGGCGTCAAACGTGATAACTTTTGCGGTAGCTCGCAGGGGAACGCCCTCCGGAAACAGACCAGCCTTCGTTGTAAGTTTGTTGTAAAACTGTTGTGAAATAGGTTTTGCCAAAATCGGGTGAATCTCACTGGTTCAAAAAACAAAAAAACAAAGCGAAGCTGCGTTAGTTTGTTTTTTTCTCTGTTTCTTGTTTCTCTTCTTTCTTGTTTCTAGGGGTGTTTTTCCCATTATGAATCAATAGATTACAATTCAATAGGTGATAGGATTTGCGGTCTCAGGTGATAAGATTTGCGGTCAGACGTGATACTTTTTGCGGTCTCAGGTGACATGATTTGCGGTCAAACGTGATCTCAGGATCTGTTGATAACTTTGGCTAAGGTGATATATTTTTGAAAAATATCACCTGCCGGAACGCCCATGTCGAATAAGCTGGATGTTAAAAAACTGTATGTAACACAGGATAACAAGCTGCTTGAGGGTGCCTACAGCGCCACGCTGGACGAGATGCGCTTGCTCTACCTGGCACTGGTGCAAATTGACAGCAAAAAATCCCAGCCTGACGGGCTGTATACGCTCTATCCCGCTGATTTTGAAAAGATGTTTGGTGTACACCCTTCCCATACCCACCAGCAACTCAAGCGGGCCGCAGACTCTCTTGGCAGCAAGCCAATCGTGACTTACGAGTGGGACGAAAAGAAAAAACGCCTCGATAAGGTCAAGCGGTTTTGGTTCTCTTCGATCCGCTATGATGCCTCCGACAATACCGCCGATGTCACCATCCGTTTCTCCCCAGACGTTGTACCCTATCTCTATGACCTGAAACGCGAATTTACGCAGGTAGATTTCGAACATGTGTCACGTCTGGATACGCCTTTCGCTTTCCGGCTTTACAGCTGGCTGGTAAAATTCAGGAAACTTACGCGCAATTCACGGGATCAGGGGATCATCGAGACGGATCCTTTCGAAATCGACTGGATGAAAGAGCGCACCGGGCTGGTGGGCAAGTACGAGGAGTACCGCTTTTTCAAACGTGATGTGCTGGTGCCGGCGATCGAAAGGATCAACGCCAATACCGACATTTCGGTCGATTGGGAGCCGGTCAAGTCGGGTCGATCCGTCAAGGCGATCAAATTTTTCTACGTGATCGAATCCAGCACCAGTACAGCTAAACCCCTGCGCCCGCGTCTGCCGCGCCGGCCACATGTTCTGGCTGGCTCGGATCTGGAGGGCAAATGGGCGCGCCGCTGCATCGGTTTGATGGATGAGTACCGTACCAAGCTGGAAGCCTATGATCCCACTGAAAAAATTGCGCTGGCGGATCTACGTAAGTGGCTGGATTGGTACGGGATCATCGGAGACGTCGGCAACATGACACGCTTGAAAGATGAGATAAAAGTACGCAGTAACCGCAAAAAGGGCGCCTAAAAGCGCCTATAATGCATCCAGACGCGTTTTTTACCCCCATGCAAGGGAAGGGGGCTGCAAAGGAGAAAAGCCCGCATAATGCGTTGTAGTGCGTTTTAGAGCCATGATCTATGAATGCCAAAAAGGATCCTTTGAGCAGGATCCTTGGATCGTGCCGGAATCCGGCGACCGTCCTCTGTCCAGCACGCCAATGCCGCCCTGATGAGAAAAAATGATTAAATTTATTAACCAATGCGCGGATGAGCGTTCCATCAGCTACTTTGACTAATCTCTACCTCAAAGCAGGTAATACCCCTTTCTCCACCTCCTAAATAGAGGGTTTCACCTTTTTACTTTGCACTGAATATTCTCAATGAGAGGCTATTTAAAGTATCAATATTTCACTTACGTTATCATTTACTGCCATATTTACCTTCACAAATCTCAAATTTTCTATTTTATTTACGGCTACATGATAATTTAAAGACACTGAAAAATAAATTATTCAAAGGTGAGTTGGTAAAACAAACTATTTTAGTTAACCTTACATTGTTCCTTCAAATAACCTGATGGGGGCAAGTGAACCATTGTAATATCACTGGATATTTAATAGGTAAGATTAAGGTGAAGATATGACATCCATTCCATACTTTTATATTTTTAAAGATCATGCCAACGAATGGCGTTGGCGTTTTAATGCCTCCAATGATGAGGTGATCGCAACCAGCTCAAGGGGTTATCACAAATTTGAGGATTGCGAACAGGCAATTAAGCTGCTGTCAGTAGATGCTAAACGCTCCGTGACCATTGGTGACAGGAATTACGTCTCACACAGTGACAGCAGCCTTGGATTGTGATGTCTCACTACAGCGTAGAGTGCCTGATTGAAATCAATAGCAGTGAGTTACGATAGGCAGAGGTATAGGGATATATATCTGTGAGGAAAGATAATCACACGATCTTCCTTGGGCATTTAACGCACCTATTTGGTATTCAGAGTGCAGTCATATTTTCCTTGCTCAAGGGTGTGACAATAATAGGGAAAAATAGAGCGCTTTTAATAAATAATCCTGACGGGGACCGCGTAAGCCGTGTGTCCCCCTTTATTTTTCCTCCCCGCATCTATTCCATATCAATATCCCACCGGCAACAAAATCGGTTGCATCGAAATAGAAATCACAACAGAGTTTGTACAAGCAACCTGTAGACAAAGCATAACTTTGTTTTATGTGGCCATGCTTTTGATGCTGGAGCGCCATTTTTCCATCAGAGCACCGATACCTCCATTGCATGAATCAAAAGAGCAGATGGGATCGCCATCACACTCAAAACTTTTTTTCTATGTTCTTATGATGCGGAATTTTAATTTCATTAAGGGAGTATAATGGACGCGCTATTACCCGAACAGCTATTGCAGCAGGAGACCGAAAGCCGGTTGGCTCATTTTGATTTCTCGACGGCGTGGGCATTGGGTCGGCATCTTCACGATCGGGCAGCAGAGCGCGGCGCGCCGGTGGCGATTGAGGTCTATGCCTTTGGTCAGGTGTTGTTTCTCTCGGCGTTGCCCGGCTCCGTGCCTGACAACCTGGAGTGGATGCGGCGCAAGCGCAATACCGTGTTGCGTTACGGCCACTCCTCCATGTACGTCGGGATGTTGAACCAACAACGCGGCGAAACGATGGCCCAGTACGCTTTCCTCAGCCAGTCTGACTACACTGACCACGGCGGCAGCTTTCCGCTGCTGAACAGCAGTGGCGCGGTGCTAGGGGCGGTTAGCATCAGCGGCTTGCCGTCAGAGGAGGATCACGCGTTGGCGCTGTGGGGCATCCAGCAGGTGGGTCGCCAGGGTGCAAATAGCAAGTGATGCGGTAAGGGTAAAAAGCCTGATGGTCAATCAGGCTTGGGGAGGTGGTAGGGTTATCCCCAGCAAAGCTGGGCTTTGATGGCACGCCGGTAGGGCGTATCCAGTTGGGCGGGCACCTGCTCCAGGTAATCCATCGCGTGCTCGCGGGTCTCACCGGTCAGGCTACTCAGGTAGGCCACCGCCTCTTCAATGGAGGGGATGCGCCCTTCAATATTGTGGATGCGTGGCGGCAAGGCCGTCCAAATCACCACATCAATGTCACGTGCCAGCGCCCACTCGGCCAGCGGGCCGACGGGGGACGCGGCCAAAAACAGCGCGCCCACGCCATCATGCCGCTGCTCTGGAATCCCCTCACGCTCCCGCAGCGCGGCAATGGCCTGATCCACCCCCTCCACCGCCAGCTCTGCCCAAAACACCTGAAGCAGCGGGGCATTCAGGGATACTGCCGTGGAGAGTTCGCCGCGGTCTCCCACCCGCGAGAACTCTACCGGTACTTCCGGGCCATCACTGCGCCATTCGCCTGCCACTGGCAGTGGCCCCGGCTTCCAAATAAGCGATCCCCATCCCAGACAGGCAATTTTCATCGGTAACTCCTGTGCAATGTCATAAACAGCGGGGCCTGATGCTCCCGTTTGATCTATAGCATCTGCCTTGTCATCCCTCCACGTGCCAACGTAAGTAGTGAGTAAAGAAATGAGAAACGCATCCGGTGGCTGGCCGGATGCGTGCGCCCTCGGGCGATCAGGAGGGCATTGGCTGCCCGGTGCGGTCGCGCAGTCCCCATAGCGCCAGCAGGCCGAGCAGGGCGCCGCCCATCAGGTAGAGGGCAGGAATAATGGTCAGGCCGGTCTCCTTGATCAACCAGGTGTTGATTAGCGGCGCGGTGCCGCCCAGCGCGGAGACCGAGACGTTGTAGCTGATGGCGAAGCAGCTGTAGCGCACGGTTGCGCCGAACATGGAGGTGAGGGTGGCGGGAATGGTGCCCTCGAAGAACAGCATCGCCAGAATCAGCACCGCCATGCCGAGGATAATCGCCGCCAGCCCCTGCGTCTGGATGGCCCAGAAGATCGGCAGTACGCAGAACAGCATCATCAGACAGCCGGTTACCAGCATCCGCTTGCGGCCAATGCGATCGCCGAGCATACCAAACAGCGGGATGAACAGCAGCAGTGCCAGGGTGGCGGTCATCGACAAGGTGGCGCTGAACTGCTCGGAGCGGCCAAGGAAGCTCACCAGATAACTGGGGAGATAGCCAAGCACAATGTAGTAGTTGATGTTGAAGGTGGCGACCAGCCCGGCGCTGCGCAACAGTTGCGGCCACTCGCTGGCGACCAATTTCCAGAAGGGGGGCCGGGCGGGCTGGTGCGATTTATTGGCCTGCATCTGCCGAAAGACCGGGGTCTCATCGACCCGCAGGCGAATAAATAGCGCCACGATGCCCATCAGCCCGGCAATCACGAACGGCACGCGCCAGCCCCACGCGAGCATGGTCTCCGCGCCCAGCAGGCTGCTGATCAGGTTGACAATCACCCCGCCGACCAAAAACCCGGCGATGTTGCCAAACTCCAGCCAGCTGGTGAAGAAGGTGCGCCGTTTGTCTGGGCTATGCTCGGCGATGAAGATGCAGGAGCCGCCATACTCGCCACCGGTGGAGAGTCCCTGCAACATGCGCATCACCACCAGCAGGATGGGCGCGGCCAAACCAATGCTGTGATAGCTGGGGATCAGCGCGATCGCCAACGTGGCCGTCGCCATCAGGCTGATGCTGGCGACCAGCGCGGTGCGGCGGCCATATTTGTCGCCAATCGGGCCGAACAGTAGCCCGCCCAGCGGCCGGATCAGGAAACCGGCGGCGAAGGCGGCATAGATGGCGATCAGCTCGTTATAACTGTTGCTGGTGGGAAAAAAGACCTTGGCCAGCAGTGTGGACATGGAGGAGTAGATGGCGAAGTCAAACCACTCCACCATGTTGCCAAGCGTGACGCCCGTGACCGCGCGGGTCAATGTCCGGTCGGGTGTGGCCGGGCCGCGATGATCCTTCACCTCTTCGGCAGTGCTTGCATCCAGTGTTATCTCTTTCATGGTGATGCCCCTGTCAGGTTAAAAGAAACCGGGAGTGCCGTCCCCTCAGCGCATATAGGCCCCGCCGGAGACCACGAAGGTTTCACCGGTGACATACCCCGGCTCAGCGCTGAACTTCCATACCCAGTCGGCGATCTCCTCTGGCCGGGCGGCGCGCTGCAACGGCACCGCCTTCACCCCCTCTTGCAGGCGGCCGCCCGCCAGCGTGCCCTCGGTCTCCACCCAGCCGGGCGCGATGGCGTTGACCACCATGCCGCGCCCCACCAGCTCCATCGCCAGCGATTTGGTCAGGGAGACCACCGCCGCCTTGGAGGCGCTGTAGAGCAACTGGTTATGGGAGACGGCAAAGGCATCCACTGAGGCAAACAGCAGCAGGGTGGCACCCGTCTCCGCCACCCGATCGGCCGCCACCCGCGCGATGTTGAGGGAGCCAAGCACATTGACGTCAAAGATGCGGCGGTACAGCTCCTCGCTGTAGCTCTCCAGACTGGAGACCGGGAAGATGCCCGCCGCATGGACAGTGGCATTGAGGCGGCGATCGCCCAGTGCCGCGTCAAGGCGTGCCGCCAGCTCATCATGGCGGGTGATGTCAGCCTGCACCAACGTCAGGCCGGGCTGCTGCGGCATCTCCGCCAGATCTACGGCGATCACCTCCCACTGGCGGGAGAGAAAATAGGCGGCCACGGCCCGGCCCATGCCAGAGGCCGCGCCGGTCACCAGTACGATAGGGGAAGAGGGCATTGTCATAGGATCCTCGCGGTGGTGGAAAGGGAAGGGGTGGCGCGGCGCTGCGAGTGCACTTTCTCCAGCAGATCCAGCGTGCGCCAGGTGTCGTCGTAATCTTGCTGCCACAGGCGGCGGACAATATCGATGCGGGCGTCATGCGGCTGTTGGCCAGCCAGCAGCCCGGCCAAATGGGTGATGCCGCCCTCTTGCAGCTGGATCAGGCGGGCAATCAGCCGCGTCTGTTGGCAGTAGACTGGCCACTGCGGGCCGCGCGGCGCGGCCAGCCCGACAAAATAGAGGTTCTCCAGCGTGGTGGGCAGCGTCATGGCCGCGGTGCGCAGCGGCACGCCCTGTTGCCAGCTCAGCAGGGACGCCTCCAGGAAGGGCAGCCGGGTATGGAAACCGGTGGCCCACAGGATGCTGTCATAGTCGGCACAGGTGCCGTCGCTGAAGGTGACGCGCTTGCCCTCAATGGCAAGGATGCCGGGACGCACGCGGATGCGGCCATGCTGGATCCAGTAGAGCAGCAGGTTATTGACCACCGGCGGCTGCTTCTCCAGATCCCAGCTCTCCGGCTCCGGCATACCGGGGTAGTTTTTCCAGTTGCCGAGGGAGGCCATGATCAGCATCTGCGTCATGGCGTTTTGCAGCTCAGGCGGCAACTGGTTGAGGAACGGCAGCTCGGCGCGCGGCAGGCCGAACAGCGCCTTGGGCTGGAACACCTGCCCACGGCGGATCACCACGTCAGTCTCAAAGCGGTGCTGGGCGGCATCGACGGCCAGATCGCAGCCAGAGTTGCCGCAGCCAACCACCAGCACCTTGCCTTGCAACTGGTCGGGGTTGCGGTACTGGCAGGAGTGAAGTGAAATGCCGCTGAAGCGTTCGGCCTCCGGCGGCAGCGCCGGATCCCACAGGTGGCCATTGGCGACCAGCACGCCTTGGTAGCGGCGCGTGTGCTGGTTGACCGTCACCTCCCAGCCCTCCTCGGCCTGTGCGCCGAGCGGGGTAAGGCGTTCCACCGGCGCATTGAACGTGATGTGCTGGCGTAGGCCAAAGTGATCGGCATAGCTGTCGATGTAGTGCCGCACCTGATCGCGGCTGGGGTAGAGCGGATAGGATTCGGGCATTGGGTAGCCGTCGAAACAGGATGAGTTCTTCGGCGTAATTAGATGCAGCGCGTCGTAATCGTGGTGCCAGTGGCCGCCGACGTGGTCGCTCTTCTCAAACACCTCCGCCTCAATGCCCTGATCGCGCAGCGTCTTGACGGCGGCTAGCCCGGCCGCCCCGGCACCGATAATGCAATAGCGTGGAACCTCACTCATAGCGCTCTCCTGCAATGGGTTTGCAACAAACGTGTAACCTTGTTGACTCATTAATAGGCGGTTATGGCAAGGGAATGAATAAGCTTATTCGGTTGGTTCATATAGGCTGCGCCTATAGGCGCGGCCAGCCATCAATTTTCAATATGACGGTAACGCGCCTGAACCAAATTCAGGGACTGGCGCATCAGCTGCATCAGTTCACGGGTGGCGGAGGAGATGGCGGTATCCGCCCGATAGATAAAGGAAAAGACCTCAAAAATGGGTGGATCAACGGGCACCCAGCCCAAACGGTCATGGTAGCCGAGGTGGTGGAGAATGGGGCGGGTAGCGATAAGATCTCCCAATCCTTGGGCGGCCAGTTCGAAGGCGGTGCTCTGGTGCTCCACTTCGATCACCGGCTCAAAATTGCCGCGTACCTGCTGCGCCCGGCGGTTGAGCAGGGTACGGATCGGGTCGGTGTTGTGCCATTTGGCCTCGCTCAAAATCAACGGGGCGGCCAGCAGCGCATGGATATCCTTCCGGCCCGCCAGCCGGGCGGGGTCGGCGCTGATATAACCGACCTGCGCTGACCACACTGGCTCACTGACCACCAGACTTTTATTGTTGACCGGCAGCATCACCAGCCCGGCCTCAATGTCGCCATTGATCACCGCTTCCGCCACTTCTGACGAGTTCAGCCCCACCAGCCGCAGCCGCATCTCCGGGTAGCGCCGCCGGAACTCGGCAATCAGGCCCGCCAAAAAGTACTGGTGGGCAGTACCAAAAGTGCCGAAAGAGGCCACGCCGCCGCGCAGCTCGCGCACCGACTGCACGGCCTCAAAGCCGCGCTGTGCCTCCATCAGGGTAGCGCGCGCGTAGGGCAGCAACCGGCGGCCCGCCTCTGTCAGGATCAGCTTGCGGTTGGTGCGGATAAACAGGTGGGTGCCCATCTCCCCCTCCAACCGCAGGATCTGTTCAGAGAGGGAGGGCTGGGCGATATGCAGCTGCTCCGCGGCGCGGGAGAGCGTGCCATGCTCGATGGCCGCCAAAAAATAGTGCAACTGTTGCAGGGTCAAGATGCTGGTCTCCGATAGGTGGCAGGGAAATGAACCATAAACATCAGGGCATTGCCTGCTTACCATACCTGAAACAGTGCGTAGCGCAGGGGATTATTTGCCGGGGGCGGGGAGGGAGCGCGCGCCCACCGGCGCGCGCGTCAATCAGAGGCGGGTAAACAGCATGTAGAGCAGCGCGGAGATCAGGATGGAGACCGGTAGGGTCAGCACCCAGGCGATCAGCAGGTTTCGCAGTGTCGCCATCTGCAACCCGGAGCGGTTGGCGGCCATGGTGCCCGCCACGCCGGAGGAGAGCACATGGGTGGTGGAGACCGGCAGGCCGAAGGCATCCGCCGCGCCAATGGTGGTCATCGCCACCAGCTCGGCGCTGGCCCCCTGGGCATAGCTGAGGTGGTTTTTGCCGATGCGCTCGCCGACGGTGATCACAATCCGCCGCCAGCCGACCATGGTGCCGAGGCCTAGCGCCAGCGCCACCACCACCTTCACCCACGGCGGGATAAAGCGGGTGGCGTTGTCCAGCTCACGTTTCAGGGCGTCGAGGTTCTCCTGCGTCGCCGCAGGCAGCGCCACGCCAGCGTGCTTCAGCGCCCGGATACTCTCTGAGGCCAGATACATATCGTTACGGGTGTTGGCAACCAGCTCCGCCGGGATGCGATCCATCGAGCCATAGGGGCGGATTTGGCGGTTGATCTGGTGCAGCATCTGCCCCAGCGCCGGCAGCACTGCCGGGGTATTCTCGCCGGAACTGACAAACTGGATCAGCACGTCACGCGGCGTGCCGTTTGGCGCCGGGGTCGCGCCATTCATCAACTGCTGCTCCGTCACCTGTGCCAACGCCGCCACCTGAGGGATCTGCTCCGGCGGGATGGAGCGGTTGAGCGCATAGACAATCGGCATGGTGCCGACCAAAATCAGCATGATCAGCCCCATGCCTTTCTGGCCATCATTGGAGCCGTGGGCAAAGGAGACGCCGGTACAGGTCAAAATCAGCAGGCCACGGATCCACGGCGGCGGCGGGCGCTTGCCCTCCGGCGACACGTAGAGCTGGCGGTTGCGGATCACTTTTTTCATCAGCAGGAGCAGCAGCGCGGCGCAGGTGAACCCCACCACCGGCGACAGCAGCAGCGCATAGCCGACGTTCAGCGCCTGATCCCAGTTCACGCCATCCCAGCCGCTGCGGCCGTGGTTCAGCGCATTCGCCACCCCCACGCCGATGATGGAGCCAATCAAGGTGTGGGAGGAGGAGGAGGGCAGGCCAAGATACCAGGTGCCGAGGTTCCAGAGGATGGCCGAGAACAGCAGCGCGTAGATCATGGCGAACCCGTTGCCAGCGCTGGCCTGCAAAATCAGCTCCACCGGCAGCAGCGAGATAATGCCGAATGCCACCACGCCGCTGGAGAGCAGCACTCCCGAGAAGTTGCACAGCCCTGACCAGAGGATCGCCGCCCCCGGCGGCAGGGAGTGAGTGTAGATCACCGTCGCCACCGCATTGGCGGTGTCATGGAAGCCATTGACGAACTCGAAACCCAGCGCGATCACTAACGCCAGCCCCAGCAACACAAACGGGGTATAGCTGGTGACCACCTGGCCGGAGTCCGCCACGTCGCTGAACAGGTTGAAGCCGGCGAACGCCAGCCCCACCAGCGCCACCACCGCGATGACCACGCCATTCAACTTGCTGTTCTTGCTGACCAAATTGGGACGGGCGTCACCGGCGGTCGTTGCCGGCGGCATGACTATTTTTTCACTCATCTCTTCCTCGCCATTAAAAAAGAGTAAAGGTGTCCGCGCTGAGTGTTACCGGTTAACTATGACAGAGAGATGAAATTGTGAACGAAATTTGACTTAATTGCGGCGTGGGAGGGCGGAAAAACAGGGGGAAGGCTCCCCCTGTGGCGTTCAGGATCAGTGGGCGAGGGTGTGGCGCACCTTCTCAACCTGCTCCGCCTTGACGGCCGGGGCGCTGTTGCTCCAACCCTGACGGATGAAGGTCGCCAGCTGGGCCACCTCCTCATCGCTCAGGCGGTTGGCAAAGCCCGGCATCGCCAGCGTGGAGGGCGCTTTGGCGGTGGAAGGCTGCTGCGCACCCGCCAGGATGGTGTGGATCAGCCCGGTCGGGTCATCCGCCATCACGATGGAGGCTTGGTCAAGCTGCGGGAAGACGCCCGGCGCGCCCTGGCCGTTGACGAAGTGGCACGCGCCACAGTTGTCGAGGTAGAGGCGCTCACCGGTGGTGAGGTGCTGCGCCGCGGTCAGCTTGGCCGCCGTGGCCGCCACCGCTTGCTCATCACGCTTCTGCAACGGCGGGTTGCCGCCGAGGAACTTCAGGTAGGCCGCGACCGCGTGCAGATCGGCGTCGGTCATGTGCGAGGAGCTGTGCTCAACCACCGCTTTCATCTCGCCGCCGACCGCCGCCTGATCGTTGCGCCCGGTTTGCAGGTAATCAACGATCTCCTGCTCGCTCCAGCGCGGCATACCACGCAGCGTCGGCACGCCCCAATCATTCAGGCTGCCGCCCGCCAGGAACTGGCTGTCACCGCTGTCGAGCGCCTTCTCGTTCATGCCGAAACCGCGCGGGGTGTGGCAACTGCCGCAGTGGCCGAGGCTCTCGACGATGTACGCGCCGCGGTTAACCTCGGCGGAGGCGCCGCCAATCGGCTTGAACGGGGTGTCTGAGGTGAACGCCCAGTTCCAGAAACGCATACCCCAGCGCTGGCTGAACGGGAAGCTGAGGCTGGTCTCCGGCGGCTGCTCGGCGCTCGGCGCGACGCCCTGCATAAAGTAGATGTAGAGCGCGTGCATGTCGGCGTCGCTAATCTTGGCGTAGTCCGGGTAGGGCATCGCCGGGTAGAGGCGCGAGCCATCCGGCAGCACGCCCTTGCGCACCGCGTCAGAGAACTGCTGTTCGCTGTAATTGCCGATGCCGTGCGCCTTGTCCGGCGTGATGTTGGTCGAATAGATGGTGCCGAGGTTCGACTCAATCGCCAGCCCACCGGAGTAGGCCGGTTTACCGGGCAGCGAGTGGCAGGCCATGCAGTCGCCAAGGCGTGACAGGTACTCACCCTGTTTGATCAGGGCCGCATTATCTTCCGCCTGCGCGTGGGCGGCCACGCCAGCCAGCAAAACCGGGGCGATAAAAAGGCTTTTCAGAGACAAGGATTTCATATGCTTACACCTGCACCAATGGACCGGGGTTTTTCAGATACTGTTCTTTGATCGCCTGTGCCGCCATCAGGGTGATCGCGCCGATGGTGTCGGTCGGGTTCGCCTGGAAGTTCTGCGGGAAGGCGTTGCCGCCCGGTACGAAGACGTTGTGCACGTCCCAGCTCTGGAGGTAGCGGTTCAGCGCGGAGGTACGCGGATCGTCGCCCATCACCGCGCCGCCCACGTTGTGGGTGGAGACATACTTGGTGAGGTCGAAATTGGCGTCCATCGGCAGGAAGCTCATGCTCATGCTGTCCGGGTTCAGCTCCTTGGCGAGGTTGCCGACGATGCCCTTCAGGTACTGCTGGAGTTTCAGCTCGTTCTGCTTCCAGTTGAAGGTCATGCGCAACAGCGGCTGGCCGTGCTCATTGGTGTAGTTCGGGTCGAGATCCAGATAGATGTCCCGATAGGACATGCAGGTGGTAGTGATGCTGATCTTCATCGAGTGGCCATACCACTCCTCCAGCCCCTCTTTCCAGCCAGCGCCCCAGCTCGGGGTGCCCTTGGGCAGCGCGGTGCCGATAGGCGTGCCGGTGGCCTGTGAACTGTGGATCTTGGCACCGCCGATGAAGCCCAGCCCTGGGCCATCAACGTTGCCCGGTGAGATGTCATTGAACATCTGCCCGGTTGGGCCGGAGGTGGCGAACGGGTTGAAGTTTTTATCCTTGAAGAACAGGGTTGCGCCGCCGTTGCTCAGAAACGCATAGTTGCGCCCCACCACGCCCTCTTCCGTGATCGGGTTGTAGGGCTTGCCGATGCCGGAGAGCAGCATCAGGTGCACGTTGTAGAGCTGGAAGCTGCTCAGCACCACGATTTTCGCTGGCTGGAAGCACTCGTTGCCCTGCTCGTCGATGTAGATCACGCCTTTGGCGGTCTTCTTGTCATCATGCAGCACCACTTTCAGCACGTTGGCGTTCACTTCATAGGAGAAGTTGTCCATGCGCTTCAGGGCGTCCATTACCGCGGTCTGCGGCGATGCCTTGGAGTAGTTCAGGCAGGGATATTTACTGCAATAGCCGCAGTAGTTACACGGGGCGATCTGGTTGCCATACGGGTTGGTCCAGGCGCGGGAGACCGCCGCCGACGGGTTGGGGAACGGATGGTAGCCCAGCTTTTTCGCCGCCTCGGCGAACATCACGTTGTTGAGGGTATCCTCCAGTGCTGGCAGCGGCATCGGCTGGGATCGCGGGCCTTCAAAGGGATCGCCGCCCTCCAGGATTTTGCCGCGCAGGTTGCCGGTGTTGCCGGACTGGCCGCAAATGCGCTCAAACTTGTCGAAGTAAGGCTCAATCTCATCCCAGGTGAACGGGAAGTCCATGACGCGCATGTCTTCCTGCAAAATGCCCGGCTTGTAGGCCTCGTCGGCGTAGGTTTTCAGTTTCAGGTCGGTCGGCGTTGGGCGGATCAACACGCCCGTCCAGTGCAGGCCAGAGCCGCCCACGCCGCCGCCCGGCACAAACGCGCCCCATTTACGGGTCGGCAGCGCCGTATCATTCATGGTGTAACGCACCGTCACCGCTGACTCGGCGGGCGTGGTCATCACGCGGTTGCGCACCCCATAGGCGTACTCGTCCGCCGGTTTCGGGTAGGCAAACTCCTCATAACTGCGCTCCGGGCCTTTCTCCAGCGCGCGCACTGTCAAGCCTGCCATTGCCAGTTCGATGCTCATCAGTGAGCCAGCCCACCCCAGGCCGACCACGACAACATCGACTTCTTTTTTATTTAGCTGTGCCATTGTTTTTTCTGCCAATCAAAAATAGAAATGTTCTGCCCACGCCCTAGGCGCGTTCGCCCTTGATACTGACCGGGCCAAGCGGATAAGGAATGTTGTGCTGCTTGACCCACTCCAGGTAACTGGCGCGCGCGCCGGGGAACCCGATGGCGATCCAGGCTTTCATGCCTTTGTTGCCGCCATACATCGGGTCGGAGAGGTAGCCATGCTTGGTATTGGAGAGCAGCTCACTGAAGAACTGGGAGGCTTTCAGGTCTGGCTCGCCCAGCGCGGCAAAGTCCACGTCGTTTTTTTGCAGCTGGGTCAGCACCGCGTCTTTGTCCTGTTGGGAGAGCGCATGGAACGGCTGCTGGTGGGCCTGCTGGCAGTGCTGGCTGGTCAGGGCAATGCCCTTTTTCAGCACCTGCTGCGGGGTGTACGGCAGCTGGTAGCCCATGGCGGCCGGGGCGTGGGCATTGAATGGCCCCTGCATGTAGATCTCCTGCCCCATGTCCGTGTGCATCTGCTGGTCGATGAAGATCGGCACATTGGTCTCCAGCGCGCCCGGTGCCTTGCCATTGCCGCCAGCCGGGATCAGCCGGTCAGTAGCGGCCAGCACAAACTGCCACTCATCGGGGGTAAAGAAGATCGGTTTATAGTCAGCCAGTTCCGGCGCGGCCATCTCAGCGGCTTGTGCGGCGGTCAGGCCCTTGAAGATCATGTCGCTGACGGGTAACGCGACAAGTGCCCCAAGCAAGAACTTGCGGCGGGTGGTTTCCTTCTGGAGCAGCATAAATCACACACTCTCACATTAAATAAATGTTAATTGTTTTTAGAAATTTTTAAGAGCGCGTTAGTTTGCATTCTAAATATTTAACGTAAAGGTATGAAACGCAGAAGTTTTACGAACAAAAGTAACAAAATGATGCGGAATTTAACTAAATTATTTCATTAAAAATAGTTAACTTAGTAAACTGGTTTACTTTCTGTTGAACTATGATGTGATTTCGAACGAAAGGTGGCAGTTTATTAACCGGGTCAGGCGGGCAGTGGGACGAAGATGTTACAGGGAGGGTCGGGAGCGGAAATAATAGGCGGAAGCCAGAGCCTCCGCCCAGAAAATTATTTTTTAGTGCCGAAGCCCTGTTTAATCACCGCCGGCAGAACCTGCGGGAAATAGATGTTTTTATAATAGCCGCCGACGCTTTCGCTCCAGCTATCGCCATCATTACGGCCAATATTTTTCCAGTGCTGCTGGATGTCAGCGTTATATTGCTCGATCTGCTCAGCCAGGCCGTCAGTGCGGTAGGCTTCCTCGTGGCGGAAGGTCGCCATCGGCAGGCGCGGTTTCAGGTGCGCCGGTTGGTCAACGTACCCAATCGCCAGCCCCACCACCGGGAAGGTCAGCGTCGGCAGCGCCAGCAACTCAATCATCGCCTCCGGATCACGACGGATACCGCCGATCGGCACCACGCCCAACCCTTCCGCACGTGCGGCTGCCATGGCCGACGCCAGTGCGATGCCAATGTCTGTGCTGCCGGAAACCAGCGCCTCAATGCTCTCATGGGCCAGCTGCTCACCGCCGTGGGCGCTGATCGCCTGCTCAGACTTGTGCATATCCAGCACAAAGGTCAGGAACAGCGGGGCTTGCTTGATCCACGGTTGGCCGCCCGCGATCTCGGCAATCTTATTGCGGTTCTCTTGGGCGCGGGTCACCACCACTGACACCTGTTGGGAGTTGACCGAAGTCGGCGCGCGGTACGCGGCCTCAATGATATTGTTGATCACCTCTTCCGGGATGGCCTTATCAAGGTAACTTCTTTCGCTGCGATGGGTAGTCAAATTTTTAATTGTAGAATTCATTGTTATCTCCGGGTTTATTCATCGATCACTCTAGCAAGCAGCCTAATGAATTAATTGTTTCATTGTGCTCAGCGGGTAATTAACTTTTTTCAATATGTGAATGCGGAAATAAATAAGCCCTTAGCCAACAACAGAAAGATATTTGGTTAAAAATAAAGAGACCCGCTTCAAGCGGGCCTCATGTTCAAGACGCCGCGCGCCGTTGCGCAGCTTGTTCTGCCCGGTGCAACAGCATCTGGAGGTCATCCTCATCGATATCGAGCAAATCATCCTGTTGCAGCGCGGCGTGCAGATCCTCACGGGTAATGGGCACAGTGAGCGGCATGGGGGCGGGTTTAGGATCGCTGACGGCCAGCGGGTGGGGGTAACGCCGCCCGGCCAAATTGTTAAAGAGGATCGCTAGCAGCGCTAAGGTGAAGGAGTTCAGCAACACTGGTGAAAAGGCAAACTGGTAGCCAAGCTGGTGGATGGTCGGGCCACCAAGGATGGCGGTCAACGCCACTGCACCGCCCGGCGGGTGCAGGCAGCGCAGCTTGAACATCAAACCGATGGCGAGGCAGGCGGCAACGCCGCAGGCCAGGCCGGGATTGGGGATGAAATGCGCCGTGGTGATCCCCACCAGCGCGGCGATAAGATTGCCGCCGAGGATTGACCAGGGCTGCGCCAGCGGGCTGTTCGGCACGCCAAACAGTAGCACTGCCGAAGCGCCCATCGGCGCGATAAACCAGAGGTTGGCCTCGCCCAGCAGAGCATGGCTGATCCAACCAGTAATGGAGATGCCCAGCCCAGCACCCAGGCTGGAGAGCAGCATACCGCGGGTGCTTATTGCCAGCGGTTGCGGCCATAGGCGGGCGCAACCGCGTTTAATTCGTTGAAAGAGAGTCTGTATCATCACGCAGGAGTAAATAACCATTCAGGGCAGCGAAGATAGCACACCCACCCTCTTTACGGGGATGCCTCGGCCGGAAGTTCGGATTTCATCCATGCCAGAAACTGTTTGACGCGCGCCAGCTGGCTAAAACCTCGTGGATAGACAATGTGGTGCGCGCTCACCGGCACGCTCATCTCTGCCGGGAAGAGCCGCACCAGCTTGCCCTGTTGCAGGTAATCCTGCGCCAGCAGCTCGCTCTCCAGCACGATGCCGTGGCCGAGCGTGGCCGCCTCCAGGCTCATGTAGGAGCGGTCGAAGCTGAACAGCCACGGGGCGGAGGGTTGCGGCAGGTGATGCGCGGCGAACCACTGCGGCCACTGGATCAGCGGTGTTTCTGACAGGATCAGCGCTGGATGGTGGCACAGCGCCTCTGGCGAGGGGATGGGCTGGCGGGCCAGATAGTCCGGCGAGGCCATCACTGACACCTGCTCGCGGCGGATGGTGCGGATCTCAAACGCCTGCCACTCCGGGAAGCCGTGGCGGATGGCGATATCAATGTTGTCGCGGCTGAAGGAGAGGTTCTCGTAGGAGCAGGAGAGCGTAACCTGCAACTCCGGGTGGCGCTCGCGGAAATCCTTCAGCCGCGGCAGCAGCCACAGCAACCCGAAGCTGGGCGCGCAGTGGATGCGCAGGGCGCGCCGCTCCCCCTCGTTACTAATGCGCTCGGTGGCGTGCGTCAGTTGCAGCAGCAGCGCGCCGATCTCACGCAGATAGCTCTCGCCGGTCAGGGTCAGCGTCACGCCGCGCGCGCTGCGGTTGAACAGCGATCCGCCCACCAGCCGCTCCAGTTTAGCCAGCTGGTGGCTGGCCGCCGACGGCGTGATGCTCAGCTCTTCCGCCGCGCGCGCCACATTGCCAAAATGCGCCACCTGTTCGAACACCTGCAACGCCTTGATGGAGGGCAGGCTCCCGGCTTTTTTCTCCGTCATGCGGCTTCTCTCCGGTTAGCGGGCGGCAATCGCCCGTCACATGTAGCAAAAATGTTAACCCCATCAAACCCTGAAGTGAATTCAGCATCAACTGAATTTTTTTATATTGCCTAAAAGGCCGCCGCCTTCAATCCTGAACGTGACCCTACCGGTAGCTACTACCGACATAACAAAATTATTCAGGAGTGAACCATGTTACTGACCGATAAAGTTGCTGTAATCACCGGTGCCGCCTCGCCACGCGGCATTGGCCGTGCCACTGCGCAGTGCTTCGCCCAACAGGGGGCGAGGGTGGTGGTGCTGGATTTGGATGAACGGGCCTCGCAGGCGGCAGCCGAAAGTTTTGGCAGCGGCCATCTCGGGCTGGCGGCCAACGTGGCTGACCCCGCCTCGGTGCAGCAGGCGGTGGCGCGCATCCTTGACCACTATGGCCGCATCGACGTGCTGGTGAATAACGCGGGCATCACCCAGCCGGTGAAGACGCTGGAGATCGGTATGCAGGATTATGACCGCATCCTGGACGTCAACCTGCGCGGCACGCTGCTGATGTCACAGGCGGTCATCCCGGCGATGCGCCAGCAGAGCAAGGGCAGCATCATCTGCCTCTCCTCCGTCTCGGCGCAGCGCGGCGGCGGCATCTTCGGCGGGCCACACTACAGCGCCGCCAAGGCGGGCGTGCTGGGGCTGGCAAAAGCGATGGCGCGCGAGTTCGGCCCCGACCAGATCCGCGTCAACTGCCTCACCCCCGGCCTGATCCAGACCGACATCACCGGTGGCCTGATGCAGGATGAGCGCCGCCACGCGATCCTCGCTGGCATCCCGCTCGGCCGGTTGGGTGCCGCGCAGGATGTGGCGAACGCCGCGCTGTTCCTCGCCAGCGATCTCTCCAGCTACCTCACCGGCATCACCCTGGATGTCAACGGCGGCATGTTGATCCACTGACGGGCGCGCCCAACGCTGGCTTGCACTGGCCTCCCGCCGTGGTGGGAGACTCTCCGCCTGTCTCAGGAGTGAACCATGACAACGCTCAATATCAGCGCGGTTTCGGCCGCGCGCGATAACGCCTATCGCAAAATTGCCTGGCGGCTGATGCCGTTTTTAATGCTCTGCTACCTCTGCGCCTACCTTGACCGGGTGAACGTCGGGTTCGCCAAATTACAGATGATGGACGATCTCCACTTCAGCGAGACGGTCTATGGACTGGGCGCGGGCATCTTCTTCATCGGCTACTTCCTGTTCGAGGTGCCGAGCAACCTGATCCTGCACCGCGTCGGCGCACGCCGCTGGATCGCCCGCATCATGATCACCTGGGGGCTGATCTCCGCGATGTTCGCCTTTGTCGAAACCACCTGGCAATTCTACCTGTTGCGCTTCCTGCTCGGCGTGGCCGAGGCCGGACTGGCACCGGGGCTGCTGCTCTACCTCACCTACTGGTTCCCCTCCAGCCGCCGTGCGCGCATGACGGTGCTGTGGTTCATCGCCATCCCGCTGTCAGGGATGATTGGCGGGCCGCTCTCCGGCTGGATTATGTCGAGCGCCCACGGGGTGCATGGCTGGGCTGGCTGGCAGTGGATGTTCGTGCTGGAGGCGATCCCCACCCTGTTGATGGGGCTGGTGGTGCTGATGGTGATGAAAGACCGGGTGGAGGATGCCCCCTGGCTGGATGAGCATGAGAAGCGGCTGGTGCGCGAGGATCTGGATGCCGACAACCAGCACAAGCATACCCACGGCAGCGTGGCGGCCTTTATCCGCGATCGCCGGCTGTGGCTGCTGGCGATGATCTACTTCTGCGTGGTGATGGGGCAGTACGCGCTCACCTTCTGGCTACCGACGCTGGTGAAGAATGCCGGCCTCTCCGCGCCGCTCGACATTGGCCTGATGACCAGCGTGCCCTACCTGTGCGCGATTGTGGTGATGCTGCTGGCCGGGCGCAGCGGCGACCGCCACCGCGAGCGGCGTTGGCACATGATCATCCCGATGTTCGCCGGGGCGGCCGGGCTGGTGCTGGCGACGCTGTTCGGCCACAACGTCATGCTCTCGGTTGGCTTCCTCTGTCTGGCGGCGGCGGGCATTCTCTCCGCCTCCTCGCTGTTCTGGATGTTGCCGACCAACCTGCTGGGCGGGGTCTCCGCCGCCGCGGGCATCGCCGCCGTCAACTGCTTCGCCAACCTGGCGGGCTTCTTCTCGCCCTATCTGGTGGGTGGCATCAGCTCGGCCACCGGTTCCCCAGCATGGGGCATGTACCTGATCACCCTGATTCTGGCCGCCGGCGCCCTATTGGTGCTGCGCATCCCGGCCGCCCAGGTTAACCGCTGATAGAGAGGTATTTCATGAGTTCAACCCAACCACAGCCACAGCCGCTCTCGCTGGCGCAGCGTGCGCTGAATATCCGCCGCCATGCCCTGTTGATGGGGCAGGTGCAGGGGCAGGGCTATATCGGCCAGGCGCTTGGCGTGGCCGATGTGCTGGCAGTCAGCTATTTCCATGCGCTTAATTACCAACCGCAGGAGCCGGAGTGGGAGGGGCGCGACCGCTTCTACCTCTCCATCGGTCACTACGCCATCGCCCTCTATGCCGCGCTGCTGGAGGCAGGGGTGTTGCCGGAGGAGGAGCGCGAGACCTACGGCACCGATGACAGCCGCCTGCCGATGTCCGGCATGGCCGCCTACACGCCGGGCATGGAGATCACCGGCGGCTCTCTCGGCCACGGGCTGGGGATCGCCGTGGGCGCCTGCCTTGGGCTGAAGCGCAAAGGCAACCCGGCCTTCGTCTATAACCTGCTCTCTGACGGCGAGCTAAATGAAGGCTCCACCTGGGAGGCAGTGATGTCCGCTTCGCATCTGAAGCTGGATAACCTGATCGCGCTGGTGGACATCAACAACCAGCAGGCGGATGGCCACTCTTCGGAGATTCTGGCATTCGAGCCGGCGCTGGCGCGCTGGCAAGCGTTCGGCTGGTTCGCCCAGCGGGTGGATGGCAATGATCTGGAGGCGCTGGTCAGCGCGTTTGATGCCGCGCGCCGCCATGATGGGCCGCAGCCGCGCGTGATCCTGTGTGACACCAAAATGGGCAAGGGCGTGGGCTTCCTTGAGAACCGGGAGAAGACCCACTTTATCCGCGTCGACGAACATGAGTGGGACGAGGCGCTGGCGGTACTGGAGAGAGGAGGGAAGGCCCATGGCTGATTCCGTGAACCTGCAAGAGAGCAAAAAACGCCTGACGACGTCGGCGATGATCGCCTCCATCGCGGCAGAGGGGCAGCCAACGCAGGCCGCGCCTTTCGGCCATGCGCTGGTGGAGCTGGCGCGGCGGCGCGAGGAGATTGTCGGCCTCACCGCCGATCTCAGTAAATACACCGACCTGCACCTGTTCGCGCAGGCTTTCCCGGATCGCTTCTACCAGATGGGGATGGCGGAGCAGCTGCTGATGAGCGCGGCGGCGGGCATGGCGCGCGAGGGCTTCACGCCGTTCGTCACCACCTACGCGGTCTTCGCCTCACGCCGCGCCTATGACTTTATCTGCATGGCGATTGCCGAGGAGAACCTGAACGTCAAAATCGCCTGCGCCCTGCCGGGGCTGACCACCGGCTATGGCCCCAGCCATCAGGCGACGGAGGATCTGGCCATTTTCCGCGGGATGCCGAACCTCACCATCATCGACCCGTGCGACGCGCTGGAGATCGCCCAGGCAGTGCCAGCGATGGCGGATCACGACGGCCCGGTCTATATGCGGTTGCTGCGTGGCAAGGTGCCGCTGGTGCTGGATCGCTATGGTTATGAGTTCAAGTTTGGCAAGGCGCAGCGGGTGCGCGACGGGCGGGACGTGGTGGTCATCGCCAGCGGCCTGATGACCATGCGCGCGCTGGAGGCTGCCGAGGCGCTGGAGAAAGAGGGCGTCAGCGTGGCGGTAGTGCACTCGCCCTTTATCAAGCCGCTGGATGAAGAGACAATCCTGCGCGAGGCGGGGGTTTCGGGGCGGCTGGTGGTGACGGCGGAGAACCACTCCATCGTTGGCGGGCTGGGGGAGGCGGTGGCCTCGCTGCTGCTGCGCAACGGCACCACCCCCACCTTCCGCCAGATTGCGCTGCCCGACGCCTTCCTGGACGCCGGCGCGCTGCCGACCCTGCATGACCGCTACGGCCTCTCAACCAACGAGGTGATCCGCCAGATCCGTAGCTGGCTGTAACCCCTCTCCCGCCGGTTACCCGGCGGGTTTTCTTGAACGGATTGGCTGGGTTTTCTAATAACCCTGCGTCACGATGCGTGCGGCGTCTGCCAGCACTGCTTTGTTGCCTGCGGCGTCTGGCAGGGGCTGGGTGAAGTAGGTGACCAGCACCAGCGGGGCGTGGTTTTTCGGCCAGATCACGGCGATGTCATTGGTGGTGCCGTAATCGCCGGAGCCGGTTTTGTCCGCCGTCTGCCACTCCGCTGGCAGGCCGGCACGGATGCTGGCCTTGCCGGTGGTGTTGCCCTTCATCCAGACCACCAGTTGCTCGCGCTGGGGGGCAGCGAGCGCACTGCCGAGCGCCAGTTTGCGCAGGCTCTCCGCCATCGCCGCTGGGGTGGTGGTGTCACGCGGATCGCCGGGCAGGGCGGTGTTGAGCGTAGGCTCGGTGCGATCCAGCCGGAACTGGGAGTCGCCCAGGGTCCGGGCGAAGGCAGTAATGTGCTGCGGCCCACCCAACCCACCGAGCAGCTTGTTCATGGCGGTATTGTCACTGTATTGCAGTGCCGCGGCGCTCAATTCGCCCCAGCTCATGCTACCGCCGACGTGCTGCTGGGTAATGGGGTTGTAGTTCACCAGATCGCTGTCGTGGATGGCGACCCGCTGGCCCAGCAGACCCGGCTCATGCTCACTCTGTTTCAGCAATTTCCCCGCCACCATCACCTTGCTGGTGCTGCACATCGGGAAGCGCTCCGCGCCCCGGTAGCTGAACTGCCAGTTATCGGCCGTATCAATCAGCGCGACGCCTAGCCGCCCGCCGCTGCGCTGCTCCAGATCTGCCAGCTGCTGCTGGAGTTGTAAATGGGAAAGGGAACTTTTGGCCTGCAGTGCCGGTGCCGCCAGCAGCAGGGCCGTGGCGATAAAAAGTGTACGTCTCATGGTCATCCTTGGGGGGTAGAAATTACGGGTATCATTCTGGTACAAAAAAGCCCCTGATAAGGGGCTTTTATACGTTTTCTCATTGAGAAAACGGGGCCAATCCCTGGCGGCTGATTAAATTCAGCAAACGCAGGGCTGCGCCATTGGGCTTTTTCTCGCCCCTTTCCCACTTGGAGACGCTTTCAACCGACATATTCAGCGTATAGGCCAGCATTGACTGGCTCAGTTGCAGGCGATCGCGCAGGGCACGAATTTCCAGCCCACTCATCACCGCCGGTTTGGGCACTTTCTCCCGCAGTTCACGCGCGGTCATGCGATCGTGGATTAATTCAACGGTCTCATCTGACACTGCGCCAGATGCATTGAAGGCTGTTGCCAGCTCATGCAGTTGTTTCAGTCGGCTCATGGCATTTCACCTCTCTCAGATGTCCTTTCGCAATCTCAACTCGAATCAGCGCCATCGGCATGGCCAGAAAGTCTCTGGCAAGGCTACGGTAAACGTCCAATTCATCATCCGGGATCTCTTTTTGCCCATTGTCAGGGACGTCCGCTTTCGTCCAGCCATCAATAAAAAACAGCCTGTCGCCCTGGCAAAAGGCGACAATCGTTCTGGCTCCGCCACGCTTGCCTTTGCCTAAAGGAATGCGTTTTTTATAAACACCGGCTCCCAGTTTGGCGTCAATGATCCCCGCGCCAATCTCATGGGCTGTTTTACACAGGATGTGATCGCTAATTTTTTGTTTTTTCAGGCTTCGGTCGAATAGAAACGTGGTGTAGATATCCATAGGCAGTCCCAGGTAATAAAAACGTTGCTTCCTTAATGCAACGCCCTTATCCCCTGAGAGGAGTATAGTACTTAGTACGGTAATTTTGAAGGCGTTGCCTTGATGCAGGACAAGCTCTGGTTACTGATTCCTCCCCGTTGGCACCAGTACGCCGCTGGGGAAGTGGGTGGCCAGCGCGTCGATAAAGGCCCGTACGGCAGGAGGTAGGCCGCGGCGGGTGGTGAAGACCAGATGCACCAGCCCCTGTTGGCCGCGCCATTGGGGTAACAGGTGCACTAACTCCCCGGCCTCCAGCGCCGCGCGGCAGATATGGTCTGGCAACAGCGCGATGCCCAGATTATCGATGGCTGCCGCGCGTACCGCAGTAAAGTCGCCGCAGGTCATGCGCGGCTCATGGCGTAGGGTGTGGGTGTCGCCGGTGTCCGTCTCCAGCTGCCACGCCATCTCGCCCGGTTCGTCATGGGTGCCGAGCGTAGGGAGGTGCGCCAGCGCCTCCACACCCGCACCCAACCGGGTAGCCAGGTGTGGCCCGGCCACCAAAATGCGCCGGGAGTGGCCGAGGGAGCGCATGATCAATTCGGCATCGCTGGTCAGGGAGGTGCGGATACGCAGCGCCACGTCAATGCGCTCGCCAATCAGATCCACTGGTCGGTCAAGCGCGATCAGCTGGAGCTTGACGCGGGGGTAGCGGTGGAGGAACGCCGAGACAATGCCAGAGACCACCTCCACCATGCCGGTCGGGCAGCTAAACCGCACGCGACCATGTGGCTCGGCGCGGCTTTCCGCGATTGCCGCCTCGGCCCGCTCCGCCTCCAGTAGCATGGCGCGGCAGTGGGCATAGAATGCCTGCCCAACTTCGGTCACCTGAAAACGCCGGCTGGTGCGCTCAATCAGCCGCACGCCCAGCCGTGCCTCCAGACCCGCCACCCGGCGGCTGAGCTTGGATTTTGGCTCGTGCAGCGCCCGCCCGGCGGCGGCAAAACCGCCGTGTGCCACCACTTCCGCAAAGTAGAGATAGTCGTTCAGGTCAGTACGCATTGCCGCTCCATCGTTCCATGAAATGAACGATGAGTACCATAATTGCCTACTATTTGCACGATCAAACCGGTGTTAGTCTGTTTTCAACGCAACACACTCCCCCAACACATCATGAGGAATACGAAAATGGCACAGACCTTCGACAACAAAGTAGTAGTGGTTACCGGTGGCACCAGCGGTATTGGTTTGGCAACGGCACAGGCTTTTGCGGCGGCAGGCGCCTCCGTGTTTATCACTGGCCGCCGTCAGGAGACACTCGACCGCGCAGTCAGCCAGATCGCCGGTAAGGTAACTGGCGTACAGGGTGATATGAGCAAACTGACAGACATTGACCGGCTGTATGATGCCGTGCAGCAACAGCATGACCAGATTGACGTGGTGGTAGCCAATGCCGGCGGTGGGGAGTTTGCGCCACTGGGGGCGATCACTGAGGAGCACTACCAGCAGACCTTTGATACCAACGTCAAGGGCGTGCTGTTCACCGTACAGAAGGCGCTGCCCCTGCTGCGCGACGGCGCGGCGGTGGTGCTCACCTCCTCAACCACCAGCATCTCCGGCACACCGGCGCTGAGCGTCTACTCCGCCACCAAGGCGGCGGTACGCAACTTCGCCCGCAACTGGATTTTGGATCTGAAGCCGCGCCACATCCGCGTCAATGCCATCAGCCCCGGCGTCACCGAAACCGCTGGCCTGAATGAACTGTTCGGCGGTGGCGATCAGGCCGAGGGCACCAAAGCCTCCCTCTCTGAGCTGATCCCGGCCGGGCGCGTTGGCCAGCCCGAGGAGATCGCCAAGGCGGTGCTGTTCCTGGCCTCTGAGGATGCCAGCTATATCAACGGCGTCGAACTGTTTGTTGATGGCGGTATGGTACAGATCTGATGGTTGCGCCTCACCCCTGATGGGCCGTCCGGCCTGTCAGGGCCTCTCCTTTATGAGACGTTCATGGCAATGCCCTCCCTTGCGATTTTTCCTTTATCCGCATTGATCATAAATTCATCAAAATGTACCCGTATGATTCGAATGGGGTAAATTGGATGGAAAAATAAGCAAATGAAAGATAAGGCTTACGACTCTGTTGTCACTGGAATGTTACACGCCATTCCGGCAGAATATTTCTCTGCATCCCCGTCATAACGGCATCCCTTTGTTCTTCCTCTCACTTCGGCAAAAGAATTACCGATTTTTTGTAGCAAAATTGCTATTAACAGGTAGCCTTACTGTTATGAGTTATTCACTTTAATATGTACCAAGTGGTACACTCTTGCCGCTTTATGGGGCACCCCGCTGTTATCACTCTTTTTTTGCCTCATGATGTGTTTACCTCGGAAACAATCCGTCTTTTTTATGTCCCGAAATAACGTGCTGAACATCCACGTCTTCGCCGTCCGGTGAAGGGATGGACGCCACGCGATTTCTCCAGGAGTTAGTGTTATGGCTGAAAATACTGCCCGCCGTTCTAAGGCGCTGGGCATATGGTCTGTACTGTTTGGGCTGGTGCTGCTCGCCACTGGCCTGTTCTTCGCCATCGGCGGGGGCAAGTTGGCTGCCCTTGGCGGGAGCTGGTACTTCCTGATTGCGGGTATCGTGATTGTGCTGTCGGCAATCCAGTTCTTCCGCCGCAAATCCACCGCAGTGGCGCTGTTCCTGGCGGCCTTTGTCGGCACCCTGATCTGGGCGCTGGCTGAAGTCGGCCTCGACTTCTGGCCGCTGGTCTCCCGCTTGATGGTGCCGGCGGGCATGATGGTCGTGGCATTCGCCACCTGGCCTGCGCTGCGCAAGCGTGAAGGCAAAGCGTCGCTGGCGACCTTCTCTTATGCCTCGGCGGTCGTGATCGCCCTTGGCATGGTGGTGACCCTGTTCCAGATGTTCCAGCCGCACCCAACAGTCGCGTTTGAAGGTAAACCGCTTCCATTGGTGCCGGTTGAGAAGGCCAAAGAGCAGAAGAACTGGGAAAACTACGGCAACACGCCGGGCGGCAGCCGCTTCGCCGCGCTGGATCAGATCACCCGTGACAACGTGAAAGATCTGAAAGTAGCCTGGACCTTCCACACCGGCGATGTGCCAGAAAGCCCGACCGGCAATGGCGCTGAAGACCAGCAGACCCCGCTGCAAGTGGGGGATCGCATCTTCCTGTGTACTCCGCACAACAACGTGATCGCCGTGAATGCCGACAGTGGCAAAGAGATCTGGCGCCATGAAGTGAACGCGCAGGCGGAAGTGTGGAACCGCTGCCGTGGACTGGCTTACTTTGATGCCACCCAGCCGCTGACCCAGCCCTCCGTGCCTGGCTCCACGCCAGTCCCGGCACCGGTACTGCCAGCGGGTGACACCTGCCAGCGCCGTCTGGTGATGAACACCATTGACGCGCGCCTGATCGCCATCAACGCGGACAACGGCCAGATCTGCCAGACCTTCGGCAACAACGGTGAAGTTGACCTGAAAGCGGGTCTGGGTGATGCGAAAGACCCGATGTACCAGCTGACCTCCGCACCGACCCTCGCGGGCACCACTGTGGTAGTGGGCGGCCGTATCGCGGATAACGTGCAGACCGATATGCCGGGCGGCGTGCTGCGCGGCTTTGACGTGATCACTGGCGCCATGCGTTGGGCGTTCGATCCGGGCAACCAGGATCCGAACATGCGTCTGCAACCGGGCCAGAACTACGCGCGCAGCACCCCGAACTCCTGGGCACCGATGTCCTATGATCCGTCGATGAACACCGTGTTCATCCCGATGGGCAGCTCCTCCGTTGACCTGTGGGGCGGCAACCGCACCCCGCTGGACCACAAATACGCCACCTCCATCCTGGCGCTGGATGCCGCCACCGGTAAAGAGAAGTGGGTCTACCAGACCGTGCATAACGATCTGTGGGACTTCGACGTGCCGATGCAGCCGAGCCTGATTGACTTCCCGCAGAAAGCGGGCGGCAGCAAGCCGGCCGTGGTGTTTGGCACCAAGTCGGGCCAGATCTTCGTGCTGGATCGCCTGACTGGCCAGCCGCTGACCGAAGTGAAAGAGCTGCCGGTCAAGAAGGGTGACATTAAGGATGAGCAGTATCCGGATACCCAACCCTTCTCTGTAGGTATGCCGCAGATTGGCGCGGAGACCCTGAAAGAGTCTGATATGTGGGGCGCAACGCCGTTTGACCAGCTGGTCTGCCGCGTGGCCTTCAAGTCCATGCGTTATGACGGCCTGTTCACCGTACCGGGCACCGACAAGTCCCTCAGCTTCCCAGGTTCCTTGGGTGGCATGAACTGGGGCAGCCTGTCGACCGACCCGAACAACCACTACATCTTCGTCAACGACATGCGTCTGGGCCTGTGGGTGCAGATGATCCCGGCTGACACCAGCGCCATCTCCCGCGGCAGCAACGGCGGTGAGGCGATCAACACCGGCATGGGCGCGGTGCCGCTGAAAGGCACGCCGTATGCGGTGAACAAAAACCGCTTCATGTCGCCGCTGGGCATTCCGTGCCAGAAACCGCCATTCGGTACGCTCTCCGCGATTGACCTGAAGACCCAGAAGATCGTCTGGCAGGTGCCGGTGGGTACGGTGCAGGACACCGGCCCGTTTGGCATCAAGATGAAAGCCCAAATGCCGGTCGGGATGCCGACGCTGGGTGGCACGCTGGCAACCCAGGGTGGTCTGGTGTTCATCGCCGGTACGCAGGACTACTACCTGCGTGCGTTTGACTCCTCCACCGGTAAGGAAGTGTGGAAAGCCCGTCTGCCTGTGGGCAGCCAGGGTGGCCCGATGAGCTACGTCTCACCGACCACCGGCAAGCAGTACATCCTGATCTCCGCGGGCGGCGCACGCCAGTCCCCGGATCGTGGTGACTACGTGATCGCTTACGCACTGGATAAGTAATCGTCCACGTGTTGTGACCCTGACAACGGCCCTTCCTGCGGAGGGCCGTTTTTTTTGCGTTTCTTCCAGCGGCAAAATTTGTTATTGCTTAGCGCTTTTCCATCAAGAGGGAGGCTGCCATGCCGCCACTGCCCCCCACGCCGGGGATTGTTGAAGGGTGCCTGCCGGGTCGCTATGCGCAGATTGCGGCGCAGAACGCCTATCCCGGCTCCTGGCTCGCCGGCCAGTTTGAGGACTTCGCCGAGTGGCGCGCGCAGACGCGCCAGATGCTGCGCGCCGCCCTGCTGATGCCGGAGTCGCACCGCCCCTTCCAGCCGAGGCTGGTGGATGACCAGCCACGCGGCAGCTACCGCGCCCGCAAGATCCAATTCAACATTACCGACGAAAGCCGTGTCCCGGCGCTGTTGCTGCGCCCCAACCGTCCCGGCCCGCGCCCGGCGGTGCTGCTGCTGCACGATCATGGCGCGGAGTTCAGCATTGGCAAAGAGAAGCTGATCCGCCCGTGGGGCGACCGCGCGCAGCTGGCCGCTGCCCACCTCTGGGCGGATCGCTACTACAGCGGGCGCTTTATTGGGGACGAGCTGGCAAAACGCGGGTACGTCGTGCTGGCGGTGGATATGCGCGGCTGGAGCGAGCGCGGCCCGTTAAGCTACGAGCAGCAGCAGGCGCTGGCCTGCAACTACTTCTGTCTCGGGCGATCGCTGGCTGGGGAGGTGGCCTATGAGGATATGCGCGCGCTGGCATTTTTGGCTTCGCTGTCAGGCGTCGATCCACAGCGCGTCGGCGTGCTGGGCTTCTCGCTGGGCGGCTTCCGTGCCTGGCAACTGGCGGCGCTCTCCGAACAGGCTGCCGCCACTGCCGCCCTCGGCTGGTTCGGCAGCTATCCAGGGCTGATCGCGCCGGGCAATAATTTGCTGCGCGGGCAGTCAGCCTTCTACACCGTCCACCCCGGTATTCCGGCGCAACTTGATATCCCGGACATCGCCGCGCTGGCCGCACCGCGGCCACTGTTGCTGATCAATGGGGAAGAGGACGCCATGTTCCCGCCGGAAGCGGTCAGGGCAGGCTATGGGAAGGTGGCGCGCGTCTGGGCCTCCCAGCAGGTGCCGGAGCGGCTCGACACGCGCCTCTGGCCGGGGCTGGGCCACCGGTTTGACCGTCCGCAGCAGCAGGCGGTATTTGAGTGGTTTGAGCGCTGGCTTAAACCTTAGCAGCGGGGGCCGGGCCTCAGTGTTTGGTGTTACCGTGCTCCTGCCAGTGCGACTCGCAACGCTCGATGGCCTCACCCACCAAATCGCGCAGCGCTGGCGCGCTGTCGCTGTAGCCATAATCCATGGTGCTGCTGGCCTCCTGTTTCTCCTCCTGCACAGCCAGACTCAGCGTCTCATGGCTCTCCACCCAGCTATGGCCATCGGGCTGGCGCTCCAGGATCAGCGCGTACTCCGGGGTCTGTTTATCGGTGCCGTAGATCTCATATTTATGGCTGGGGTGGTTGTCTTCACCAATCAGCACGGTCTCAATCAGTTGTACGCGTTTCATGGATGGCTCCTTCAGTTAAAGGGGTAAGTGTAGCAACCACCAGGAAAATCGGTGGCGAAGCATTACCCTGCAAATAATTACAACATACTTATTTATGCCAACAATGGGTGATTATTGCAGACATTAGTGAGAGCAATAAGTCGCCAAGGGCGACACCTTTCCGTTCCGTCAAGCGGTCAACAGTGGCAACTGTGACAACCGGCTCAGGGTGCGCTGGATATCGGTCAGCTCCACACCGTCGCCAAGCTGTGCCAGCGGGCAGGTGGAGGTGATAAACAGGCGGCACTGCTGTTCATACAGCACGTCAACCACGTTGATAAACCGCTGCTGTACTGCCGGGGAGACCGTGCCCAGCGGCGGCAGAGCCTCAATCACCCACTGGTGATAGGTTTCGCACAGCGTGAGGTAGTCCATGATGGCGGTGGGCGCGTCGCACAGCGCCGCAAACGCAAAGTGCAAAAAGGCGCCGGGCGGGGAGAGGGTAAAGAGCGTGCGGCTGCCGACCGGCACCGGCGTTGGCTCCACCGCTGGCGACGGAAGCTGGAGGGCATCACGCTGCGCCGGTGTACCGGGTAACAGGTAGCCGCCCTGGCTGAAATCTCCGTGCGTCTCACTCTGGTGGGTGCGGTAGTCCGTCTCGCCATTGAGTGACACCACATCCATATGCTGTTTGATCAGCGCGATGCCGGGCAGGAAACGGGCGTGGTAGAGCGGGTTGGCGAGCAGCCCATCGGGCGGCTGGTTAGAGGTGGCAATCAGCAGCATCCGGCGCTGGAACACCTGCTCCAGCAACTGCTTGATCAGCATGGCGTCGCCAATGTCGTTGAGATGGAATTCGTCAAAGCAGAGCAGTTCGCACCCCTTTAACTCGGTTGCCAGCACCTGCTCCAGCGATTTCCCGGTGACCGCCATCTGCCGGTGCAGATCACGAAAGAAGGCATGAAAGTGCACGCGCTTTTTGCCAGCGATGGGCGCGGTGGCAAACAGGTAATCGACGATAAAGCTCTTGCCGCGCCCCGGCCGCCCCCAGACGTAGAGGCCATCAAACGGCGGTGCGCCAGCCAGAAAACCCTCTACCAGTTGCGCCAGGTGTGCAATCAGCGCCTGCTGGTCAGTATCCAGTGTCAGGTGATGCGCTGCCGCATGGGCCTGCATGGCCTCGCCAAAGTGATACTCCACGCTTCTCTTCCTGCGCCACATGGCTTCTCTCCTCCATTCATCCTTGTGGTGAATAGTAACCGCTTCGCCACAAATGCGATAGCGGCGAAAATTGCGTCAACCCGACCACCCAAGTGAAAGATGAAAGATTTTATCTTTCAGTTAATCTTTCAAAATAAAAGTTTTTGGTGTCGTTTTGTGATCTTAATGCTTTTTTATGCTCGGTTTCTGATCTAACTTATCTTCGCGGTGAATAAGAATCTTTAGCTGTTCCCTACGCGAAGGAGTTTCACAATGATTGAAAGTATTACGCACGGCGCCGAGTGGTTTATCGGGCTGTTCCAGAAGGGCGGGGAGGTGTTCCTTGGCATGGTGACTGGCATCCTGCCGCTGCTGATCAGCCTGCTGGTGATCATGAATGCGCTGATCGTGTTTGTCGGCCAGCGACGGATTGAAGCACTGGCGCAGCGTTGCGCTGGCAACCCGGTGTCACGCTACCTGCTACTGCCCACCTTCGGCACCTTTGTTTTCTGCAACCCGATGACCCACAGCCTGGGCAAGTTCATGCCAGAGCGCTACAAGCCCAGCTACTACGCGGCGGCCTCCTACAGTTGCCACTCCATGAACGGCCTGTTTCCACACATCAATCCCGGTGAGCTGTTTGTCTACCTTGGCATCGCCAACGGCCTGACCACGCTGAACCTGCCGCTCGGCCCGCTGGCGATCAGCTACCTGCTGGTCGGCATGGTGTCGAACTTCTTCCGTGGCTGGGTCACTGACCTTACCACCACCTACTTTGAACGGAAAATGGGCGTGCAGCTTGAACGCCAGGTTCGTCTTTAAGCGCGGAGTGCAACATGGCCAACACCATTGAGATTCACAAGGGCGAGAGCGGCTGGGGCGGCCCGCTGTTCCTGAACGCCACCCCCGGCAAAAAAATTGTCTACGTCACCGCTGGCTCCCGGCCAGCCATCGTCGATCGGCTGCGCGAGCTGACCGGTTGGGAAGCGGTGGACGGTTTCAAGGAGGGCGAGCCGCCGCTGGAGGAGATTGGCGTGGCGGTGATTGACTGCGGCGGGACGCTGCGCTGCGGCCTCTACCCGAAACGCCGTATCCCGACCATCAATATCCACGCCACCGGCAAATCCGGCCCGCTGGCGCAGTTCATCACCGAGGACATCTATGTCTCCGGCGTGCGTGCCACTGACATCCGCGCGGCCAATGACGCCGATGCGCCAGCGTTGCGGCCCGTGCTGGAGCGCGCCCCGGCCCCCGGGCGGGACTATGACAGCAGCAAAAAGATCACCGAGCAGAGCGACGGCCTGCTCGCCAAGGTGGGAATGGGCGTTGGCTCGGTGGTGGCGGTCTTCTTCCAGGCCGGGCGCGAAACCATCGACACCGTGATCAAAACCATCCTGCCGTTCATGGCCTTCGTGGCGGCGCTGATCGGCATCATCATGGCCTCCGGGCTAGGGGATCTGCTGGCGCACGGCCTGACGCCGCTTGCCAGCAGCCCGGTTGGGCTGGTGACGCTGGCGCTGATCTGCTCCTTCCCGCTGCTGTCGCCGTTCCTTGGCCCCGGCTCGGTGATTTCGCAAATCATCGGCGTGCTGGTCGGTGTGCAGATTGGCCTTGGCAATATCCCGCCGCATTTGGCGCTGCCGGCGCTGTTCGCCATCAATGCGCAGGCGGCCTGTGACTTCATCCCGGTCGGCCTGTCGCTGGCGAATGCCAAGCAGGAGACGGTGCGGGTGGGCGTGCCCTCGGTGCTGGTGGGGCGCTTCCTGACCGGTGCCCCCACTGTCCTGCTGGCGTGGGCGGTGTCCGGCTTTATCTATCAATCGTAAACAGGAGTGACCATGCAAACCCTTTATGAATCCACCTTTACCGCCGTCGGTGCCTGCGCGCGTGAGTCGCTGGAGGAGAACTTCCTGATCACCTTTGGCGAGGGCGCGCCGCAAGAGGTGGCGGAGTACTGCTTTATCCACCGGCCAGCCATCAACCAAGGCGGGCCAGTCGCGGCCGGTGCAGTGGTTGCCATCGGTGAGCAGCGTTACCCGGTCACGGCGGTGGGCGAGGTGGCGACGCAAAACCTGCGCGAGCTGGGACACATCACCCTGCGCTTTGACGGGGCGGAGGTAGCCGAGTTTCCGGGCTGCGTGCATGTCGCTGGCACCCTGCCGCGTACCATCGCACCGGGCCAGACCTTTCGTGTATTAAGCAATTAATCAGGAGATTAAGATGAATCAGGTTGCAGTAGTCATCGGGGGTGGTCAGACACTGGGGGCTTTCCTGAGTGAGGGGCTGGCAAAAGAGGGGTATCGGGTCGCGATTGCCGATCTGAATGTCGGCAATGCCCATGCGCTGGCGGAGGAGATCAACCAGCGTTACGGCGCGGGGCGCGCGGTGGGTTTGCGCGTGGATGCCACGGATGAAGAGAGCGTCATGGCGCTGGCGCGGGCAGTGGATGAGACCTTTGGGCGCAGCGATCTGCTGGTCTACAGCGCGGGTATCGCCCGCGCCGCGCCCATCACCCAGTTTATGCTGGATGATTTTGACCTCTCCTTGCAGGTCAATCTGGTCGGGTATTTCCTCTGTGCCAGAGAGTTCTCCAAGCTGATGATCCGCGACGGCAATGGCGGGCGGATTATCCAGATCAACTCCAAGTCCGGCAAAGTGGGCAGCAAACACAACTCCGGCTACAGCGCTGCCAAGTTTGGTGGCGTGGGGCTGACCCAGTCGCTGGCGCTGGATCTGGCGGAGTATGGCATCACCGTCCACTCGTTGATGCTGGGCAACCTGCTCAAGTCGCCGATGTTCCAGTCGCTGATCCCACAATATGCGGAGAAACTTGGCCTCGCGCCGGGGCTGGTGGAGCAGCACTACATCGACAAAGTGCCGCTCAAACGGGGCTGTGACTATCAGGACGTGCTGAACATTCTGCTGTTCTACGCCAGCGAGAAGGCCGCCTACTGCACCGGCCAGTCCATCAATGTCACCGGTGGACAGGTGATGTTCTGACCCATCCGGCAGCCGCGCGCTGCCGTTGTTTTCAGGAGGTAAGGAGTGGCATCAGTCAACGCATTAATCCTCTGCGCCATGCTGGCGTGGCTGGGGCAGATTGGCCTCGGGTGGCTGCAGATCCGGCGCTTCAACCGGGCGCTCTCCACGCTGGCGGCACAGGGCCGGGTGGGCATCGGCCGAGCGGGCGGTCGCTTCGCCCCACGGGTGGTGGTGGCCGTCAGTCTGGATGAGGATGACCGGGTCAATGGCAGCTTTATGCTGCGCGGCCTGACCGTGTTCGCCCAGCCACGCCCTTTAACGGAAGTGATGGGCCTGCTGCTGACGCAAATTGATCCGCCGTCACTTTTTCCGCATCACCCGGCGCTCTCGGACGCTCTGGCGTTAGCGATTTTAAATAAAAGATGATACCTTTCATTTTGAAAGCTTATCCCAGCCTGCGCGATCGATTCGGGCCGCTGATGCCGCTGGGAAACGTCAGGATTGAAAGGGCCGCTTAATGAAACCAAAACAGCGTCAGGCACAGATACTCGAATACCTCCAGGGGCGGGGCCGCACCACCGTAGAGGAACTTACGGTGCACTTCGCCACCACGGGCACCACCATCCGCAAGGATCTCTCCCTGTTGCAACAGGAGGGGGCGGTGATCCGCACCTATGGCGGGGTGATGCTGAACCGGGATGAGGGGGACCAGCCCATCGACCGCAAGACGTTAATCAATATTGAGAAGAAAAGGCGCATCGCCGCCGAGGCCGCCGCGCTGATCAACGAGGGCGACTCGCTGATTTTTGACGCTGGTAGCACGGTGTTGCAGATGGTGCCGCATTTGGCGCAGTTCAACACGCTCACCGTAATGACCAACAGCCTGAGCATCGTCAATGAGCTGGTGGAGCTGGACAACGATCAGGTGATTCTGATGCCGGGCGGCACCTACCGCAGCACCTCTGCCTCCTTCCACGGCAGTCTGGCGGAGTCGGCATTCAGCCACTTCAGCTTTGACAAGCTGTTTATCGGCGCGGACGGCGTCGATCTGGAGGCTGGCGTCACCACCTTCAACGAGGTGTTTGCCGTCAGTCAGGCGATGTGCCGCGCCGCGCAGAAGATCGTCCTGCTAGTGGACGCCTCCAAATTTGGCCGCAAAAGCCCGAACGTGGTCTGCCAGCTGGACGCGGTGGACGTGCTGATCACCGACAGCGACCTGCCGGAGGCCACCGCCGAGCGCTTACGCGAGAAGGGCATTGAGCTGATTATCGCCGCACCATCGGCCTAAACCGCCTCGCCCATCGACCGCTGGAGCGCATCCAGGAACAGCGTCACCCGCGCGGGCAGGTAACGGTGGGAGGGGAATAGCGCCCAAATCGCCAGCTTCTGCGGGCTGACATCCTCCAGCGTGATTGCCACCAGCTCCCCACGGTTTAGCTCATCGCGCACGTCCCAGGCGGTGAGCTGCGCCAGCCCCATCCCGGCGGTGCAGAGCGCCCGCACCCCCTCTACGTTGCTGCTGCTGAACCGCCCCTCCACGCTGATGCTGGTGGGCTGCTCCCCATCCAGAAAACTCCACTGCAACACATTGGTCAGCCGCAAGCAGGCGTGGTGCGCCAGATCCTGCAACACCCTCGGCGCGTTATGTCTCTCCAGATAGGACGGGGCCGCGCAGAGGATGCGTGGATTGTCAGCAATCTTGCGGGCAATCAGGTTGGAGTCGCGCAGCGGGGCGATGCGGATCGCCACGTCATAGCCCAGCCCAACGATGTCCGTGATCTCATCACTCAATTGCAGGTCGATGCGCAGCGCCGGGTTGGCGGTGAGCAGCGCGGGCAGCAGCGGCATGATGGTGCGACGGCCAAACCCTGACGGCGCGGTAATGCGCAGCAGCCCGCTCGCGCCCTGCTGCTGCGGCGAAAAGAGGCCGAGCGCGCCCTGTTCCGCCTCGGCCAGCGTATGGGCATAGGGCAGGAAAGCCTCGCCCTCCGGCGTCAGGGAGATGGCGCGGGTGGTGCGGTGCAGCAGCCGGACGCCGAGCGTCTCCTCCAGCGCCGCCAGCCGGCGTGACACCGCCATCGGCGTCATCTCCAGCCGACGGGCCGCCTGCGTCAGGCTGCGGGTGGTGCTGACCATCAGGAACACATGGATCTCTTTCAGGTTCATTGTAACGGTTTCCGTTATACCGGCTTATCAGGCGCAGGGCTTTTTCCCGGCTGGCCGGCTGATTACAGTAGCGGAAGTTTATAATAGTTCGTGACAGGATAAAAAAGATGACTGACTCCAAGCTGTTCCACCCCGGCCATATCAATTCACTCCCCTTGGCAAACCGGTTGGCGGTCGCGCCAATGACCCGTGTCAGCGCCTCCGCAACCGGCGTGGCCAGCGAGCGGATGAAGCACTATTACTCGCGTTTTGCCACCGGCGGCTTTGGGCTGGTGATTACCGAGGGGATCTATATCGACCGCGCATGGTCACAGGCATATGCCTATCAGTCTGGGCTGGTGACCGATGAGCAGGAGGCTGGCTGGCGCGCGGTGGTGGAGGCAGTGCACCAGCGCGGCGGCAAGATTATTGCCCAGCTGCAACATGCTGGCGCGCTGTCGCAAGGTAATATCTACCGGCAGGAGACGGCCGCGCCCGCCGCGGTACAGCCGAAAGGCGAGCAGATGGCATTTTACCGCGGCGAGGGTGCCTACCCGATGCCACGGGCGCTGACCGTTGACGAGATCCATGAGGTGATTGCAGCTTTCGCTGACACCGCGGCCCGCGCCGTCAGCGCTGGCTTTGATGGCATCGAGATCCACGGTGCCAATGGTTACCTGCTCGACCAGTTCTTTACCGATTACACCAACCCGCGCAGCGATGAGTGGGGCGGCGATATTGTAGGCCGCCTCTCCCTCAGTCTGGCGGTAATCGAGGCCGTGCGCCGCAGGGTGGGGCCGCAGGTGGCGGTGGGCATCCGTCTCTCGCAGGGCAAGGTCAATGACTTTACCCACAAATGGCAGGAGGGCGAGGCCGGGGCGCAGGCGGTATTCCAGCGTTTGGCCGCGTCGGGCATCGATTTCCTCCACCTGACGGAGTATGAGGCCTGGGCACCGGCCTTCCCCGGCAATCCGCACTCACTGGTCGAGCTGGCGCGGAAATATGCACCCGCCCTGACCCTGATTGCCAACGGCAGCCTGCACGATCCGCAGCGGGCGGAGCAGGTATTGGCACAGGGCGCTGACTTTATTGCCCTTGGGCGCGGTGCGCTCGCCAATGCCGACTGGCCAGCAAAAGTGCGCCACCAGTCGCCGCTGGCGGAATTTGACCGCGCGATCCTCGGGCCAATTGCCGATATCAAAGAGAGCGAACTGGCGTAATAACCGAACCGCACTTCCCCCATGCCGCCGCGATAGACGTTGGCGGCATCCTCTCTTAAAGATAAAAAACGCTAACCGATCCCGCGCTATATCGTGGCACATGGCGGGATGGCCGCGCTTTTTCCCAGGACGCCCGCCCAGCAATTTCACTTTCTCTCCGGCTATTTATGATGCTAAATATCGCTTAGTTTCCAAGCCTTTTTATCTTTTTCTATTTCGGCCACTTCCGGCCATGCCAATTAAAATAATAGCGATAACACTATGACACCAGAGAAAAAAGGCGTGCGCGCCGGTATCGATTTGGGCGGTACTTGCAGCCGTATTGTATTAATGGAGAACCAACAGGAGCTGGCGGCACTGGTGATGCCTACCGCGCTGTTCACTACCATCCCGCGCCAACGGCGCAGCACCTACCTGGCACAGCAGATCAGGAGACTCTTGCCGGCTGGCAAGCCGCTGATCGGCGTGGGGATTGGCGCGAGCGGCCCGGTGAATAACCAGACTGGCATTATCGAGAATGACGATACGCTGGCCTGCTTCTCCCACTTCCCGCTGGCGGATGAGCTGGCGCAGCAACTCGGCGTGCCGGTCAGCATTGACAACGACGCGGTGGCCGCCGCGCTCGGCGAGTACATGCTGGGCGCGGGGCAGGGCAGCCAGCGGATGCTGATGGTGACGCTGGGCACGGGCGTCGGCGTGGCGCTGCTGGATCGTGGGCAGCCGACCCGCACGGTGACGGGCGCGCACCCGGAAGCCGGGCATATCCCGGTGATGGGCGGCCAGCGCTGCTATTGCGGGCTGTCAGGCTGTTGGGAGAGCGTGGCGGCGCGCAGCGCATTGCAGTCCGCCCTCGAGGCGCACCTGCCGGAAGTGCCCTATGGTCAACAGGATCTCGCCGCCTGGCGACGGCTCCGCACGCAACACCCTGGCGTGGCCGCCATTTTTTACCAGTATGGCTACCACGTCGGGCAAGGCCTCAACACCCTGCTGACGCTCTACGGCCCGGACTGCACCCTGCTTGGCGGCAGCGCCGCGCACTTCTTCCCGCTGTTCCGCGCGGGAATGGAGAGTGCCCTGACGCGTGCGCCCGGTTACGCGGTAAATAAAAATATTGTGCCCTGCGCTCTCGGCGATGCCGCCGGTGCACGGGGGGCGGCACACCTCTATTTCATTAAATAATTTTATTGTTACCTCGAAGGGATGCTGTATGGAAAACACCAATCATGGCGGGCTTGCCCCGTCCGCCATCCGGCGATCGCGCCGGGGGTTGACCCTGTCTCTTGGCCTGGCAGTGCTGATCTCGGCGGTGGGGGGCATCATCTTTGGCTATGACACCGGCATTATTGGCGGCGCGGTGATCTTTATTGGCCAGCAGATGGGACTGAGCAACCTGATGCAGGGCGTGGTGGCGAGCGCCTCGCTGCTTGGCGGCATGGTGGGCGCGCTGGCCGCCGGGCCGTTGGCTGACCGCTATGGCCGCAAGCTGCCGTTGTGCGTGTCAGGCATCGCCTTTGCCGCGGGCGCGCTCTTCTCGGCGATGACGCTGGAGGTGCACCTGCTGGTGGCGGCGCGCATCTTGCTGGGCATCGGCGTAGGGGCCTCCTCGGTGCTGATCCCCATCTATATCGCAGAACTGGCACCGCCGCGCATCCGCGGCGTGCTGGTCAGCTCCTACCAATTGCTGATCACCATCGGCATTCTGATGGCCTACGGCGTCAACTCACTGGCGGAACCGCTGGCGGAGTGGCGCATTCCGCTGACCATCGCGGCGCTGTTTGGCGTGATACTGAGCCTTGGCGTGCTGTTCGTGACCGAGTCACCGCGCTGGCTGATCGCCAGCAAGCGCCCGCTGGAGGCGCGGCAGGCGCTGGTGAAACTGCGTGGCAACGAAGCGGTGGAAGAGGAGTTGCAGGAGACGGCGCGGCTGGACCGGCTGGAGCGGAAAACCGTGGGTTGGTGCGAGTTGCTGAGCGGCCCGGTGCGGCCGATGGTGGTGATTGGCGTGTTGATCGCCTTTCTCACCAATGCCTGTGGCATCAATCTGGTGATCTACTTCGCGCCGCAGATCCTGCAACTGAGCGGCTTTGACGCCTCCGCCTCCTGGCTTGCCACCATGGGGCTGGGCATCACCAACGTAGTGTTTACGTTGTTGGGAATGGCGTTGGTGGATCGCCTTGGCCGCCGGCCAATGATGATTGGCGGCGCCACCGGGCTGACCCTCAGTATGCTAGTGCTGGCCGTGGTCTTTTCGGTGCCGGCCTTTACCCATAGCCACTGGCTGGCCTTTGCCGCGCTGCTGCTCTACATCGTGATGTACGCGGTCAGCCCCGGCATCCTCGGCTTTCTGGTGATCTCAGAAATCTCGCCGCTGCGCGCACGGGCCAAGGTCACCAGCCTGTCGATCTGCGTGATCTTCGCCACCAATCTGGTGATTGCGCTGGTCTCATTGCCGATGCTGGCGGAGTGGGGGGCTGCGGCCACCTTCTGGCTGTTTACCGCCATCTGCGCCGGTTTCATGGTGTTTAGCTTTTTTGTGCCGGAGACCAAGGGCAAGAGTCTGGAGGAGGTGGAGCTCTATTTCCGGGCGCGCCACGGGCGCAAGGGGTAGGGAGGAACGCTGCGCCCGGATGGGCGCAGCGTGGGGCATCATGCGGAGAGCGATGCCATGTCGATCACGAAACGGTAACGCACGTCAGAGCGCTCCATGCGCTCAAAGGCTTCGTTGATCTGGTCGATATTGATGATTTCACACTCCGGCAGGATGTTCTTTCTGCCGCAGAAGTCCAGCATCTCCTGGGTTTCGGCGATGCCGCCGATCAGGGAGCCAGCCAGACGGCGACGGCCAAAGACCAGTGGCAGGGTGCTCTGCTCATCGATTGGGCCAATCTGGCCTACCATCACCAGCGTGCCATCCACATCCAGCAGCGGCATGTAGAGAGAGACGTCATGGCGAACCGGCACGCTATCGATAATCACATCGAAGCTGTTCTGCGCCTGACGCATCGCCTCTTCATCGGTGGAGATCAGGTAGTGGTCAGCGCCCAGCTCGCGCGCGTCATCCGCTTTCGCGCCGCTACGGCCAATGACGGTCACGGTGGCGCCCATGCCCACGGCCAGTTTCACCGCCATGTGGCCCAGACCGCCCAGACCCACTACCGCAACGCGACTGCCGGGGCCGACGCCCCAGGTACGCAGCGGGGAGTAGGTGGTGATGCCCGCGCACAGCAGCGGTGCCACCTTGGAGAGTTCCAGGGTGTCCGGCACAGAGAGCGCGAACTCTTCACGTACTACCAGATGCTTGGAGTAGCCACCTTGGGTCAATTCACCGGTGATGCGGTCATGGCCAGCGTAGGTGGGGGTGTTGCCTTCACGGCAGTACTGCTCTTCGCCCTGACGGCACTGGTCACAGGTCTGGCAGGAGTCCACCATGCAGCCCACCGCGACGATATCACCCTCTTTGAAGCGTTTTACGCCCGCGCCCACATCGGTCACACGGCCAACAATCTCATGCCCCGGCACCATCGGGTAGGCCCCGAAGCCCCAGTCATTGCGTGCCTGATGCAAATCCGAGTGGCACACGCCACAGTAGAGGATCTCCATCGCCACATCATTGTCACGCAGCGCGCGACGTTCAAATGTGAAAGGCGTCAGCGGTGCGCCCGCTTTAAGTGCGGCATAGCCCTGGGTTTTCATTGTTTACCACCTCTAAGGATAAAAAAGAAACGGACACCGTTTTGGCATCCGTTTACTAGCTTAACGCAAGATAACGGTTTCGATAGGTCAACTTTGCGTCATTCAGTCACCTGAAAGGGGTAGAACGCACAAATGTCTACCCGCCCGTCACCATTGATGATCTGGCTTCATTATTAGGCGCACCATTCCCCCGCTCCGTTAATGAGTAACTATAGCGCGAGGGTGCGTCAGCAAAATATTTTCCTGCCTATTTGGTTTACAAAGTTTATTGGCGAGGAATAATTGAATGATGCGTTTTAATCTATTTCATGAAGTGCTAAGGGTTAGGGAAAATAGCTACGGGAAAATGACGGGATATAATGATGCGTGAGTGCCAAAATAAATTCAGACAAAGGGTAAGCGTTAGAGAGTTAAATAAATTGTGATTTTTTTGCTGGTATCTCTTTCATATTAACGAACTAAGCCTAAAACCTACAGCGGCGATTCACTGGGCGTGCAGTATCGCTTCTGATAGCAAAACCGGCCCCCAGGGGCCGGTTTTTTTGTCCCACCTAGCGGCGGTTTTTCCAGACGGTCTGGATGTTGCAGAACTCATGCAGGCCGAAGTGGGAGAGCTCGCGGCCAAAGCCACTCTTCTTCACACCACCAAACGCCACGCGCGGGTCACTGGCGCTGTAGCCATTGATGAAGACCCCGCCACACTCCAGGTTCGCTGCCATCTCCTGCGCCAGCGCCTCGTCTTGCGTATAGATGGTTGCCATCAGGCCGAAGTCACTGTCGTTGGCCAGCGCCAGCGCATGGTCAGCGTCCTGTGCCACGGTGATGGCTGCCACCGGGCCAAACAGCTCCTCGCGGAAGGCGGTCATCACGGGTGTCACATCGCCCAGCACGGTTGGCAGGTAGTAGTTGCCGTCGCCCGCCAGTTTTTCACCGCCCAGCAGCAGGGTCGCGCCCTGTGCCAGTGAAGCTTGTACCTGATTGTGTAACTCATCTCGCAGGTCATAGCGTGCCATCGGGCCGACGGTGTGTGCCTCGTCGCGCGGATCGCCCATCTTGATCTCACGTACCGCCGCCACGAACTGCTCAGTGAAGCGCTCGGCAATGCCCGCCTCAACAATGAAGCGCTTGGCGGCGGCGCACACCTGTCCGGTGTTCTGGTAACGGCCTGCCACGGCGGCCTTCACCGCCTCATCCAGATCGGCGTCGTTCAGTACGATAAAGGGATCGGAGCCGCCCAGCTCCAGCACGCACTTTTTCAGCGCCGCGCCGGCCTGTGCCGCAATCGCGCTGCCTGCCCGGCCACTGCCGGTCACCATCACGGCAGCGATGCGTGGATGGTTGATGATCTCGCTGACGCCCTGATTGGTGGCGTTGAGCTGGACAAACAGCCCCTCTGGGAAGCCCGCGGCGCGGAATGCCTCCTCAATCAGCTGGGCACTGCCCATCACGTTCGGCGCATGTTTCAGCACGTAGCTGTTGCCGGCCAGCAGGCTTGGCACCGCGCCACGCAGCACTTGCCACAGCGGGAAGTTCCACGGCATCACCGCCAGCAGCGGCCCCAGCGGGCGGAACTCAATCACCGCGTTGTTGTTCTCCACCTGGGTGGACTCGGTCGCCAGCATCGCCGGGCCGTGCTCGGCATACCAGTCACACAGACGGGCGGACTTCTCCACCTCGGCGCGCGCCTGCTGGATCGGCTTGCCCATCTCCGCGGTGATCATCTGTGCCATCGGTTCCGCCCCGGCACGCAGCGCCGCAGCCAGATCGCGCAATTTTTGCGCCCGGTCAGCGACAGACAGGCCGCTCCACTGGCGATAAGCCTGATAGTTGGCCTGAATGGCCTGCTCAATCGCCTGCGCGTCAGCGAAGGGATAGGAACCGAGGGTTTCACCGGTGGCCGGATTGACAGAAAACGAATGGGTCGCGGATGACATTTGCATGGCGTGCTCTCCTCAAAAGTGATGCCCCTACTCTAGCGCCAAATGTTGTTCCTTTGTAATGAATAATAATGAACGAATTGTTCTTTAGTGGGGAACGGTGGAGGTGTGGGTAAATGTAACTAAAGGTTGCATCGCGGCGCGATCAATTGTTATGTTATTACATAACTTAATTAATTGGATTTGCCGTCATGGACGCCGCCCTTACCGCCATCCCCCTGTTGTCTGTTGCCAACCTCTGCCTGAATATCGGCCCGGAGCGCCGTTTGCACGATCTCAGCTTTTCACTGCATGAGGGGGAGCGGGTGGCACTGTTGGGCGCGTCTGGCTGCGGCAAATCCCTGACAGCCAATGTGATTACCGGTATCCAGCCGGTCAATAGCCGCCTTAGCGGCAGCCTGCGCGTGGCGGGTGAGGAGGTGCTGGGACTGTTTCCTACCCGTCGCCCGATGGCCACGCGGGTGGCCGCACTGTTCCAGGAGACCGGCTCTGCCCTTAATCCGCTGGTGAGGATTGGCAAGCAGTTGCTTATGGCGTTGCGCCATCACCCAGACGCCAAGTCGCAAGCGGTGCGGC
>NZ_CP176825.1:0-315409 GCF_056739715.1 Chimaeribacter sp. YP20170169 | reverse complement strand
TTGCCTTAGTCTGATCCTCAGTGACGGGGCGCGCCCCGTTGAAACCCGGAACGACCTGGAGGTGAGCCATGCCATTATTGACCTTTGATATTCTCGAGGGACGCAGTGAACAACAGATTACCCAGATGCTGGACGCCGCCCACCGCGCAGTGTTGACCGCCTTTAAGGTGCCAGAGCGCGATCGCTACCAGATTGTTCACGAAAATAAACCTTACCAAATGGTGATCCAAGATACCGGGCTAGGGATTGAGCGGACGGACAATATTTTGGTGCTGCGGGTGTTTACCAGCCCGCGCAGCGAGGAGCAGAAGGCGCTGTTCCTGACCGAACTGTGCCGCGAACTGCATGAGCAGTGCGGCATTTTGCCGAGTGACGTGATGGTCTCGTTCATCAGCAATACGCGCTCGGACTGGAGTTTTGGCAATGGGGTCGCACAGTATGTGACGGGTGAACTCTAGGCATGAAAAAGGGACGGCGTACCGTCCCTTTTGGCGATCTGGCCGCTTACCGTGCGCCGACAAACCCGCCGGTCTGGTGACGCCACAGGCGGGAGTAAAGGCCCTGCTCCCCCTGCAACTCGTCGTGGCTGCCCAGCTCGGCAATCTGCCCCTTCTCCATCACCACCAGCCGATCCATCTTGACGATGGTGGAGAGGCGGTGGGCAATCGCAATCACCGTTTTGCCCTTCATCAGCACGTTCAGGCTCTCCTGGATGGCCGCTTCCACCTCAGAGTCGAGGGCGGAGGTCGCCTCATCCATGATCAAAATGGGCGCATCTTTCAACAGCACGCGGGCGATGGCGATACGCTGGCGCTGGCCGCCGGAGAGTTTCACGCCACGCTCGCCGACATGGGCATCCAGCCCGGTGCGACCCTGATCGTCCACCAGCGACGGGATGAACTGATCGGCGTGCGCCCGTTTGATGGCGCGCTGTAACTCTTCCTCGGTGGCATCGGGCTTGCCGTAGAGCAGGTTATCGCGCAGCGAGCGGTTCAACAGCGCGGTGTCCTGGGTGATCATGCCGATCTGCGCGCGCAGGCTCTGCTGGCTGACCTGGGAGATGTCCTGCCCATCAATCAGAATGCGGCCGCCATCCAGGTTGTAGAGGCGCAGCAGCAGGTTGACCAGCGTGGACTTGCCGGAACCCGAGGGGCCGACCAGCCCGATGCGTTCGCCAGCGCCGATGGTCAGGTTGAAGTCGGGGATTAGCGGCGTACCCTCGCGGATGTAGTTGAACTTGGCGTGCTCAAAGGTGATCTCGCCACGGGTGACAATCAGTTCCGGTGCGTTTGGCTCGTCGCTGACGGTGACCGGCTGGGTCAGCGTCTCCAACCCATCCTGAACCATGCCGATGTTGCTGAAGATGCCGTTGACCACCCACATGATCCAGCCAGACATGTTGACCAGCCGCAGCATCAGGCCGGTTGACAGGGCAATCGCGCCGACGGTGATCAGGTTCTCCGTCCAGAGCCAGAGCGCCAGCGCGGTGGTGGCGACAATCAGCATCCCGTTGAGGATGTTTACCGTCACATCCATGCTGGTCACCATGCGGCTGGTGAGTTGCGCCTTATGGGTCTGTTCGCGCAGCGCCTCTCGGGCGTAAGCCTCCTCCAGGTCACGCTGGGCGAACAGTTTGATGGTCAGGATATTGGTGTAGTTATCGACAATCGCCCCCACCAGCCGGGAGTTGGCATTGGAGGCGGCCACCGAGCGCGCTTTCACGCGCGGCACAAAGTAGTTAAGGCTAATGGCGTAGGCGACAATCCACACCAGCAGCGGGATCATCAGCCGCCAGTCGGTCTCGAGGAACAGCACCATCGCGCCGATGGAGTAGATCAACACATGCCAGATGGCATCCACTGCCTGCACCGAGGAGTCACGCAGGGCGTTGCCGGTCTGGGTGATGCGCTGGGCGATGCGCCCGGAGAAGTCATTGGTGAAGAAGCGCAAGCTCTGCCGCAGGATGTGGTTGTGGTTCTGCCACAAAATCATGCTCGACATGCCGGGGTTGATGCACTGGTGAATCAGCAGGTCATGCAGGCCGATGAACAGCGGCCGCAGGATCAACGCGACGATCAACATCCAGAGCAGCTCATGGAAGTGCGCCTCGAAAAAGTTGGCCGGCGTGGTGCCGCGGGTCAGGTCAATCAGTCGGCTCAGGAAGTCAAACAGGATCACCTCCAGCAGGGCACTGACCAGCCCGACAAACATTAGCGCCAGGAAGGTCGGCCAGACCTGCTTGAGGTAGTAAAAGTAGAAAGCCCATACCCGATTAGGCGGCGTTTCCTTCGGAGCTGGCTTGAAAATGTCGATCATTTTTTCAAAGCTGCGGTACAACATATGACGCCTCTCATCTCATCAAGCGGATTCCGGCCGGCACAGCACCCGACCAAGGTGACACTGTCACATAAAGTGTAGCCATATTTATCAATTATGAAGTGTCCATGTGCCGTTGCCGGTACTGCCGGTGTGGCGGGAGGGGGAAAGCCGGAAGCCGGAAAGGCGCCCCGCGTACGGGGCGCCCCACTGTCAGCTCCCTGTACCATCCTTACGTTGCAGGGCTTTCACTTTCTGCGCCGCGTTCTTGCCGGCGACAAAGGCATGATCTGAATTGTAGTACTCCCACTCACTATAGCGACCCGACAGCACGATATCGTGCTTCGCCAGCCAGCTGCGCACCGTCGAAACGTGTTTGGCGCGGGTGTGGTCGTAGATCACATAGGCATACGGCATATCGACGATGTTGGCCGCCAGCACCTTGTCCTCTTTGGTGAACATCCCAACCTGGATGCACTCCTCAATGCAGCGGTCAATCAGCGCCTGCCCATCAACCGGCAACGGTTTATACGGCGAGTAAGTGATTTCGCAGGTAATGCCAAAACCACCCGGCGGGTTGCAGTGCGGGCTGGCATTGCCCTGCACAAAGATGCGGTGGAAGATGGTCTCCTCCGGGTAGTAGATCCAGTGTTTGTCGGTCAGGTTTTCGCGGCCAATCCCCAGGTTGACGCACTTGACGGAGATATGTTGCAGCCCTTCGGCGGCCTCACGGATCTCCACTGGCGCGGCATCGCCCATCATGCGGATCAGCTCTGGCAGCGGCAGGGTGCTGATCAGGTGGTCATAGCGGTAGCGGCGGCCATCGGCCAGCGTCAGGATATGCTCACGCGGCTGTACTTGGATAATCTTCGCGCCAGTCTCCAGTTGCCCGTCGATATGCGGCAGGAAGCCCTCCATCAACGCCTGGAAGCCGCCGCGCAGCGGATAGCCGAAGCGGGCGTTTGGCCCCATCGGTGCGCCGACTGGCTCCAGCGCCCCCTCAATGATCTGCTCCAGATCCGGCAACGGCACGCGGCCACCCAGCCATGAGGTTTCCATCTCAGAGAGCGGCACCGTCCACAGTTTTTTGTTGTAAGGGATGGCGAAGTGGTTGCCGATGCCCTTGCCCCACACCTTGTGGATGAACTCCTCGAAGTTTTTCGGCTCGCAGCCCGCGCCATCCACCACTGTGGTGTTCTCATCCGGCGCGCTGCCATCGGCGCAGCAGTCATCCAGCGGTTTCACCACCGCGCCCGCTGGCTGTTCGGCCGCGCCGTAACGCGCCTCGATTGCCCCGACGATGCACTCTTTGATCACTTCCGGCGGCAGGCCGTAAAGCGCACCCTGGAACGGGTAGCGGGTGTAGACATTTTTGCTGTAGACCCACGCCTCACGGTTCTGCCAGTGCAGGTTGTCCCCCAGCAGCATTGCGTAAAGCTCCAGCACATAGGGGTCATTGGAGAACATGATGTGGCCGGCGAAGTCAAAGGTGAAGCCATTGTCCTCAATGGAGCGGCACCAGCCGCCGACGCTATCATGGCGCTCCAGCAGCAGCGCGCCGGGGCCATAGTGGTAAGCGGCGCTCAGGCCGGTTGGGCCAGCACCGGCAATCAGGCAAGGGATGCGCACCGCGTCATTCGGGCTGGTAGTGCTCAGCACCGCGACGTTGGAGGCATCCAAATCGGTGCGGGAGACCGGCGCAATGTCCTGATGAACTGGGTGGCGTTTATGCAGCAGGGACTCATCCATCAGCGTCGCCATCTGCTCCGCCGTGGCATCCCACGAGGTGGCGGCGATGCGCCCGCGCATCTGCTCACCGCTCTCCGCTTTTTCGGCATCTGTCAGCGCCAGGGCGCGCTCACAGGCGGCGATAAAGCCCTCGGTATCGTAGCCGATGGCCACCACGTCACCATGCGGCTCCACCACGTCCTTAATGGCGGTACTGACGATCGGCAGCTCGGCGGCCATGTACTCCAGCACTTTGGTCGGGCTGATGAAGCGGGTGGACTCATTCAAGGCGAACGGCAGCAGGCAGACGTCCCAGTCAGCCAGGAAGTGCGGTAGCGCCTGATAGGTCTGTTGGCCGTAGTAGTGGATGTTCGGGCGCTGCGGCAGGCTGGCCGGGTCAATCTTCACCACTGGCCCCACCATGCAGAGTTGCCACTCAGGGTGGCGGTCTGCCATCGCCGCAATCAGGTCGAGGTCGAGTCGCTCGTCCAGCACGCCGTAGAAGCCAAGGCGCGGGTGCGGCAGGTGCTGCTGGTCAGGGTGGCCGTTGTTGCGGTCGCGCGCCTGCTCAAAGTGCACCGCGTCCACGCTGCTCGGGAAGCAGTAGCTGTTGTCATGGCGGCCCTGTTTGGCGGCATGAAGGCTCGGCCCGCCGGTGAACAGCAGGTCAGCGCGCGCCAGCAGGGCGGACTCACGTTGCAGCAGCTGTTTCGGCGCGTTTTTGAAGGCGGCCAGTTCATCCATGCAGTCATAGACCACCAGACTCGGGGTCAGGGAGTTGAGCAGCGGCAGCGCCATCGGCGTATAGAACCACGCAATGGGTTCACTGCCATCTTTGATCAGGTTCTCCAGCAGAGGTTGCAGCACGGCGATCTGGTCGTCGTGGAAACCGGGGGCGTGGACCGGTGTATGCGGACGGTAAACGGTGATGTTTGGGGCGGGAGTCGAGGTTTCCAGATAGGGTGCCCCTTCGTCAAACACGGGCTCCTCAATGAAGAGGATCCGATGAAATTGTGCCAGCCGGCTCAGCAGCTGCTGGGGCCGTTGATAGACAAAATCCCAACGCAAATGACAAAACACAACGATAGTCGACATAGAGCTTTCCTGGCCCGGTGGGCTGTTGGTGAAACACAGTTTCGAATGGAGCCGATGCAACATGCCCTGCGCGCGGCGCAAGGCGGTTGCATAGTGAGGAACCAGCACCCGGGCATGGGGATCGGGGCCGAGGTAGTCCAGATCCCATAAGCCGCTGCGGTGCCAATGTGCAACGTTGTCCCAATCGGGACGATCAATAATCGGATAGAGGCAGATGCCGCGGACATCCACGCCGATCATTTGGGCCTGCGCCACTTCAGCGGTGATGTCATTGATCCAGGTGCCGCGGCCACTGCCAACATGGCTGGTTTCAGCCAGCAAAACAGGACGGCCATAACGTTGATGCAGTTCCAGTAACATCTGGTAGAGCGGTTTGCGCCGCTTGTCGCCCAGATGCCACCACAGTCGGGCTTCAGTACCTCCCTCCCACTGGTTACTGTGATAGTAGTTCGCGCCAATCAGATCCAGATAGCGCGGCGAGCCGCCCAGCTCCGGTGCCAGGCGGCCGCAAATCATGTCCCAGGCGGCGTATTGCGCCTCACGTAGCCCCGCCACGGCCCCCTCCCACAGCTCCGGGTCAACCTCTGGCGGCACCAAATGGATGATCGGGTCGCATTGCAGGATGCGCGCGCGCGGGTCAGCCGCCCAGATGGCATCGCAACCGGCCAGCGTGGCGCGCACCATCTGGCGTTTGGCGGCGTCGCCAATCCCCGCCTCCACGCCGGGCGGCGGCGGGAAGATGCCGTTTTCCATGCCCCAGCTGGTGAAGGAGATCTCGTTGATAGGTGAATAGATGGGAATGTCAGAGAATGGGGCCAGGTAGCGCGTCACCGCGTCGCAGAAGCGGGCAAAGCGCGTGATGAACTCTGGCGAGAAGAACGCCACATCCTCCGGGTAGCCGTAGTGGCAGAACGTCCAGCAGATCTGGATGCCCAGCTCCTGCGCCACCCGGGCGCGCTCCTCCAGCGAGCTAAAATCAAATTCGCCATCCTTTTCAACCAACCGCCAACCAACCGTTTCACGCACGGTACGGATATTGAACGGTATCAGCGCGGCATAATCTTCCCTTACCCGGTTGAGGTGGCCTGTCGCCTCGTTCATTGACAGCGCCTCGCCTTGGGGGTTGATATGATCCGCACCTTCATATCCGGCTTGCCAGAAACTGGAAAATGGGGTCATCACTCACTTCCTTCTCATCATTAACAGCCGTCCAGTACCGGCCAGCCTGTGACAACCAGACCACCGGGCAGTTGACGGCCCTTCGGGACAGCCGAACCCGATCACGCAGGTTTAAACGGCATGAATCACAACGGTAATGCTGTGTGGTGAGTGCTGGAAAAAAGCAGCCAGCAAAAAAGAAGAAAGCAGAGCGTCCCTTGCAGCAAAACGCATGACCGCTTGCCGCCAGGTCTCAGACACTGAAAATTGATCCTGGGAGATTTGTAAGGCAGACGTGCCCTACTCCCCACTGATAGTTAGGATTTTTTAAGTATTAACGCATTGGGGATTTATGCACGAAATATGAAACAAAAATAGGGCAATAAATTAAATAAAAAATATTTAATTCAAAAAATTGCTCATCGTAAGAATTTTTAACTAAATGGAGGGGATTTATCACCGAAAATGGCGCATATTTGCCTGACGGGGTTTCCGCTGGCTGCCACTGCAGACAGTTCATTAATTGAGCAGAGTTTACCATGCCCCATACTGGCCGGGTAATAAAATACGCGGGCCACCGGGCTTTAGGAACAATGCCAGTCAGAGGGCGTCAGGCACGTTACCATCCCAGGATGCCAGGATGCTGGAATCCCAGGATACTGCACCACACCTACGCCAGCCGCTTGCAGAGCGTCAGGGTATTTTCGCCGTGGTCACTCTGGTAGCGCACCTCATCGACGCTGGCCTGAATAAACATGATGCCCATGCCATTCTCAGGCCAGCTCTCCATATCATCCGGGTCAATCGCCAAATGCTTCTCCTGTTGCAGCAGCGCCGCCGGAATGGGGGTGCCGCTGTCCACTAGCCCAATCTCCAGTACCCTCTCCTCCTCACGGTAGCGCAGTGAGAGGCGCAGCGTGCGCGAAGCATCGTAGTGGTAACCATGCTTGATCACGTTGGTCATCGCCTCACTGAGCGCCAGATCGAGCGGGAACAACCCTTCGTCCCCCAGCGTCAGGGGGCGGGCAAAATCGTCCAGGGCCCGGCTGGCAATCGCCAGGCTGTCTGTGACAGCGGGCAGCGTCAGCTCCACGTCCTGGGGCAAGCTCTCATACATGGCCGCATACCTATCGGTTGAGCAGTTTGTTCAACGCCTCTTCCTGAGTGGGGAACGTCATGAAGATCCGGTCCATGCGCGTCAGTTTGAATAAATTGAGCAAGTTGGCATTCATGGCGCACAGCGCCAGCGTGCCCTTGCCGTTGAGCGACTTCAAAATCGACACCAGCGCGCCGAGGCTGCTACTGTCGATGAAGTCGACGCGGCTGAAGTCAATCAGCAGCTCCGTGTCGCCGCCTCGGATCATCTCCTGCACCGTCTCCTTGAATTTGTTCGATACTGACGCATCCAGCCGCCGCACCACCGGCATCACCAGGGTGACCTGTTCATGTTTCGCTGTTTCGACAATCATGGTTTTTCCTCTTGCTGCACAAAGGAGGATGTCCGCTCTATCACCAGCAGCGAGACATCGTCATTCAGGTTGCTGTTGCCATATTTGACGCCGTTCTGCGGGTCCACCGCATCCAGTTGCACATTGCGCCACTCCAGCAGCGCCAGCTCCAGTTGGAGGAAGCGCTCGGCGCGCGGCAGGGCGTGGTTGTCCCCCAATAGCGCGCGCAGGCGTGCCTCGCCAAACTGCTCGCTCTCCTCGTTTTCGCACTCGCTGATGCCATCGCTGTAGAGGCAGAGGCACTCGCCCGGCTGGAGAGTGAAGGCGCAATCTTCCCAGCTCAGGGTGTCAAACAGCCCCACCGGCCCGCCCCCCTCGCCGATGGAGGTGGTGGCCCCATCCGCATGGACGATAAACGGGGTCGGGTGGCCCGCCTGACAGAGCCGCCCCCGGCCATCCAGCGTGTTGATCACGCCATAGATCATGGTGAAGTAGCTCTGCACGTCATCATTTTCGTAACAGAAGCGCTGGTTGAGCAGGCTGACCACCTCATGCGGCGGGGTGATCACCACCCGCCCGGCGTCATCGGTGCGCGCCAAAAAGTTCTCCACCGTGCGGCCATGCATAAACTGGCGGCCCACCGCCAGCGAGTGCATTGCCGCCGTGACGCCATGCCCGGCGACGTCGATGCAGTAGAAGCCGATATGGTGGTCTGGCAGAGCGAAGAACTGGAACATGTCCCCGGAGACATAGGCGGAAGGAATGAAAAGCCAGTCGATGCTGAATCCCTGCAAGCTGACGTTGCGCGCCGGTAACAGCGAGTGCTGGAGCCGCGCCGCCGCTTGCAAGTCCGCCTCCATCTGCTGCCAGGCTTGCACTAGCTTGGCGTTGCGCAGCGCGAGGTTGGCCTCCAGCTTCAGGATGCGCTGACCAGCATAGAGCCGCGCCTGCAACTCACTGGCGTTAACTGGCTTGCTGAGGAAGTCATCGGCCCCCGCCTCAATGCCAGCGGTCAAATCCTCTACCGAGTGGCGCGCCGTGACCAAAATCAGGTAAACGTAGGGGGTGGCGTTGCGGTGGCGGATCGCCCGGCAGAGCGCCAGCCCATCCATCACCGGCATCTCCCAGTCGCTGATGACCATATGGATCGGCTGCTGCTGCAACACCTCCAGCGCCCTCTCCCCTTGGTCGGCCTCAAACACCCGGTATCCCCACTTCTTCAACAAACTGGAGAGCAAAAACCGGTAACTGGAGGAGTCATCCACCACCAGAATGGTGGTTGGCTCGCGCTCGGCGCTCATCACTTGCATAGCACGCTCCTCAAAACGGGATGTAATAGATCAGGCTGATGGTGCCTTCGCGGAACAGGGCGTTGGCGTTGCTGCGCCACGGGTAGCGCGTCCCGCTGTAGTTAGTGTACTGGATGGAGAACGAGCCGGGGGTGTAACCCGAATACCCAAAGCTGTAGGTGTAGTCGGAGTCCCACGGCTGCTGCTGTCGGCTATCAGGATAGTAGAATGCGCTGAACCGAAAGAACCAGTGCTGCACAAAGCTGTAACCGCAGCCGCCTAGCAGGATGCTTTTGTTGTTTTTGCGATCGTTGTCCGCCAGCGAGTAGTAGCGCGGCACCCAGGTGTAGCCTACCTGGCAGGTCAGCGCATCGCCCTTTTGCAACAGCAGGTACTTCTCCAGCTCCTTGGGCAGGCTGAACTTGTACGCGCCCGTCCAGGAGCCTTGCTCCGGGTAGGTGCGCCGGTTGTTGGAGGTCGGGAAGAAGCGGTTATCGCCATAGTTGCCGTAGACCAAACTGAAGGTATTGGGGTGCCAGTCGTCATAGCCAAAGCTGTAGCGGAAATCGGCGCTGTATTTGTTGATGTTACGCAGTGGCATCCGGAAGGTGACGTTGGCAAACCAGTAGCTGAAGGGCGAGTATTGCAGGCTCAGCAGCAGCCGTTGGTTGAGCTCATTCTTCTGGGATGCCGAATCCTGCCCGGTAGGGATGCTGACCCACTGATCCTTCAGCCCGCTGTTGAAGGAGAGCGCGCCAGAGAACTTGGCATCATCTCCATAGAACAGGCGGCCCCAGCGGCTGGTAAAGACGCGCACCTTCTCTGTGCTGCCGCCGCTGTTGACGGTGGGCTTCTGCGCGGCGGAGCCAACGTTGTCCGGCACGCTGCCGGGCACGGTTTTTTTGGTGGGATCGGGCGGCGGCTTGACGGCGGCGGCTTGTCCAGAGAAGGGGTTGCGCCCTTGGCTCTTTTTGACCACCGGCGCGCTAGCCGTCTCCGCCGCCCCGCAGGCAGCCGCCACCGCCAGGCAGCACAAGCCGCCCAGCCACCGGCTGCCCCTCCCCCGAACCCGCCTGCTCAATGCCCCCATATCACCTCTGTCACGCTGCCACATACCACTCAATTTGGAATAAATTTGCCACCCACCTCATACTTCGCCATCAGCCATAGCGCCATCAGGATGGCGGCATGAACCACGGTGTTGCGTATCCACGCCTGCTGCCACAGGTCAAAGTGCACCAGCTGGCTGGCCATCAGCACGAAGTAGACGTGGATAATGAAGGTGTAGAGCGAGTGCTGACCCAGGGGGATCAGGAACCAGCCAACCGCCCGCTCAATGGGCCGCCACAGGTAGGTCAGCACCAGATAAACCGTAATGATCAGACAGAAGTCATCCAGCACCCGCATCGGCCCCAGCGCATTTTTTGCCGCCAGCGTGCGGTAAAACCAGTTAAAGTCCGCCGGCGAGATGACGTGCATCATCAACGCTGGCGGCATGAAGGGGTTGGTGTGGTTCTGGGCGATGAACATCATCCCCAGTGCGAAGATCACCATCACCACGATCACAAAGTGGCCCATGCCGGTGCGCGCCAGCGAGGTCAGCTCATCCTTGTACCAGCCGCAGCACATGCCAAGCACATAGATCAGCTGCCATGCCAGCAGCGGGAAGGCGAACTCAAATTGTGACACCGTCAGGCGCACATGGTTGAACTGGTAAAATACATACAGCGCCAGTGAAATCAGCAATAACCAGGCGATCCGTCCGCGTGACAGCATCCAGAGCATCAGGGGGCTGGCGAGCAGCAAAAAGATATAGAGGCCGAGGATTTGGGTCTGGTGCGGCCCTATTTGTAGGTAGAGAATAATATTGAACCACGTCTCGCGAATTTGTGGCGTCACGGGAATTAGCGAGTAGGAGATACCGGCGTAGCGGTCAGTAAAATGGGTAATTTCAAAGGTATTAATAAAAGGCACCTGCGCCAGCAGCAGCACCGAAAGAATAATGATCAGATTCACCTGGTATATTTTCCACGCGCGCCGCACCAGGTTATAGGAAATAGTCAGCAGGTACTCTTTCTGCAAGCGTATACGGTTCAACATCCCCAGCATAAAGCCAGACATAATGACAAAGCCTTCCGCGCCGGTGGTTAATCCCAGCCGCTCCCAGGTAAATATATTGAAAACCGACATCACCTCGGTATGGGCGACCACCATCATCACCAACGCAATGCCACGCAGCATATCAACCCGCAAATCGCGACGGCCTGGCACCGCATAGCGCCAGGAGACCCGTTCGGAAACGTCTGAAATGACTGTATCTTGTGCTGCCATACTCGCCCCGCGCACTCCGCAGATTTAGGTTAGGGAGATTACTGATTTCTAGAGTGTAGACGAGTTCCCCCGGCTAATGGGTGGGAAACTGCTTCGCGCCAAATTACGTGAGTCCTCTCACAGAATAGTAGGTGAATTTTTCGCTATGTCGCGGTTGTTTCGATAAAAAATTGCCTTGAAACCTTTTTTAGCTGCACTAGACTCAAATGACATTGCGCCAATGCCCCTTATCGGTAAAGAGCGCGAGGCCAATCAATAATACTTTATAATTCAGTAGCATTTCTGTTTTTGACACCGGGAAACGTAGCGCCTTTGCGCATTTATTCTTGTGAAACGATGAACAGGAATGCCCATGGCTTTCTATTTTTCCAATTTTGAACACCGGAAACCGCCAGAACCACTAAAAACCCCCTGGATAATCCAGGTACTGTGGCAATGCCTTGCGGTGGCAGCGCTTATTCTGGGCGCCAACTATATCCGCTGGAGATGGATGTCATCGCTCAATTACGATGCGCTCTGGTATGCCATTCCACTGGTGCTGGCAGAAACACTGGCCTATATCGGCACGGTATTTTTCACCATCAATCTCTGGAAAGAGTGGGATGTCCCGCAGCGCCCGGCACCGATCGATATTAATGAGTGCCTGGGGGCGGATGAACAGACAGAAACCCGGCCGCTAAAGGTCGATCTATTTATCGCCACTTATTCAGAGGATGTGGAGCTGGTGCGCATCTCGATTCAGGATGCGCTGAAAGTCACCTACCCGGCGCCGATTGATTTCAAGATCCATGTGCTGGATGACGGCCGCCGCCCGGAAATGCGCGCCGTGTGCGAGCAGGAGGGGGTGAACTACATCACCCGCGAGACCAATATCGGCTACAAGGCCGGTAACCTGCGCAATGGCATGGAGCAGACCGACGGCGACTTCCTGGTGATCTGCGATGCCGATACCCGCGTCTTCCCGACCCTGCTGACCCACACCATGGGCTACTTCCGCGATCCAGATGTCGCCTGGGTGCAGACGCCACAATGGTTCTATGACCTGCCGGAGGGACGGCGGCTGCCGGAGGCCCTGCGCCGTCGGCTGGGCGTGGTGGGCTACGGCCTTGGCAAGGTGACCGAGGCGGTGGTTGGCCCGGTGACGCTGGGGCGCGATCCCTTCTTCAATGACGCGCGGATGTTTTATGAGGTGATCCTGCGCCGCCGCAACTGGGCCAACGCCTCATTCTGCTGCGGCGCAGCTTCCATCCACCGGCGTGAGGCGGTGATGCAGGCGGCGCTGCGCAGCTATGTCTGGGCGGTGGATGAGGAGGTGGCACGCTTCACCCGCGACATCCCGGATGCCGACGCGCGCGAGGCGCTGGAGCAGGCGATGCGGCCGCACGTGATCATGGACACCGAACTGACCCCCTACAAATTCCATGTCTCGGAGGATATCTACACCTCCATTGTGCTGCATGGCGATACCGAGCGGCGCTGGAAGTCTGTGATGCACCCGCGTACTGAGTCCAAAATGCTGTCGCCGCAGGATCTGCTCACCTGGATGATCCAGCGCTTCAAGTATGCCGCTGGCTCGATGGATATCCTGCTGCATGACCCGATTTTTAGCCGTAAGCGCTTCCGCCTGAGCCTGCCGCAGACCCTGATGTATGGCACCACCTTCTGGTCCTATCTGGCCTGCCTGTGGAACACGGTATTTTTGATCTCGCCGCTGATCTACCTGTTCACCAATATCCCGCCGGTGTCGGCCTACTCCCAGCCGTTCTACCTGCACTTCCTGCCGTTCTTCATCGTGTCGGAACTGGCCTTTATGTTCGGCACCTGGGGGCTGTCCGCCTGGGATGGGCGCTCCTCCTATCTGGCGCTCTACTCGATGAACTTGCGGGCGCTGGACACGGTATTGCGCGGCGAGAAGATCAAGTTTCACGTCACGCCGAAAGAGCGTCAGCAGGGAATGTTCCTCTATCTGGTCAAGCCCCAGCTGGCGATCGTCGCCCTGACGCTGCTTGGCCTGATCTGGGGCGGCATCAAGGTGGCGAATGGCGATATTGAGGACCCTTCCGGTTACATCATCAATATCTTTTGGGGCGGGGTGAATATCGCCGCCATGATGCCGATGATCCTGGCGGCGATGTGGAAGCCGGACACGGCTGCGTCTGATGAAGAAGAGGGCGTCTGATATGTCATGGAAAGAGAGCCTGTTGCCAGCCCGCAGTTATGTCACCATCCTGCTGGGTTTCCTGATTGGCTTTGGCATCGTGCTCTATGTGGAGAAACACATGCCGCCGGTGGTTGAGGAGAAAGCTGGTTATACCCTGAGCAAGGATTTCCCGCCGCTGCCCCAGCAGCGTGACCTGACCTTTGACGAGGCGGTGTGGGCGCGCGTCGCGTGGCAATACTTCGCCAACAATACCCAGCTGACCGGGCTGGCAAACGCCCAAGACCAGCGCCCCTACACCTCGCTGTGGGACACCGGCAGTTACCTGATGGCGCTGATTGCCGCCCGCCAGCTCGATATTGTCACGGCAGAGGAGTTTGACCAGCGAATTTCCAAGGCATTGACCGCCCTGAGCCTGCTGCCGCTGCTGCCCTCTGGCGTACCGGGCAACTGGTATCAGACCCAAACGCTGGAGCTGCTGCGCGACCCGGCCGATACCGAGGCCCCCACCACCCCGGCGGTGGACATGGGGCGGCTGCTGGTGCCGCTCACCGTGCTGATGTGGCGCTACCCCTACCACGCCGCACAGGTGCAGGAGGTGCTGGCGCAGTGGAACCTCAACAGCCTGTTTGAGAGCAGCACGCCCGCCACCGCCACCAGCATCCAAGTCGCCCACTGGGATCTGGGGGCCAACACCAACCGCAGCGGTTATGGTTTCCGCCTCTACACCGCTGGCACGCTGCGCATGGTCAGCCCCTCCGCCGGTATCGCGGTAACCCAGCCGCCGGAGGGGGTCAAGCTGGTACAGATTGATGGCTACGCCATCCCCAGCGATGGCTTCCGCCGCGGCGTCGACCAGGAGGCGCCCACCATCATCACCCTGCCCTATGTCCTGACTGGGCTGGAGATGGGCTTTGACAGCCGCAGCGCCGAGTTCGCCTGGCGTATCGTGCGCATCCAGCAACGGCTCTATAAGGCCACCGGCAACTACACCTCGGTGAATACCGACTATGCCGAACAGGCACCCGACTTTATCGCCAACCTGCCCGGCCAGCAGCCGGTGCAGGATGCCACCGTGCAGCGCAGCGACCTGCCGCCGCCGCGCATCCTCTCCACCCGCTCCGCCTTTGGCTGGTACGCGCTGTTCCGCAACGCCTGGAGCGAAACCCTGCGCACGCAGGCCGTCCCGCTGCTAGTACCCGGCAAGGGGTGGTATGAGGGCTACAGCGGCAATCAGGCGGTGAACCAGATTATTAGCGCCGACACCAATGCGGTGGTGTTGGAAAGCCTCAGTTATATCGCGCATGGACAACTGTTATGCCTGGCCTGCGTCCCCCCTTCATCCATGCCGATGAACGATCGGAATAAAGGAGTACTCCCATGAGACCATCGTCCGCCACTGTCTCTTCTGCTGTCCGCCCGGCGCGGCGCTGGCTGGCATGGCTGGCCATGCTGGCGGCGCTGTGGCTGCTGGCGGGCGGCGTGCAGGCCGCCACCACTGAACTGCCGTCGCAGCACTACCCGGTGCGCCACGGCGAACTGACGCCGCGCGAGCGGGCCATTGCCGTCAATGCCTGGCAATACTTCGTCGCCAACTACCAGCCCACCACCGGGCTGGTGAACGCGGTAAACAAATACCCCTCCACCACCATGTGGGATACCGGCTCCTATATCGGCGCGCTGGTGGCGGCGCGCGAACTGAAGATCATCGACAAGGCCGAGTTTGACCAGCGCATGATCAAGCTGCTCAAAACGCTCAACACGCTGGTGCTCTACCAGAACGAGATGCCAAATAAGGCTTACAACACCATCACCGCGCAGAAGGTGAACTATCTGAACAAACCGGGCGACATCGGCTTCTCCGCACTGGATATCGGCCGCATGTTGCTGTGGCTCAAGATCGTCAAGGAGCGCTACCCGGAGTATGGCAACAGCATCGATAACATCGTGCTGGGCTGGGACTTCACCCACACGGTGGACGACTGCGGCACGCTGTATGGCGCTTACGTCGGCCCGGACAAGAAGCCGGTCTATGTGCAGGAGGGACGGCTGGGGTATGAGGAGTACGCCTCGGCGGGCTATCAGCTCTGGGGCTTCAAGACCTGCCAAGGCTCCCGGCCAGAGCCATATTCGCTGGCGAATATCTACTGCGTGCTGGTGCCCTATGACACCCGCGACCCGCGCCTGACCAGCCAGCACAACTATGTGGTGACCGAATCCTACCTGCTGCACGGTCTGGAGATGGGCTGGGACAAGGCAGATGACCGCGAGGATCGGGTCAATGAGTTCTCCCACCCGTGGATGAAAAACTTCGCCGACCGTGTCTATCAGGCACAGGAGAACCGCTACCTGATCACCGGGGTGCTGACCGCCCGCTCGGAACACCAGCTCGATAAAGCGCCCTACTTCGTTTATGACACGGTTTTCTCTGATGGCTTCAACTGGAACACCATCACCGACAAGGGCAAATATGTGCCGGAAGTCTCCGCCATCTCGCTGAAAGCGGCGCTCGGCATGTGGGTGCTGTGGGACTCGGCCTACACCGACCGGCTGCTGGATACCATTGAGAACGCCAATGAGAAGGGACTGGGCTACTACGAGGGGATCTACGAGAACGGCGACGGCCCCATCCGCGAGTTCACCGGCAACAACAACGGCATCATGCTGGAGGCGCTGCTCTACAAACAGGAGGGCCGCCTGCTGAAGTTCAATACGGACAAGCCGAAGGCGCATGACTTCGCGCCCTCGCTGTGGGAGAAGCGTCTGGTGGATGCCTTCGAGGAGAACAACACCAAACGCAACCGGCCTTTCATCAGCTCCACGCCCGGCGTGAAGAACTGGTGTGAGCAGACCGGCGTGGCACAGCGTACCGAGCCATCCTGCCAGTCCTGTAAATGCGCGGCCTGCCAGAATGAGGATGCGCCGATCAAACTGCCTCCGGTGGCGATGTCATGCTTAAAACCGTAAGCCTGATCAGGCTTGGCCTGTTGCTACTGATCGCGGTGGCGATCGCGCTGGTCTTCTCCTCTTTTCAGGAGAGTCAGGGCGGCCGCTACCTGCGCAGCGGCGCGTGGCACTATCCGGGGCGGATGGGCGAACTGACGGCGGAGGAGCGCCAGTGGGCAGAGGTGGCCTGGCGCTACTTCAAGAACAATACCCAAAGCGGCACCGGCCTGATCAACGCCAGCGACAACCGGCCAGTCACTAACCTGTGGCAGATTGGCGACTCGCTGATCGCCCTGACGGCGGCACGCCAACTGGCGCTGATTGATGAGGTGGAGTTTGACGACCGGCTCACCCGGCTGCTGGCGACGCTGAACCAGCTGCCGCTGACCAACCTGAAAACGCCGAACCTGCTCTACAACACCAGCAATGCCACCATGGTCAACTACAGCAACAAACCGGCGATCCTCGGCTGGTCGGCGCAGGACATCGCCCGGCTGATGACCGGCTTGCGCATCGTGGCGCTCTGGCACCCCGCTTACAGTGAGTACCTCGACCGGGTGATCATGCGCTGGAACTTCTGCAACGTGGTGGATGACAAGGGGCAGCTGCTGCGCGGCGGGATGCGGGACGGCAAATTGATGCCGCAGCCGGAGGGGCGGCTCGGCTACAGCGAGTATGGCGCGGCGGCGCTCAGCCTGTGGGGCTTCCCCTCGGCGCGCTCAGTGACGCCGCCCTACCAGTCGGTGATTGTCGATGGCATCGCGATTGATGTCGATGCCCGTGACCCACGCACCACCTACACGCCGGCGGTGGTGACCAACACCCCCTACGTGCTGGGCGGGCTGGAGTATGCCTGGCAGACGCCGGGCGAGGACGCCACCCTGCTCACCATGCAGCAGAAGCGGGCGCAGAATATCTACCGCGTGCAGGAACAGCGCTGGCAGAAGGAGAAGGTGCTGACGGCGCGTGATGAATTTAACCTCAATGCCGAGCCGTGGCATATCTACGACACCATTTTCGGCAACGGCTACGCCTGGAACACGCTGGGCGACAACGGCAACTACTACCCGACGCGGGCGCTGGTCTCCACGCGGGCGGTGTTTGGTCTCTGGGTGCTGTGGAAAAGCGACTTCACCGACGCGCTGATGACCATGACCCGCCTGACGCGCGACAACCAGCGCGGCTGGTATGAGGGGCGCTTTGAGGCCACCGGCGGCTACAACCGCATGATCACCCTGACCACCAATGCGATGGTGCTGGAGGCGCTGTTCTACAAGCACAACTATGGCCCGCTGATCCGCAGCGTGCCACAGGAGAGCTACTTCAATACCCGCCTGAGCGATGTCTTTAACCCACCCCGCTTGTGCATGCCGCAGGAGCGCAAACCCGGAGGACAACAGCCATGAGTTTCTCCTATGATGCCGTTTTCAATGACAGCTACGCACGCATTACGGACAGTGATAACGGGGAGCGTTTTTTCAACCACTTCTACCAACTGTTCGTCCACAGCACCGCCGAGATCGAGGCCACCTTCCTGGAGCAGGATGAGGCGCGCATCCGCAAGATTGTCTACAAGACCTTCTTTTACATGCTGTCGGTCTCCAGCACCCACAATGTCTCCAACTACCTGATCAATATCTCGCGCACCCAGGATGCAGAGGGGATCAAGCTGCCGCCAGCGTTCTACGCCCACTGGAGGCGGGCGATTCTGGAGACGGTGCGGCGGCTCGATCCTGACTGTGACGAGGAGATCATCACCGCCTGGGCGATGGTGATCGCCCCCGGCCTTGAGTATGTGCGGCGGCAGGCGGAGCTGTTCCACGTCATCGCGCCGCCGGCAGTCCCAGGAACCACACCATGAAAAATGCCATCTTTGCGGCGCTGGACCATATCAATGCCGCGATCTTGATTTACGATGCCGAGGAGCGGCTGGTCGCCTTCAACGAACAGGCGCTGGACTACTATCCGGCGGTCAAGGATCTGATGGTGCGCGGCACGCCGCTCCATGCCCTGATTGAGGCGTTCATCACCTCCGGCTACATCTCCGAGATTGCCGATCAGGGGGCGCTGGCCGCCGTGCTGACCGAGCGCTGCCGGGTCGATAACCACTTTGAGATCCGCAAGCTGCCGGGGCGCACGGTGTTCGTGCAGCATAACCGTACCCCGGACGGCGGCATTGTCAGTTTGCATACCGACGTCACCCATTTCGCTGACATCCTCGCCTCCCGCAACCAGCTGCATGATGACTTTATCCTCGCCGCCGAGGCGACCCACATCGGCATCTGGGACTGGGACTATTTGCAGGATCTGGTGCAGGTCAATGACGCACTGCTGATGTTGCTGGGCTACCCGCGCCGCAGCTGGAAGTACCGCTCCGATGACTGGCGCGGGCTGATCCACCCGGATGACCTGCCCACCGCCGCCCGCCTGCTGAAAGAGGCGGGCACCGACCGGATGGCGGTGTTTGAGTGTGAACTGCGTATCCTGCACAGCGACCAGCAGTACCGCTGGTTCCTGCTGCTCGGGCAGGTGATCAGCCTCGCCAACGACGGCGGCATCGGGCGGGTGATCGGCACCATGCAAGACATCACCCAGCGCAAAAAGGCAGAGGCCGCCTCGTTGCAGGCAGTGGAGATGGCGAAAGCCGCCAGCCAGGCCAAGAGTGCGTTCCTCGCCAACATGAGCCATGAGATCCGCACGCCGATGAACGGCATCCTCGGCATGACCCAACTCTGCCTCGACACCGAACTGACGCCCGAGCAGCGTGACTACATCACCATGGCCCACAGCTCCGCCCGCGTGCTGTTGAAGGTGATTGATGACATCCTCGACTTCTCCAAGATTGAGGCCGGCAAGATCACGCTGGATATGGAGGAGTTCGCGCTACGCCCCTTCCTGCAAGGGATCATGCGCCCGCTGATGCCAAAGGCGACCGAAAAGGGCATCGAGTTGCTGGTGGATGTCGCGCCCGGCATCCCGGAGTACATCTACTGTGACTCGGTGCGGCTGCGGCAGGTGCTGACCAATCTGGTCAGCAACGCGCTGAAGTTCACCCACGAAGGCGAGGTGGTGATGAGCATCACCCCCGGTATCGCCGCCCAGCAGCTCTCCTTCGAGGTGAAGGATACCGGTATCGGCATCCCGCCAGAGAAGCAGCGGCTGATCTTTGAGTCCTTCAGTCAGGCCGACACCTCCACCACCCGCAAATATGGCGGTACTGGCCTTGGCCTGACCATCTCCGCCCGGTTGGTGGAGATGCTCGGCGGCGAACTGCGCGTCGCCAGTACGCCCGGCAGCGGCAGTACCTTCTTCTTCGCCCTGCCGGTGCTGAAAAAAGTGCCGCAAACGGCCGGGCCGACCCACGTACCCGCGGTCATCAAGGGCACGCGCATCGCGGTAGTGGATGACAACCAGACCAACCTGCGGCTGATGCAGGAGATGCTGCGCAATATGGGGCTGCAACCCTTCACCTTTAGCAGCGGGCAGGCGGCGCTGGACGCGCTCGAAATCTCGCCGGACTTTCCGCTGATCCTACTTGATGCCCAGATGCCGGATATGGATGGCATGACGCTGGCGCTGGAGATCACCTCCACGCCGGAGTTGCGCCACAGCAAGCTGATTATGCTCAGTTCGATGGGCCGCTACATGGATACGGCGGTGCTGAAAAAGATTGGCGTGGTGCACTTTCTCAACAAACCGGTAGACCAGAATGAGCTGTTCAGCGCCATCGTACAGACGCTGGCGCCCGGCGCACCCGCCACCGTTGCGCCAGCGGCCCCGGCCGCGCCGCCGGTCGCCGCGCTTGCGCCACAGGGCCAGCAATACCGCATCCTGCTGGCGGAGGACAATCTGGTGAACCAGAAACTGGCCGTGCACTTCCTCGGCAAGCTGGGCCATCAGGCGGACATTGCCAACAATGGGCTGGAGGCGCTGGAGATGAGCGCCCGGCAGGAGTACGACCTGATCCTGATGGATCTGCAAATGCCGGAGATGGATGGGCAGAAAGCCACCCAGATCCTGCGCCAGCGCGAGGCGTTCGCTACCCCGCCGCACCACTTCCCGATCATCGCGATGACCGCCCATGCCATGCAGGGCGACCGCGAATACTGTCTGGAAAATGGCTTCGATGGCTACATCGCCAAGCCGGTGATGCTGGATGCGCTTTCGACCGAAATTGCCCGCGTGATGGCCAGTCAGCAGGGCGCGCTAGCGCCGGCGGCCCCCGTGGCGACGGATGACCCTGCCGAGGCAGTCGATTATGCGCTGATGCTAGAGCGAGTCGGCCACGATAAAGAGTTGCTGGTGGAGCTGATCGGCATGTTCCTGCTCGATATTCCGGTGCTGCTCGACAACCTGCACCGGGGCGTGGCGCAGCATGACAACGATGCCGTCAAACGCAACGCGCACAAAATGAAGGGCGAGGCCGCCACCTTTGCCTGCGAGAAGCTGGTACAGGCGCTCGGCCAGCTGGAGCAGGCGGCCGAAGCCGATGACACCGCCGCGATGGCGACGCTGGATAGCCAACTGGATACATTGTGCCAGCGCGTGAATGATGCCCTGACACAGATTAAGGAGACGCCATGAAAAGGTTACTGGTCGCCGCTGGCGCCCTGCTGTTGCTGGCCGGGTGCGCCGATCGCACCGCCCAAGGCCCGTCCACCCAGTCGTTGGCCGGCAAGTGGCGGGTGCATGACGCCAACGATCCCGCGCTGGCCGGGTGGCGCGCCGACGATGACCAGTGGCGGTCCCTGCGCGTGCCAGCCAACTGGTATGTCGCCGGGCTGGATCACCAAGGGGCGCTCTGGTATCGCACCCAGTTCTCCCTGCCGCCGTTGCGCCCGGACAACATGGCGACGCTGGTGTTCAAGGGGGTGGATTACCATGCCGATGCCTGGCTCAACCAGCGCCCGGTGGGCCGCCACACCGGCTATTTCCAGCGCTTCTCCCTCGATATCAGCGAGGAGGCGCGGCGCGACAACCAACTGGCGGTGCGTGTCGATAGCCCCTTCGAGTCGCCGGACTCCATCTGGCCGCTGCATAAGAGCGTGATCAAGGGGGTCTTCTCACAGCATGACGCCCGCCCCGGCGGGGCCTGGACGAAACAGGGGCAGGATGCCAATACCGGCGGCATCTGGGCGCCAGTGGACGTGCACATCAGCCGCGGCGCGGTAATTGATAACGTGCTCACTACCCCGGCGTGGCAACAGGGGCTGGCGCACCCGGCGCTGACGCTGGCGATTGACTATCGCACCAACCGCGACCGCCCGGCCATGCTGCATATCCGCGTCAAGCCGCATAACTTCTCCGGCAAAAGTTACACCTTCAACCAGCCAGTGAATCTGGCCTACCAACGCAGCGGCGCGCAATCCTTGCAGGTGACACTGCCGATGGAGGGGGCGGCGCTGTGGTGGCCGAAAGGGTATGGCGAGCCCAACCTTTATGAGGTGGAGGTCAGCCTGACGGACAACCTTGGCGTGATGGACCGCACTACCACCCGCACCGGGCTGCGGCAGATCGTCAAGCCCGCGCAGGGCGGCTGGATGATTAACGGCAAGCGCATCTTCCTGCGCGGCACCAACTACATTGGCTCCTCCTGGCTGAGCGCCATGAAGCCCGCCGACTGGGAGAAAGATCTGGAATTGCTGGAGGAGATGAACGCCAACGCCATCCGTGTGCACGGGCATATTGCCAGCCATGAGCTGTATGAGCTGGCGGATGAGCGTGGAATGCTGATCTGGCAGGATATGCCGTTGCAGTGGGGCTATAACGATAGCCCAGAGTTCGCGCAGGAGGCGGCGCGGCAGGCTACCGATGCCATCCGGCAGTATGGCAACTACCCGTCGATCATTGTCTGGGGCGGGCAGAATGAGCCGCCGTTTGATTCACTCTGGATGCAGAAACGCTTCCCGGACTGGTATCCGGAGATGAACAAAAATCTGGCGCAGAAAGTAGCGGACGCGCTGGCACAAGACACTACCCGCATCATGCACCCGTGGTCATCCGTGACTGAGCACTTCTGGCAGGGGTGGTACTTCGGCACCATCAATGACTTCCTGCAACCGGCCAAGAACGGCATCATTACTGAGTTTGGCGCGGAGGCGCTGCCGAATCTGGAGACGCTGAAGACCATCATCCCGGAGAAAGATCTCTGGCCGGCCACCACCCAGCCGGGCGATCCGGGTTGGGCAATCTGGAAGTACCACAACTTCCAGCCGGTGCAGACCTTCCAGTTCGCCAAAATCGAGCGCGGGCCGACTATCCAGACTTTTATCGAGAATACCCAGCGCTATCAGGCTGACTCCGTGCGCACCGCCGCTGAGAGCTATCGCCGCCAGCGCTACCAACCGGTGAGCGTGCTGTTCCAGTTTATGTTCGTCGAGACCTGGCCCTCCATCAACTGGGGGGTGATGGACTATCGCCGCCAGCCAAAACTGGGCTACTACGCGTTGCAGAAAGCCTACCAGCCAATTTTGCCCTCCATTGAACCAGTTACGCTAAACTGGAAAAGCGGCGCGGCCGGGAAGGTCAACCTATGGGCCATCAATGACACCCTGAAGGCTTACCCGAAGGCGCGCCTGGCATGGACGATTACCCAGGATAACCGGGTATTGGCAGCGGGCGAACAGCGTCTGGATATGGCGGCTGACAGCGGCGTGAAGCTGGCGGCGGCCAGCGCGGTGCCACAGGGCGGCGCGCCAGTGACGGTGACCAGCCGCCTCTATGACCGCTGGGGCAATCTGCTTGGTGCCAATGACATCGACTTTACCCTACAAAAATAAGCAGGAGGCTTAATGCGTCATCCCTTTCGTGCCCCGCACCGGCTGTCGGCCGGTGCGGGCCTGTTACTGCTCGCCCTTGGCTGCGGAGCCGCCCCCATGACACCCCTGACCATCGCGGAAGATTTCAACGAGAATCTGCCGCTCAGCCAGGCGGTCACCGAGGTGAACGCCGATCGCAGCATCACTTTCCGGCTGTTTGCGCCACAGGCGCGGCAGGTTTCGGTGGTGGTGGGCGCGCTGCCGCGTACCCGCATCAGCTACCCGATGGAGAAGAACGGTCAGGGCGTCTGGCAGTACCGGCTGGCGCCACAGTCGCCCAATCTTTATGAGTACTACTTCAATGTGGATGGCTTCCGCAGCATCGACACCGGCAGCGCGATGCCGAAACCGCAGCGGCAGGTAAACACCAGTCTGGTACTGGTGCCCGGTAGCCTGCTGGATGAGCGCGCAGTGCCGCATGGTCAAGTGCATGGCCTGACCTACCACTCCAAGGCGCTGGACAAAGAGCGGCATCTCTACCTCTGGTTGCCGCCGGGCTACAGCCAGGCTGACAAGCCGCTGCCAGTGCTCTACTTCTACCACGGCTTTGGCGATACCGAGAGTTCGGCGCTGGTGCAGGGCCGCTTCGCGCAGATCATGGATAACCTGCTGGCAGAGAAGAAGATGACGCCGATGGTAGTGGTGTTCCCGGACACCGAAACTGACGTTACCGAGGCGGTGCCGGAGAACTTCCCGCGTCAGGAGCGGCGCAAGGAGTTCTACCCGCGCAATGCCAAGGCGGCTGACCGTGAGCTGGTGGAGGACATCATCCCGCTGATTGAGCAGAGTTACCGGGTGCGCACCGACGCCGAAGGGCGTGGCATCGCTGGCATCTCGCAGGGCGGCTATCAGGCGCTGGTCTCTGGCATGAATCACCTCGACCAGTTTCGTTGGCTCGCCAGCTTCAGCGGCGTGACCACCGTGACCGTGCCGGATGCGGGCGTGGCGCAGGCGCTGGCCGATCCGCAGCGCATCAACCGCCAGCTGAAAGATTTCACACTGGTGGTTGGTACGGATGATGACGTGACCGGCAAGGACATCAACGACCTGAAAAAGCAGCTGGATGAGAAGCAGGTGAAGGTGGACTTTCACAGCTACCCCAAGCTGGGGCATGAGATGGATGTATGGCGGCCCGCCTATATCGACTACGTGCAGAAGGTCTTCAAATAGCAAAAAGCCCGGCAGTGCCGGGCTTTTTTATCAGGCGGAGACTTAGACGTTCACGCCGAAGCTTTTCGCCAGTGCAGACAAGCCACCTTCGTAGCCCTGACCCACAGCCTTGAATTTCCACTCGTCATTGTGGCGATAAAGCTCACCGAAGATCATCGCGGTTTCGGTCGCGGCATCTTCTGACAGGTCATAGCGCGCCAGTTCAGTCTGGTCATCGTTGTTGACCGCACGAATGAAGGCGTTGCTGACCTGACCGAAGTTCTGCTTGCGCTCGTCCGCTTCATAGATGGTCACGGCAAAGACCACTTTCTTCGCAGCGCTATCCACTTTATCCAGGTGGATCAGCAGTTGCTCATCATCGCCCGCGCCTTCGCCGGTGCGGTTGTCACCCTGGTGGATCACGCCGCCGCAAGCGCTGGTTTTATTGTTGAAGAAGATGAAGCTGGCATCAGAGAGCACTTTGCCATCTTCGCCCACGATGAACGCCGAGGCGTCCAGGTCAAAGGCGTTGCCATCGGTCTGGCGGGCATCCCAGCCCAGACCGAACAGCACGGATTTCATGGAAGGGGCTTCTTTGGTCAGGGAGACGTTGCCGCCTTTTTTCAGTGAAACTGCCATACTTTTTTCCTTTTCGTTAATGTTTTGAAGATCAATCGCGCCGTCCACGACGGCGCGGGGCCAGCCATCAAGCCGCGTTAATGCCGAAGTTTGCGCACAGCGCCGACAGGCCGCCGCCAAAGCCCTGCCCTACCGCACGGAATTTCCAGTCACCGTTATGGCGATACAGCTCGCCGAAGATCATCGCCACTTCAGTGGAGCTATCCTCTTGCAGGTCATAGCGCGTCACTTCGTTGTTGCTCTCTTCATTCACCAGACGGATAAAGGCGTTGCTCACCTGACCGAAGTTCTGGCGGCGCGCGGTCGCGTCATGGATGGTGACGGTAAAGACAATCTTGTCGACGCTGGCAGGCACTTTCGCCAGTTCCACCGTCAGCTTCTCATCATCGCCATCACCGGCACCGGTGCGGTTGTCGCCCTGATGCACCACGGAACCGCAGCTGGAGCGTAGGTTGTTGTAGAAGATGAAGTCATTGTCCTGTGAGACCTTGCCATTGGCTTGCAGCAAAAAGGCTGAGGCATCCAGGTCAAAGTCCTGCCCATCCGTAGAGCGGGCATCCCAGCCCAGACCCACCACCACTTTTTTCAGGCTTGGGTCGGTTTTGCTCAACGAAACATTGCCGCCTTTGGAAAGTGAAACACCCATGTGGTTCTCCTGTTATCTGTAAAGAGGGCGGGCATCGCCCGCCGGTATGAAAATTTATCCCTGACGATCGTCTGCCGGCGCATCTTTGCCGGGGAACATGACGCTCGCCAGAATGCCAAGGGCCAGCACGCCCAGTACCACGTAGAGGCTGGTGGTGGCGCTGATGCCGTAGCCGTGGTGCCAGAGGTGGTCACTGGCGTTCAGGCCCAGTTTGAACGCGATGAAGAACAGTAGCACAATGACCGCTTTTTCCAAGTGCACCAGGTATTTGCGCAGGGCTTCCAGCACAAAGTAGAGGGTACGCAGGCCAAGGATGGCAAACATCATCGCGGAGTAGACGATCAACGGCTCACGGCTGACCGCAATCACCGCCGGTACGCTGTCAAAGGCGAACATCACGTCCGACAGCTCCACCACTGCCACGCAGAGCAGCAGCGGCGTGGCGTAGCGCACACCCTTCTTTACAGTGAAGGCGAAGCCCTGATTCTCGGGCTTGGCCAGCTCAGCGCTTACTTCCTCTGACTTCAGCAGGAAGCGGTTGCCCGCCAGCTTTGGCCAGACCGGGAAGAAGCGGCGTACCAGACGATTGGCGAGGTGATCGGAGTAGTCCTCAATCTCCTCGTCGTCGTCGCCAGCGCGCAGCATCATCACTGCCGTCCAGGCGACAATCACCGCAAACAGCATCTCGACCCACGGGCCAAGCATCAGCAGGCCCGCGCCGATCGCCACGAAGATGGCACGAAATACGATGGCCCCAATGATCCCCCAGTAGAGCACGCGGTGGCGATAGCCGTCAGGCACTTTGAACCATGCAAAGATGGCCATCATCACAAACAGGTTATCGACCGACAGCACCTTCTCCAGCGCATAACCAGTGACAAACAGGCTGGCGATCTCCGCGCCGTGGTGGAAATAGAGGAAGGCGGCGAAACCCAATGCCGTCGCCACCCAGAACAACGACCACATCACCGCGCTTTTCAGGCTGATCGCCTTATCGCCACGGTGGGCCAGCAGGTCAATCAGCAGCGCGGCCACGGCCAGCACCACGAAAACAATGACCGTTTCAGCCGGGAAACCAATCAGGGTAGATTCCATCGTGTACTCTCAGTTAGAAGAATTCGTCAGGCTTCAGGCCCAACTCATGGCAGATGGCAATCAGTGCCTGCTTCTCCGCCTCATCAAAATCTGCGTCGCTCTTGGCGATCATCACGCCCAGACGCACCGCCGCACGGGCCTCCTCCGGCTTGTTGCGCAGCTTGCCGATCACCTTCAGGCACTCGGAGCGCCCAATATCCAGATCGAAATCAAACTTCTCGGAGAGCTTCTGGAATTCGCGGATCACTTCATCAGTGCTGAAGACCTTGAGCGCGTCACTGATTTCAAAGTACTTCACCAGCTTCTGCTTCTCTTGCGGCGAAACCACGCCATCGGCAAACGCGATATAGGTGCCGGTCGCCACGCAGCCCTGCATGAAGTCTTTGCTCTTGTAGCGGCTGACCTCGTTTAGGAAGGTTTCGCGGCCCTGATTGAATTTATTTTTGGCCCAATCAAACATAGTGTTTTCCTCGTAAAAGATTACTTGCTGCCTGCCCGCCAGTTGAAACCCCAACCGTAGGCTTTATCCATCGGCTCATGGCCGGCGAAATAGTCATTCAGGCGCTCCACCTTCAGGGTGCCCTGGGTGTTCTCTAGCCGGGCGATGGCGCACATCATGTTGCGGCTGCCGCCTTCGGTGAGGCGGGTCTCAATCGGCGGCTGCTCTGGCAGTTGCAGCGTGACCACGCCGTCGGTTTTCGCCCAGTTCGGCACGCCCTTATAGATGAAGGCGAACACCACCACCTCGGCAATCTCATCCCAATGCGCGCCATTGATGTTCAGCCACTCGCCTTCAGAGCGGGAGCCAGTGCGGTCATCGCCCTCCAGGTGCACATAGGGGAAGCGGTCAAAATCACCGAAGCGGTTGCCGAGCGCCTGAATCAGGTCTTTCTCACCATTTTTCAGGCGGACGTAAGCGCCGAGATCGAGGTCAATGGCGTTGAGCTTGTTGAAGAAGCCGCCGCCGCTGCCGCGGTTCCAGTTCAGGTTGACGCGGATACGGCCGAAGCCCTGGCTCTTGCTCAGGTTGACCGACTTGGTCAGGTTGATGGTCGGCTGCTCTTTGGTCAGCGTCACCTTGCTGAGGTTGATTGGCGCGGGTTTCGGGGCCGGTGCGGGAGCTGGCGCTGGCGCGGGGGACTCCTCCGCGGCCTCATCAATGGTCACGCCATAGTGCTCGGCCAGCGGTTGCAGCCCGCCATTGAAGCCCTGCGCGACAAAGCGGAATTTCCACTCGCCGTTGCGGCGATACAGTTCGCCGAGGATCAGCGCCGCCTCGCGGCGCCCCGCCAGATCCACCTCGCCCGCCAGTTGCGGCTGGCCGTTGTACTCAACACCCACGGAAAGGGAGCGCAGCGCCTGCACTGACTGACCACCCTCCGGCGTAATGGTGAAGGCCACTTTCTGCACGTCGGCGGGCAGCGCGCTGAGGTTCACGGAGAAGGCGCTGGTTTCGCCCTCGGTCAGCAGGATCAGCGAGCGATCCTGGCTCTGTTTCTGGCCGTAGAAGACAAAATCGTCATCCTGGCGAGTTTTGCCCTGTTCGTTCAGGCGAAACGCGGAGACATCCGCGGCCACGCCGCTCTTGATGCGGATGATGACCGTGGTGTTTGGCACGGCGGCATTGCCGCCGGCAATCAGTTGGGTCGCCATGGTTACCCCGCCAGCTCGCGCACGATCATCGGGATCATGCTCTCAATGGTACGGCCATTGGCCGGGATACCGTGCGCCTTGAACTGCCAGTCGCCGCCGGTGCGGGAGAGCGAGGCGATAAACAGCGCGGTATGCTCCCCTTTCTGCGCCAGATTGTAGGTGGCCAGCTCTTTATTGGCCTGATCGAGGATGCGCACCCCGGCATTTTCCACTTTAGTAAAGTTCTGACCAGTGAAGCTGTTGACGGTGAACGCCAGGTGCTGCACCTCTGAAGGCACGCGGCGCAAATTGATGGTGATCACCTCATCATCCCCGTCACCCGCGCCAGTACGGTTATCACCGCTGTGCACCACCGCCCCGCAATCTGACTCAAGCTTGCGGAACCAGACGGTATCCACCTCGCGCCCGGTGCTGTCCAGCATGACGCAGGAGGCATCCAGGTCGATGTCACCGCCACCGCCGCCAAACAGGCCGAACAGCCCTTTGCTTTTTACCGCATCCCAGCCGAGGCCCACATGAACCGCGGTGACGGTTGATCCTGACTCCTTGGTCAAGGACACCGACTGGTTTTTACTTAGCGAAATAGCCATCACGAAACTCCTTGCTGTGAAGATAAGCGTGTGCAAATGCATTCAGTGCCAACAAGTGAATCTTTTATGACGGGTTACTCATTAGCCATAAATAGATTGATTCACACCTGTTAACCTGCAAATAAATCGGTCTGGCGACAGTATTACAAGAAATAGTCTGAGTTGTTTAGGAAAGGTTTATTGATTTACACATCAAATGATTAAACTATAAAAACTGACCGTGATTGCAATAGTCACGGAGTAAATGGTAACGACTGTAACAAACTCCTCTTTGGCGTTTTGCGCTTTGTGTAAATCTATGTAATAAAAACTTTTTTTACAGTAAATCGTTGCTTGATTATTCTTGTTTGATTTATTAATTCATCAAGCCTGACTATTTTTTGATTAAAACAAGTACCTTTCGGCTCTCATTTCCCGACGATTTACATTGTTCTATTTAAATAAGTAGAAATAAAATTACATTTATTGACATGTTTTGCAAAGATAAGTAAATGACATTGATTTATCTGCCAACTATCTTGCCAACTATAAAGATGAAACGTGGAAGATTCTTCGATCCACACCGCACTCTTTTCTGTGAAATCTGAATCAATACGTCTGTCGGCCTTTGAAAAAAACTTTCTTAGTTGTCAGGCGGTATTCCTGTTGCTTCAGAAAGGGACAACAATGATAAAAGCCAACAGATACAATATCTTTGACATCAAGATGCAGCTCATTTTCGCGTTTGGGTCACCAGACAGTGTTCAGGTGCGGGAACGGCAGTTGCTGCAGGAGATCATCCCCCATTGCGCACGCAATCTTCCCTTCGTGATCGATCACCTTGACCTGCTGCATGAGGGGGTGGAGCTGCGGCTCACTATGTCGCCAGGTACTGAATTGTCAATGTTGGTCAATGCCCTTAAAACCCACAGTGCCAAACAGCTGGGCGAAATAACCGGAAACCGTAAGTCTGGCTTATGGTTGCGGGGCTATGGTGCCCACTCCATTGGCGAGGTGCCTGCCGCTGCCTCCACGCTCTCCGCGTTGATCGCCAAGAACCGCCGGGAGCAACAGTCATGATGTGGTTGATGGAGGGATTCTCATCCCAACGCGGGATAATCCAAGGCTTGCGCGAGGCGATTCGCCACTACGGCTGGCAGGATGCCCATGGCCAGCCATTGAGCATTATCGCCTCACACCGGCAGTACCGGCCAGAGATCACCCAGTGTGCCGATATTGCGCTGCGCGAGCCGTCTGACCCGGTGCAACGGCTGGAGTTTATACGGGAAACCGTTGCGGCTTATCACGTCAGGGTCATCCACACCGGCAAGCCGGGCCGTTGGTTTGAAGCCCATCGGCAGGAGATTGAGGCTACCGGTGTGCAGTTAATCACGGGTGCGACCAGGCCAGCCTCACAGGCACTTGCGGATGACAAAGCGGCCTTCACCGAGGCATTGATTGCACAGGGCATTCCGCACACCCCGGCGGTACGCGTGGAGAACCTGGAGGCGCTGCGCGACACGTTGCAGACGCTGAAGGCCCGCTACCCGCGCTTGTGCATCAAACCCAATACCGGCATCTATGGCCTTGGCTATTGGCAGTTGGACGATGAAGCACCGGCCAGTTTGATGCTGGAGGCGCCAGACTCCCGCCGCATCCGTACCGAAACCTATCTTGACGCGCTGGCCCAAAGCGGCGGCCTGAAACAACCCATGATCGTCATGCCCTATCTGCCCGGCCCGGAGTGCAGCATCGATCTGGTGGCGCGCCGTGGGCAGGTACAGGCGGCACTTGGGCGTCGTAAAGATGGCCCGATGCAAACGCTGTTTGAGCACGGCGAGGAGGTTGAATTGGCCTGTCGCGTCGCGGCGCTGCTTCAGGCAGATGGGTTGATCAACGTCCAGACGCGGGCCGGTGATGATGGCCGCCCGCGCGTGCTGGAATGCAATTTGCGCCCCAGCGGCGGGGTCGCCTATGGCCTGCAAAGCGGCATCAATTTACCGGCCATCATGATGGCCGATCGGCTGGGGTTAACGCTTCCCCGCCAACAACTCCGCCATACCACGGTGCGTATCGTGGAAGAGGCTATTCCGGTTCCTGCCAGCGAGTCACACCATGCGTAATGCCCACGGTCACGAAGAACACCTGGAGGCCAGCCTGCCGGCGGGCAAGATGTCGCTGGACCTTTTTTGCCAGCCGGGATGGAGCGCCGACACGCTGTTCTCTATGGCACAGCGCCGCAATCCGCGGCGCGCCTTTCTGTTTGTCAGCAAGGTGCTGGGTCGCCATATCCCCTGCCCGCCCCGCCTGATGCGCAAAGCCTTTAGCGATCTGGCCGACCAGATCCCCGCCAACCTGCCCGGCCCGCTGCTGGTGATGGGCATGGCGGAGACGGCGGTCGGGCTGGCAGCGGGTGTCCATGCCGCCCTGCGCGCGCGCGGTGAGCAGGCGATCCTGCTGACCACCACCCGCCACCCGCTCGGTGGCGATCTGCTCTGCCGTTTTGAGGAGGAGCACAGCCACGCCACGGCGCATCTGGTGCATCAGCCTACCCACCCTGCCCTGCGTGAACAGGTGCAGCAGGCCCGTACGTTGGTGATGGTGGATGACGAGGCCACCACCGGCAAAACCTTCCTCAACCTCTACCGTGCGCTGCACGATGCCGGGCTTACCCAGTTGCGGCAGGTGGTCACCGCCACCCTGACAGACTGGTCAGCCAATGCGCTGGGCGGGCAGATCGCCCTGCCGGTCAGCGCGGTCTCGCTCGCTACCGGCCGCTGGCGCTGGACACCGGCCAGCACGCCGGTGGTGCTGGATGCCCCGCAGGTCAACATTACCGCGCGTGGCAGCCAGCCACTGAACAGGCTGGCGGATCGCTGGGGGCGGATGGGCGTTGACGAGGTGGAGCGCCTGCTGCACCTGCCGGCCCCCTGCCCCGGTGAACGCATTCTGGTGCTTGGCTCTGGGGAGTATGTCTGGCAGCCGTTCCTGCTGGCCGAATGGCTGGAGAACCAAGGGGCGCAGGTCAAATTTGGCTCCACCACCCGCTCCCCGGTCTCGCCGGGGCTGGCCATTGAGCAGGCGATAAGCTTCCAGGATCACTATGGTCTGGGCGTACCGATGTACCTCTATAACGTCGATCCAGCCGCCTATGACCGGGTGATCCTTTGTACCGAGACACCCGCCTCCGCGTGGGATCCGGCTTTTTTGGCACGCTTCCCACACCTGCACATCCACGAGGGCTGATATGCCGCACGACGCATTTACCCGCCCGATCATCTTTACCGATCTGGACGACACCCTGTTTCAGACCCTGCGCAAGATCCCTGGCCCGCAGGCGCAGCAACCCTTGGCCGTCGGCGCGCTGGACAGGGATCTCGCCCCGCGCAGCTTTATGATGGCGCGGCAGGCCAATCTGGTGCAGTGGATGCTGGCACAGGCGGAGACCATCCCGGTCACCGCGCGCGGCACTGATGAACTGGCGCGGGTCTGCATCCCTTTTGATTCCTACGCCATCACGACCCACGGCGCGGTGATTTTGACACCACAGGGCGAGCCGGATGCCGATTGGCAGGCGCAGATCAGCGCGCAGCTTGCGCCCTACCAGACTCGGCTGGCGGCACTGCAACAGCATGTCTCAACGCTGTTGGCCGACCCGCAGGCGCAGGATGCCCATCTGCCTACCGCGCCCGGCTGGTGCCGGATGTGCCAGGAGTATGGCATCCCCATCTATCTGGTGATGAAGGTGAAGGAGAGCAGCCAGCTGGAGGCGCTCAACCGCTATGCCGACTGGGTGGCACAAACCTTTGATCTGAATGGGTTCTACGTCCACCGTAATGGCAATAATATCGCCTGGTTGCCCAACTGCGTCGACAAGGGCCACGCCGTGCGCTATCTGCTGGCGCGGCTGCATGAACATGCGCCTGATCGGCCAGTGCTCGGCTTTGGCGATAGCCTGACGGATTTCAGTTTTATGCAGCAGTGTGACTTTCTGGCGCTGCCCCAGCGCAGCCAGTTGCTGACCCTGTTGCAGGATGCCCTGTCGCGGCATTGATTAAGGAGTGATTATGCATACCCCCTTCGCCCTGACCTCGGGCTCTTATGATGCGTCGGACATTACGTTCCTGCTCTCGCCGGTCGAGGTGGATTACACCCCGGTTGAGGAGAAGGAGCGTTTGATCCAGCGGGGCGACAAACACTATTCAGAGATGCTCTCTGAGGAGCCGACGCCGTCGGCGGCGCATCAGGCCATCTACCAGCAGGCGATGGCGCAGTTTGGCCCGCGCATTGCCCAAGAGGTGACCGCGCTGGCGCTGGGCCTGGCGGAACAGGTCAGCGCCCGCCCGCTGGTGCTGGTCTCGCTGGTGCGCGCCGGGGTACCGCTGGGCGTCTGCCTGCTGCATACCCTGCGGGATCTGAGCATCGACGCAGTGCACTATGGCGTCAGCATCATCCGCGATCGCGGACTCGATCAAACGGCGTTGGCGCACATCACCCAGAAACATGGCAGCGCCGGGGTGGTGTTTGTTGATGGCTGGACGGGCAAGGGCGCCATTTCGCGTGAGCTAGCGGCGTCGCTGGCCCCGCTGCCAGCGTTTGGTCATCCGCCACGGCTGGCGGTGCTGGCCGACCCTGGCGGCTGCGCCTGGCTCTCTGCCTCCGGCGAGGATTGGCTGATGCCGTCCGGCATCCTCGGCGCGCCGGTCTCCGGACTGGTCAGCCGCTCGTTATGGCGCGAGGGCGAATTTCATGGCGCGATGTACTGCCGCCACCTGCTTGCCCATGACATCAGCCGCCAGTTTGTCGCGGAGATTGATGCCCTGCGCGCGCAGCAGAGCCAACCGGTGGCGGCCGCGCGGCCTGACCCCGAGCGACGCACCCTGCGCCGCCACTTAAGCGAGCGGGTGCTCGCCATGCTGGCGGAGACCTACCGGGTTGATTCCCTTAACCGCATTAAACCCGGCATCGCCGAGGCCACCCGAGCGGTGATGCGCCGGGTGCCGGATCATGTGCTGGTCAGCAATAAAGCGGATGCCGACGTGGCCCTGCTGGTTCACCTCGCGGAGGAGGCTGGTATCCAGGTCGAAGAGGTTGGCGAGGCCATCGGGATTTACCGGGCTGTCACCATTATCAGAAAAGTCGTGTAAGGATGAGGATGATGGAAACTATCACGCCTAACGATTTGGGTGCCACCCTGTATGTACCGGCCACCCATCCCCAATTGCTGGCGATTGCCCGTGGCGAGAAGTACCCGGAATTGCTCTCTATGGTGATCTGTCTGGAGGATGCGGTGCTGGAGCGCGATATCCCACAGGCGCTGGTCAACCTGCGGGGGACGCTGGCACAGCTTGCCGACTCCCCCATCGAGCCGCGCCCGCTGTTGTTTATTCGCCCACGCCATCCTGACATGGCCGCTGCCCTGGTGGCTGACAGCGCGCTCTGCCTCAATGTGGTGACCGGGCTGGTGCTGCCCAAATTTACCCTCGCCGATCTGGATCGCTGGTTGGCGATCACCGCACATAGCCACCTGCGCTGGATGCCCACTCTGGAGGATGCGCGGGTCTATGACGTCGCACAGATGCAGTTGCTGGCGGAGGCGCTGCACCAGCGCGCGGCCGACCGGGTACTGGCATTGCGAATTGGCGGCAATGATTTGATGAGCGTACTGGGGCTGAGGCGCAGCAAAGACCATACGCTGTATGAGGGGCCGTTAGGTTATGTGATTAAAATGCTGGTCAGCGTGTTTGGATCACGCGGGTTTGCCCTCACCTCGCCAGTCTGTGAGTTGATCGACTCACCGGACATGCTGCGTCAGGAGCTGAAACAGGACATTTTGCATGGGCTGGTGGGCAAGACTGCCATTCATCCCAGCCAGATCCCCATTATTCATGCCGCCCTGAAAGTCGCGCCACGGGACTACCAGGAGGCATTGCGCATCCTGAATGCCGACAGCGCGGTATTCAAGTCCGATGGGGCAATGTGCGAGCCAGCCACCCATGTCAACTGGGCGCACCGCATCATCCAGCAGGGGCAAAAATATGGCTATGCGGAAAGCCCCTCCGGCGAGGCCGAACGCATCAACCACGCCGGATAAAGCCCCCTAGCGCGCGAAGTGATCCAGCAGCGCATCCTGTAGGGCCAGCGGCATGACCGTCATGTGTGACTGGCCCGGATAGAGCATAAAGCTGACGTGGCGGGCACCCTCTGGCATCGCCTGCAATGACCACGCCAATTCACGCACGCCATCTACCATGGCTCGCTGCTGGCGGTGGCGCGCCAGTACCTCGCGCTGCTCCACTGGCAACTGCATCTCACTTTGCTGCAATGACTGCTCATACTCCCCGACCGTCAGCCGTAGCCGCTCTGGCCACTTTTTCGGCGGCTGTTTCGCCAGCGTCATTAGGTAACGGTTGTTCCACCAAACCGAGGGGCTGGCGGCATAGAAGTGCTGAAAGGCGTCTGGCTGCGTCAGCGCAGTATAGAGCGTGTAGAGGCCACCGTAGGAGTGACCAAACAGCGCCTGACGTTGATGATCGATCGGCAATTGCGTTTCGATGTGCGGCTTCAACTCCTGCATCACAAAACGGGTAAAGGCTTGGGCATTGCCCGGTGCGCCCGGATCATAGGTGCCGCCAGCCGGGTTGCTCTCCAGCTTGACCTCTTGGGTGGCGGGGCGGTAATCCTGATCGCGACGTGATTTACCCGGATAGCCAATCGCTACCACCACACCCGGCTGCATTGGGCAGCGGCTGCAAGAGTACGACGCCATCATGCTGGCCGCTGGCGCAAAGGCAGCATTGCCATCCAATAAATAGATGACCGGCCACCCCCCGGCGGGCGCATTGCCCGGCGGAACGTAGGTCATGATTTGATAGTCACCATTTTCAGAATGCAGGATTTCCACCTGCGATCCTGGCAATACATAACCCTGCCCGGCCGCCAGTGTGGCGGTGGTAACACATAACCCGAGAAGAAGGAAAAGCGTGCGCATCCGTTGCTCCCTGACTGTAACGTCCCCGCCATTGGCGAGAGAGATGAGTGATTTTTTGACGGCAGAACAGTAGCACAGCCATTAATGAGAGTGCTAATAATTATCATTTACTTAACGTAACCGCCGCCGTCATAGCGTGCGCGGCTTCCAGGAAAGGGGCGATATCTACACCATAATCCTGAAATCACAGGATTACAGGATTACAGGATTACAGGATTACAGGATTACAGGATTACAGGATTATTTGTCTGCCGTTTTCCCCAGCACGTCAATTAATGCGTCGAGGTTGGTGTTGCGGGTGCCCTTGCGCCAGATGAGCCAGATGTCCGCGAACATATCCTCATCTTGCAACGTATGGGTTTTGACGCGCGTGGCCCCCGGCAGGGAGTTCAGCACCGACTCCAAAATCATCGCGATGCCCGCGCCGGTGCTGACGCACGCCAGCATACTGTGGTAGGACTCAATCTCCACAATCCTTTTAGGTTGGACATTTCCCTGCGCGAACCAGTTACCGAGCCGCCGGCGATAGGAGCAGGTATTGCGGAACGCGAAGACCGCATCTTCCCGGACATCCTGCGGCCCCTGAATGGGCGCGTGGTCATGGGCCGAGATCAACACCATCTTCTCTTTATAGAGCGGGATGCCCTCCAGCTCTGACGGCAGGGTCATCACATCTGTAAAGGCGGCGGCATAACGCCAGTTCAGGACATCTTCCGTCACCTCATCTGACAAGCCGGTAAACAACTCCAACGTCACCTGGGGGTAGCGATTATGGTACGCTGCCATGACATCAGGCAAGTGAATGGCTGCGGTGCTCTCCACCGCGCCCAGGGTAAATAACCCGCCAGGCTCCTGGCGCTGTATCGAACGTCGCCCCTCCTCTGCCAATTCCAGCAGCCGGGTGGCATATCCCAGAAAATCCCGCCCTTCGGCAGAGAGGTAGATGCGCTGCTTCTCACGGATGAACAATTGGCAGCCCAGCTCCTCCTCCAGCTGCCGGATACGGGTGGTGATATTGGAGGGCACTTTGTGCAATTGCCGCGCGGCACCGGTGATCGATCCTAGCGTGGCGGCGGTTCGAAAATACTCAAGCTGTGTAAAGTCCATCTTCTCACCTAAAGAATAAGTTTTTAACTATTATTCATTATACAAGAATTGATGCGCTGGATAGGCTACCTGCCTGCTATTTTTTTGGAGAGTGTTGTGTCACAGATGCGCGTCGCCCTTACCGGGTTTTTTACATTAATTGCTGTCATGGGCATGGGGCGGTTCTCCTTAACCCCCCAACTGCCGCTGATGTTACAGGAGCAGATTATCTCGCTCTCATCGGCTGGCCTGCTGGCTTCCATGAACTATATCGGTTATCTGGTAGGGGCCATCTATGCCATGCGCCTTAACCAGCGCCACGCGCTGCACCTGCGCGTAGGCATCTGGATGACGGTTGCCGCCACCCTGCTTTCAGCCTTTACGCCTGATTTTACCTTGCAGGCGATTTTGCGCTTTCTGGCCGGATTGGGCGGCGCGTGGGCGCTGATCATCATCACAGCCTGGACACAGGATCGGCTGGCCGTATTCAACGCCCCTCGCCTATCTGCCGCCGTCTTTTCCGGGCCGGGCGCGGGCATTATGCTGACCGGCATTCTCGCGTGGGTGCTGGCCCATGCCGACGCCTCCTCCGAGCAGGGGTGGCTGGTCTATGGCGGCGTGGCATTGCTGATCGCCCTGCTGTTTCGCACCTCACTGCCAACGGAAATCCATCGACCGCAGGCGGGCACAGCCGCCCCGCTAAGCTGGTCTCCGGCGTTGAAAAAACTGCTGGTGACCTACACCCTTGCCGGTTTTGGCTACATCCTGCCAGCTACCTTCCTCTCACAGTTGGCAAATGTGATGTTCCCCGGCAGTACGCTGGCCGCGCTTTTCTGGCCGATGTTTGGACTGGCAGCAATGCTGGGTGTGGCTGCCGTGATTTTCCTCGGCACTCGCCTGTCTACCCGCTTCCGGCTGACGCTGACGCTGGTGCTTCAGGCAATCGGCGTTGCCTCGGTGGTGGCGTTCCCGGGCATGGCAGGGCTGGTCACCGGTACGCTGCTGACCGGGGGCGGTTTCCTGGCAATCATGCAGCTCAGTATGCGAATGGGCCGTGAGATCGCGCCCGCCCAGACCGCGCGGGTAGTAGGCATCCTGACCACGGGCTATGCCACCGGCCAACTGGTTGGCCCACTGGTCTCTTCCGCCAGTGTGCACCTGTTCGGGTCGCTCTCGCTGGCACTGGGTGTGGCTGCAGTGGGCCTGATTGCCGCAGCGGCGCTCACCGCTTCCAATCGTCCGTCCCCTGGCCTTGAAGCTACCCAAGCAAAATAATTCTGCTCTATTCACTTCAGGCCGCACAAGCGGCCTTTTTTATTCTGCGGCGCATCATTTTTCTGTCACGCTAAGCTGCTGTAATGGCGGTCACTGGGTAGGGAGCAGAGGGTGAGAAGCACGTGAGAATGACGTATTGCGTCATCATAAGATGGGCAAAAAGAAAAGCGCTATAGCGCGCTAAATGTACAATATTTCACTTGTAATTTTTGGATTTGTTCAAACTTATAAAAGTTATTCACAGAAACGGGGGATAACTCTGTGCGTTACTTGGGTGAGATGCCCAACAAGCGCTCTCCCACCCCCTGTGACCCATATCAACTTTTTGCAGGAGCCCGTTTGGTCCGGGTATTCACTTCCGCCATTACCGCTTTCTGCGCCACTTTATCACCCACGATTTTGTACCAGCTTGCTAACTTCCGCAGGTCTGGCAGGGTGGCTTTCTCCGCTTTGTCATAGGCCAGTAACCGCGCGCGATACTCCTCAAAAATCTCAATGCAACTGCGTGCCCACTCCCCTTCGAGATCCGACCCCGCAACGGCCCTCGGGCGGCGCGGCAGACGCGGACGCAGCGGTTTGCTCGCTTCCGGGGAGGATTCATCCATGTAAGCAAATTTGATGGCAACAATGGTGCGGCCACTTTTGATGGGTTCCCAAACGACGGAAATGTCGGTATTGGCGTTGATGCGATTGATGGTTGGCTCAAGCAGCTTCTGCCGGAAATCACGGTAATCTTCATACTTGCCGACTAGCCCGGCTTTCTCACGCATCCAACCGAGATCGAGCGTCACCTCCACGGCTTTGCTACTGCGTCGGCCATAGAGATTCTTGGCTTTGATCAACCAGCCATAGAGTCGCACGGAGAAGGGGGTATCGAGTTTGGCGATATTGGTGAAATTGAGCTTGGTGAAGGACTCCTTCAGCTCATACAGATAGGGGGCGACATCCTGCCCGAAACGCAGCACCACGGCGCTGTGATCGTCGCTGCTGACATACTCCAGGCGTGAGAACCAGGAGAGTTGCACGGTACGGATCTTGCCGGTTTTGACATCCGGTTTGTAGATCGTCACCGGCTTTTTCATCAGGCTTTCCGCCGCTTCCCGTAGCTGCCGGTGGCTGCTGGTGGGGTTAACCCCATAGATACGCTGATAATCCTGGGGAAAAAGACGGTAAAGCGTGTCAGGCTGAGGTTTCCTGCTATCAATTTGCGCCAGCGCCAGGTTGAGCAACCGCATCTCATCCAGTGTCACACTGTAGGCGCCTTCAAGCAGATCGTTGCCCTGAACCACAGTAAGTTTGTTGAGTTCCATGAAGCAGGATCCTTAAGTGGAATGTATTTAAATTATTCCACATAAAAAATAAAAGCGTAAAGAGAAAATATTATCTGTAATCAACTGTTTTAATTATTAATTTTTTCCCCAACTCATAGCGGTTACAGGAAATTTCTCCACATAGTGATTTTGATCGCAGTTCGATCCCCACCGCGATCCCGGCCAATGACTCCCCCTTTTGACAGGAAATTTCTCCACCTTTACCCCATCACCGCCCTGCCCTCCCCTTTCGTCGACAGGAAATCCCTCCACGTCTGCTGTACCCATAGGTCAAGGGGGCCTGGAGAACAGGAAAAGTCTCCACCTTTAACAGGCGAGCCTGGATAACGGACAGTGTTTGGGCGCGAATATCCAGAACAGGAAATCTCTCCACCTATTGCAGCTGGCCTCCGCTGGCGGCTGGGCTGAAGGAGCAACAGGAAATTCCTCCACCTTTAAGCGGCGGCAGAGGCAACAGGAAATTTCTCCACGTGACAGTAACCTGGCGGGCCAAGAAGGATGAACAGGAAATCACTCCACCTATAGATTTGCGAAATAGCAGGCAAATATGGCTTGCCAATATCCGGCTCAGCCAGTGGCTTAGTGTACAGAGTGAGAAAAAGCATTTTGCCCTGTTTTTAGTGATGACAGGAAATCTCTCCACATAAGAGTAAGTGCACTGCTAACAGCAAATTTTTCCACGTAATCTGGTTTTGAGAAGCACCATCACTTCAAGGAGTTATTACGGGATCACGTAACAGGTTGTCCACTTATCAATGCCAAAAACGGCCACAGCGGGGCAGGAAATGACTCCACATCAGAGGGGGGCAGCAGGGGGGAAAAGAGTAATAAATATCCTAAATCCGGGTGAAATGATTAGGATCGCATGAAAGTTATCAACAGGAAAAGATTCCACATATAGAAGGCTAATTAAATCAAAAAGTTATCCACAGGAAAAAATTCCACATATAACAGGAAATCTCTCCACGTATAACAGGAAATCTCTCCACCTGTAGCAGGAAATCTCTCCACATATATCATTGCAACCGTTTGATCTTAAAAAGCTAAATGTGCCCTTAAAGAGAAAGATCTAAAATTAAAAAGAGATAAAGACTATTTTGATCTTGGATCTTAAAGGGATCTTTCAGGAGGGTTCCTGGATGAAGCAGGCATTAGCCCGTTTTTGTAAGAGCAGGGCCGGTGTGGCCCCGATAGGCGATCACTGCTCGTTGTGGGCAAGCCAACCCTGGATCAATTCGGTTAATACATCGCGCATCTCACGATCCTTCAGGAAACAGGTCGTCTTGAAGCGACGATGAAGATCCTCGTCAATGTTCGTCTGTAGCTTCTTCTGCGCCGCTGAGGGCTTGGCAACCGCATCTAAGGCGGGTGCCAGCTGCTTGTGTTGACCAAGTTTCATCTTCATGCGAGCAACTCCAGAATCTCTTTGGTGATGATCTCGATTTCACCCTTGGCATTGCCATCTGTGGTGTCGAAGACGGTGCCACCATCCAGCATGGTGCGGATATAGACTTGACGCTGGGTCGTACCGGTTTTCAGCGCAGGCACGCCGGTGTCCGCAATCGACTCTTTCAGCACTTCCAGCATCTTGGCAGAAGCCACTTTTTTGGTGATGAGGAAGCGCGCAACGATAGGTTGGAGGTTCTCCCGCGCTTCAACCACTGCCAGGATGGCACCACATGCAGCAAAATCGAGGGGAGAGGGTGTCACAGGTATCAACACCAGATCGCTCACCATCACGGCCGCAGAGGAGATGGCGGAGATGGCTGCCGCGCCATCGATGATGACGTAGTCATACTCCTTGAGCTGCTTGCGAACGGTGTATACCTCTTTTTCAGAGGCCGCTTCCGCCAGGTCAAATTGGCATTTTTCCTCTTCGTACCAGTTGCTGATACTGCCCTGGGGATCGGTGTCCACCATCACGACTTTGTGACCTTGTCTCGCCAAGCAGGTCGCGACGTTGACGGAGGTTGTGGTTTTCCCTACCCCACCCTTTCCGTTCAGGAAAGAGATGATTTTTGCTGCCATGAGCTCACCTTCATAATCTCAGGATTCCAGGATTCTGTGATTCTCCCATCCTAGGATTACAGGATGCGGGAATGAAGCGCTACTATAAAGAAAGTTATCAAGGGGTTCAATGGCAATGATTACAGAATCCTAGGATTCTGGGATTCCAGGATTCTGTGATCAAGCCTGATTCTACCTGCATTGAGCGTAAAATAATTGGCTTGATAATCCTGGAATCCTAGGATTATGGAATCCTCATCGGAGGGTGGGTGAAGCCGAGTAACCGGGCTTTCTCGCACTTGTAATGGCAGGCAGTCAGGCGGGTATTGCCTGTTCCATGCAAGGCAAAGGTGGAGCGATTTCCTGTCCCTGCCCAAACCAATTTAGTGAATTTCCTGATCGTTTTTTGTAGCCAAAAAAATTTATATTTATCCCAGGATTACAGGATTCTAAGATGCTGGAATCCTCGCCAGATGACACTTTTCGGCCATGAAAAAACTCGCCTGTCATAAAAACGTCATAATATGAAAGATTACGGAATCCTGGGATTATGGAATCTTTTACGGAAAATGGTTTGTTGGCAAAGAATCGAATTTTTTCGGAAGCAGAAAATCTCTCCACCTTTGTTTTTGGCGAGAATCGGAAGGTTAGTGTACAGAAGCGACAGGGTCTGAAGTACCTAATGACTCATTGATCGCGGTGATGGAAAAGGCATGGCACCGCTCGCGCACAGCGGGCGTTTGCAGCGTGATAAGGCCAAGGTGGAAGGATTTCCTGTAGGCACTATGCCCCCATTGCTGCTCGTGAACATGGCTACGCCTACGTGCATCATAGAATCCTATAATCCCAGGATTACAGGATACTCGTTGGAGATGTATCACTTGTCAGACCGGATGTAGTAGAGAACTCTCTGCACAGCATCACAGCATCACAGCATCACAGCATCACAGCATCACAGCATCACAGCATCACAGCATCTTATAATCCTATGATTACAGGATTCCAAGATTACAGGATTATTGTTTGACAGCGAGAATCCTGGAATCCCAGCATCCTGAGATGACAGGATGACAGGATGACAGGATGACAGGATGACAGGATGACAGGATGACAGGATGACAGGATGACAGGATGACAGGATGACAGGATGACAGGATGACAGGATGACAGGATGACAGGATGACAGGATGACAGGATGACAGGATGACAGGAAATTTCTCCACCTATCTTTTTTAGGCCCACTACACCTTACAGCAATGAACATTTTGTCATCAAACCAGCCTATCTGCGGTCGCACATGCTATGTGGAAAGATTTTCTGTACGCCTGTGCTTTTGGAGTGCGACAATCCCACAATCCCACAATCCCACAATCCCACAATCCCACAATCCCACAATCCCACAATCCCATAATCCTGTAATCCTGTAATCCTGTAATCCCATAATCCTGTAATCTTGGGATTGCAGGATTATGAGGTGATGCTCAGCTGGGAAAGGGGGATGCCTGATTGACAAGCCTATGCGGTAGAAGCTGTTCCGCCAGTTCTACCCACAGGGCAACGCCTGTTTCAATTAAATCATCGTTGAAATCAAAACATGCGCTGTGCAGGGGAGGGGAGGGCGCTGCCTTGTCGGCACCCAACCAGAAATAGGCACCGGGGCAGGCGCGAAGCATAAAAGCAAAATCCTCCGACGCCATAGAGGGATTGATTCCCCAGTGAACATGATCCTTGCCGACCACTCGCTCTGCAGCACAACGTACTTTCTCTGCCCAGTCAGCATGGTTGAGTGTCACCGGATAACCGCGTTGGTAATGCATCTCCCCACGCACACCAAACGACTGTGGTAAATGGGTAACGAATTCCCCAATCAGTGTCTCCACCCGGTCACGGACGTTGGCATGTAGGCAGCGGACCGTTCCTTTCAATACCGCTCGTTCTGGAATGACATTGATGGCCTCGCCAGCGCTAAGTTGAGTCACGCTGATGACCGCGGAATCAAGAGGGGATAAACGCCTTGCTGGGATCGTCTGTAGGGCCAAAATCAGCTCGGCAGCTGCGACCAGCGGATCCGCGCCCTCATCGGGCATAGCAGCGTGGCAGCCTTTGCCGGTCAACGTTACCTCGAAGGTATCAAGTGAGGCCATCATGGCACCATTGTTAAGCGCGACGTGCCCCTGTGGCAATCCGGGCCAGTTGTGCATTCCAAAAATGGCATCCATTGGGAACAGGCGGAAGAGACCATCCTCAATCATCTTGCGCGCCCCTGCCAAATTCTCTTCAGCCGGCTGAAAAACTAGATGCAGCGTCCCGGAGAAATGACGCGTCTGGCTAAGGTGTCTGGCTGCGCCCAATAACATCGCCATATGGCCATCATGGCCGCAAGCATGCATTTGGCCCGCAAGCGTGGAGCTGTATGGCTGCTGAAAGCGTTCCTGAATGGGCAGGGCATCCATATCCGCTCGCAGGCCGATTGTCGCGCCAGGGCCGTTTCTAAGCGTGCCTACCACGCCAGTGCCAGCCAGGCCACAGTGCACCTCAAAGCCGAAAGTCTCCAATAACTCTGCAATCCGCCGAGAGGTATGATGCTCCTGAAAACCCAATTCCGGGTAAGCATGAAATTCATGGCGCCAGGATATTGCTTCTGCAATCAGCGCATAGGGAAGGGCCATTACGTGCTCCTGTGTGATTCAAGGGGATCGCGCATAAAGAACATTTTTGCCGGGAAACAAAACGCTTACCTTGCGGAGCGCTGCATCAAGCATAGAAGATATCAAATCCTAGGTAGCGCGATTTAACCAAAATATCAGGCTGGACATTTTCTACACAATGGCAGGTACTGTTTACGATATAAGCCTGCCCGGTGAGCGCAATTGATGCATTCCCATCGCTGGTCGTTTTAAAGGGTTGGGCCGGAGATGAGGTAATAACGGCATAAGCGGGCATCGGGAGGCGCAGTATGTCCGGTATCTATTCAGGTAAAATTACACAAACCGAGCCACTGTTTTTGAAAAAATGCCTGACAGGAAAACGGACGCTGATAACCTTTTCGTGGCTAGGTACGTTTTCGCTGAGGTCGGATGTGCCAATGTTAACATTGGATTATTTTGGCGCATCATAATTCGAACAGTAAGCGAACCGCCAAAATTTTCGATGACCGAAGCTATGGCCCGATGGGAGATTTCTGAATTTACCCGATTTGATAAGTAAAAAAGCTAAGTTGTTAACATTATTGTCAGAGTAAGAATAACCCTAATTTTGTATCCGCCTGGTGATGAGCAATGCTTTTTATGTGCTGCCGGGAAGTGCTTACATTGATAGATAAAAAAGCACAGGTTTTTTAATGATATATTTGCATCAAATCAGAAAAATTAGGATGAGTGCGTGCAGAATGGCATCTATGACCTGACAGGTTAGCCTAAAAAACTCAATTTTTCTTAGAAAGTAACGATAAAAAAACGGCCTGTAAACACAGGCCGCTTAATAAAACACTTTAAACGTGAAAGGCATTTGCCTGCTGTGAAGGATATGACAGGTACAGCATGAAGCCATTCATTTTTAAGAAATTTTTACTGCTTGATTAGGAAACTCTCGAGAGTTTTACCCGCATCCAGCGCCTCTTTAATGGCTGCTGGGGTGCGGCCCTGGCCGGTCCAGGTCTTTTGCTCACCTTTTTCATCGGTGTATTCATATTTAGCCGGACGCGGTGCACGCTTAGCTTTACCGGTTTTACCTTTGCTGGCTTCGATAGCCATCAGATCGCTTGGATCAATACCGTCGGCCAGCAGCATTTCGCGGTATTTAGCCAGCTTGTCTTCACGCTCTTTCTGCTCTGCCAGCATGGATTGTTCTTCATCACGGCGCTCAGAGACAACGGATTCCAGCTTGGAAAGCATCTCTTCCAGCTCTTGCAAAGAAACTTCACGCGCTTGTGCTCGCAGAGTACGAATGTTGTTCAGAACCTTCAAAGTATCGCTCATATCATATCCATTAGTTTGGTTAAACCAGTAATAACGCGCATACTATTGAGTAACCGATGTCGCGTTGTTTCTTTGGTTATAATTGTAAACATAACTTCCCCTATTAGGCAAAGGTTGATTGTAAAAAAAAGCGTAAAAATTTTATTTCCCTCATGCGCATTTATATAGCAAAACCGGTAACGCGTGCCGGGCGGATTAATATTGGTTTGGCTGCAACATCAGGCCGGTCACGCCAACCTTCGCCCTTAAATGCAATTGCCAGCAGGGGATTATTCACAGGTGGAATCATGCCAGCCGGTTCTGCTTTCGTGACGATTAGCACAGGTTGCTTATTGTCTGGATAAGTCACTGGCGTGGTCAGCGGCAAATAATCAGCGGCCAGAGGCGAAAAATGGGCAGGATAAGCGGAATAGTTAAACCTGAACTCAACAGCAATAAATAATGGGCTATTTACCCTTTCTTACGCTGCCCGCCGCCGATATGTCTGGCTCGCCGACCAATGGCGACTTTCGAAAATGCAGGCTTATGCGCGGTAGGGCTGGGCTAAGGCAATGATTATATGTGTTATCCTGGCTAACAGTGGCGACCGGCAAAGGCCGCCAGCCGTCATATTATCCATAGGCTTGCTGATGGGCTTTTTTACGCCGCAGGTAATCCTCATCCTCACGTAACCGGTCCCAATAGGCTTTGAACACGGCAGCGGCCGCCGCTTTCTCCTCATTTACGCTGTAGGGCAACACCTCGCCCTGCGGATCATATTTACGGCCGCCCTTATGGTTGGCATAGCGGCGTGCGCGCGTATAACCCATCTGGATGAATTTGCGTGCCATATCCATACCGACAAAGTCATCTGCCTTGCGGTATGCCTCAAACAGCTGGTAAATCGCCTCCGCGGAAGCCTCGGCAATTGGCACAGTACGAAAGCGCCAGTGCGGCAAAATTTCGCTTTTATAGGGTTCTACCAGCAATACGCCCTGTTCGCCGCGTCCGACCTGATACAGCTCCGGGTGTTGGCGAAAATCGATGGTGGTAAAGTCCTGCTCGTAATTGAAGGGAGGAAAGGGCATAGCGATGGCGCTCCTTGGGCTTGGATAACTACCTTAAGCGTAGCAAAGCGGAGCGGGAGAAAAAAAACGGGAGCCTGTTGGCTCCCGTCATCGAGGGGTAAATGCTTAACCGGCGCTTGGCTCGGTCACCGCAGGCTGGGTCTCAGCCGGGGCGGTTGGCTCGGTCGTGACCGGTTGGATCACTGGCGGCTGCGGCACGGCTTCAGGCTGTGCTTCCGGTTGTTCCGGCTGCGCAGGCTGTGCGTCATGCAGGCCATTGACCTTCACCGGCATCCCGGAGCGGGTTTCAATCGCCTGATCCACATCAGTGGTGTTGACGCTGGCATCAGAGATCACTTTGCTCACCGCCGGGGTCAGGGACACGGGCACCGGATCCTTGGATTTCCACTGCTCTTCGTTTTCAGAGAGCGGGTTGTGGACTTCCACATAGCGGGAGCCGTCCGGTTCTACGGTAGCCTTCACCGGCTCATTGATGAATTGGACGCGCGTACCTACTGGCACATTCTCAAACAGCCACTTGATGTCATTGTCACGCAGACGCACACAACCGTGGCTGACGCGCAGGCCAATGCCGAAGTTGGCGTTGGTGCCGTGGATGGCGTACAGGCGGCCAACGTAGAGCGCATAGAGGCCCATCGGGTTGTCCGGGCCTGCCGGGAAGACCTCTGGCAAGGTTTCGCCGCGCGCCGCGTACTCGGCATGCATGGCTTTGGTTGGCGTCCAGGTCGGGCCATCTTTCTTGCGCTGTACAGAGGTCACCCAGTCAACCGGGGTGTCTTTGCCCAGTTCACCAATGCCGATTGGCAGTACCACTACGGTGTTGGTGCCTTTCGGGTAGTAGTAGAGGCGCATTTCAGCACTGTTGATGATGATACCTTCACGCGGGGTGTCCGGCAGGATCAATTGCTGGGGGATCACCAGCTGGCTACCGGCTTTCGGCAGCAGCGGGTCAACGCCGGGGTTGGCTTCCATCATATTGCTCAGACCCATCTGGAACTGGGCGGCAAAGTGCTCCAGCGGTTGGGTGCTGTCGTTCGGCACATCGATAACGATGTTCTCGCCTACCAGGCGGCTGTTCTTGGCCGGTAGCGGATAGACTACCGCAAAGGCTGCCTGGCTATAGGCGACCACTGCGAAGATCACTGTGAATAACGCGCGAATGCTCATAATGTCTTTTCGTTGATTGTTAATGCCAGATTGGCAGGGTGGTTGATGTTACAGCCGGGCATCAGGCCCGACTGCTAAGTGTCGTTTTACAAGGTCGCGTTCCAGGTTCAAACAGGTAACCCATCCTATTTGCGGGCAGAGATTATAAAGGTTTATTGACCGGCCGCCACTGTTTGTTAATCAAACAATTTAATTAACCTGTCAGGAAGTATAACAGCCCTCACTGACCTCAAGCTTTAAGAGAGGGCTCTGAAATATTTGATGGCTTGCCAGTCCCTTACAACAGGTAGGGTTGCGCTCGGTCACAAAGCGTAAATAAAGCAAGAAAACGTAAACAAGCTGTTAATTTTCTCAATTGTCGCAAAGAAAGGTGCAACGCCATACTTCCTCCCGAATGCGCAGGCCCGGCCTGCCCTCAGACCATCATCACGAAGCCCGCTCGCTGGCAGTGCGCCGACGAATCGGGCGCCGTCAAAAAATAACGCGGTGGCCACAGGCCGTTATCTTTTTGACCTCAGACGAGAAGATAAATATGACCCGTTACCCTGCTCTGACCCTCAGTGACAAGATTGGCTATGGCCTGGGCGATATGGCCAGCGCGCTGGTTTGGCAAACGGCCACCCTGTTTCTGGCCTACTTTTATACGGATGTTTTCGGCCTGCCTGCCGCCGTCATGGGCACCATGTTTCTGGTGGTGCGCGCGGTGGATGCGCTGATTGACCCCTGCATCGGCTCGTTGGTGGATCGCACGCAGACGCGGCACGGCAAGTTCCGCCCCTGGCTGCTGTGGATGGCCATCCCGTTTGGCGTCTGCTGCCTGATCACCTTCTACGTGCCGGATGTATCACCGACGCTTAAAACGATCTACGCCTGCGTGACCTACAGCCTGTTGAGTCTGGTCTACTCCGCGATCAACGTCCCCTACTGCGCCATGCCCGGCTCCTTGACACTCGATCCGCGCGAGCGCCACTCGCTCCAGTCATGGCGTTTCGCGCTCGCCTTTATCGGCGGGCTGGTGGTGACGGTCATCGCCCTGCCGATGGTCTCCTGGCTGGGCGATGGCGACACCCGGCGCGGCTACTTCTATGCCATGAGCCTAATGGGGCTGCTGGGCGTGGTGCTGTTTTTCTGCTGCTTCGCCATGACCAAAGAACGCTACCACTCGCCGCGCGACACACGCCATACCCTGCGGGGCGACCTCAAGCTCCTGTGGCAGAACCACCAGTGGCGCATCGTCTTTGCCTTTAACGTGTTGCTGCTGTTGGCGGTGGTGACGCGCGGCTCCGCCACCATCTACTACGTCAAATATGTGATGTTGCGGCCGGATCTGGTGTTCGCCTTCATTGTGGCGAGTCTGGTGGCGGCGATGTTTGGCGCGCTGCTCTCAGAGACCCTGCTTGGCCGCTTTGACCGGGTGAAATCCTTCCGCTGGACCATTGCCACCTACGTGGTGATTGGCGCGGCGATCTTCTTCCTGCCGCCCACCGCCGTCTGGCTGATCTTTGGCGTGAATGTGCTGTTCTGCTTTGTGCAAAACCTCGGCACCCCGTTGCAGTGGGCGATGTTCTCGGATGTGGTGGATTATGAGGAGCACCGCAGCGGCCGCCGGATGGATGGGCTGATCTTCTCGACGGCGCTGTTTGCCATCAAGCTTGGGCTGGCGTTGGGTGGGGCGGTGGTGGGCTGGGTGCTGGGCATGGTGGACTACCTGCCTGCTACCGCGCAGCAGCCTGCACTGGTGACCACCACCATCAATGCGCTGTTCACGCTGGTGCCCTCCCTTCTGTTTATCGCAATGGGATCCCTGCTGTTCATCTACAAGCTCAATAGCCGTTACGTGCGCGGTATCGCCGATGAGTTGGCGAAAAAACGTAACGTCCAATCGCCAGCCACGGTGCCGGCCCCTGATTCCGCCCACCTTATATAAGGAGAGAGTATGTCCCATCTTTATCAAGACGCCTCGCAGCCGATTGCGGCGCGGGTAGAAGATCTGTTGTCCCGCATGACCGATGAGGAGAAGTATGCCCAGATGCACGCGCTCTGGCTGATTCTCTCTGCGGAGGGTGACCACCGCAGCCGTAACGACCTCAGTGACAGCTTTATTGGCTCAAAGGGGGAGGGCGATCTTGCCACACGCCTGAAGCGGGGCATCGGGCAGATTACCCGGCCGCTCGGCACCCATATTGTGGAGGCGCATGAGGGCGTGAGGGCACTCAACCGGCTGCAAAAGAGTCTGGTGGAGGAGACGCGGCTGGGCATCCCGGCGATGTTCCATGAGGAGTGTCTGGTGGGGCTGCTGTGCCGTGACGCCACGCTGTTTCCCTCCTCGCTGAGCTACGGCGCGACCTGGGACCCGGCGCTGATTGAACAGGTGGCGGGCGCGATCCGTCGTGAGGCCAAGAGTATCGGTTGCCATCAAGGTCTGGCACCGGTGCTGGATGTCTCGCGTGATGCGCGCTGGGGCCGGACTGAAGAGACCTTTGGCGAAGACCCCTATCTGGTGGGCATCATGGCGACCGCCTATGTGCGCGGCTTGCAGGGGCCAAACCGCGATTTGCTGGCGACGCTGAAGCACTTTGTCGGCCACTCCTTCAGTGAGGGGGCGCGCAACCACGCGCCGGTGCACCTGGGGTTCCGCGAGTTGAATGACACCTTCCTGCTACCGTTTGAGATGGCGGTCAAACTGGCGAACGCCGGCTCGGTGATGCCGGCCTACCATGACATCGACAACCAGCCGTGCCATAGCGACCACTTCCTGCTGACCGATGTGCTGCGCGAGCGCTGGGGCTTTGACGGCCTGATTGTCGCGGACTACGGCGGCGTCAGCCTGCTGCACCAGCACCACGGCGTGAGTGCGGATGGGGCGGCCTCGGCGGCGCTGGCGTTTAACGCTGGGTTGGATATTGAGCTGCCGAAAGATGACTGCGCCCGCCATCTGGCGGAAGCGCAGGCGCGCGGGCTAATCTCCGCTGACAAAATTGATGAGATTGTGGCGCGCATCCTGACAGAGAAATTCCGGCTCGGGCTGTTTGAGCACCCCTATGTGGAGGAGTCACAGGTGACGTTGCAACAACAGGAGACCCGCCAACTCGCCCGGCAGGCGGCGGTGCGCGGCATCACCCTGCTGGAGAACGACGGCACCCTGCCGCTGTTGCCGAAGGCCGGGCAGCGCATCGCAGTGATTGGGCCAACTGCCGATGATCCTTTAGCCCTGCTGAGCGGCTACAGCTTCCCGGTGCACCTGATCATCAGCGACATGACCGCCCAAACTGAGCAGATTACCACCCCGCTGCAAGCGCTGCGGCAGGCGTATGGCGAGGGGGCAATCCGCTACGCCAAGGGGTGCCACATTCTGGAGCAGCGCCAGGCCGGTGCGCCGGTGTTTCCCGGCGACAGCGGCAAGCCGTTGCAGCGCTCTCCGGTGTCGCAGGATCGCAGCCTGATCGCCGCTGCCGTGGAGCAGGCGCGCCAGAGCGAGGTGGCGCTGGTGTTTGTGGGCGATTTGGCGGGCCTGTTCCAGAGCGGCACGGTGGGGGAAGGCTCTGACAGTGACAGCCTGCAACTGCCCGGCGTCCAGCAGGCGCTACTTGAGGCGGTGGTAGAGACCGGCACCCCGACAGTGGTGGTGATGACCAGCGGCCGCCCCTACTACCTGAATGGGCTGGAGGATCGGCTGGCCGGTTATCTGGTGGCCTTCGCGCCGGGGCAGGAGGGCGGCCACGCCATCACCGATCTGCTCAGTGGCCGGGAGGCCCCCAGCGGGCGGTTGGTGGTTTCGGTGCCGAAAAGCGCCGGTGCGATGCCCTATTACTACAACCATAAATTGAAGAGTGGTGGTACGCCCATCGCCTTCCAGTTCGGCGCGCGCTACCCCTTCGGTTATGGCCTGAGCGGCACTACCTTTGACTACTCGGATCTGCGGCTGGGTGCGGCGCAGGTGGAGAACCGCCACGGTGAGGTGGTCGCGCAGGTCAGCATCACCAACAGCGGGTCACGCGCCGGCAGTGAGGTGGTACAACTCTACGTGCGGGACAGGCTGGCCTCGCTGGTGCGCCCGGTACAGGAGCTGAAAGCCTTCCAGCGCGTCACCTTGCAGCCGGGCGAGCGCGCGACCCTGACCTTCACGCTACCGACTGACATGCTCAACTTCACCGATGCTCAAGGGCGGCGAGTGGTGGAGCCGGGCGAGTTTGAGCTGCAGGTGGGGGCTTCCAGCGCGGACATCCGTAGCCGCGCCACGGTGCGGGTTACCGGCGGGTTGAACGTGCTGCCTTCCGCCTGGCGGATGGTCAGCCATTGTGAGGTCGAGCGCGCCTAAAATCGGCCCAGATCTTCCCGCATCCCTCCCTGATGCGGGAATTTTTTCACATTAACGCATTGAACTTAATAAATTTTTTACAAAATGGTAGGCTGTCGCCGTTTTTTGGAGATTTAGGACAAAGGAAATGAAGAAGACGCTCACCATTGCACTCTCTTTGGCGCTCTGCGCCTGTACTCCCGCGAAGACTTCCCCACAGCAACACGCCCGGCACTATATCTTTGCTACCAGCCATGACAGCGATCCGCAATTCCGAATGCTGGTGGCAGACTCGATCAAAAATGCGGTGCCGATGTTTGACTACTTCTACCAGCTGGGTAAAGAGGACAAACAGGCGGGAAAAGATCGCGCCACGGCTGACCAGCGGATCGCCTATTTCCACAGTGATGAATTTCTGACCAGGGCAGGTCGCACGTCGCAATTCATCAACCACACCTACCAAGAGGGACGTGACAAGCGCAACGAGCAGATCTTTGTGCAGGAGATCACCGGTGCCTATTGGGATGGTTACGAGGGGCGCTAAGCGCAAAAATAAAAAAGCCCGGCATTAGCCGGGCTTTTTGTTGCATCAGGCGTCAGAAATCGTAGCCGACGGTCGCGACCACGGTGCGCTCCTGGCCCCAGTAGCAGTAGCCGGTGCCGTAGCAGGCGGCGACATACTTCTTGTCGGTCAGGTTATTGACGTTGAGCTGCACGAACGCGCCTTTCAGCTCTGGGCTGAATTGGGCCAGGTTCATGCGGACAGAGGCGTCAAACAGCGTGGCGGAAGGCATATGCAGGGTGTTTTCGTTATCCGCCCACTGGGTGCCGATATAACGTACGCCCGCGCCCACATCCAGGCCAATCGGGGAGTTGTACTGGCCCCACAGGGAAGCCATCTGTTTCGGCGTCACATACGGGGTGTTGCCGTCATTGCCATCCACCGCGTCCTTGAATCTCACCTTATTGTAGGTGTAGCCAGCAATGATATTGAAGTGTTCCGTGATCGGAGTACGCGCTTCTAGCTCCAGACCTTGCGAATGGATTTTGCCCACCGGCACGTTATAACTGCCCACCACCACGCGGTTGGCGACATCTTTCTGCGTCAGGTCATACAGCGCGGCGGTGTAGAGCGAGGCGCTGCCCACCGGCTGGTACTTGATGCCCACTTCATACTGTTCGCTGGTGGTCGGTTTCAGCAGGTTTCCACTCGCGTCCTTCAGCGTAGCAGGGGTGACACCGGTGCTATAGCTGATGTATGGCGAAATGCCATTATCAAAGGCGTAGAGCAGGGAGCTGCGGCCGGTGAAGTGATCATCATTGCGCTCGTCAACGGCATTGGTCTCATCGGTCACCGTCTTGGTCTTCATACGATCGTAGCGACCAGAGAGCGTCAGGTGCCATCTGTCCAGCTTCATATCATCTTGCAGGTAGCCGCCCGTCTGGGTGTACTGGGTTTTGGTGTGCGTGCTGCTGTAAATCGAGAGTGCATCACCGCCTGTTTCCCCGGTATAGGGATTCAGGTAGGTGGCAGTCGCGTATTCAGAGGAGGCATCATTGCTAAAGTGCTGGAAGTCGAAACCGAGCACGACCTTATGCTCCAGCATACCGGTGGCAAAATCGGCTTCCAGCTGGTTATCGATGGCGAACGCATCCAGCGTGGAGTCCTCACCCGAGTAGTAGCGGCTCATCTCGCTGCGATCGGCATTCCAGCCCGCGCCGTAAACCTGCTCCAGCTTGGTGTTGGAGTGGGTGTAGCTGGCATTCTGGCGGAATGACCAGGTGTCATTGAAGGCGTGCTGGAATTCGTAGCTGTAGATCTGCTCCCAGCGCTTGAAGACGTTGTGGCTGCTCTCACCGTCAAAGAAGCCGCGGCTCAGGCGGTCGCCATACAGACTGCCATCGGCGGGTACGGCGGAGTGGTAGCCGCCAGAGGGATCTTTTTGCAGGTAGGCGCGCAACAGCAGGGAGGTGTTCTCATCCGGTTGCCACAGCAGTTGCGGGGAGATAGCGTAACGCTCCTCGCGCTGGTGGTCATACTGCGTATCACTACTACGGGTCATGCCGGTCAGGCGGAACGCCCACTGGTCATTGATGGCGTCGGTATAGTCAAACGCGCCGCCCTTGGTATTGAAGTTACCGGCGGAGAGGCGGAAATGGCCTTCCGAGGCAAATTGTGGGCGCTTGGTGCTCTCGATCACCACGCCACCAGGGATGCTCTGGCCATACAGCGCAGAGGCCGGGCCTTTTACCACATCAATGCGCTCCAGGAACCACGGGTCAACCTGCAAGGCGTTATAACTGCTGCCGTCGCTGAGCAGGCGCAGGCCATCGAGGAAAGTGTTATTGACGTCGCCGCCGTGGAAGCCGCGCAGGGAGATGGTGTCATAACGCGTTGCGCCGCCGGCAAAGTTGGTAAACACGCCCGGCGTATAGTTCAGGGCGGCATTGAGGGTGGTGGCGTTCTGGTCATCGAGTTGCTGGCGGGTCACAACTGATACTGCCTGGCCGGTAGTAATCAGAGGTTGATCGGTTTTCGTGGCGCTTTTGCTGGTTTTAGCCGTGTAACCCTGCGTGGGGGCATCAGCGGTGTCGGCAGGCTGGGCCGTGACGACAATAGTATCTTCCGCGAGGGAGGCGAAGGGCACAAACAGCGCGAGGGAACACAGCAGGCTGGAGCGCTTCAAATTAAAAGCCGACAACATATTCATAATCCCTATAAAAATCTTTTCGAGTTAAACAGAAAGAGCAACGCGTGTGAGTCAGGCAATATCGCCCGCGGCCTCATAGGGCCGTGGATGCGATCAATTCAAATTATGTAAATCTAATGATAATTATTATCATTATTAAAGGCGAGATTCAAGAAGATGTTTCAGAGTTGTGACAAGTGGCTATACGTTTATCCCCCTGATAAGAAAGGGCTAAACGTGATAGATAAGCCAGAATAAAGGGAAAATAGCGGAGTGGCGGCCAATGGCAGGAAAAGTGGCGTTAAGATATAACTTCACTTTCATTGAACAGTAGTCAGATTTAACTATATAAAACGGGTGGGAATGGCCGAAAAACCGGCCCACGGGGGCCGGTTGGACGAGGGTTAGCGATTGACCAGTTTGGCTGGCAGCGCCACCACCAGCAAAGAGCTGAGCAGCAGGCTGGCGGCAAACACCCACAGCGCGCCACCACTCTTGCCGGTCAGATCCAGCGCCAGCCCCATCAGCGAGTTGCTGACCAGCCCGGCGATATTGGCGAGGGAGCAGGCCAGCGCAAAGCCAGTAGCGGCGGCGGTGCCCTTCAGGAAGGTGCCGGGCAGGCTGAAGAACACCGGTACTGCGCCAATGATCGCCGCCTGCGCCAGCGAAAAGAGCAGCACAGTGGCGGTGACGTTATAGGTGAAGAAAGTGCTGGCGGCCATGGCGGCGGCCCCGACCATAAAGGGCACAATGATGTGCCAGCGCCGTTCGCGGTGATAGTCCGAGCTGGCACCAATCAGCAACATGCCGACCAACGCCGCCAGGCTGGGCACTGCGGTCAGCAGGCCAATCAGGGTGAGATCCGTAACGCCAGCAGTCTTGATAAAGGTCGGCATCCAGAACCCCATCGCGTAGGCGCTGAGCAGAATGGAGAAGTCGATGCCACCGAGCATCCAGACTTTCAGGTTGAAAAAGCCGTCGCGAAAGCGTGCGCGCACCGGGCCGGCCTCTGCCTCATCCGCTGCCAGCGCGCGGCCAACCTGGGCCTTCTCCTTGGCATCCAGCCAGGTGGCGTGTTGGTAGCTGTCCGGTAACTGGCGGAACGCCAGCAGGCCAAGCAGGATGCTCGGCACGCCCTCCAGCAGGAACAGCCACTGCCAGCCGTGCAGGCCGTGCCACAGGTCGAAGCGGCTCATGATCCAGCCGGAGAGCGGGCCGCCCACCACGCTGGAGAGCGGCAGGCCAATCATAAATAGGGCGATGATGCGGCCGCGCCGGTGGGAAGGGAACCAGAGCGTCAGGTAGTAGAGCACACCGGGCAGGAAACCCGCCTCCGCCACCCCGAGCAGCAGGCGCAGCACATAGAATTGGGTGGGGGTAGTGACCAACAGGGTGGCGGCGGAGAGCAGCCCCCAGGTGATCATGATGCGCGCGATCCACACCTTGGCACCGACGCGTTGCAGGATCAGGTTACTCGGCACCTCAAACAGGATATAGCCGACAAAAAATAGGCCGGCACCCAGCCCAAAGGCGGCCTCACTCAGTTGCAGTTGGCTGGACATCTGCAATTTGGCGAAACCGATATTGATACGATCCAGATAGGCCGCGAGGTAACAGAGGCATAAAAACGGGATTAACTTCCAGGTGATCTTGCGGTAAAGCAGCGAGTCAGCGTCCTTTAGTCCGGCAGGACGGGTGATCTCAATGGCCATAACACACTCTCCGTCATTAAAGTCACCTGCCGCATGGTGGCGCAGGCCAATGCCCCGTTGGGGCGGTCAACAACTGTTATGCCGTACCATTTAATGAATACGGTCGCCCGGCATCATAGCGAATCTGCATAAAGAGTCACCGGAATTCGCCGTTGGCACCGGGAAAACCGCATCAAAAAGCGAGAGGAAGCGTCATGGAAGCAGGGATTTTATTGATGGCCGCCGGCCTGAGCCGCCGTTATCGCGCTGCCAGCGGCGGCCAGCACAAGTTGCTGGCCTCACTGGGCGATGGCGAAACGGTGTTTGCCCGCAGCCTGCGCCACGCACAGGCGAGCGGGCTGCCGGTGCGCGTCATTGTGCGGCCGGAGGATGAGGCATTGCACCGGCTGGCGCAGGCCGCCGGGGCGGAGTTTTATTGTGTGGCGAGCGGCGGGTTGGGGGAGTCAATCGCCGCTGGCGTGGCGGCCACCGCGCGGTGGCCGGGCTGGCTGGTGGCGTTGGCGGACATGCCCGCCCTGCATCCGCACACCTATCGGCAGGTGGCTTCGGCGCTGGATCAGGCCCCCAGCGCGCGCGCCTTTACCACAGGCGGGCTGGCCATCCGGTCGGCTTTGGCGCCGCCCTGTTTGCCGCGTTGTGCCAGCTTCGCGGCGATCAGGGCGCGCGCAGCCTGCTGGCCGCCGCGCCGCCGCAGGCGGTGGCCGTGGACGATCCCGGCTGCCTGTGGGACATCGACCTGCCAGCGCACCTGCCGCAGGCCGATCAGTAGTAACTGGTCTGGTAGGTCTGATTGTAGCTCAGCCCGGCGCTGCCATAGTCACCCTCGGCGGTGATGGTGGCGGAACAGCTCAGTGGGTTGGCGTGCTCGTCATAGCGGCAGGACATCTTGTTGATACCGGCTGGCTTGCCATCCACTTTGGCCTCGGTGGTCGCATCCAGCCGTTTGTGGGCGGGGGCGTCATCTTTGACCTCAATTTCTGTTTTGCCGAGCGGGCTTTGGAACAGCGTAGTGCGCGGGAAACCAAGTTCGTCGTAGCTGTAGTGGGCGAAGCTGTCATCGTTGGCGGTCTTCACCACCTCGGTCACAAAGCCCTTGGCGTCCTTGCGATAGAGCAGGCTGCCGTCAATGGTGCGCTCCAGCCGACAGTGCGCATCCAGTTGATAGAGCTTTTTATGGCTGGCGCGATCGACAAAGTAGTCGCCCTCCTTGACCAGATCGACATCCACATCCATCTGCGGCTGGAAGGCGCGCAGTGTCTGCACGCAGCCCTGCTCATCCAGCGTGCCGCGAATATCGGCGGTGATCTTGCCGGACTCATCTTTCTGGATTTGCGAGAAGGCCCTCACCTTGCCGAGCAGTGGGTCAAAACCAAAAATGTTGGAGAGGCTGGCCAATGAAGGGTTGACCCTCTCCGGCGCGCGGTTGTCGCAGGCGGTCAGCGCCACGGCGCCAAGCAGAAAAAGAGCGGCCTTATGCATAGTATTATCCTTATCCTTAGAGCGCTATCGCATCATAACATGCTGAATTTGCGACACTATAGCGACTAAACAGGATAAAGATCGCTTTTATGGCAGGAAACCATCATGCCCGGCCAATTGGGGTTAAGGCCGCCGCTTCTGTTTCATTAAGTGCAATTTTTAACCGGCATTGGCGCTCTCGCTGGCGGGCGTATCACCAATGCCGGGCGGATTGACCTGCGAACGCTCAATTTTCTCCTCCGTCTCGCCCCAGCGATCGATCGCCCGTGCATAGTCGCCGCGCGTGATCGCACCATTGATCGCCTCACTCAGCGCGGCGGCCAGCCCATTGCCCTTGCGAGTAGTGGCAGCGACCTGCGCCAGCTGCGGGCCGTTGCCCACCAGCCGCGTCTGGCCGGTCAACGCCGCCTTGTAGGCACCGGTCGAGTGTGGGCCAAAATAGAGATCGACCCGGCCGGACTGGAGCGCCAGGCTGGCGGCGGCATCATCGGTGACATAGATCGGCTGGGCCGGGGCCAGCCCGGCGGCACGGTTCTGCCTGTCCCACCCCAGCAGCACATTCTCCTGATTGGTGCCGGAACCAACAATCACCTTCAGCCCGGCCACATCCGCCGGTTTGCTGATGGCGCGGATGGGGCTGTTGCGGCGTACCGAAAAGGCCAGCGTATCCTGCCGATAAGTGGCGAAGTCAAAGCGGGTTTTGCGCTCCTTGGTCACGGCGATATTGAACAGCGCAACATCATATTTGCCGGAACTGATGCCCAACGGCCACTGCTCCCAAGAGGCTGGCACCAGATTCAGCCCCAGCCCCAGCCCATCCGCCAGCAGGCGCGCGACATCAATGTCACTGCCGATGCGCGTCTGGTTGTCATCCGCCAGCACCGACAGCGGTGGCGCGTTCAACGCGCTGACCGCCACCGTCAGCTTGCCCGGCACGGCAAAGTGGAAACCGGGCGGGATCAGCGCCACCGCCGCCGGATTTTTGACGGTGTGGATGGGTTGCTGGTTGGCAGCCAGGTCAATCAGGAGCGTGGGAGCCGCTGCCCAAGCACAGGCCGCAGGCAGGGCGATCAGCCCGAGGATCACGTTTCTCATGCGGCCCCCTACAGCACTTTGGCTAGAAAACGGCGGGTGCGCGGATGCTGCGGCGCATTGATCACCTGCCGGGCGCTGCCCTGCTCGACGATCTTGCCATCCACCATAAATACGATCTGGTCAGCCACCTCACGCGCAAAGCCAATTTCATGGGTTACCACCACCAGCGTGACGCCGGAGCGCGCCAGACGCCGGATCACATCCAGCACCTCACCCACCAGCTCCGGGTCCAGCGCGGAGGTCGGCTCATCAAACAGCATCACGCGCGGGTTGAGCGCCAGCGCCCGGGCAATGGCAATGCGCTGCTGCTGGCCGCCAGAGAGTTGGCGCGGCCAGGCATCGGCCTTGTGCCGCAGCCCGACGCTCTCCAACAGCTCCTGTGCCCGCGCAATCGCCTCTGGCCGCGTCTGCTTTTTGTGGACGATGGGTGCCTCAATGATGTTCTCCAGCACCGTCAGGTGCGGGAACAGATTGAAGTTCTGGAACACGTACCCCACCTCGGTGCGCTGGCGCAGGATGGCGCGCTCCTTCAGTTCGTAGAGGCGGTCGCCGCGCTGCTGGTAGCCGATGTACTCGCCATCGATCTGGATAAAGCCCTCATCGACCCGCTCCAGATGGTTGATGGCGCGCAACAGCGTGGACTTGCCCGAGCCGGAGGGGCCGAGGATCACTGTCACCGAACCCGGCGGCAACTCCAGCGACACTCCATCCAGCGCCTTGTGGCGGCCAAAGTACTTGGTGACGTTGGTAATGGAGATGTGGCCGCGCGCGAGCTGCGCGTGGTAATCGATCGCTTCAGACATGGTTAGCTCCTTACCGGGCCGAGGGGCGCGCGGCCAAACCGCAGACGAAGTTTTTGCCACAGCGCCGGGCGGGCCTCGCGGCGAGAACTGCGCGCCAGCCAGCGTTCGCCATAGTATTGGAACAGCGACAGCACGCTGGTGATCACCAGATACCACACCGCGCCCACCATCAGCAGCGGGATCACCTGCTGGGTGCGGTTGTAGATCATCTGGATGGTGTAGAACAGCTCCGGCATCGCCAGCACATAGACAATCGAGGTGCCCTTCGCCAGGCTGATGATCTCATTGAAGGCGGTGGGGATAATGGTGCGCAGCGCCTGCGGCAGGATGATGCGGAAAGTGCGGTGGCGGCCGGGCAAGCCGAGCGCCGCGGCGGCCTCAAACTGGCCATGGTCAACGCCCAGAATGCCGCCACGGATAATCTCGGCGGTATAGGCCGACTGCACCAGCGTCAGGCCAACCACGGCGGTCGGGAACTGGCCGAGCACATCAATGGTCGGGTAGTTACCCAACGAGAATGAGGTAAAGGGAATGCCGAGCGACAGCGTGTCATAGAGGTAGGAGAAGTTGTAGAGCACGATCAACACCACTACCAGCGGCAGCGAGCGGAACAGCCAGATGTAGGCCCAGGCCAGCCCGGAGAGCAGCCAGGAGGGCGAAAGGCGTGCCAGCGCCAGTCCGGTGCCGAGGATCAGGCTGAACAACGAGCCTAGCAGCGTTAGTAGCAGTGTTTGCTGGAGTCCCTCAAGGATAATGGGATCGAAGAACCAGCGGGCAAAGACGCTCCACTCCCAGCGCGGGTTGAAGGCCACGGACTGCACCACCGCAGCGGCGATAAACAGGGTAAAGGCCGCGCCCAGCAGGCGCAGCGGGTAGCGCGCGGGCACCACACGCAGGGTTTCATGCTGCTTCATCCCGCCTCCCCGGCGTGCGCCGTCTGCGACGGGGCGACGCTTTCGCCCAACACTTTGGTGAACCGCAAGCGTCCGTCATGGGGCGGCTGGCTGTACTCCTCCGGATCGCGGTTAAGGTCAAACTGCGGCTCATACCCCTGTGACAGGTAGAGGCGCACCGCCTCTGGCTGGCGGAAGCCGGTGGTGAGGTAGGTTTTGCGGTAGCCGGCCAGCAGGGCGCGGCGCTCCAGCTCCGCCACCACTTTGAACGCCAGCCCCTGGCGGCGCAGGTCACGCCGCGTCCAGATGCGCTTTAGCTCGGCGGTGTCGGCATCCAAGGGCTTGTAGGCCCCCATCGCCACCAACTCGCCCGCCTGCTCCAGCACGATAAACAGCCCGTGCGGCGGCAAGTACCACTCGGTCAGCTCCTCTTCGGCGCTACGGGAGAAGAAGTCGCCGTAGCGCGCCTCATACTCGCCAAACAGGCCGGTAATAATCGGTTGCAGCGCCGCATCCTCCGGCGAGACATCACGGAATGTCATGGTCATATCTGCTCCTTAGTCACCCAGGCCGGGCGGGTTGATCTCAGACTTGTCGAGCCGCTCGACGCCTTCCCCCCAGCGATCCAGCACCTGGCTATAGGCACCGGCCTGAATCACGCCGTTCAGCGCGGTATTGACCGGCTCCACCAGACCGCTGTTCTTTTTCAGCGTCACGGCGATGTGCGCCGCCTTGGGCCAGCCGCCGTCGAAGGTGCCAACCAGCCGCGTCTTGCCGGTCAGCGCCGCTTTCCATGCGCCAATCACATTCGGCCCAAAGTAGGCGTCCGCGCGGCCGGTTTGCAGCGCCAGTGTTTGGGCGGCGTCATCCTTGGTGTAGATCGGGGTGAAAGGCTTCAGACCCTTTTTGCGGTTTTCGGCATCCCAGCCCAGCAAAATCGCCTCCTGATTGGTGCCGGAACCAACTATGATCCGCAGGCCAGCGATATCCTCCGCCTTGTCCAGCTTCTGGATGGCGCTGGTGGACTTTACATAGAAGCCCAGCGAATCCTTGCGGTAGGTGGCGAAGTCAAAGCGCTCCTTACGATCCTTGGTCACGGTGATATTGCTGATGGCGGCGTCATACTTGCCGGACGCCACGCCGAGCGGCCAATCCTCCCAGGAGGTGGGTACAATGTTCAGCTCCAGCCCGAGGCTGTCGGCCACCAATCGTGCGATGTCTGCCTCGCTGCCGATCAGGGTCTTGTTGTCCTCGGCGAACAGCGCCAGCGGCGGCGAGTTGAGCGCGGCGATCGCCACTGTGAACTTGCCCGGCACGGCGAAGTGGTAACCGGCGGGGATCTGCGCCACGGCGGCCGGGTTTTTCGGCACGTTGATCGGCACCTCATTGGCCTTGACGTCAATGCTGGGAACAGCGGCATAGGTGACGCCCGTAAACAGCAGCGCGGCGGTCAGGGCGGAGAGCAGGAAACGTTTCTGCATAGCGATTCACTCTTATTGTTATTGGGCAAATTGGTTGGCTGGCTGGTCCAGACCAAAGTTGTCACGCAGGGTGGTGCCGGAGTATTCAGTGCGGAACAGGCCGCGTGCCTGCAACAGCGGCACGACGCTCTCCACAAAGCGCGGGAAGGTGACTGGCGTGCCGCCGTTGATGATGAAGCCATCGGCCGCACCGCTCTCAAACCAGTGCTGGAGACCATCTGCCACCTGTTCCGGCGTGCCGTGGAACAGCGGGCGCGGCGTGGCGGCTTCCAGCGCCGCCTGTCGCAGCGTCTGTCCCTTCTCACGCGCATTGCGTTTGATCTCATCCGTGGTGCTGCGGAAACTGTTCTGCCCAATCTCGCCCAGTTCCGGGAAGGGGGCATCCAGCGCGTATTGGCTAAAGTCGTGGTGGTCAAAGAAGCGGCCCAAATAGTTGAGGGCATCCTTGATGGAGACCAGTTGCGCCGTCTGCTGGTACTGGCGCTCCACATCCTCGGCGCTGTCACCGACAATCACGCTCACGCCCTGGAAGATGTGCAGGTGCTCGGGGCGGCGGCCGTTCTCCACCAGTTGGCGTTTCACATCCAAGTAGAAGGCGCGTGCCTCCTCGACGGTCGGGTGGTGGGTGAAGATGGCATCCGCATGGCGCGCCGCCAGCTTTTTGCCATCCTCAGAGGCACCGGCCTGGAATATCACCGGGCGGCCCTGCGGCGTGCGGCCAATGTTCAGCGGCCCCTGCACCTGGAAGAAGTCGCCGTGGTGGTCAAGGGTGTGCAACTTGCTGGCGTCAAAGAACTGGCCGCTGGCCTTGTCACGCACGAAGGCGTCCTGCTCCCAGGAGTCCCATAGCCCCTTGACCACCGTCAGGTACTCGTCAGCGATGCGATAGCGCAGCGCATGGTCGGGGTGCTGCTGGCGCGAGAAATTTTTCGCGGAGCCTTCCAGGGGGGAGGTCACCACGTTCCAGCCGGCCCGGCCAGCGCTGAGGTGATCGAGGCTGGCGAACTGGCGCGCCACGGTAAACGGCTCGCTGTAGCTGGTGGAGAGGGTGCCGACCAACCCCAGATGGCGCGTGACGCCGGAGAGCGCGGAGAGTAGGGTCAGCGGCTCAAAGCGGTTCAGGAAGTGGGGGATCGATTTCTCGTTGATATACAGCCCATCGGCGACAAAAATAAAGTCGAGTTTTCCCTCTTCCGCTTTTTTCGCCACGCTTTTGACAAACTCAAGATTAATGCTGGCATCGGCAACGGCGTCCGGATGGCGCCAGGCGGACATATTTCCTGAGGCACCATGTAATATGGTGCCAAGGCGGAGTTGGCGGGTCATGGTTATTTCCTTATTCAATGAGCGGGGCGTTGAAATGACTATTCCCGAATTGACGCGGGATGTGAAATAACAAATCCCGCAATCTAAACATCAAAAAGGCAAATAACCGGAGCGATTATTGGGGCAGGGGAAGGCTATTCAGGGCGTGCTCAGCGAGCTGGGAAAAATAGCGTGCCGCCGGGGCAATCAACCGCTCGTCAGGGTTGAATCCGGGGTGGTGCAGCCCGTCGTGGCTGGCGCTGCCAATGCTGACAAAGGCACCCGGCACATGGTGCAGGTAGAGGGCAAAATCCTCCCCGCCCATTTGGGGCGGTGTCTCTACCAGTTGGTAGCCCACCTCCTGCGCCAATTGCTGGCTGAAGGTGGCCCAGTGTGGCGTATTGACCAGCGCTGGCGGGCCGGGCGACCAGAGCAGTTCGGCCGCGCCGCCCGAGGCAGTGGCGATGCCGTGGATCAACTGGCGGATATTATCTGCGATGCCCTCACGGATGGCATTGTTGTGGGTACGCACAGTGCCCTCCATCTCCACCTGCTGCGGCAGCACGTTCCAGGTAGTGCCGCCAGCGATGCGCGTCACGCTCACCACCACCGACTCCAGCGGGCTGTAGCGCCGGCTGGGCAGGGTCTGCAACGCGCCGACAATCTGGCTGGCGATGACGATGGCGTCCACCCCCTCCTGCGGCCGCGCCGCATGTGCGCCACGCCCATTGACGCGAATCACGAAGCGATCGACATTGGCATAGAAGGCGCCACCGCGCGTTGCCAGCGTGCCGGTAGGCAGTTCCGGCGCATTGTGCATCCCAAAAATCGCCTGCACCCCCGCCAGCACCCCGGCGTCAATCAGCGCCTGCGCGCCGGTGAAACACTCCTCCGCTGGCTGGAACAGAATGCGCACCCGGCCGGGCAGCGAAGCTTCCCGCGCCTTCAACAGGGTGGCCGCGCCAAGCATTACGCTGGTGTGCACATCATGGCCACAGGCGTGCATTACGCCACGGTGCTGCGAGGCAAACGGCACCGGGGCGATCTCCTCAATCGGCAGGGCATCAATATCCGCCCGCAGGGCAATACATTTTTCGCCGTGGCCTATTTCCACTACCACGCCGGTTTTTAATGAATAGGGCAGGGGCGTTAATCCCAATCCTTTTAACCAGCCGGTAATTCTTTCGGTGGTGGCAAACTCTTTATTTGAGAGTTCCGGGTATTGATGTAATTCTCGCCGCCATGAAATAAGCTGCTGCTCTAATTGTTCGCTCATGCGTCTCCCTATTAACTAGTCTCTCACGCCACTTTATGCGGGCACCTGCGTCGTGGCCGGTTGGTATTCAGCCAGCAGCGCCAATGAGGTCAGGCGCGCCACGCCCTCGCTGATCGGCGTATCAATAATGAACTCCTCAATGCCGTGGCGTTTTACCAGGCTTGCGAGTTGGGCGTGCACCTGCGCGGCGGTGCCTTTCAGGGTGGCGCTCTGGCGTGGTTCGATCTGGTAGTCAGTCAGCCCGGCCTGCCGCACATAGGCCTCCGCCTGCGCCTCGGTGCCGACGGTCACGCTCTGGCCATGCGGGTTAATCACGCGGAAGTGCTGGAGATCGGCGGCCAACAGCGTGGCCTCTGCTGGCGAGGCCGCGACAATGGCCTGTACCGCCACAATCGCCCGCTGGCCGCCACTAAGCTGGTGGTAGGTTTCGAGCGCCAGCTCCAGATCGCGCTCGCTGCCATTCAAATGGGCAGCAAACACAAAGTGCCAGCCCAGCTCCGCCGCCAGCCGCGCGCTCCCTTCACTCGCCCCCAGCAGGAAGCGCTGGGCCGGGCGTGAGGGCAGGGGCGTCGCCAGCAGCTCATCGCTTTCACCAGCGTTGCGCGCCTCCAGCCAGTGGTTGAGTTGCGCCAACTGTGCCGCGAAATCGCCCTTTTCAGCCACGTTCACCCCCTGTTGCAGCGCCCGCGTGGAGAGCGGCAACCCGCCGGGCGCCTTGCCAATGCCAAGATCGACCCGGCCGGGCGCCAGCGAGGCCAGCAGGTTGAAGTTCTCCGCCACTTTATACGGGCTGTAGTGCTGAAGCATCACGCCACCCGCGCCTACACGCAGGCTGTGGGTCTGCGCCAAAATCCAGGCGATCAGCACTTCTGGCGATGGGCCAGCCAGCGAGGGGCTGTTGTGGTGCTCCGCCACCCAAAAACGGTGAAATCCCCACGCCTCCGCCCGTTTCGCCAGATCCAGGGTGCGGGCCAGCGCCTGCTCGGCGCTTTCGTCCGTCGCCAGCGGGCTTTTGTCCAGCAGGCTGAGTCGGTATGCCATACGATGTGCCTTCCTTTTTGCAAATGAGTGCCGCAATTATTGGAAGGCGGCGGTCAGGATGTAAAAGAAGAAATATCGCTTAACGCTTGCGGGGAACGGGATAGGGCTTGCACTTCATTTCAATTGCAACTATTCATCAGGGGGTGGCTGGGGTATCCTTAGCGCACTAAGTGTGACAGTGTCACGCCACTTTTGATGACAGGTGAACCCATGAGCTTCAGAACCCTGAAACAGCAGCATCCGGCCCTGCGTGACGACATCGGTGATCTGGTGACCCGCCGCCCGCTGCCTAACGCCCAGCTTCCGCAGCTTGATCCGTTCCTGTTCCTCAACCACCACGGCCCGCAGGTCTACCCCGCCAATAACCAAGGGTTGCCGTTTGGCCCGCACCCGCACCGTGGTTTTGAGACCGTGACATTCATTCTGGAAGGCGAGCTGGCGCACCTCGACAGCGGCGGCCATGAGAGCGTGATCAATGAGGGCGGCATCCAGTGGATGACCGCTGGCTCCGGGCTGGTACATGCCGAGATCTCGCCGGCCTCCTTCAAACGCAGCGGCGGCCCGCTGGAGATCCTGCAACTGTGGGTGAACCTGCCGGCCCAGCTAAAGATGACGCAGCCCGCCTATACCGGCTTGCAACAGGCTGATATTCCAGCCATTGAAGCCGCAGGGGGCCTTGCCACCGTGAGCCTGATCTCTGGGGAGTTTGACGGGCAACAGGGGCCATACGTGTCACAGACCGGCATCACCATGATGACCGTCCAGTGCCGCGCGGGCGCGCAGCTTACCTTGCCCGCCCCGGCGGGCCACACGGTGTTCCTCTACGTGGTGCGCGGCGATCTCTCCCTCAACGGGCAGGCGCTGAAGCCCCACCATCTGATTGAGCTGAACGATGAGGGTGACAGTGTCACGCTGGCGGCCAGCGGCGAGGCAGTGATCTTGTATGGTCACGCCCAACCGTTCAAGGAGCCGGTAGTCTCCTACGGCCCCTTCGTGATGAACAGCCGCGAGGAGATTAATCAGGCGATTGTCGATTACCAAGCCGGTAAGTTTGGCGACGTCACGCTGTAAGCGCCATCAACCCCCCAGACAGGAGCCGGGATGCAGACGACATGGTTGGCACGCCACGACGGGCTGGAAGCGTCTCATACCCTTTCGGGTGCCGCAGGATTCCCACGGCACACCCATGAGGAGTATGTACTGAGCGCCAACCTCGCGGGCGTTGAGAAGATCTGGTTTGACGGCACCGCCCAGCGCGTTGAGGCCGGACAGGTGACGATCTATAACCCTTTGACCGTGCAGGCCTCTGAGTTTTTGACGCCGGGCAGTGCCTTTTTCAGCCTGCACCTGGATGTTGGTTGGCTGCGCCGCCTCTGCCAGCAGAGCGAGCTTTCACTGCAAGGCGATGTGCTGTTCCAGGAGGGAGCGTTCGATGACCCGGCCCTGTTTGCCGCCATCGCCGCCCTGTGTCAGGACAGCGACGTCAGTGGGCAGGAGCGGCAACTGCTGCTGTTGGCGGCGCTGTTGCCGCACCAGCGCGCCTGCCATCCCGATGCGCGCCCGGCCCCGCTCCACGCCGTCATTACCTTCATGCACGCCAACCTGACCGAGGCGCTGCGGCTGGAGGATCTGGCGGCGGTCGCTGACGTTTCACCCTTCCATCTGGTGCGCAGTTTCCGCCAGCAGACCCACATGACGCCGATGCGTTACCTGCAACAGTTGCGGCTAATGGAAGCGCGCCGGCGGCTGCGGCGCGGTGAGGCACCGGCCGCCGTGGCGCACGCGCTGGGGTTTTATGACCAGAGCCACCTCAGCAATGCCTTCAAACGGGTGATGGGCACCAGCCCGCAGCGTTACGCGCTACCGCGCAGGATAAATTCGCTATAGCCGCTGTACATCACGTAGAGGGCAAAGTAAGCAAAGATCAGGGCTGACGCGACGTAAGAGAAGACCAGCATCCGTTTGCCGAGCAGTCTCCCGCCCTGATGTGACACCCCGCACAGCACCAGAGACCACACTACCCCAGCGATGAAGAAGCCCGCGAGGAACAGGCCAGCATTCTCCATCCCCGCCTGCTGGCGGGCGATCAGGCTGCCGCCCACCGCCGCGAACCAGAGAATCGCCGTCGGGGAGGAGAGCGCCAGCAGCACCCCACGACCAAACAGTGCCAGCCGGCTGCCATCCACGGCGGCCGGTGTTGCCGGATTGGCGGTGGCGCGCAGCGCGGTCAACATCATCTTAAACGTAAGGAACAGCAGGATCGCCGAACCGCCGAGCCACAATGCCCAGCGCACCGGCGCGAACGCCAGCAGGGCAGCCATCCCGGCCATCGCCAGCACCGCATAGATCAGATCGCCGACGCAGGTGCCAAGCCCCAGCATCATGCCCTTGCCGAACCCGCGCTGCATCGCCAGTGCCATCATCGCGATATTCGCCAGCCCAATATCCAGACAGAGCGAAAGACTAAGCAAAAATCCATTATAAAACGGCACAACACTCCCCTTATGGCGGTTATCAGATGGCGCCATCTCACCACAGCATAAGAGCAAGGTATTGGAAAAAATTGCACCGGGCAAAAAAAGCCCCCGGAACGGGGGCATGTTGACCAGCTGGCCGTTATTGCCGGTCACACCTCATAGGTGTCTTCAGTGATGGAGGCAATGAACCCAGCCTGACAGGGGCAGGTGCTGCGGCTATGGAGCGTGCCAGCATAGCCCCGCCCCTCCAGCTCATCGTCAGGGATGGCACCCGCAATCCGGTATAACCCGGCATGGACGCCGCAGGTGACGGCATCTCCTTCACGTGCTACCGGCCGGTCATATAGCGTATATAACGGGTCTCCTTCGGTGATGATGCCGCCGCAGGTGGTTCTGTCACCCTGTATTAAATAGTGGCCTTGCGCCATAACGATCTCCTTGCTGACTGTTGAATAAGCGCTCCCAAAGCGGTTGACATCCTCCCCTCCCTAAAGGGCGGGTATTCCTACAGCTAGACGGCAATGCCCTGCCGCGAGTATATTCTTTGACGCGTTTACATCGCGATCATGTAGCGTTCCGCACTCGCGACAAGTCCATACTCTTATTCGCAGACCTGCTCTACCTTTCGGACTGTTGGGGGATAGCGCCCCACAACACGAACAAGCCTGGGTGGAATAGGATTCGTTGACTACTTGAAACACGGCTGATCGCGCAATCGCCTTATATTCCAGCTGTGTTTTGAGCATCGCCCAGCCCGCGTCTAAAACGCGCTTAGCCATCTTTGTTTTGATTAGCTTGCTGGCGCTCACGTCGCCTACGAATATTGCCGCATTCGCTTTCACCATTGCCGTACTGAATTTGTGCAAAGCGTCTTTGCGGCGGTTTTTAATTTTGGCGTGGATAGCCTTTACGCGGCGCTTTTTGTTCGCCCGTTGTGCCTTGCCTAATGCTGGCTCCAGATCACGATAGAACCGCCCTCCTCCAGCTTTTCACCGTCTGACGTGGTGGCAATATCCTTTAAGCCTAAGTCGATACCAACGGCGCTAACGCCTTCGGTTGGCTGCTCCTCATAGTCTACGGCTACGTTGAAATACCAACGCCCCCGGCTATCTTCTGAAAAGCTACCCGCGCGGAATTTGTAGCCGCTCAAACCGTAGCTATCCCAGACATTAAACAGCTTGCCAGCGAATGTAACGCTGCCGTTATGCCACTTCGCAAAGCCCACTTTAAACGGGATCCAGCCCAGCGAACGGCGAGTGCCGCCACTGACACGCCAGCGAAGTTTTGACCGCTTAAACTGCTTGCGGGCTTTGCCGTGTACGGCGATCACTTCCTGAATGCTGGCGCTGTCGATCAGATAGCCCTTTTCCTTGCGGAGTCCGGCAGTCTGCTTTTGAACATCATACGCCGATAGCCATTTGGGGATCTGCGCACCAAACTCGCCAGCGTTGCTATATGCCGCGCTGGTTATCTCGTTTGCCAGATTAAAGACCTGATTGACTTCAAAAGCCATCTGCCGCAAAACGGCGGCGTGTTTGTCTTTAACTCTGACTGAGAGTGTTTTGGTATGAATGCTCATAGTGCGCTAAACTACAGGCTTTATAGCACATTTTCAAGGTTGGTCTATGGAGTTAACTTATCGAACGGGGCGGCATTGCGTCTTTGTGCTGCACTGCCATTTAATCTTTAGAAGGTGGCGATCAGCAAGCTGGTTAACAGCCTGAAAGGGGTGAGCAGTCGCAAGATGAAATTGCTTCATCCTGATTTGCATAAACCCGCGTGGAAGTCAGACGCGCTTTGGTCGCCGTCTTATTTTGCTGGCAGTGTGGGCGGTGCGCCCCTCGAAGTGATTAAGAAATATATTGAGGATCAGAACCGCCCTCATTAGCGCCCTGTCGGGCGCTTCGCTCTGCATCCCCTACCTAAAAGGAAGGGAACGCTACGCACTTTCTGGGGCGACCGGGGAGAGATGGGTGATCCACACGCTCTCCTGCATGGGCACTCCACTGATCACCAACTGCATGGCGGATGTGCTGGCCGCCGCCTGTGACGCAGTCGCCAGCGCCAACCAGGGAGCCGCCGCGCCAGCATCACCGCACAGGTCATCCAATGGATAAAGCCCATTATCTGCGCGGATGCCGCCCAGCGGCGATTGGCCGCAGCGCGCCATCACGGCAGATTGCGACTGCCTGTCCGTTGCCGCTAGCCAGAGATGGCCCAACTCCTCGCCGTGGCGCAGTGGCACCCAATAGGCTGACTGTTCAATGCCCTGCGCCAGAGTGGGCAGCGTAGTCTGCTCCGGACGGTGGAGTAACGCGATGGGCTTCAGCACCTTTTGCGTCAGGCGGTTGCCCAGCAGTAGTGCCACTGCCGCTTCCGCGCTCCCTTTTACCGTTTCCGGCGCGACCTGTATGGCAACCACCAGCAGCAGGCTCTTTTTCTCAATATGCCGATCCAACCACTCATCGATAACCGCCATGCCTGTACCCGGTAGGCGCGCCAATGGCTGTTGGATACCTTGCTGTTGCCAGGCGGATTGCCACATCTCCCACAGGTGCTCGGCAGGCAGGGTGCAGGAGGACTCAAACAGGATCGCCACCTCCTGATTGGCTGGAACTTGCGCGAGCTGTCCGGTCAGAGAGGCGGCCAATGTAGTAAAGGCAAGGTCAGCTGTATTAAGGGGCGTGTGCAATGGCGGGGTTTTATCACCGATACGGCTGTGCGGAAAGGTGTGGATGCCATCACGGCTTAGACGTGGTGTTAATATCCTTTCGCTTTTGAGTGTGGATTCCAGCGGTGGTAAATAACGGCCATGATTCAACGTGGCATGGCCGGTAATAAACTGGGCTGACAGAACTTGCAAGGCACGCCGACCTTGCCGGGTTTTTTGTAGAATCATCTCCTGCCGCTCTCGGTTCCAGAGGGATATAGAGCAAGAGTAAAAGGAAAAATAAAGAAGGCGGAGCATCAGTGCCATAAGCCAGATAGATATGGGTAAAATCAGCGGTGTAAGCGAGCGAGAGTCCTCTTCTGTCGGGTATTTGAGCGCCCCACAAAATAACATGCTAGCGACTACCATTATTCCCAATGCGTTGAGCCAGCGCCATGCGTTAGGGGGGTTGGGCCATGAGCGCAGCTCTAAAACATTATCAAAATTCACTGGCATGGTATTTACTCCCTATTTTTTCCTGCGGGGCGGTACGTGACTCATGGTCAATGTCTGCTGGCCAGCGCACGGTTTCACGCAGCTTCCAGGTGCGCGGCTGGGTTTTATACAGTGGCCGGGTGGGCACCGGGCGGTGCGTCATGTAGTGGCAACAGTGGCTCCACAGGCCGCGCTGCACCTTGGGATGGCCGATGGAATCGCTGAGCATAAAGCGGTCAATCACCTGACGGGTGCCGGGCTGGCAAACCGCACACCAGAGCTGATAGCCTTGGTTATAGCGCCCGGACTGGTAGCTCAGTTCACCGTGGATATCAGCCCAGTCATAAACTTTGATGGTGGTTGGCCAGCGCACCCAGGGGTTCCAACTACGGGTATGCTGATAGACATACACTTTCTGCCGTGCACGATTAAAACGGATAGGGAGGGGACGGGGAGTATACGCAAATAATTTCAAATAAAATAATGAGGCTGTTGCAAAAATAAATGCACCTATAAACATAATAAATGAAAGTAAATAGCTAGGATGATCCGAGAAAATAACCATTAAACTAAATGCTAGATAGATAATCATAGCAATTGTAGTTAAGGTGAAGATAAATGGTACGGCGCCCCATAAAATATCTTCATGGAGTGGCACCTCCATCCACACTTTATTTATTTCATTAATATAAGTCAGGCGAGGCGCAGTGTGTTGCGCTTCAACACTTTTGGATAGATCCTCTTCCCAGTTTTTCAGGGGTGGGGATAGGGTGGATTCTCTGGAGAAGTAACTCTCCAATGCGGTATTCAGCATCTCTATATTTTTATCAGCGTGTTTCATCGCGTGCTCCTGACGTTTCTGCCACCTCATCCTGCGGGGCGGTACGTGACTCCTGGTCAATGTCTGCTGGCCAGCGCACGGTTTCACGCAGCTTCCAGGTGCGCGGCTGGGTTTTATACAGCGGCCGGGTGGGCACCGGGCGGTGTGCCATATAGTGGCAGCAGTGGCTCCACAGGCCGCGCTGCACCTTGGGGTGGCCGATGGAATCGCTGAGCATAAAGCGGTCAATCACCTGACGGGTGCCGGGCTGGCAAACCGCACACCAGAGCTGATAGCCTTGGTTATAGCGCCCGGACTGGTAGCTTAGTTCACCGTGGATGTCAGCCCAGTCAAAGACTTTAATGGTGGTCGGCCAGCGCACCCAGGGGTTCCAACTTTGAGTATGCTGATAGACATACACTTTCTGCCGTGCGCGATTAAAGCGGATGGGGAGGGGACGGGGGACATATAGAGCTATCTTAATACTTAAGAACATTAAGGAAAACATCACAAATGACAATAGTAAATATAAAATAAAAATTAAAGGATGTTCAAATAGATCATGAATAATCCCTGGTATAAATAGTAGGCTTGAATAACATATTAGTGGGATCGGGGTTACACCAAGTAGTAATATATCCACCCCCCACATGACATTGTCATACAATGGCACCTCCATCCACACTTTATTTATTTCATTAATAAAAGTCAGGCGAGGCGCAGTGTGTTGTGCCTCAACGCTTTTGGGTAGATCCTCTTCCCAGTTTTTCAATGGAGGGGATAGGGTGGATTCTCTGGAGAAATAGCTCTCCAATGCAGCATTCAGGGTTTCTTTATCCAGATGCGTTAAGTTTTTATCCGTCTGTTTCATTCATTGCTCCTTAATCTTCTGTCTTAACTTGCAAACCCATGACCCATGCCTGATTGGCTTTATCTGGCCAGTAGCTGACATCCAGCACCGCCTGGGGGTAGAAAGTGCTGTCTGCCCAGGCTTCCCCTTCAATAACCAGATCGTTGCCCTGCCAGCGCTCGGTTACTGTGCCAAGATCCGGCCGACGGCGGTGTGATTGCCAAGGGGAAGGTGCCAATGGCTCCAGCCGTGCGTTGGTGGAGGATGGCGTGTTGTGGGTTGTGGCGAGCAGAATCTCTGTGCCGCCGGTTGCGTTCGGCAGCGTCAGGCTATAGCTCCAGGCTGAGTGGTCTTTGTCGCAGCCCGGCAGCACGATGCGCATCTTGATCAGATCCTGGCGATCGAGCAGTTCAGCGAGTTTGTCGCTGTAGCCCACCTCGGCCATCAAACCATTGTTGATGGCGTTGTAGGCCTGCAAGGCAGCATTGAGGTTGGCGTCATTCAGCGTGGGTAGGGTGCTCAGCCGCCACGGCACATCTTCACTGTGTGGTTTACCAAAGCAGCAGCGGCGTAACCAGATCTCAAAGGGGGTACCGATAGTTTTCTCAGCCTGAATGGCCAGCGCAGCCCCGGTTAAGATTAATAGTCCAGCCCAACCGGCAGGGCCAAGCAGGGCAAAATTGGCTGCGCGGGCTGCATAAATACCAAATGCCCCACCAATAAAAGTTGCTCCTGTTGCGCCTCCATACCAGAATATCTTTTCTATATTTCCTTCTTTATAATTTTCAACTCCTTTAATAAGCATCCCTACTCCATCAATAATTGCCGCTAATCCCCCCAGCATGCCCCCTAGCTTGATTAACCAATGGGTTTTATTGACCCAAGGTTTGGCCATGGCCAGGGTACGCAGAAAGCCGGCACCCTCGACGGCGGCGCTGACCACCATGGTGACATTGGAGAGCAGCGCCAACCGGGCCTTGCTGTCATTGCCAATGGCTTGATCCAGCGCCTGATGGTTGGCTTCCAGCGCACCAAGTTGCAGCAGTAGCATCCAACTCGACAGCCCCATCCCCACGCTGTTGCCGCTCACTATCCGGCGCATCATCTGCGCCTGACTGCGCAGTAGAGATGTTGTTTGCGATTGGGAGAGCGTTAGGGTGCCTTGATCGACCCCGTCAGCCAGCGACAGGGCAGAGATGCGCAGTTCGGAGAAGTGCCGGAGCTGGCCTGCCTCGGTCAGCGGGCTGGAGGAGACCGCCTCCAAGCTGGTGCCGGCTTGGTGCAGCGCGGTGTGGAGTTTATCGGGTGCCATGTCACTGACCAACGTGACCTGGATGCGTCGTGCCAGCACCTCTTGATCCGTGACCCGCAGCAGCCCGCCAGTGGTGACGGTACGGGTGATGGCCGTCCCTTGCCGTACCGCGCCGCCAAATGGGATGGGCGTACTGGCCGCAGGCAGCACCGAAGCGGCCATGTCGATATAGAGCTGCTGGAACTCCCTAATGGACATCGTCAGGGTAAACAGCGTGATTTGCTGGCCCGTGAGCAGGTAGGCCATACCTTGCATCACCCGCGTATAGGCCTCTTTTGCGGTCTGGCTCAGTTTGGTGGTCAGGCGGCTATAGGCACCGCTGAGCGCCAAAGCACGCTGCATCAGGGCTTTTTGTACCCGTTTTGACTTCAGGAGGTTGCCCAGCTCATCCGATCCCAGCAGTACCTTAAGGTTGCTGTATCCTTGGATGCCGTTGTAGACCGCTTCTAAAATCGAATGCTGATTGCCCAGCAACCCCCGGAAGCCAGCGCTGTCGGGCGTCTCAAACCAAATGCGCCACGCCTCCTCGGTATGGGGGTCGGTGCAACTGCCCTGCACACATGCCATCAGGGTGCCCAGTTGGGCCACCCAGCCAGTGAGGCTGGTCTCTGGTGCATAGTCGTGGAGGATGATCTCCTCCCACTCCCGCGCCTGATACCATGCCGACAAACTGCCACCCGTCGCCGTTAGCCGCCGTTGGTAACGTGCCAGCGTCTGCTGGTACTTCTGGTCAAAGGTGGCGCGCGCCACTTCGTCATAGCAGGTCTGTAGCCGCGCTAGCTCGGCAGCATAGCTCTCCTGTGCGATCTGTTCGGCGGGCACCACAGTGACTTGGGCCGCTGGGTAGCCACTGGCAGGCCGCTCGTAACGCGGCTGGCTGCGGGCGGTGGTCTCCTGTTTTATCCTGGCCAGCGTCTGGGCGATTGCCTCAGAGATCAGGTGCTGGTGGCGGATCTCTGGGGCCTCGTTCCACTGCTGGCGCGCCTCCACCACGCGCAGGCGATCCTCATTCAACTCTTCCACCACGCCCACTGGATCATTAAGCGCCAGCGCCGTGATTGCACAGCCGTGTTGTAGCGTCATCTGGGCGATATGCTCTGCCAGTGCTTGCGCGCGGCTCAGCCGGGGATAGAAGCCATGCATGCCGCCGGGCGGCGGGAGCGGCAAGTTCTGTTCGTGGCTGCCAGAGGGATCATTCAAGACCGGGACGGGGTCAAGCCACTCATCAGTGGCAAACTCCGCGACCTGAGCCTTCAGGAGAGAGAGGCGACTGTCCAGCACGCGCGCCTCGGGAATGAGGCTAGGCGACCGTTTCAGGGTGGAAAGGTTGATTTTGGTGAAACGGGCGCTGGGGCGCACGCCGGAAGCGTACTCCTCCAGTACCTGCTGGCTCCAGGGATCGCTACTGAAGGCGATCCATGCCTCACTGTATTGGCTGTCATCAATGTTGATAAAACTGGCTAATATGTCGTGCCCATAGGTCAGGCAGGCACGGCTCAGCGGCTCCACCGTATCGCTTTCAGGCATCGTAAAAGGGTTGAACTGGCGCAAATAGCCTTCTGCCGTGACCTCATAAGCTTGCCAGATACCCTGATCCAGCAGTACATAGAGATAGCCTTCGCGCAGGGTACGCAGCGCATATTTAACCCCCCCACCCGTCAGCGTGACAGGCTGGCGTGGCACCGTGGGCTGCCACGCCCTGCTGACCATCCGCGCCGCGACGGCGGCTACCCGCAGCGGCAGGATGGGCAAGCCGCTGCGCTGGCAGGCTTTGCAGCCGGAGGGGAGTGCCGCTGCCTGCTGTGCAAGGGGTAGATAGTGGGCAACTTGTTGTTGGATATTCATCTATTTCTCCTGCGAAAGGGCGTCAAGCACCGGTTGTATCCTGTGGGCGGGGTGGCGCTTCACCTGTTGCACTAGCTGGACAAGGGCCGGCGAGGTGCGGTAATCATCCTCACTGTTCAAGCCAACCAGGGCGAGCGTAAAACGGTCATGCGGGTGATTGACCCGATCACTGGCCCATACCCATGCCTCTGCCGCACGGCGGGCGGCGTCATCGGGCAATGGCGAGTGGGGGGCGGCACGTCGCCAGGCAAAGAGCAGTGCCTGCACCTGCGCCATGTCTGACTGGATACGCACCATGCCGCTATCCATTGCCCACTCGTGGCCGTCGGCACTGCCCTGAAGGTGGTGCAGCTTTCCGCTGGCGGAGGGATACCACCAGTGCGTGATGGGCCAGAGGGTTCCGGCCAGCTCATAGGCGTGATGCAGCAGCTCAAGGCGCAAAGGCTCATAGAAGGGCAACACCTTGTGGTCGCCGAGTGCGAGGCCCAACTGGCGGCTGCGCGTCACCAACAGGGTGGCAATCTGGTCCGGCGAGTGTGGGCTGGCTAGCCAGCCGCACAGGTAGCGCCGTTCATACGCGGCCTCCAACCCGACACGCGTCATTGAGGCGTTGAACTGTGACTGCTGGAGGGGTTCCCCTGGCGCGGCCAGTTGCACTAGCACCGGACAGTGGGAAGGGGAGTGGGCCAAATCCAGGCGCAACACGCGAGTGAGGGCTTCCTGCCCAAGCGCGGCTTCCAGCTCGCGGAGGTGTAGTGGGCTGTCAGGTGAGACCTGCCGTAACGGATCAAGCAGCAGGTAGCGGTAACTCTCGTTGTCATGCAGTGGGAGCAGTGACGCAGCGATCTCTTTCATGGCGGCTCCTATTTCTGCTGTTCGGCACAGGTTGCCTCAGGGGGAAGTTCAGGCAGCGGCGGCGTGTAATTTTCAGGTTTCATCCGCTTGTGGCTGGCGGCTTTCATCGTCAGTTGCCCAGTGGTCTTCAACGTGATGCCTGAGCTATCCAGTACGATGGCGCTGCCGTGGCAGGCCAGCGTGAGCCTTTTTGCCGCTGTCAGGCAGATCTCATCTTCCTGGCTGGTGATGTGCATCTCCTTAAGAGAGGTGAGGGCCATACCATCCCCCTGGGCCTGGATCTCCACCTTGCCCCTATTGGCGAAGATTTTGATGCCAAGGGATTTGGCAAACAGACTGATCATCTCGCCAGCGGCCACGGTGAATTTTTTGAAGACGCTGACATTGCTGTTGCCGGCCGCCGTCTGGATGAGGTGTTGGCCGCTACTGATCTGGATACTTTGTGGGGAAACCTGCGCAATGCCCGCCGGGGCGCTCATTAATAGAACCGGCTGTTGCAGCTCGGTGAGGGCGTTTTCCAACAGGGATTTTTGTGCCTGTATCTGCGCCAGTTCGGCTTTGGCGGTTTTGACTGCCTCGTTCAACGACTCTGCCAGTCCAGCGGCCTGCTGGAGCGTGGCGAGGGCCGCCTGCATCTCCCGCTGTTTGCCCCGCGCCTGCAGCTGCGCATCGGCGCTGATGAACAGCCCGCGGCCAGCGCGGATGACGCCATAGCTGTCGCTGCGCAGTTCGATGCCCTCGCCGCGCGGCTGTTTCTGCTCATCCACCAGATAGCCCAGATTGAGCTGGCTCCTGCCGCCATACTCCGTGGACAGCGTAATGTGCTCCTGCCCGCGCGAGTCATCCAGCCGCAGCAGGTTCTGGGCCGGGGTGCGCAGTAGGTTGCATTTGTAGTTCTGGATGGTGACCGGGTCCGGGTGCGCCGAGTCGTGCAACGCCCCGGCGATATAGGGGCGGTCGGGGTTGCCGTCCTCAAAGGCGATGGCGACCTCGGTGCCCGCCAGCAGCGGCAGGTGCAGGCCCCAGCCGTCGCCGGCATAGGGGCGCGCCTGGCGCACCCACAGGCTCTCCTGGCCCGCGGGCCACGACTGGCGGTCAAACAGCAGGTTGACGCGGTAGCGCCCGTGCCGGTCAATGTGGGCATAGGGGTCGTTGTGCCGGGTGCTGGTGACGCGGGCGGGCAGCGTGCCGGCCATCACCCGCCGGGGCGGCAGCGGCGGGCGAAAACCACAGGCACCAACCGCCGGCAGGGCGGTCAGCTGCACCACATAACTGCTGTCGCGCCGGGCATGGCTGAGCAGGCCGGTCACCAGTACGCCCTCACGGAACGCCGCCGCGTCCGGCCCGCCGCCGGTGACCTGCAGCCGCTCGCCGGGGAGAGCGCCGCGCAGTTGGTGGTGGCTGTGAGCTGGGTCTGGCGGTTCAGATAGCGCTCATGGTGCAGGCGGGCATAGAACGCACCACTTTCCGGTGCCGGGTGGCGGCTGTGGGGCACGTCGGCTGTCCGATAGCCCTCCGCATAGTGGCAGGCCTCGCCGTAGGTGGTGGGGTCACCGCCGGTGACGTCCACCTGCACGGCCAGTGCCTGCGTGGCCTCGCGGTAGTTATAGTCGTCGGTGGTCACCGACTTCTCCACCACCTGGTGGTGATGGGCCATCGCCCATACCGACTCCACCCCCAGGTCGTGCATACCCGAAGGCGGCACCGCCGCCAGCACCCGGCCCGGCAGGGTGTTTAGCGGGCCATCAAAGAACTCCACCACGTCGATGTTCAGCCGGGTGTCCACCGCCAGACGAAAACCGATGCCCACCCCGGCCAGCAGCCGGCGGATGAACGCCAGGTCATCCTCGTCGTACTGCATCACCTGCTCCCGGCGCGGGTAATCCTGCGTCAGGGTAAAGAGGAAATCCTGTCCGCGCATCCCATGGCGGCTGCGCAGGATGTGCTCGACTATCTGCGGCACCGACATGTCCTGATAGATGGCGTTCTGGCGGCTGCGTGACAGCAGGGCCAGGCGCGGTTGCAGCGTCACGGCGTAGTGCCCCTCGTCAGGCGAGACGGAGAGCTGGCTGAAGGCGGTCACCACGCCCTGCACCACCCGCACCGGCTGCTGCACCCGCTCGCCGCCGGGCTGCGTCACCGGCGTATGCAGGGTCAGCGAGGCCGGGCGCATCAGCATCGCCTGCGCGGTGAGTGCCTTCTCAGGGCTGGTGAATTCAATGGCGTAGTGGAAGGGTCGGCTGAGCGCCTCCTTGCCCGCAAAGCTCAGGACATCCAGCACGGCAGGGCAGTCACGCACGGCCAGCCGGTGGTGGCTGTGGTCATATATCTGGCGGCTCATGATTCATGCTCCTTATGAAGGGCGGCCGGGCAGGCTCCGTCCCGGCCAGAACAGGGGGCAATATTGTGAGCAGGCAAAGGCCGCAGGCACGCTGCGCAAAATCAATAAAGCTTATATTTCAATGGGTCGGCACAAGATTTTGGGTGTTACGCCGTAAAGGAGGGGCGCGGCACAGGCTCAAGCAACAGAGGCAGGCAGCGAGTTGTATGGGGAAGAATATTTAATGCTTATAAATAAGAGGCGATGTATCAGGCTGGGGCAGAGAGGAGAGGTAAAAAAAAAAGCCCCCGGAACGGGGGCTTGGGGAGGGGCTTATACCACGGGGGTGTTTGGGGTATCGTCGAACTGTTTCTTGAACTGCTTCTCCAGTTGCTCCAGCGATTTGCCGCGTGTCTCGGGAGCGCAGAGCACCACAAAGATAGCACCGGCGATGCCGACGGCGGCGAAGATGAAGAAGCTCATCGACAGGCCAACCGCGTCCAGCAGCAGCGGGAAGGAGAGAGTGATGGTGAAGTTGGTCATCTGCATCATAAAGACCGAGATGCCGGTGGCGCGGCCACGGATGCGCATCGGGAACAGCTCCGACAGCAGCAGCCAGGTCACCGGTGACAGCGCGCCCTGCTGGAAGCAGAGGAACAGCAACATCCCACCCAGAATCATCCAGCTACGCACCAGATTCGGCGCGCCATCGACGCTCTCCGGCAGGAAGTAGCAGAGGCAGCCGATGATAATCAGCATCGCGGTACAGCCCATCTGGCCCACCATCAGCAGCGGACGGCGGCCGAAACGGCTCAGCATCATGATGCCGACAAAGGTCATCAGCACGGAGACCACGCCGTTACAGATGGTGGCGATCAGGGCGGCATTGGTGCCCATACCGGTGGATTGCAGCATGGTCGGGGCATAGAACATGATGGTGTTGATGCCGGAAAGCTGCTGGATCATGGCGATGCCGATACCCAGCGCCACCAGACGCTTCATCCAGGTAGAGATGGTCTTGTTGCGGCGCGAGTGGCGCTCATCTTTCGGGGCAACCGCCTTGCGAATGTCTGCCAATTCACGCTCCACATAACGTGAGTTGCGGGTACGCTCCAGCACGTCGCGCGCCTCGCGGAAACGGCCATGCATCACATACCAGCGCGGCGTATCCGGCAGGAACAGCATCCCTACCCACATGATCAGCGCCGGCACACAGGCGATCCCCAGCATCCAGCGCCAGGTGGTCTCGCCGCCCCACACTTCGTTGATCGCCGCGTTGCTGGTGTAGGCCACCAACTGGCCGGAAACGATCATCAGCTCCTGGAGGGTCACAAACTGCCAACGGCGGTTGGAGGGAACGATCTCCGCGATGTAAACCGGCACAATGGCCGCCGCGCCGCCTACCCCAAGGCCGAGGATGAAGCGGAAGAAGATCATCATGTGGGCGTTCGGCGCCATCGCGCAGCCGAGCGAACCAAACATAAAGATGATGGCCAGTACCAGAATCACCTTTTTGCGGCCAAGGCGGTCAGCAAACCGGCCTGCAGTCATGGCACCAAAGGCGGAACCGAGGATCAGCGAACTGGTGACCAGCCCGGTGGTCAGTGGTGTCAGGTGCAGGTCGGTCTTCATAAACAACAGGGCGCCAGCAATTACCCCGGTGTCATACCCAAAAAGCAGGCCACCTAAGGTGGCGATCACGGCAATCACCTTGACCAGCGGTTCGACGGGCGTTTTCGCCGTACGTGGCGCGCCTGCTTGCTCATTAATCGTGCTATTCGTCACACGTCTCTCCCTGTAATTATTGTCTTTTAGCAGTGCCATTGCGTGTTAAGCGCATGCCTTATCAATGAAGCAACACAGAATCAAGCTTAAGCACAGATGTGACGGATCGCTAATTTTTACAAATTAACGGCATAAAAAATCATCAGTAGTCACAATTTTCCAACGAATAATTACAGGGTGGAACAGTTCTTTCCCAGAGTGAACACGCTATCCACAAGTGGAAGGATTTTCTGTAATACAACCAAATGAAAGATAGCCGATGTGATAGCGTTGCTCCGCCTCCGCTGGCTGGGCAATCTCTTCTGACGAAAAGGTCATGCGCAGATGTTGCCAGCAGGCCGGGTTCCAGGCCGCCAACTGATGGCTGGCCGGGGCGGGCAGACACACGCCGGGCAAATCGCTGTGCGGCAGAATCGAAGTGATTCGGCGGCTGGCCCACCGGCTTTGGCGCAGCAACTAGAGGTCTGGCATATGCAGCAGCGGCCAGAGATCGATTGCCGGCCAGCCAAAGGCGGCCGTTAGCGCCGCAAAACCGGGACTGCACAGGAAACGCTGCATTGCGGCACTCTCCTGCCACAGGTAGAAAGGCGCATAGCGGTTCTCCGCGCCCTGCTCGCCGCGCAGGGCATAGAGGTAGGCTTTGAAAACCAGCCCCGGAAAGCCATCCAGCTTGTGGCCGTTCTCCTCAATCCGGCGGATGACAATGCCCATGTCTTAATCGGCCGGCAGGGTGAAGCTATATTGCATGGCGATCATCACACGCCCTCCGGGTTATATATCTGCCCATGGCTGAAACTCCACTCTTCGGCCTGATTGCAGGTGATGATGACCATCACGTCCTGCGGTGCGATGCCCAGCTCACGGTGCAACGCCTGCGCCAGATGGTGGTAAAACGCCTGTTTCTGCTGGCGGCTGCGGGAGCGACCGGCGGTGATGGTGAACAAAATGAACTGCTCGCTGCGTGGGCCGCCCAGATAGTCGCGGTCAGCAATCAGGCGGCCGGGCGGGCAACACTCGATCATCTGGAAGCAATCACCGGGTGGAACAGAAAATCTCTCCACTAGTTGCTGCTGGAGCAGGGCGGACAACCGTTGTAGCCACGCCTCGGTACGGCCTTCGTGTAGCATGATGCGGGTAAAGGGCATAATGACTCTCCTGTCTGGATGGTCAGGAGAGGATATGCCGCTGGCACTGTCCTGAATATCGCATAATATGGGAGAAACAATCCCGAAAAACAGGATGGATGATGGAGAAGCGTCCCTGGTGTTTTGACCTTGATGCGTTGCAGAGTTTTGTTACCGGCATTGAGTTGGGCAGCTTTGCCCGTGCGGCCGATCGGCTAGGGCGCTCGACGTCTGCGGTCAGTGCGCAGCTGAAAAAATTGGAGCAGCAGTGCGGCGTGCCGCTGGTGGAACGGGCCGGACGCCATTTGGTGCCCAGCCGGCAGGGCGAGATACTGCTCGGCTATGCGCGTCGGTTGCTGGCGCTGAACCGTGAGGCGGCGATGGCGGTCGGCGGCAGCGCCCTCAGTGGGCCATTGCGTATGGGGTTGCAGGAGGATTTCGGCGAGCGCCTGTTGCCCGCCGTGCTGGGGGCATTCTCCCGGGCGCACCCGGAGGTGCAGATGAGCGCGCGTATCGGCCGCAACGCGGAGCTGTTGCAGGGCATTTTGCAAGATGATTTGGATCTGGCCCTCTGTTGGCAATCGCCACAGCCTACACCCTTTATGGCGCACCTTGGCGAATTGCCGCTCCACTGGATCGGCGCAAACGCAGGGGAGACCCGCCATTTTAGCGGGAGTGAACCCGTGCCGCTGGTGGTGTTCGAGTCGCCCTGCCTGATGCGCCGCCACGCCACCGACGCACTGGATCGCGCGGGCATTCCGTGGCGCATTGCATTGGAGAGCCGTAGCCTGCAAGGCATCTGGGCCGCGCTCGCTGCCGGGCTGGGGGTGACGGTACGAACCGGGGCGGGCCTGCCCGCCACCCTCTGCCGGCTGGCGGCACCGGCCTTGCCAGCGCTACCGTCAGTTGGCGTGACGTTACACCAAAACCGGGCCACCCTTTCGCCGGCCGCAGAGAGCCTGAAAGCGCGTTTATGCCATGAGCTGGCTTTGGCGCTGGCGGCGGCCCATTCAGGCTCGTGACAAATTTTTTGCTTTCATTTGGGTAAAATGCGTTATCTCATCTATAGTTATGCGCGGCCTCGTCAATGAGGCATTGTCTTAAAACACTGACGATTTTTCGCGTTGAAGGATACACGGAATGTTTTACCGCATTGTCACGCTCATGATCGCTTTTTCATTTTTTCTGTGGATTCTTTTTGTGTCGCATCCTTCACAGCTGGGCGTGCTGTCGCAACTCGGCATCAGGCTGTTTGGCAGCTAACGCCTGAGCCAGCTAGCCAGCGCGCGGGTCAGCCACGGCATCCAGAAGAAGACCACCAGCCCGACCACCGTGGCGTCATTCAACAGGTGCCCGGCCAGCGTGCCGGTCAACGCTGGCGCCACCTGGTGCCAGAACATCGGTACCAGATTGGTGGAGGGGAAGATCACCGCCAGCGTCAGCAGATATTGCTTCCAGCGCGCCGGTCGGCGTACCCCATGTTGGGGCGGGGTGAACCAGAATTGGCTACCCGCGCGCACCTCGATCTGGTCGCCCTGCGCCAGCAGGGGCGAGATTTCGGCCAACAGCCCTTTGCGCTCCTCGGAGGCCGTCCAGCGCGTCAGTTGTTCCAGCGTATCAAAACGGATTAAGACGGTGTAAGTCTCCCCCTCCTCGCCCGGCCGCAACACATTGACGCCACGATGGCCGTCAAAGCTCTCCGCCACCGGCATGATGCGCGCTAGCCAGCGCTCATAGGCCGCCTGCTGGCCCGGCAGCAGCGTATGGGTAATGACCAGCGTAACAGGTTCACTCTTCACCATGATGTTTTCCCCTTTTCCATGATCGATCATCTAAGACGGCGTGCCTGACACCATCCTATGCGAGCCGGGAAAAAACGCGTAACGAGTAATTTTTAATGAATGGTTAAAATTATTTGGTGGAGAGCAGGGGCAGAGAAGAGAACGCCGCAGGCCAGAAGCGCTGCGGCGTGGAGATTAAGGCATTGGCCAGTTTTGCGGGGTCTGGCTCATGATTTCGACAAACAGATCCTTGGCATGGGCGCCATAGAGCGCCATATCCGCCGAGGTGATCCCCAGCAAGCCCATCACAAACCAGCAAGAGACGGCAATGCCGACGCTGCTGGAGAGGAGAGCCAGGCCGTGGCGGCTGGCCCTACGCAGGCTGATGTTGAGGGTGCTGGCAAAAAACATGATAACGGCGCTGAGAATTTCCCAGCGCGCCAGAACGACGCCGGTGGCGAGTGCACTCATGATGGTAGTCCTTGCAAAACCGCGCTAGCCGTGTGCCGGCGTTATTAAGGTCGTCCGTTGCACAGCATGTAGCGCTTAAGTCAAATTACAGATAAGTGTGACAGCGGTCACATTGTAGCACACTGTTTAACCAGTGGATAAAAAATAAACTCCCCCAAAATCAACCAATAACCCTTGTTGTTATTAATAACGTTGAATCATCACATTTTTTGTTTAAATCATTTTCCTCGGTGATATTTTTATATGGAACAATAAACAGCCTGATAACCCGCTGGCTGGTGCCAGCCTGAAAAGAGAGAAGGAGCTGAAATGTCCGATTCATTGGTGATCTTTTTACACGGCGTTGGCAGCCGGGGCAGCGACCTGGCGATCCTGGCCTCATTCTGGCAGCGCACCCTGCCAGCCGCCCGCTTCGCCCTGCCGGACGCGCCTTTCCCTTTTGACGGCGGCGGTAACGGCTTCCAATGGTTCAGTATTAACGGCGTAACGCCCGAAAATCGTCCAGCCCGGCTGGCGGCGGCCCGTGAGAGCTTTGATGCCGCGCTGTCCGCCATCGTCAGCCAGCATGGCTTTACCGAACGGCTGGATCGCGTGGCGCTGGTGGGGTTCTCACAGGGATCGATCATGGCGCTGGATGCGGTAGCCAGCGGTCGCTGGCCGGTTGCGGCGGTGGTGGCCTTCTCTGGCCGACTGGCGTCACCGCCGCCCTTCACGCCGACCGACAGCCCGCTACTGTTGATTCACGGTACGGCGGATGCGGTCATTCCCTGGCAGGAGAGCGAACGCGCTGGCGAGGCGCTGAAGGCGGCAGGTATGGCGGTGCAAACCCACTTCCAGCCGGGTGTGGGACATACCATCGATGAAGAGGGCGCAGCCCGCGCCGGGAAGTTCCTGGCGGAGGTGTTGGGGTAGGGCAGGGGGCGCTATAGTCGCCCCCACTTGATAGTTAATGCTGCCTCTTTAACGGGCGCTGTTTCCAGCGTTGATACAGCCATTCATACTCCTGATAAGTGAGTTCGCTATGGATATACTCTCTAATGGCTTTAATTAACGGCTCCGCTGCTTCATAGGTTTCGATCACGGTAGTAAAGGAGGTGCTCTTTATCATGCCTTCATCATAAATGCCGGACTTGATACTGACCGCTACCCGTTCATAAAAGTTGAGGATGTATTGTATTTTTCGACGCTCTTCCATCTCATGTTCTGAAAGAACAATGCCTGTTCCAGGAAATACATAGGAGCGAAATGACTTACCTGAATCTCTTACTTGTTTGAGCGTTTGAAGTCCTGTGAGATATTCTTTATCTTTCCGGCTTTCAAAAAGAAAAAGGGCCGTTTGAGATCGACGAGCGGTCTTCACGTTATATCTAATCGTGGTAACTGCGACGATAAGACCAGAGAATACCAGTCCGTTGCTGAGTAGAGACCATAAAATAGGGTTGGCTAACATGCTGTTCTCAACACTAAAAAAATCGGAGCCTGAGCTCCGATAATAACATTAGTATTTAAAAACCATCAAATTCATCTGATTTATTCATTGGCTACCTCTTATTAACTTTTGTCAATGAGTTATGCCCTTATGTTAGCAATGGCTAACTACTCCGACAATCTTTATTGTACAGTTTTAGCTGTTTGAATCAGGATCAGATACAGGCTCATCCCTACCGTTTCACTCCCCCTCCCCCCAACCTAACAGTATGGCCTGTATCCGGCTGCGGTATAAGTTAGCCGCCGCCCCATCCACCCGCTTACGCTGGTGGACACGGGCGGCCATAGCCAGTGGAAAATCATTCTGGCTCGACCCTTGCCAGCATATTCTGGCCCATTGCAGCAAAATGAGCTGATTTATCTCACTGGCCTTTTTTAGTTTTCTCAACGACGGAATGTGATGGCGGCCGGGAGCGAGGCGGCTATAGTCGTTTTAGTGACCCATCAATCCGGCTTAAGTGTCTGGATAATGTCTTTTAAGGAGGGCGTGTGTGTCCGTTAAACAGGGTAAACCATTGGGTTCGGCAAGAGGAGTTAATTTCTTTTTAACAGCGCCGGCCTCTTTATGGAATCAAACGAGAGGTGACAGGAAATGAAATTTAGAAGTAAACATATCTATTACGAATATATCGATTATTTACTGCGCATTGGCTATATCACGGAAGAGATGGCGCTGGAGTTGGTGCCGTTGATTAACAGTGACAAGATGGAGCTGGTCGATAATATGCTGGGGGATATTGAGGGTGGTTTTCATGGCCGCCAGAAAGATTTCCTCCGCAGCACCTTCTATAAGGATTTGGAAAATGGCGAGCTGAGCAATCACGGTGGCGAGGGTGGCCACTCTTACCTCTATGATCTGCTGTTACGTCAGCACAGCACTGAAAATCTCTCGCTCAGCCAGACCGTCGAAACCCTGAAGACCAAACTCGGCCAGCGTGATATCGAGCTGCAACAGAGCGTTGACCGCGAACTGCTGATGGAGAAGGCTGCTGCCCGCTTCAAAACCATGCAGGCGGAGAACGAGCGCCTCAGTCAGGAGAACATGGCCCTGAAGAAAGAGAATAAAGAGCTGAAAGAGTTCTCCCAGCAGAAACGCATCGACGGGAAGATCCCTGGCTATGTGAAAGAGGTGAGCGCCAAACTGGACCTGGATGATAAGGGGTTTTCGCAGCTGGCGACCCGCTGGTCGATCATTGGCTTTGTGGCGGCCTTTTTGGCAGTTATCGCCGCCTTCTTCACCTTTGCTGAAGGCTCGGTGTTATTGGCAAATGCGCAGGTCTATGACGAGATCGCACTGCTCTACGTCTTCTTCCGCGGCGTGCTCGGCGTCGGCTTGCTCTCCTGGCTGGCGAACGTCTGCTTCAGCACCTCACGCAACTACACCCACGAGTCGATCCGACGCAAGGATCGCCAGCACGCCCTCAACTTTGGCCGGCTGTTCTTGCAGATTTACGGGGCCAGCGCAGAGAAAGAGGAGATGCTGAACGTCTTCAAAGACTGGAACATGGCCGGCGACTCCTCCTTCTCCAAAGACGCGGCGGCTCCGCCCAGCGTGCTGGAGATGCTGGAGAGCCTCAACAAATTGAAAACGGGCCTGCTCAGCAAAGGCAAGAGTGTGGTGCCGCCAACGGGCGGCGATACGCCACCGCGTTGATGTTCCTATTTCCCCATCGCATTTCCCCGGTTTCCGGAATTGATTGCGTGGGCTGCCTTAGGCAGCCCTTTTTTTGTTCTGGAGAATTTTCAGGCCCGCCTTGCGCTTGCCCTCTCCCCGTATAGACTTTCAGTGGCGCGCCAGCCAATGGGCGCGTCGCTATTTTCCATCCTTTGGGTAAGCCCGGCGCGGCAATAATGCCACACCGCCAACGGGCGATATTTCTCCTTAAACGTGAGGGCAGTCTGATGAATAACGCAGGCGATGAAAAAACAGGGGCGGGACAGGCCGCAGGTGAAGAGAATAACATTCCAGAGCCAGTCTATATCGACCCAGAATATAAAGCGGCAGGAAAATTAAAGGGCAAGGTGGCGATGATTACTGGTGGCGACAGCGGCATTGGCCGGGCCGTCGCGATTGCGTTTGCCAAAGAGGGGGCTGACCTGGCGCTGCTCTACCTGAAACATGGTGATGATGCGGAAGCGACCCGCCAGGAGACCGAGAAGTGGGGCGCCAAAACTGTGCTGATTGCCGGTGATATTGGTGATGAGGCGTTCTGCCATCAGGCGGTGGCGCAGGTGCATGAGGCATTCGGCCAGATTGATATCGTGGTGAACAATGCCGGTGAACAGCATCCGCAAAAGGATTTTGATGACATCACCGCAGAGCAGTTGCAGCAAACCTTCCGCACCAACTTCTTCGGCATGTTCTACCTGACGCAGGCGGCGGTGCGGAAGATGAAAGAGGGGGCGGTGGTGATCAACACCTCGTCACTGACCGCCTACCACGGCAACGCTGAGCTGATTGACTACTCGGCCACCAAAGGGGCCATCACCGTATTTACCCGCTCACTGGCGCTGAACCTGGCGCAACGTGGCATCCGCGTCAATGGCGTCGCTCCCGGCCCGATCTGGACACCCCTGATCACGGGTTCCTTCGCCGGCGAGGATGTCGAGAAGTTTGGTACGGACTTGCCGTTCGGTGCCGGGCAACCGGCCGATCTGGCACCCGCCTATGTCTATCTGGCAAGTGACGACTCACGTTACGTCTCTGGCCAGATGCTGCATGTCAATGGCGGGGCCATCGTCAACGGCTAACGCGGTGGGAAGCCTCAGGGCTTCCCGCTGTTCTCCGCGGCCTGTGGCGGCACCTGTGTCTCGGCATGGCCGGTGAAACCGGTGGCCCCATGCTGATGCTCGCCGCCACCTTCGACCCGCTGGAGCTGGATCACTTTGCCATGCTGCCAGGCATCAGCCAGTTTATCCGGCTCAGGTGCCTCCAGCGAAGCGCGATCCTGCTGGCGCTCCTTGGAGTCAATGCCAAAACGCTGGTCACGATCCTTCAACAATTTCTGGTCAAGTTGCCCCTCGCCGGTAAAGCCCATCATCAGCGCCGGAATGCCATAGGGCAGTTCTTTGTCGCGATCGGTGTGCCAGGTGTGCCAGGTCTTGCCGTAGGTGGTGACAATCTTGGACATCAGCGCTTTCTCCGCCACCTCTGGCAGGCCGGGCGCAATCAGGCTGCCAGACTTCACCTCATAGCGGTGGCTGTGCCACAGCACTTTCTCCTCCGGCGGCAGCTTCTCATAGAGGCGGGCGCTGATGATGTACTCCACCCCCATCAGCTTGGCGTCTTTGCCGTTGCCGTCATAAATCACCGCCTGCATCACATCATCATTGAGAATGGTGACGTAGTGGTGCGCCTCCATCTGGCCATTTTTATCGCCGTTATAGAAGTGGAAGCCATCCAGATAGGCGCTGATGGCGTCAATCGGCGCGCGATCCTGCAATACATTGGCACCGGTCTCCAGCACCTTGTCTTTGGTGGTCTTTTCGGCGCCGGGGGCCTGAATCTGGGTGGGGCCACTCTCTTCGGCATAGACTGGCACACTACCGGCCAGCACGGCGCAGAGCAGTGCCAGACAACGGAGAGGGGAAAAACGGGGGGTGAGGACAGAGGGTGTCATAAATGCCTTCCTTCGCATAATGCCATGTGCAGGTCATGCCGCACGCAATAAAAAGCCGACCGAAGCAAAATGCCTCAGCCGGCTTGCCAGTGAGGTGGTGCCGCAGTATAGGGGCATGGTCTAGTCAGCCTGATTGCGGTGCAGGCCACCTTTTCGTCCAGCTTCGGACGCGCGAGCCGGGTCATTTTTAAAATTCCCGCCGCTGCGCTGTCCACCCTTTCTACCTGCTTCTGATGCTTTCTCTCTGTTTTCCGCAAAGTTTCCCGAACCTCCACGATGCTCGGCCATGACACCTCCTATCAGTGAGTGAGAACCAGGGAGCGGGCGAGTGGATGCTGTCATGGATACAGCAGAACCCAACAATATGCCCACCCCTTGAGCTTAGCCAATCACTTAATATTCACAAGCGGAGCGGTATGAAAAAAGCGCAGCTATTTTTCTTACCGAGGGGGATGAATAATATTTTTTATCAAGGGGGGTATCGGTTCAAGGGGTTAGCGGCAGGCGGGTTGTACCAGATTATTTCTCTGTACAACTCTGATGATAAGAAAAATAACAGGGAAAATGAAAGGCCTGACGCATCCAGAATTCTCCTAATAGTTATTTCTACTTAACCATCCTGTACCAGTGACTATTATGAATAAATTGGCGCGCCCGCTCTCATGAACTATATATAGAGGATTAAATAATAACGTGAGCAGGAGCAGATGATGTTTAAGGCCCTAATCGGCATTTTCAAAAGTCCAGACAGCTTTCTTACGATGATCTCTGGCCGCAATTTGGATGAGGATCTGGATGACAAGGGGCGCATTTTCATTGATGAGAATGGCACCGCCTTTGTTAATCCGCACAACGAGGAGGTGCAGCAGGATTTTGCGCGCCACATCGAAGTGATGCGCAAAATCTGACTACAGGGTCAGCTGGCCGTCAATCAGGGTGTGGCACTGCCCACCCACCCAGGCGGCACCGTTGCGGAAGGTGACCTCAACCCGCCCATCCCGCTGTTTGCAGGTGCCCTGCCGCACCCGGTAACCGTGGCGCAGTGCCTCATCCAAAGCGAAATCGTGGTGTTTTAGCCACTGCGCCAGACAGGCATTCGCGCTGCCCGTTACCGGATCTTCCATCAACGCGCCCTGTTCAATGACCAGCGCCCGCAGCTCAACGTGGGCCGGCTGGTCATTTGGGTGACGGCCAAAGAGCGTCACGCCGCTGGCTCCGCTCTGGGCGAGCACGTCCGCCAACGCCGAGGGATCAGCGCTCACGGCCAGGCAGGCTTCGGCGTTCGCCATATTGACCAACAGCCATTTGATGCCCATCTCCACCACCTGTGGCGCGATGGTGGTCATCTGTCCGCCGGGCAGGGCCGCGGCCAGTGCTGGCTTGATCCCCTCTGGCAGGTCACGGAACTGCGCTTCCGGCGAACGGAAGGCCAGCTGGTTGCCCTTGACCTCAATCTCCACTAATCCCACGCCGCACTCCTGCACCACCCGGCCACTTTTCGGCGCGATCACCCCTGCCTCGAGCAGCGCAAAGGCGGTGCCAAGGGTAGGGTGGCCAGCAAAGGGAAACTCGGTGTCGGGAGTAAAAATACGCACCCGGTAGTCTGCCGCCGCATCCGTCGGCGGCAGGACAAAGGTGGTCTCGGACAGGTTCGTCCAGCGGGCGATGGCGCGCATCTGCCCATCACTCAGCCCCTCCGCATTCATGATCACCGCCAGCGGATTGCCGCTCAGTGGCGCGGAGCCAAATACATCAACCTGTTTAAAACGCCGTGGGGTTGCCATGCCTGATCCTTCCGATAGTGGAAAATCAACACATTAGCCTGTTTCTTCCCCCACGGCCAGCCGCATCAGGTCACCTTGCGCCACTTCCACGCCTGCACGTCTGGCAGGTCAACGCCATGCTCGCGCACATAGTGGTAGTGCTCCTCCAGCTTGTCATTGAACAGTTTCAGCGCCTCGCCAGCCTGTGCCTCCAGCCCCGGCACCCGCTCAATGGCGGCAATCGCCAGGTGGTAGCGATCCATCTGGTTTAGCACCGTCATATCAAAGGGCGTGGTGGTGGTTCCCTCCTCCATAAAGCCATGGACGTGGAACTGATCATGGTTGGCGTGTTTATAGATCAGGCGGTGAATCATATAGGGATAGCCGTGGTAGGCGAAAATCACCGGCTTATCGCGGGTAAAGAGATCCGCGAAGAAGGCGTCGCTGTGGCCATGCGGGTGCTGATCCTCCGATTGCAGCGCCAGCAGATCCACCACGTTCACCACCCGGATGCGCAGTTCAGGCAGGTGGGTGCGCAGCAGATCCACCGCCGCCAGCGTCTCCATGGTTGGCACGTCACCGGCGCAGGCCATCACTACATCGGGTTCGCCCCCCTGTTCCGAGCCGGCCCACTCCCAAATGCCCATGCCGGCCTCACAGTGGGCAATCGCCTCCTCCATGCTTAGCCACTGCGGCTCTGGCTGTTTGCCGGCGATGATCACATTGATGCGGTCATAGGTCTTCAGGCAGTGGTCACCGACCCACAGCAGGGTATTGGCATCAGGCGGCAGGTAGACGCGCACCACGTCGGCCTTTTTGTTCGCCACCACATCGACAAAGCCAGGATCCTGATGGCTGTAGCCATTGTGATCCTGCCGCCAGACGTGGGAGGAGAGCAGATAGTTCAGTGAAGAGACCGGCTGACGCCACGGCAGGGTGCGGGCCACCTTCAGCCACTTGGCGTGCTGGTTGAACATGGAGTCGACGATATGGATAAAGGCCTCGTAGCAGGAGAACAGCCCGTGGCGGCCGGTCAGCAGGTAGCCCTCCAGCCAACCCTGACAGAGATGCTCACTCAGCACCTCCATCACCCGGCCATCATTGGCAAGCTGCTCGTCGTAGGATTTGATCTCCTCCATCCACACCCGATTGGTCGCCTCGAATACGCTGCCCAGCCGGTTGGAGGCGGTTTCATCCGGGCCAAAGAGGCGGAAATGTTTCTCCTCTTCATTCAGCCGGAAAACATCGCGCAGGTAGTCCCCGTAGATGGCGGTGGATTGCGCTGCCGTCGCGCCGCGCTCGCCAATCTCCACCGCATAGTCGCGGATGTCTGGCGTCTTCAGCGCCTTGCGCAACAGGCCACCATTGGCGAACGGCGTCGCGCCCATCCGTTTTTCGCCTTGCGGCGCCAGCTGGCGTAGCTCCTCTTTCAGCCGCCCCTGTTCATCGAACAGCTCCTCCGGGCGGTAACTGCGCAGCCACTGCTCCAGAATGCGGCGGTGGCCCTCATCATCACGGCAGTTCGCCACTGGCACCTGGTGGGCGCGCCAGAATCCCTCGGTCTTTTTGCCATCCACCTCTTTCGGCCCTGTCCAGCCCTTAGGGCTACGGAAGATCACCAGCGGCCAGTGCGGCACGCCCTGTTCCGAGGTGCCATTGCGTGCCTGCTGTTGGATGTCACGGATGCGCGCCATCGCCTGTTCCAGCACGGCGGCGGTTTGCTGGTGCATGTCGGCTGGCTCATGCCCCTCAATAAACAGCGGATGGTAGCCGTAGCCCTTGAACAGCTGCGCCAGATCCTCATCGGTGCAGCGCGCCAGCAGGGTCGGGTTGGCAATCTTGTAGCCGTTAAGGTGCAAAATCGGCAGTACCGCGCCATCGCGCGCCGGGTTGATGAACTTGTTGGAGTGCCAGCTGGCCGCCAGCGGGCCGGTCTCCGCCTCGCCATCACCAATCACGCAGGCAGCGATCAGATCCGGGTTATCGAACACCGCGCCATAGGCGTGTACCAGCGAGTAGCCCAGTTCGCCACCCTCATGGATTGAGCCGGGCGTTTCCGGCGCAGCGTGGCTGGGAATGCCGCCGGGAAACGAAAACTGCTTGAACAGTTTGCGCATCCCGTCTGCATCCTCGGTGATCTCCGGGTAGATCTCGCTGTAGGTGCCCTCAAGATAGGTGTTCGCCACCATACCCGGCCCGCCGTGGCCTGGCCCACAGATGTAGATCATATTCACATCCTGCTCGCGGATGATGCGGTTCAGGTGGGCATAGAGGAAGTTCAGGCCGGGTGTGGTGCCCCAGTGGCCCAGCAGGCGTGACTTGATGTGTTCGGCTGCAAGCGGCTGGCGCAGCAGCGGGTTATCCATCAGGTAGATCTGGCCGACGGAGAGGTAGTTGGCGGCGCGCCAGTAGCGATCGATCAGCGACAGGGTTTGCTCGTCCAGAACGGGCGAAGGGTGTTCCATGGCAAGGCTCCTCCAGGGTAGGCTTCAGGAAAGATTGCCCTAAGTCTAGTGAAGGAGCCGGTTTTATGCCTGCCGCGCCTCAGAGGTTGGCGACGCCACCATCCACTTGCAACTCCGTGCCGACCACAAAAGAGGACTCTTCCGATGCCAGAAAGAGCGCGGCATCGGCCACTTCACGCGATGTGCCGAGACGGCCCAGCGGCACCAGCGCGTTGACCTGCTCAAAGAAGCCCGCATTCGCCTGCGCCAGGTTCTCCAACGCCGGGGTGTGGATCGGGCCAGGACTGAGGCCATTGCAGCGGATGCCTCGCGCCAGTAGCTCACCAGACAGCGTGCGCGCCAATGAGAGCAGCCCGGATTTGCTGGCCGCGTAGGCACTGCTCTGCGGCAGGCCAATCCGGCTGCTGACGGAGCCGCACAGGATGATGGAGGAGGGGTTGGCCAGCAGCGGCAGCAGCGCCTGGATCAGGAAAAACGGCCCTTTCAGGTTGGTGTCCATCAGCCGGTCATAGTGGGCTTCATCCCACTCCTCAAGCGGCAGGTGCGTGACATCGCCAACATTGACGAACAGGACATCCAATTGCGGCCATCGGGTGGCGAGCTGCGCTGCCAATGCCCGCTGCCCAGCGATGTCGCCAGCATGGTGCTCCACAACCCAGGCTTCCGGCAATTGCCGCGCCGCCTCCGCCAATTTCTCGGGCGAACGGCCTGTGACGGCCACCTGCGCCCCCTCCTGTAGAAAGCGCCGGGCGGTCTCCAACCCAATGCCGCTAGTACCGCCGGTGATCAGTGCATATTTTCCTGTCAGACGTGCCATAACGCTTCTCCTCTTGGGTGGTTTAGCGGCATTATCTGAAGGAGAGTAGGCTTTGGCTAGCAGGCACCTTTTGGATACCAATGGACAAACAGGAGCGTAATAGTGAGTTTACCGGCTTCAGCGCACAAAAATAATTTTCACCCAGCGGGGCAAGCCTGCCCAATGCTGGATTTCGTCAACCTGATCGCCGGCAAATGGGCCATCCCCATCCTCTACCGGCTGATAGTGACTAATGCCCCGGTGCGCTTCAAAACGCTGCAACGTGCCGTCGCGCCCATTACCCAGAAAGAGCTGACGCGCCAGTTGCGCCAGTTTGAGCAGCGTGGGCTGGTGACCCGTACCATCTATGCCGAGGTGCCGCCGCGCGTGGAGTACCAGATCACGCCGCTGGGGCAGAGTTTGCAGCCTGCGCTCGATTCGCTGGCGGAGTGGATATGCGCGCACCGCGACCAGCTGGCCTACTCGCTGCCCACCGCAGAAAATGATTAGCTATGCTTTACTAAACGTCTTACACAGGGATGCCATCACCCTATGAGCTCAATCAACGACGCCTCACCCTCTGTTTTCCGCTCATCCTTGGGACGCTCCATCATTGTGTTTTTGGCGATCATGAGCGTCGCGGTGATTGCGATTAATGGTTGGACGCTCTGGGACTCCTACAACCGCACCCTGCGCGCCACCCACGATCAGGCCAAAAACCTCTCCCTCTCGCTGGCACGTCAGGCAGAAGACACCTTTTTGCAGGTGGAGATTTCGCTGAGTGACATTGCCCGCGAGATCAACGATCACGGCGTTGACGGGCAGAACATGGAGAGCCTGAGCAGCCTGCTGCGTGGCCGGCGGGCCGTGTTGCCGCAGTTGCAGGGGCTGTTCGTTTATGACGCCGAGGGCAACTGGTTGGCCACCTCCAACACCTACACCCCGGCACTAGCCAACAATGCCGATCGCGAGTATTTCATCTGGCACCGCACCCACGGTGACAATGAAATCCACATCGGCAAGGTGATTCGCAGCCGCTCCAGCGGCAATCTGGTCATCCCGGTCTCCATGCGGCTCACCAATCCTGATGGGCGTTTTAGCGGCGTGGTGCTGGCGACCGTCAGCGTGGACTACTTCCGCCAGCACTACAGCTACTATGTAATGAGCGAACGCAGCCTGCTGGGGCTGTTTATGGCGGATGGCACCATCCTTTACGTGCGTCCTTTCCCTGATTCGGTGATCAACACCAGCCTGTCCAATAGCCCGCTCTTCACGCGGATCTTAAGAACCTCTGACAGCGGCAGTGAGACCTGGCGCTCAGCGATGGACAATGAGGTGCGCATCTTTGGCTATGCACGGTTGAAACGCTATCCGCTGATTGTCGCGGCCGGTTACGACAAGTCTGACATTCAGGCCCAGTGGCGCAGCGATAACCTGCTGGACGTGATCCTGAGCACCCTGCTGCTGTTGGCGCTGTTTGTGCTCGGGTTCTTTGTGATGCGGCAGGTGCGGGTCAGTATGCGTAACCATCTGGAGATGACCCAACTGCGGGACAACCTGACCACTATCAACCACACTTTGCAGGCGTTGGCGCTGGTGGATGGGCTAACTGGGCTGGCGAACCGTCGCCAGTTCGACATTTTCTTGGAGCAGAGCCTGCAACGTTCGGCCCGTACGCGGGAGCCGGTTTCACTGATCATGATGGATATTGATTTCTTCAAGCGCTACAACGACGCCTACGGCCACGTTGCCGGGGATGAGTGCTTGAAGAAGGTGGGTGAGGCGCTGCTGTCGCTCTCCCATCGCCAATCCGATCTGGTGGCGCGCTATGGCGGTGAGGAGTTCGCGATGGTGCTGCCCTACACCAGCAAGGCCGACGCCGCCCGGCTGGCGCAGCGGGCGGTAGACACTGTCCGGGCGATGGGCCTGCGCCATCAGGATACCGAGATCGCGGAGCAGGTCGTGACGATCAGCGCTGGCAGCTACACCTGCATCGCCAGCGCCTCCAGCCCCGACGCCCGCACGTTCAAGGAGTCCGCCGATCAAGCGCTCTATCAAGCCAAACGCGACGGCCGCAACCGCGTCGTCTGCCGCGAGGGGGGATATGGCGGGCGAGGGTGAAACCCATTAGACCTTCGTGCCCTTTGCAGGTTAGGGGCTGGCGCTCTGTGCCATAAACGGCCACTATTAATGGTTAAGAAAATCGTTGTGCCGCCTATGGGCGGAGTGATGAACCAAGCCGAGGAGACCTTATGGCAATTGAATACGCAACACTGGGTGGTGGCTGCTTCTGGTGTACTGAGGCAGTCTTCAAAGATGTGATTGGCGTGGTGTCCGTGGAGAGCGGGTATACCGGCGGGCAGGTGGAGAATCCAACCTATCGCCAGGTCTGCTCCGGTGAGACCGGCCATGCAGAAGCGATTCGCATCGGTTTCGACCCAGAGCAGGTCAGCTATGGCGATATCCTCGACATCAGCTTTGCCACCCATGATCCTACCCAGCTCAACCGGCAGGGCAATGATATCGGCACCCAGTACCGCTCCGTTATCTTCCCGGCGACGCCAGAGCAGGAGCAGGAGGCACGCGCCGCCATCCAGCGCGCGCAGGCTAATCATGAGCAGCCGGTGGTGACCACCATCGAGCCGCCTGCCACCTGGTATCCGGCGGAGGCGTACCATCAGGATTACTGGGATGGCGAGGGCCGCCAGAACCTCTACTGCATGGCAGTGATCCCGCCGAAGCTGCAAAAGTTGCGCAAAAGCTTTGCCAACCGCACCAAATCGCTCCAGCAGTAATCGCGCGCGCATAAAAAAGGCCGGCATCATGCCGGCCTTGTGCTTTATGCCTGTCCGTCAGAAGTGGGTGTTCAGGCTCATGTAGTAGGTGCGCCCCGACTCGTTGTAGGTGTACGCGCCCGCCCCGTAGAGGTAGGACTGGGTATTGTCGTTGCCCGTGGTCTGCGCATTGCCCTCGCGGAAGTGGCGCTTGTCGAACAGGTTGTCGATGCCCAGCGTCACGCTGACGTATTTGTTCACGTCATAGGTACTGCTCATCCCCAACAGGGAGTAGGGGCTGACCTTCCACGTCTCGCTGCCCGTCACCGCTTCCCCTTTGTAGTTGTACTTCTTCGGCGTCTGCGTGCCGTACCAGGTCAGGGTGGTCTGCAAGGAGAGTTGCGGTGTGGCCTGCCAACTCAGTGTAGAGTTAAGGGTGTACTCCGGGATGATCGACAAGCGATCGCCGGTCTCCTTGTTTTTGCTTTGCAGCATGTAGGTCAGGTTGTTGTTCCACTGCAAGGTGTCAGTGAAGGGGATATTGACCGTACCCTCTAACCCCTCTACCACCGCTTTCGGCACGTTCTGCCACTTGTAAATGTCCGTTGTGCCGTTGGTCGTGGTGCCCACTGGCTGGTAGCCCGCCTCAATCTTGTTGCGGTAGTCATTGCGGAACCAGGTGATGCCCGCCTGATAGCCGTCACGCTTCCACTCCAGCCCAATCTCTTTGTTGATGCTGGTCTCAGCTTTCAACTCCTCATTGCCCAACAGATAGCAGGCACCGGTACTGGCCGCGCAGCCCTGCCCACGGCTGTAGAGGATGTAGTTCGGGTTGGTCTGGTAGAGGCTCGGTGCCTTGTAGGCGCGGGCAATCCCCAGCTTGAGCGTCACTTCATCGCCCAGCTCCTGCGACAGGTTCAGCGATGGGCTCCAGTTGTTGCCGACGATGGTATGGTGGTCAAAACGCAGTCCCGGCGTCAGCATGGTGCTGTCGGTCAGCTCAATGTTGTCCTCGGCGAACAGTGAGAAGATCTCTGCTGAGGAGTAGGGGCTGCGGCCACTGCTGGAGATGCCGGGGATCGCGCCGCCCGAAAGCGCCTGGCTGTTGGAGATGCCATCTTTCATGCGCTGCTGGTCCCACTCAGTGCCGAGGGTGAGCACTTGGTTGACGCCAAGATCCAGCGGCAAACTCACTTCGCTGTGCAGCAAGATGTCATCCAGCTGGATGCTGGAGAAGCCATCGTCGGAGAAGATCCCCTCGGTGCCGCCGGCCAGACCTTCGTTCAGGCGGGTGTTGCGGGTGTTCTCATACTGCGCGTAGCTCTTGGTGCTGATGCCGTTCTCCCAAGCGCCGTCCCACTTCACCGCAAAATTCTGGCGGTAGAGACGGTTGGTCTCCTTGCCATAGTACGCCTTCACCAGCGCGTTGGAGTTGGTGTTCTGGGTATCGCCCGCGTAGAGGTTGCCCTGGCGGCTGTAGCCAGCGCGAAACTCCAGTGACTGCATCGGCGCGAAGGCCCAGCGCAGCAGGGCGTTGACGTCCTTGTTCTCCACCCCCTCACGTCCGGCAGGCACCGATCCCGCATAAGTGCCGGTACGCGCGGCCTCATGGCCAGCGTTGATGTACTGGTCATCGGCATCGGTTTTGTTCAGGCCACCATAGAGGCGGAAGGTGAGAGTGTCAGCCAGCGGGCCGGAGAGGCTGAAGTTGGTGCGCTTGGTGGATCCCTCCTGCTTGTGCTGCGGCACGTTGAAGTAGGTGTTCCAGGAGCCGTGCCACTCTGGCGTGTCTTTTTTGGTGATGATGTTCACCACGCCGCCGGCCGCGCCGTTGCCGTATCGTGCGGCCGCCGGGCCACGGATCACTTCGATATGGTCGATGATCTCTGGCGGCACCCAGTTGCTGTCGCCGCGGGTGTCGCGCTCGCCACGCCAGCCAAGGCGCACCGAGTTGCGGCTGGTGACCGGCAGGTCATCAATCAGGATCAGGGTGTTCTCTGGCCCCATGCCACGGATGTCGATCTGGCGGCCATTGCCACGCTGGCCGCTGGTGGAGTTGCCGGTCAGGTTAACGCCCGGCATGGTGCGGATCAGCTCTGAGACATCGCGCGCGGGTGGGTGCTTGCGGATCTCTTCAGCGGTGATGGAGGAGACGCCCGGTGCCTGAAGGGTCTGGACGGCGGCGGTGACCAGCAAGGTGTCGCCGCTGTCGGTATGCTCGCCGGAGGCGCTCGCCTCGGCAGTGGCCTCTGCCTTGGCGGCCTGTCGGGTGCTGTTTTGCGTATCCGGCTTGGGGGTTTCTGCCGCCTGTGTGTTCCCTGCCAAAACCATCGAGCCAATGCCCAGTTTGATGAGCATGGCTAATGAGTGACGCGATATCGTTTGCATTGTGCTGTCCTGCCTAAATATGTCCTGACCGGCAAAAAGATCCTGCACTGGAACGGGCCGGTTCTCGCTGTTTATAAGAGTCGTGGTTTCCCGGTTAACCGGGGAGACGCTGCACCCGTGCCATTGGCCCATAGACCAACAAATTCACAGGCCGCAATACATTATTGCAAATACGAATAGTTATCAATGATGTTATTATTTACTGGCATTCACTATTTCAGAGAAAACGGAGAGCCTTTTCCGCGCCATTTCCCTACACTCTTCAGGATTATGACGGCATGATTTCAACTGGTTGACAGTAGAGAGACGAGCATGGGCGATGAGCAGTACCAGCAGGCCAACCAATGGCAATTTGGTGATTCAGCAGAGATGGCGGATGCGCTGCTGGCGCTGGTGATTGATGGTCAGAAACGCGCGACCTGTGGTTCGCTGCAATCCTATTACGATGACAATGAGCCGCTGCCGCAGGTGGATGAGATCAACATCATCCTGGATGGCCGTGGCCGCCGCGCTTGCGCCATCCGCATCACCGAGGTGGCGCTCTGGCGCTTCTGTGACGTGCCGGAGGAGTTTGCACTGGCCGAGGGCGAAGGGACGTTTGAGGAGTGGAAGCAGGAGCACCGCCGCTTTTTCAGTCGTAACGGAGAGTTCAGCGAGGAGATGAAGCTGGTCTGTTTTCGCTTCGAGCTGGTGGAAGAGTTCTAGTGAAACAGAGGGGCGTGACGCCCCTCGCAACATGTATTAGCGCAAGCCGTTAAGCCTATCCAGCGCCTCCTCCGGTAACAACAACTGGGCGCTCGCCAAATTCTCCTGCAAGTGGCGCGGTGAGGAGGTGCCGGGGATCAGCAAAATATTGGGAGAGCGCTGCAACAGCCAGGCCAGTGCCACCTGCCTTGGCGTCGCGCCCAGCGACTGCGCCACCTCGGTCAACTGGCTGGACTGCAACGGCGTAAAGCCGCCTAGCGGGAAGAAGGGCACAAAGGCGATGCCCTGCGCGTTGAGTGGATCAATCAGCCCCTCGTCCTGCCGCTGCGCCAGATTGTAGAGATTCTGCACGCAGACAATCGGCGTCATCTGTTGCGCGTCGGCGATCTGTTGGGCTGTGACGTTGCTCAGGCCAATGTGACGAACCAGTCCCCGCTCCTTAAGCTTGATCAGCGCCTCCAGGGGGGCCTCCAACGAGCCTTCCTCCGGGCGGTTCGCGTTGAACATGCTGCGCAGGTTTACCACCTCCAGCGCCTCCAGACCCAGATGGCGCAAATTGTCCTCCACCGCCTGCTCTATCTCCTCCGCGCCCAGCGCCGGCAGCCAGCCGCCACGGGCATCGCGCCGCGCGCCGATTTTAGTGACAATGCAGAGATCGTCGGGGTAGGGATAGAGCGCCTTTTTGATCAGCTTATTGGTGACGTGTGGGCCATAGAAGTCGCTGGTGTCGATATGGCGCACGCCGGCCTCTACCGCGTCACGCAATACCTGAATCGCCTGCGCCTCATCGGCGGGTGGGCCAAAAACGCCACGGCCAGCCAGTTGCATCGCGCCATAGCCAATGCGGCCAAGCGTGCGGTCACCAAGGCGATAACTCAAAGTGGGTTGGGTCATGGGCACCTCCGGGGTATGTGAGTTTCAATTGTAACGCCATTGCGGCTATGCAACGATGAAACTGCCAGGCGACGTGATGCCGCCAACGCAAATTATCACTATGCAATTATTTAGTTCCAACATACTTAGCGATGAAATAATAGGAGTTCACATGGAAAACAGTGTCCCGGTCATCACAACTGACAGGCTGATTTTGCGCGGCCACACGCTCGAGGATATGCCAGCGCTGACGCGGCTGTGGGGTGATGCGCAGGTCACCCGCTATATTGGCGGCGCGCCCAGTGGCAGGGAGGAGAGCTGGTCACGCCTGTTGCGCCATGCCGGGCATTGGCAGTTGCTGGGGTTTGGCTACTGGGCAGTGGAATCGCGGGAGAGCGGGGAGTACCTCGGTTGTATCGGCTTTGCGGATTACCAGCGGGCGCTGGAAACCGATGTTAGCAACATGGCGGAGATGGGTTGGACTTTCCTGCCCGCGTTCCACGGCAAGGGCTACGCCACGGAGGCGGTCGCGGCGGCGCTGGCCTGGGCAGCCAGCAACCTGACGCGCCCCATCTGGTGCATGATCAACCCAGAGAATGCCGCCTCACACCGGCTGGCGCTGAAAATGGGCTTTGAGCAGCAGGGTTATGACCGCTACCACGACAAGCCGGTGGTGCTCTACCGCCACCGGCCAACCTAATCAGCCGCCGCCGAGGTAAGCTTTCCGCACCTCCTCATTCTGCAATAGCTCTGAGCCGCTGCCGGTCAGCCGGATGCGGCCGTTGGCCATCACATAGCCACGGTCAGAGAGCTTCAGCGCATGGTTGGCGTTCTGCTCCACCAGAAACAGCGTCATGCCGCCCTGCGTCAGTTCTCGCAGGATGCTGAAGATTTGGCGTACCACAATCGGCGCCAGCCCGAGGCTTGGCTCATCGAGCAACAGCAGGCGCGGGCGGCCCATCAGCGCCCGCGCAATCGCCAGCATCTGCTGCTCACCGCCGGAGAGCGTCATCGCCCGCTGGGCGCGGCGCTCCTCCAGCCGCGGGAACAGCCCATACATACGCGCCAGATCCTCTTTCATATGGCGGTTGCCGATGGGGATGGTGCCCATCAGCAAATTCTCCTCCACCGTCATATCCGGGAAGATGCGCCGCCCCTCCGGCGCCTGCGCAATGCCGTTGCTGGCGATGAAGTGGGTGGAGCGATGGCTAATCGGCTCGCCCCGGTAGTAAATCTCCCCGCCGGCAATGCGCGGCTGGCCGAAAATCGACATCAACAGTGTCGATTTGCCCGCGCCATTCGCGCCAATCAGCGCCACCGTCTCGCCCTCCTGAACGGTCAACGACACCTCCTGCAACGCCTGAATCGGGCCGTAAAACACATCCACATTGCGGAACTCCAGCATCGGCGTCATGCCGCATCCTCCTCGTCAGCGCCCAGATAGGCGGCAATCACCCGGTCATCATGCTGAATCTCGCGCGGCGTGCCTTGGGCAATCACATTGCCGTGGTCCAGCACGATGACCCGGTCAGAGATCTCCATCACCATGCCCATGTCGTGCTCAATCAGCAGCACCGTGGTGCCGTGCCGCTCGCGCAAGGCGCGGATGATGCGGCTCAGCGCCAGCGTCTCCACCGGGTTGAGGCCAGCGGCCGGTTCATCCAGACAGAGGATCTCCGGCAGGGTGCACATGGCGCGGGCAATCTCCAGCCGCCGTTGCTGGCCGTAGGAGAGGGTGCCGGCCAGCCGGTTGGCGCACTCCACCAAATCCACCACCTCCAGCCAGTAGAACGCCTGATCGATCGCCCGACTCTCGGCCCGCCGGTAGCCGGGCGTATTGAATACCCCGGCCAGCAGGTTGCGGTTGACGCGCATGTGCTGCGCCACCAGCAAGTTCTCCACCACCGATAGCTCACGGAACAGGCGAATATTTTGGAAGGTACGCGCTAGCCCGGCGCGGTTCACCAGATGGGTGCCGCCGAACATTTTGTACCAGATACGCTTCCCGAGCTGGGTGGGGTGCAGCAGGTCAGCCGGGTACAGTTTCGCCCCGAGCACCTGGATCACGTCCGTAGTGCGGGCGTGGGTATGCAGCCGGATCGCGCCGCCGGTGGCGCGGTAGAAGCCGGTCAGGCAGTTGAACACCGTGGTCTTGCCCGCACCGTTCGGCCCAATCAGTGCGGTAATGGAGCCGCGCCCCACCTCGAGGCTGACGTCATTCAGCGCGCGGATGCCGCCAAAGTGCATCATTAGCCGCTCGACCTGCAAAATGGCATCACTCATGGCGCCACCCCCTTGCGGATGGCATAGCCGCTGCGGCTGGTGCGCACCAGCCCGCGTGGCCGCCACATCATCATCATCACCATCAATACGCCAAACAGCAGCACGCGGTACTCGGCGAAGCTGCGCAGCAGTTCCGGTGCCACCGTCAGCACAAAGGCCGCCAGCACCACCCCGAGGGTCGAACCCATTCCGCCGAGCACTACAATCGCCAGGATCAGCGCCGACTCAAAGAAGGTGAAGGAGGTGGGATTGACGAAGCCCTGATAGCTGGCGAAAAACACCCCGGCAATGCCAGCGGTGGAAGCGCCGAGCATAAAGGCGGAGAGCTTCACTAGCACATGGTTAAGCCCTAGCGAGCGGCAGGCGATCTCATCCTCGCGTAGCGCCTCCCATGCCCGGCCAATTGGCATCCGCGTCAGCCGGTGCTTGATATAGAGCACCAGCAGCACCACCAGACAGAGTACGGCGTAGATAAAGATAAACTTCAGGTTGGGGTTGTAGCTGATGTTGAGGAACTCATGGATTGGCGTGCCGCCCTCGCGCGCGCGGCGGCCAAACTCCAGGCCAAGGAACGTCGGGGAGGGCACCGAGATGCCATTCGGCCCGCCGGTCACTGCCAGCCAGTTGTTCAGCACCAGCCGGATAATCTCCCCAAAGCCCAGCGTGACAATCGCCAGATAGTCGCCGTGCATCCGCAATACCGGGAAGCCAAGCAGCGCCCCGGCGGCGGCAGCCATCAGCGCGCCGAGCGGCAGCATTGACCAGAAGCCCAGCCCTAGGTGCTGGTAGCCGAGCGCCAACCCATATGCGCCAATCGCATAGAAGGCGACGTAACCCAGATCAAGCAGGCCAGCCAGCCCCACCACGATATTCAGCCCCAGCCCCAGCAGCACATAGATCAGCCCCAGTATCGCCACCGTCAGCAGGTATTTGGTGGCGACGAACGGGAACAGCGCCGCCAGAAGCACCAGCAGTGGGATGATCCAGCGCAGCCGCGAGCGGTAACCCACCTGCCGCACATAGACCCCATCGCCCTCGCCCTCAAACCTGGTGAGGAAACGCCTACCACGGCGGGTCTGTAACAGCAGGCTGAGCAGCAGGCGGCCCAGCGCCACCACGGCCACAATCAGTGCCACCCGCCGTGGCTCGGTGTGGTAGCTATAGCCATCCAGCACCACGCCCACTACCGGGCCGAATACCACCAGCGCAATCACCCCGGCGACCACCGCGTCCAGCACACTCTGTTTGATGTCCACGCCTTCGGCGCGTTGATTCTGTGTCATGGCGGCTCCTTACACCTTGGCGACCAACGGCCGCCCCAGCAAACCCTGTGGACGGAAGATCAAAATCACCACCAACAGCGAGAAGGAGAAGACATCCTTGTAGTCGGAGTTGACCAGCCCGGCGAACTGCGCTTCTGACACGCCAAGCAGCAACCCGCCCAGCATCGCGCCCGGCAGTGAGCCAATGCCGCCCAGCACCGCCGCCGTAAAGGCCTTGATGCCGATGATGAAGCCCGCATAGAAATCAAAGGTGCCGTAGTTGAGGGTGATCAGCACGCCTGCCAGACCGGCCATCGCCGCGCCAATCACAAACACCAGCGAGATGACGCGATCAGTGTTGATGCCCAGAATGGAGGCCATTTTGCGATCCTGCTGGGTGGCGCGACAGATGCGCCCCAGCCGGGTATAGCGGATCACCCAGGTCAAGATCGCCATCCCGGCCAGCGAGGCGACCAGAATAAACACCTTGGTGTAGGTGAGCTGCACCACGCCATCCCCCAGTTGCAGGCGGAACACGCCGCTCAGTAGGGTCGGGATACCCTGCTGGTTCGGCCCTTGGCTAAGCTGGGCGTAGTTTTGCAGGATCAACGACATGCCGATCGCCGAGATGAGCGGTGCCAGCCGGGTGGAGTTGCGCAGCGGCCGGTAGGCGATACGTTCAATCACCCAGCCATAGACGGCGGTCACCCCCAGCGTGAAGACCAGCGTGCCAAGCATCAGCAGTGGGAAGGAGTGCAGGCCGAAAGAGCTGAGCAGCGCCAGTGCGATGGCGCACAGGTAGGCGGAGATCATATAGACCTCGCCGTGGGCAAAGTTGATCATGCCGATGATGCCGTAAACCATGGTGTAGCCGATGGCGATCAGGCCATACACCGCACCGAGCGTCAGGCCATTCAGCAACTGTTGTACAAAGAGAGCATCCATAGGGATCAGTCCGCCAGTTCAGGCAGGCCGCACGGCGCGGCCTTGAGAGGGGGGAGGCCCCGGCGGCTCGCCGGGGCGTGGCGCATCAGAGCTGGTGATAGTGGCCCTTGTCATCCCACTGGTAGACCACGTAATCCGACACCTTGAGGTCACCCTTGCCATCCCAGGCTTTTTTGCCCATCACCGTGTCAACGCTGTTGGCCTTCAGCCACTCGACGGCCTTGGCGCTGTCCTCACTGCCGACCGCATTAAACGCGGCGGCGATCGCCTGTACTGAGGCGTAGGCATAGAGCGTGTAGCCCTCCGGCTCAAAACCGCTGGCGCGGAATTTGTCGATCACTGCCTTGCCCTCGGGCAGGGTGCGTGGGTCGTTGCCGAAGGTCATCAGCACGCCATTGGTAAATTGCGGGCCGCCGGCGGCGGTGACCATCTCCTCTGTCACCACGCAGTCGCCGGAGAAGAATTTCGCCTCCACGCCCTGTTCACGCATCTGGCGAACCAGCGGGCCAGCCTCGGGATGGCAGCCGCCAAAGTAGACCACGTCCGGCTTCAGCGCGCCCATCTTGGTCACCAGCGCATTGAAGTCCTTCTCGCCACGCGACAACCCCTCATACATCACCGCCTTGACGCCGCGCTTGTCCAGCGCCGCGCGGGTGGCATCCGCCAGCCCCTGCCCGTAGGTGTCTTTGTCATGGATCACCGCCACCCGCTTCGCCTTCAGGGTATCGAGGATATAGTTGGCGGCAATCGCGCCCTGCTGGTCATCGCGCCCGCACATACGGAACATGCCGGTCATGCCGCGCTCGGTGATCTGCGGGTTGGTGGAACCGGGGGTAATGCTGATGATGCCAGCCTCGTCATAGACCTCGGAGGCGGGCATGGTGGAGGAGGAGCAGAAGTGGCCCACCACCGCCGCGACATGGGATTGATCCACTAACCGGTTGGCGACCGCCACGGCTTGCTTCGGTTCACAGGCATCATCACCCTGCACCAGCGTGATCTTCTCACCTTTGATGCCACCGGCGGCATTGATGTCTGCCGCCGCCTGCGAGGCACCTTTCCAGTATTGTGCGCCATAGGTGGCGTTTGGCCCGGAGAAGGGGCCAGCGACGCCGATGACAATATCGGCATGGGCAGGGAGTGCGCTAACTGCGGCAGAGACCATCATCACCAGGGAGAGTTTTTTTAGGGTATGGGACATTGTTGAATTCCTTAGCTCTGAAAAAAGCGGAACGCCGGAGTGCGGCGCGGAAACGTACTAATGCCATAACGCGTGCGTTGCGAGATTACGGTGAAGCGCAACGGTGAGTAAGCAAAAAGCCCGCCACCTCGTGAGCCGGGCATCACATTGCCGCCATGCAGGGCAGCAGGATGGGGCTGGAAGCAGAGGGGAAGAGTCCTGGATGCAGGAGAAGATGACCGCGTCCGTCGCAGTCCTGCCGTGGTGTCACGCCACCACAGCCTAGCCGAGTGCTGCAAAATTGTGCACTGAATAAAAACAAAAGCTTGAAGCAGGTAAAAAAACCGCTTTATTTTGGTGCGTTTTGCTACCCGCGTGACATAAAAGGGAAAAGCTGTTCCGTCATTGTAAATATAACGTCAATTTCTGCGCCGATAATGTAACCACCTTTTTCACCTTTAACGTGCCACTTGCCTCAACTGATTCCGCCAAAGCTGACAGTGCCCTCATTTATAGGGACTTTTTCGCTTGCTGCCGTTTTTCCCCGGATTCGGAATTGCCCTAAAACCGGTGTACCCGCCTTTTTTTCCTGTTGTGACACAGATCCTGTACTACAGTTAATTCTTGTGTAGGCAAGATATTAATCTGGCTTTATGTCATAAGTGCACTTTTAATTCTTCTTTCATCATTTCAGAAAGAGAAAAGTGCGTAACTGCACAAGCATTTAGTGACAGGCTGGAAGCCAGGCCAACCAATAGGACAGGGGAGTTAATGATGACTAGGCGACACAAGCAGGCTCACGAGGAGAAGAAAGCGGAGAGCCGTCTCGTTGAGGAAGCCTCCATTCCCCTTGCCCAGGAGAAGTTGGACGTCACCAAACAGCAGGTTGTCAGTGGCCGGGTCACCGTGACCCGCAAGACCGTGCACCATGAGCATCCCATCAACGAGATGCTGCGCCATGAGCAGGTCGAGGTACAACGTGTCCCAAAAGGGGAGCGCGTGGATACCATGCCGACAATCCGCGAAGAGGATGGCGTTACCATCATCCCAGTGGTTGAGGAGGAGATTGAGGTGATTCGCCGTCTGGTGCTCAAGGAGGAGCTGCATATCAAGAAAGTCGCCATACACAAGCCGTTTCAGGATAGCGTTACGCTTCGCAGTCAGGAAGTGTCTATTGATCGGCAAGAGGATGAGTAACCGGCATCTTCGTCTTACCAATCCGCTAAAGCAAAAGAGGAAACTATCATGGCACACGAAAAAATCGTTACCCTTTTTGATACGACTCAACAGGCCGAAGCAGCACGTAAAAATCTTATCAAAGCCGGTTTCCCTGATGATGATATCAACTTGATCAGTGGAGAAAACCTTCAGCACGAAGGCAAAGCTATCCGCCACCCGAGCATCTGGCAGCGCCTGTTTGGCACCGATGTTGAGGAAGATTACGCAGACGTGTATACCCGTGCGATGGATACCGGTGGCGTAATCCTTACCTTGCGCGCCGATGAAGATGATGCCGCCCGAGCGATGGGCATTCTGGATCGCCATCAGGCCGTTGATGTGCCGTCCCGTAAAACCGGTCTGGCAGATACCGGCCTGACCACAGGTGCGACCGCAGCAGCAGGCGCTGTTGGGGCCACGGGCACCGCCGCCACATCCCATACTGACGCCGTTCACACTTCCCTGACCGGGGATGAGAGTGAAGAAGAGATCCTGCGTCTGGCGGAAGAGAATCTGGAAGTCGGCAAGCGTCTGGTGAAAGAGGGTTCTACCCGCGTTCGCCGCTACGTGACCACTGAAGACGTCACTGCCGAAGTAGCGCTGCGCGAGCAGCACGCTGACATCTTCCGCCGCGCGGTGGATGAGCCAGCCTATCTGGGAGACATCGACTGGTCTGAGAAAGTGGTTGAAGTGACAGAAACCCACGAACAGCCAGTGGTGAACAAAACTGCCAAGGTTGTGGAAGAGGTGGTCGTGCGTACGGATGAATCCGAACGTGTCGAAACCATCAACGACACCATCCGTCGCCAGAATGTAGACATTGAGCATGTAGACCACACCGATAAAGATGTGCTGCACACCGACAAAACGGCGGGCGTCGCTGGCACAGCAGGCGTAAAAACCGGTGCCTCTACCACCACGGGTAGCACCACCACCGGCACCACTACGCCGGGTTCTGCTACCACCGGTACGGCTGGCTTCACTTCCGATGCCAATACCCCGCCGGCCAGCACTTCACCGGGCCTGGCAGAACCGGCAACGCCTTTTACGACTAAGTCAGATAAATCTGATCCGCTTAAATCAGATGGCGTAATCAATAATCCGAAAAAATAGGATTAGTTTTCTAATAATATCCTTCGCGATTAACCGAACCACCTCAAGCCACCCCCAGCGGGTGGCTTTTTTATGCGCGCGGTATGAATTCAGGCAATAGGGGTTATTCCGAAAATAAGCATGAAAAGTATTGCGTGATATTTTATAAATATCATTTTAATTAATGGAATAAAAGATAAGTGAAGTGAAATTTCATATTTTAAGTTGTTGAATTTTATGTCTATTCATCTGCGATTTTCACTTTTTATACGGTGAGGTAAACGGGTTTCCATTAATCACAGGTAGCGCTGGCAGGAAGTAAAAGGGCAGGGTCAAATCAGCGTGAATAACAAAGTACTTGTCAGCCCAAAGGCATCAATTTAAGTTAGCCGCCGTAATCAGTGTGGAATATTCAGGTGTACGCCGGGAGCGACCACCGTTTTTGCTATGACTGATACAAAATTGGAGGCCTTTTTGGCCTTTAAGTAACCAGGGTGATTGTCGCCATGATTGGCAAGGAAAGTATATGGATCTGAATGCAACGCTGTCAGCCGGTGCGCCGGTTTCCGAAACTCCCTCTTGGACTGCACAAAACGAGATGCCGGTTCAAACTGTCACGCCGGTATTTATTGGCAACTTCATGCGGCAGGATGGCCAGAGCGGCCCCTCCCTGACCCGCATCGCTGACTGGCAAGCGTTCAACCAACACTTCAAGGGCGCAGAGTGCCGCGACCTGATGCAGGCAGAATTCCAGGAATTCGCCATGATGGTCTCGGTCAAAAAGGATGGGCAGGACGTCAACTTCGTGATGAACCCCTACACGCTGTTTATCCAGCAGGCGATCATGAACTGGCAGGATGGCAGCCTGGCGCTTTGCTATGGCGAAGATGAGATCATGGGCATGGCGGAGCGCTCCACCTTCCCGCTGCCGGCCAACGCCGGTTTCCTGTCAGAGTTGATGGAGCAAGTGGGCACCCCGGCGCTAATCAGCTACCACGCCGTGCGCCACTACTTCGCGCAGGGCGGCAACGCCTGTTACGTGCTTTCCGTGGACGATCCGACGCAGGCGGACTGCGCCGCCCTCGCGGAGATGATCATCCACCAGCCGGAGATTGACCTCTGTTGCTCGCTGCTCAGTGCCGAATTCAATCCAGTGCTGCAACTGGCATTGCCGGTACAGGCACCGCTGTTTACTGCCGAAACCTTCCCGTATGAGCGTGCCGCCTGGTATCAGGACGAAGAGGAGATCATCCTGTTCACGCCTGACAATGCGGCAAACGTCACCCTGATGATCCTGCCAGAGGGCGAGGGCGAACCGCGCATTCTGACTCTGGCCGAGTTGCAGGCTGAACAGCCGTTGCTGGCGGAGCGGGTGCGCACGCGGCTGGCGACGGTATCACTGCCGGTTGTGCTGCCCATGCCAGCGGCCCTGCTGGGACGCTATTGCCAGTTGGCAAATGCGCTGGGCAGCCGCGCCAGTGCCGACATGGAAAAAATTGCTTTGGCAGGCTCTCCCCGCCTGTTTGACGTACAGGGCCTGCCGCTGCACCGTGGCAATGCCCTCATTGTGGAAGCCCCTCTGTTGGTGGACGCGACCTGCCACTGGGTTGCCTGAACCCTCGCCTTATCCATACAAACTATACTGATATCGGCCTGCCGCAGCGGTTTATGCTTGCGGCGGGCCTTTTTATTTCATGTAATAGCCTATTTCGTAACCAATTCGTAACAAAAAACTTGAGAACTTAAAACAGAGAGCAGACAATACCGCACACACCCAGCAGTAAACCAAGGGAAACGCCGTGAAAGCCAGGGTCGATTACGATCTTTTTGCACGTGCTTATGATGCGGACAGCCAGGCCAACCTGTGGAATGCCCACTATGAACGGCCTGAGATGCTGCGCCTGCTGGGTGATGGTGAAGGGAAGTGGATACTGGACGCGGGTTGTGGCGGCGGATTGCTGTCACAGGCGCTGCAAAACGATGGCGCGAGGGTAAGCGGCATCGACAGCAGCGGCGCGATGTTGGCCATCGCCCGGCAACGGCTGGGTGATCAGGCCGAACTGTGCCAGGGCGATCTGAACCAGCCTCTACCCTATGCTGACGGGCAGTTTGACGCGGTGGCCGCGTCACTGGTGATCCACTATGTGGATGACTGGCCAGCGCTAGCGGCCGAGTTTGCCAGGGTACTGCGTCCCGGCGGGCGGCTGGTGATCTCCACCCACAACCCCTACATGGACCATAAGATTTCAGGTAACCAGAATTACCTCTCCAGTTACACTTTTGATGACGTCTGGAACAAGGGCGGCGTAACGTGTGAATTGCGTTACTGGCACCGTCCACTGCATACCATCATGGCGCCGCTGCTTGGCGGCGAGCTGCAACTGGAGTCGTTTAGCGAGCCTTATCCGGCCGCTGAAGTACAGGCGCGTTTCCCCGACACATGGCAAAAAATCGTCGCAACGTCCCCGTTTATCTTTCTGGTTGCCTCAAGGCGACATCAATAAACAGCATAAATTCTGTTCTGGCACTCACTTAAGCCGCCATTTTGCTCAATACCGGCTAATGTTTTAGCAGGGTGGTGTTTCTTTGCCCAATGGGTGAAGTGGGTGCCCTGAACCGTTCGCCCCCTAGTGAACCGGTTCGCCACGGGACAAGCTGACATGATTGTCGCCAGCGCCGAACCAGGCGCTGACCTGACCACACTGTCCAGACGGTGCGCCAGGCGGCGCAGGGAGGAACAGCCGGGCAATTCCCGGCTGTTTGCAAGAGTTAGCTTTAACTAACTCGCTGATAAAAGTAACTTTTAAGGTTAATATTATGCAAAGTAAAGCTTCGCTATCACGTACCCTCGTGATACTTACAGCTTTGTTCGCCTTGTTGAGCGGATTGTACTTTTTGATTGGTGGGATATGGCTGGCAACCATTGGTGGCTCTCTTTACTACATCGTTGCAGGTGTGGTGATGCTGGCTACCGCATGGTTGCTCTATCGTCGTAAAACCGCGGCACTGATGCTGTATGCCGTGTTCCTGTTGGGCACGGTTGCCTGGTCCGTCTGGGAAGTAGGTTTTGACTTCTGGGCGCTGACCCCGCGTCTTGACGTGACCTTCTTCTTCGGCCTCTGGCTGGTTCTGCCGTTCATCTACCGCTACCTGACCGCGAAAAACGGCGCAGCACGCGGTGCGTTGACCGGTGTGCTGGTGCTGACCGTGCTGGTTCTGGCGTGGGCCGTCTTCAATGACCCGCAGGAGATCAACGGCACGCTGGACACGACCCAACAGCCGACCCCCGCGGCGAGCCAGGATACCTCCGGTATTCCGGCAGGCGACTGGCCGGCTTATGGCCGTACTCAGGGCGGTACCCGCTACTCCCCGCTGAACCAGATCAACGACAAAAACGTTGACCAGCTGCAGGTAGCCTGGACCTTCCGTACCGGCGACCTGAAGGGCGCGAATGACCCGGGCGAGATCACTGACGAAGTCACCCCGATCAAAATCCGTGACATGCTCTACCTCTGCACCCCGCACCAGAAGCTGATTGCGCTGGACGCGGCAAGCGGTAAGCAGAAGTGGCAGTTCGATCCGCAGCTGAAAACCAACCCGACCTTCCAGCACGTGACCTGCCGTGGTGTTTCTTACCACGAAGCGCCGGCTGCCTCTCAGGCTGCCACCGAAGGCGCTGCGCCAGCCCTGTGTGCCCGTCGCGTACTGCTGCCAGTGAACGACGGCCGCCTGTTCGCGCTGGATGCACAGACCGGTGAGCGTTGCCCGGAGTTCGGCAACAATGGTGAGCTGAACCTGCAATCCAACATGCCGGTAACCACGGCAGGCCAGTACGAGCCGACCTCCCCGCCGGTGGTGACTGACCATGTGATCGTGATCGCGGGCGCGGTGACTGACAACTACTCCACCCATGAGCCGTCTGGCGTCATCCGTGGTTTCGACGTCAACAGCGGCAAGCTGCTGTGGGCCTTTGACACCGGCGCGGCCGATCCGAACCTGGTGCCAGAGAACGACCAGAAATACACCCCGAACTCTCCGAACTCCTGGGCACCGGCGGCGTATGATGACAAACTGGATCTGGTCTACCTGCCGATTGGCGTGGCGACCCCGGACATCTGGGGCGGCAACCGTTCCAAAGAGATGGAGCGTTTCGCAAGCGGTATGCTGGCGCTGAACGCCTCCACCGGTAAGCTGGCGTGGTTCTACCAGACCGTCCACCACGACCTGTGGGACATGGACGTGCCGGCGCAACCGACCCTGGCTGACATCACCAAAGATGGCCAGACTGTTCCGGCTATCTATGTACCGACCAAAACCGGCAACATCTTTGTGCTGGATCGTCGTACCGGTAAGCCAGTAGTTCCGGCCCCGGAAAAACCGGTACCGCAGGGTGCCGCGAAGGGTGACTTCACCTCTCCGACCCAGCCGTTCTCTGACCTGACCTTCCGTCCGTCCAAGGATCTGTCTGGCAAGGACATGTGGGGCGCCACGATGTATGACCAGCTGGTCTGCCGCGTGATCTTCCACAGCCTGCGTTATGAAGGCATCTTCACCCCGCCGTCCGAGCAGGGCACCCTGGTCTTCCCGGGTAACCTCGGTATGTTTGAGTGGGGCGGTATCTCCGTCGATACCGACCGTCAGGTGGCGATTGCCAACCCGATGGCACTGCCGTTCGTCTCCAAGCTGATCCCACGTGGCCCGAACAACCCGGCTGAGCCGGAAGAGGGCAACGGCGGCACCGGTTCTGAGCTGGGCGTTCAGCCGCAGTACGGCGTGCCGTTCGGCGTGATCCTGAACCCGTTCCTCTCTCCGTTCGGCCTGCCGTGTAAACAGCCAGCGTGGGGTTACATCTCCGCGGTGGATCTGAAGACCCACGACATCGTTTGGAAGAAACGCGTTGGTACGGTTTACGACAGCACCCCGCTGCCACTGCCGTTCAAAATGGGTATGCCGATGCTGGGTGGCCCGATCTCCACGGCGGGTAACGTCTTCTTCATGGCGGCAACCGCAGACAACTACCTGCGCGCGTTCAACATGAGCAACGGTGAGAAGCTGTGGCAAGCCCGTCTGCCAGCTGGCGGCCAGGCGACCCCGATGACTTATGAAGTGAATGGCAAGCAGTACGTTGTCATCGCTGCCGGCGGTCACGGCTCCTTTGGCACCAAGCTGGGCGACTACGTGGTTGCCTACGCACTGCCTGACAGCAAATAACCGTTACCCTTAACGGCCAAAGCCCCTCCATGGAGGGGCTTTTTTTATGGCTGGCTTTCTTGCACATCATGAGAAGCGAATGCTTAGATTTGTGCAGAGCCACCACCAACAAACAGTTCGCTGCGGTTAACAAAACTGCTGTCATCCGATGCCAAAAACAGGGCGGCCGCGACCTCAGCGGGTTCAGCCAGCCCGGTGTCGAGGTTGCGCCCGGCACCAGAATGTTGACCCGGATTTTCCGCGGTGCCAGTTCCATAATCCAGCCACAGGCAAAATAGTCCACACCGGTTTGGTGAGCACAAGCGGCTTGTTGAGGGCATCAGTGAGAAAGTGTTGATCCAACAACGTAAGGATTTAACCGGAGATGGTATTTTAACCAGACACGATTTTAAGGAGGTGCCACCTAAAGTTGAGTATGCCATCACTGATTTTGGCCGGACGCTGGCACAGGCGTAGCAGTCGCTTTGCCAATGGGGAATGCCAACCGTGCAACCCTGCCTACTGGCGAGCAGCAGAAGGGTGTTTCGTAAGCCTCCGGCATCCATCACTGATCTGTAAATAGGGGGAATTCAATGAAAAGAATTGCGATCGATATGGATGAGGTAATTGCTGACTTCAACAGCAAGATGATCCCGAGTGTGAATGCCCGGTTTGCTACGCAAATCAGCCTGTCCGACCTGGAGGGCGTCACCATCCAGCAACTGCGCCCGGACATCAAAGAACAGCTTTACGACATGATCGGCGAGGCTGGCTTTTTTGCTGATCTTGACGTCATGCCGCATAGCCAGCGGGTGATTGAAAAACTGACAGAGACCTACGAGGTCTTCATCACCACGGCGGCGATGGAGTTCCCACTTTCGTTTGATGCCAAATTCCGCTGGCTAGCCGAACATTTTCCGTTCATCAGCCCGATGAATATCGTTTTCTGCGGTAACAAAAGCATCCTTAAAGCGGATTACCTGATCGACGATAATGTACGCCATTTCGAGCATTTTGGCGGGGAGGGCATCCTCTTTTCCGCACCGCACAATAAATACATCAGTGGCTTTCGCCGGGTAGATAGCTGGCTGGAGGTAGAACATATCTTTATGTCATGAACGTGGAAAAGGCGATGGCAGCCCACAGCGATCAACAGTGGGCTTGTTATCAGGCAGGATTGGGTTTCCGCTGCTGATTGCGAATCGCAAACACCAATAACAGGGGGAGCATGGCAAAAATGAAATCGAATTTAGGCCAACCCTTCTCAGGGAGGGGCCGTCAATGCACATGATGTGTTACGGACCTAGTGGTATAAGAATTGAGTTCGGGAATAATGACTGATTTTTCCTGATAAGAGCCTGTCATTGACTCTTTATAACCGTGAAATTATTAAAGGTGACCAGTTAGGTGGTCACCCAATCACATCCCGCCATAAGCGAAAACAGGCAACATCTCCTATTTCCCACTTAACAGCGCTAAATAAGCACATTTCTGTTTAACTCACAGCGATGTGCGCAAATTCAGCCCGCGCTTTGGGCATTGAATCCAGAGATCACCCTTTTTGCACTTAACAGAGAGAGCAGCGGGGCGGCGGCCATCACGGCAAACAGCAGCCATGCAGCGGATGACGCGCCCTCCGGGCCGCCGGGCATGGACAACCCACCCGCATTCGCCAGCATACCTGCGACTGCTGAACCCAGGGCGGTGGCAAACAACTGAACCGTGGTAATTGAGGTTGCCGCGGCATCCTGATCGTCAGTGGGTGCAACCTGTAGGATACGCGTCAGCAAATGCGGCCAGCCTAGCCCGATGCCAAACCCTACCAACGTCAGGCCCAGACCAATCAAGGAGAGCACTATCCACTCTCCCCCGGCAGAGCGGGGTGTGCTGAGCGCCAGTACCACCATGCCCGCCAACACCAGCATCGGGCCAATGGCGATAGCGCGTTTGATGCCACGGCCTTGCCAGCCAGAACTCCAGATTTCTGATACCGTCCAGCCTGCGGCCATCAGCGCCGCCAGGTATCCAGAGAGCAGGGGCGTCTGCCCATGCAGGATTTGCAAGAAGTAGGGGATGAAGGTTTCACTCGTCATGCCAATGATCAGCAGGCCCATAGTGATGTAGAGCGCGAGCAGAGGGGAGTTGAGCCGCAGCGCATCACGCGGCAACAGGCGAATTTCACTGGTAAACTCCCGGCGTATCAGCAACAGGACCAGCACAACCGCAACGCCTATGCCCGCCACGTTGACCGCCACGTCAGATGACATCCCCCCTGTGCTGACCGTCATGACTGCGGCGACCAACAGCAGTAACTGCATCAGCGGCAGCTTGCCTGCCGGAGGCGCGGTTTCACGTTTATGCTTAGGAAAGATCAGCCAGACCAGCAACATATAGAGCAGCGTCACAGGTATCAGTACGCCAAACGCCGCGCGCCAAATATTCATCTCCGCAAATATTCCGCCGGCGGCGGGGCCGAGCAGGGTAGCGACGCCCCACATACCGGAGATCAACGCCATCGCGCGCGGCCAGAGCTTTTCATCAAAGACCGCATAAATCATGGCATAGCAGAGCGCAAACAGAAAACCGCCGCCCAAGCCCTGTAGCGCCCGGCCAGCCAGCATAACCGGCATATTCTGCGCCAGCGCGCATATCAGGCTGCCCGCGATAAATAACAGTGCCGCGACCGAATAGGCGTTGCGCGGCCCGGTCAGGGCCAGCAGCCGGGCAGTCAGTGCGGAACCCAGAATGGAGGCCACGACAAACAGCGTGGTATTCCATGCATAAAGCTCTAGGCCACCAATTTCATTGACCACGGAGGGAAGTACAGTTGTTGCGATATAGATATTGATTGCATGTAGCGCCACCCCTCCTGAGAGGGCAATAGCGAAAAACAGGTTTCTACCACCCAGTAAATCACCCCAGCTTCCTTCCTGTACTGATGACATATCAGCCTCCCGGCATGTGTTACTCCAAATGTCCCGTTGCTGGCTGCAATGGGATCCGCTACAGTAATAAAACAAGTCAACGCTTGGATTATTAGAGAGGGTCATTTATTTTGTCAAGCAATCGCTTGTTAAATACCGTGGAGAAGGCATCCGCGACACCGGAGCGCCTGCTTTACTTGCTTAAAACGCGGGGGCCACAGCAGTCAGCGGAGGCTGGGGAAATACTGGGCATGACAGCTGAGGCGGCGCGCCAGCAGCTCACCAAACTCGCCTCGGCGGGTCTGGTGGAAACCTATTCTCAGAGCAGGGGGGTTGGCCGGCCTAGCCAGTTCTGGACGCTAACCCAAGCAGGACATAATCGTTTTCCAGATACGCACTCCACGTTGACGGTTCAGCTACTAGACACGGTGCGTCACGCCTTTGGCGAACAGGCGATTGACCGCCTGATTGACCTGCGCGAGCAGGCCAGCCGCGAGAATTACCGGCGTGCGCTCAATGATGCGCCCAATCTCAAAGAACGGGTTGCGCGTCTGGCCTCGTTACGTTCGCTGGAGGGGTATATGGCGGAGTATGAGGAGCTGGCGGATGGGACGTTACTCTTTATCGAAAATCACTGCCCAATCTGTGCCGCCGCTGCCGCCTGCCAAGGATTTTGCCGCGCTGAATTAACGGTGTTCAGTGAAGTGCTCGATGCAAAGGTAGAGCGTACCGAGCATATTTTGAACGGTGCGAGGCGCTGCGCTTATACCATTACACCCAAAATATAAAGCAACCGGGGCTGGGCTAAGCGCTGATGGAAGGTTGAATGCGAACATACTCCTGCGTGCCTTGGGCTGCGTTTATGGTTTATAAATCAAGGTGTTCTCATTCTCCTCTTTGAGGAAATCAACAAGCGCGCGCAATGGGGCAGACATAAACCGGTTGGGGAAATAGAGCCACGGCCCCCCAAAGCTGAACCACCGCTCAGGAAGTACGGGTAAAAGCGCACCTGTTTCGAAATGTGGGTGCAGCCAGTTTTCAAAGGTAGCAATGATGCCGTGGCTATCTCTTGCCAAATCAATGGCAGCAGAAGCGCCATTGACACCAATAGTCAGGTGATCAGCAGGTCGCCACAAGCGTGCAGAGTATCAATGATATTATCGAGGTATATGACACCAATGTATTTGGTGCCATCAGGGTGATGCAGCACTTTATTCCACTACTCAGGGCCGCATCTGGGGCCAAAATTATTATGGTCAGTAGTGGTTTGGGTTCGCTGGAGTGGATCTCGCTGACTCACCCTTATTCCAAAATTCAGGCAATGGGGTATACCAGTTCAAAGGCCGCATTGAATGCCATCACCGCTGCGTTTGCCAAAGAACTTATTGATGGCCATATCAGCGTGAATGTCGTTGACCCGGGATATACCGCGACTGATTTTAATGGGCATACCGGCTACAGAACATGAAGTTCGTTTGGCTTTAGTGCGCACAATCTATCTTATGTTAAATTAGCTTCGCGGAGCCGGTTGTAGCTCCTCTCCCCTTACCACCATGCAGTGGGAGCCTCTCTCGAGGCCCCCACTGTGGTGCGGTTAGATAAAACCTATCAGATCACTTCGTCCAATAGTGCGTACATGGCGTTGAATGCGCGGGTGGAGACTGTCGGGTGGAATTTCGCGACGCCTTCGACGTTGGCATTCGGGTCGGTGAAGGAGTGCACCGCGCCGCCGTAGCTGACCAGCTGCCAGTCAGCGCCCGCGTCGTTCATCTCTTGGGCGAAGGCGGTCAGTTGCTCGCGCGGCACCAGCGGATCGGCGGCGCCATCCAGTACCAGCAGCGGGCATTGGACGTTTTTCGCGTCGTGCAGGCCGCTGGCGTCGAGGGTGCCGTGGAATGAGATGGCGGCACGCAGGGCCTCGCCGCTGCGGGCGAGCTCCAGCGCGCAGTGGCCGCCAAAGCAGAAACCAAAGGCCGCGACCCGGTTGCTATCGACTGCCACAAATGCTTGATCTTTCAGTGTCGCGAGGGCTGCCGCCATCCGCACCACTTCATCAGCTGTGTCTTTAACCGCGCCCATCGCGGCGCCCGCCTCTTCCGGCGAGGTCGGGCGGTTGCCCTTGCCATACAGATCCGCAATAAACACCGCGTAACCCTGGGCGGCCACCTGCCCTGCCAGACGTACGGCGTTCTCAGTGACGCCCATCCAGTTTGGTGCCATCACCAGCCCCGGTCGGGTGCCAGAGAGTGCGGCGTCAAATACCAGCACACCCTCCATCTCTTGGCGGTTGGCGGTATAGGTGATCGTTGTGTGTTGAATGTCTGCCATGGTGGCTCCTGTTAACTGCATTGGCGGATGGCCGCTGATTCTAGGGGTTTTTTAACATGGCTTCATTACATTTTACCGGCCGTTTACTCGCCATGGTGTGCGAGGTAAACGGCTGGTCGATTACCCCACGTCCCGCTTCAGCACAAAGACGCCCTGCCCGGCGCGCACTGTGGCACCAGACGCCACCCGGATGGCCTCCACGATGCCGTCACAAGGGGCCAGCAGCGGAATCTCCATCTTCATTGCCTCAATGATCGCCAGTACGTCGCCCGCCGCGACCGAATCCCCCTCTTCGACATTAACCTGCCAGAGGTTGCCGGCGATGGCGCTCTCCACACGCTGTTGGCCGGGTTGGAGCGGTGCCTCATCGGACTGCTCAACGGCCGCCTCCTGGCTCTCAAAATGTGCCTGCCCCGAGGCTATCCAGCGCTCGCGCTCGGCACTGAAGGCGGCCTGCTGGTGGCTACGGAAGGCAGCGATGCTCTCCGCCTCCTGCGTCAGGAAGCGTTGGTAATCCGCCAGCGCCAGCTCAGTCTGCTCAATGCGCAGTGGATAACGCCCGAGCGGGAAGTCGCGGCGGATGTTTTGCAGCTCCTCCGCAGAGACCGGGTAGAAGCGGATCTGGTCGAAGAATCGCAGCAACCAGGGGGTGCCGCCAAAGTCAGCGACTTCGCGATAGCGGTTCCACATCTGTAGAGTGCGCCCAACAAACTGGTAACCGCCCGGCCCCTCCATGCCATAGATGCAGAGGTAGGCACCGCCAATGCCCACGGAGTTCTCCGCAGTCCAGGTTCGCGCCGGGTTGTACTTGGTGGTGACCAACCGGTGGCGCGGGTCGAGCGGTGTCGCTACGGGCGCGCCAAGGTAGACGTCGCCCAGCCCCATCACCAGATAGCTGGCCTCAAACAGGGTGCGGTAGACATCGCCCACTGCTGGCAGGTCGTTGATACGGCGGATGAACTCCAGGTTGCTCGGGCACCACGGGGCATCGCTGCGCACCGTGGCCATGTACTTATCAATCGCTTGCTGGCAGGCGGGATCATCCCAGGAGAGCGGCAGGTACACAATCCGCGAAGGCACGCGCAGATCCTGTTGGGCGCATACCTCTTCCCAGCAGCTGGAAACCATCGAGAGCAGTGTCGCCAACGGTAGTGCGTCGGGCCGGTAGTGAATCTGCAAGGAGCGGATGCCGGGCGTCAGGTCGAGGATGGCCGAATGCTGGCTGGCGGCCAGCACCTGCATCAGCGCATGTGCCCGGAAACGCAGCACCAGATCCAGTTCCGGGTCACCTATCTCCAGCAACAGGTGGGTGTCGCCCGCCACGCGTGCCACCAGCCGCTCGTCGGCCCTGCCCATCTCCAGCACCACCGGCGAGGTGATGGCGGTAGGCCGCCAGGTGGAGGCGACCGGGCGCAGGGTTGCCAGCGTCTGATCCTGCTCCGCGACCAGTTGCCGCGCCGTCGGAATATCCACCGGCACAAAGCGCAGGCGGTCACCGGCCTTCAGCTGGCCGAGCTGGCAGAGATCGGCCTCAATCACCGTCACTGGGCAGACAAAGCCGCCGAGGCTCGGGCCGTCTGGCCCGAGGATCACGGGCATGTCGCCGGTAAAGTCCACCGCGCCGATGGCATAGGGGTTGTCATGGATGTTGGAGGGGTGCAGCCCGGCCTCGCCGCCGCTCTCCCTCACCCACTCTGGCCGTGGCCCGATCAGGCGCACGCCCGTGCGGCTGGAGTTAAAGTGCACCTCCCAGTCGGTCTGGAAAAAGGTCTCCATATAGGCGGGGGTGAAGTACTCCGGCGCGCCATGTGGCCCATAGATCACCCGCACCTGCCGGACGGCTGGCAGGGCCGGGCACAGCGCCTCTGGCAGGCGGTCGCCGGCATGGTGCGTTTGCAGTTCCGCCAGATGGAGTACGTCGCCGGTGCGCAACGCGCGACCAGCATGGCCGCCGAACTGCCCTAAGGTAAAGGTGCTCTTACTGCCGAGGTACTCCGGGACAAGCAACCCGCCGCGCAAGGCGAGGTAACTGCGTGCGCCCGCCCCGCTGATGTCACCCAGTCGCAGCGTCTGACCAGCGGCGATGAAGAAACTCTGGTTCATCGGCTGCGCCACGCCATCCAGCTCCACCGGCAGCGTGGCCCCGGTGACCGCCGCCACTGCCGCAGTGTTGAAGCGCAGCGTGGGGCCGTTCATGGTGATCTCCAGCGCGGCGTCACTGTCGCTGTTGCCCAGCAGGCGGTTGGCGAGGCGCAGCGCCTGGCTGTCCATCGGGCCGGAGGGCGGCACGCCCACGGCCCAGTACCCCAGCCTGCCGGGAAAATCCTGCACGGTGGTCTGGGTGCCCGCAGAGAGCACCTCCAAGGTAGTGGCCTGATAGGCCAGCCCATCCAAACAGCGCGTCCATGGGTAGCCGGTGGCAAAGGGCGCATAGGCCAGAATCTGCCGCAAATAGCCGCGGTTGGTCTCCACGCCATACAGCCGAGTAGCCACCAGCGCCTGCTCGAGCGCCGCGATGGCCTGCCCGCGCGAGTCGCAGTGGGTAATCACTTTCGCCAGCAAGGGATCAAAAAATGGCGGGATCTCACAGCCTGCTTCCACCCAGCTATCGATACGCAGCGTGCGGCCATCGGCGGGCGGGAACGCCACATCGGTCAGCAGGCCCGGCGAGGGTTGGAACTGACGGCCCGGATCTTCGGCATAGAGCCGCGCCTGAATGGCGTGGCCGTGGGGCGACAGGGTCGCGGCAAGCTCGCGCAGCGGCGGCAGTTCACCCGCCGCCAGAGCGATCATCCAGCGCACCAGATCCACCCCCCATACCTGCTCGGTAACGCCATGCTCGACCTGCAACCGGGTATTGACCTCGAGGAAATAGAACTGCTCCGCCTGACTATCGTAGACAAACTCCACGGTGCCAGCGCTGCGGTAGCAGACAGCCTTGGCGAGCGTCACGGCAGCGGAGCAGAGCGCCTCCGCCATGCCGTGCGGCAGGTTGGGGGCTGGCGTCTCCTCCAGCACCTTCTGGTTGCGGCGCTGGATAGAGCAGTCGCGCACCCCCAGCGCAATGACCTCGCCCTGCCCATCGCCAAACACCTGCACCTCAAGGTGGCGTGCCCGTTCAATATATTTTTCGATAAAGACGCCCGCATCGCTGAAGTTGTTCTGACCCAGCCGCTTAACGGCATCGAACGCCTCGGCCACATCCTCCGCGTGGTAACAGATGCGCATCCCGATACCGCCGCCGCCGGCGGTGCTTTTTAGCATCACCGGATAGCCCACCTCGGCCGCCGCACCCTGCGCCTCGGCCAGGCTCTCCAGCAGGCCGGTGCCCGGCAGCAGCGGCACCCGGTTCTCCTGCGCCAGCGCGCGGGCGGTATGTTTCAGGCCAAACATGCGCAGTTGCGCTGGCGTCGGGCCGACAAACGCCAGCCCGGCCGCCTCGCAGGCTTGCGCGAAGGCCGCGTTCTCTGACAGGAAACCATAGCCGGGATGGATGGCGCTGGCCCCGCTCTGTTGCGCCGCGTGGATAATCTTCTCGGCCACCAGATAGGTGCACGCCGCCGGGCCATCGCCGAGGCTCAGGGCCTCATCTGCCTCGCGCAGGTGCAGGCTACCGGCATCGGCGTCTGAAAATACCGCCACGCTTTTGACGTCCATCTCGCGCAGCGTACGGAAAATGCGGCACGCAATCGCGCCACGGTTGGCAACCAGAAGTTTTTCAAACATGTGTCAGGCTCACAGGGGGGCGGGTCGTCCCGCCAGATTCAAGGCCGCTCATGGCCGTCCATGAGGGAGATCCGTTGGCGTCGTGCCGCTTCAGCGTGGTCGGTCGCCTTGTGGGCGCGGCTGGGTGGGCGAATAGGCATAACGCCCGGCGCGCGCGTCCAGCATCTCCACGCACCACCGCCGCAATTGCCGCCAGAAGCGGACAGAGGTTGTCAGTTCCATACCAACACCTCGGCGGCGGTTGGGTTCCAGCCATTGCAGGGGTTGTTAAGTTGCGGGCAGTTGGAGATCAGCACGATCACATCCTGTTCGGCGCGCAGCTCCACATATTTACCAGCGGCGGAGATGCCATCCTCAAAGGTCAGCTGGCCATCGGGCGTCACCGGCACATTCATAAAGAAATTGATGTTGGCCGTCAGGTCGCCCTTGTTCATGCGACCATCATGCAGGCAGGCGCAGAGGAAGTTATCGCGGCAGCTGTGCATTGAGCGCGTGTCCAGCGCATAGCGCACGGTGTTGCTCTCCTGCGAGCAGGCACCGCCCAAGGTGTCGTGGCGTCCGCAGGTGTCGGCCGTGATGGTCAGCAGCGGGTTGCCGAGGTTAGACCACAGCACGCTGCCGGTGGTGAGGTAGGCGTTGTTCTGGCGGCGCAGCGTGCGTTGCGCGTCATAGCGTTCACGCGGGTTGGCGGCGCTGTAGAACAGCGTGTCCACCGCCTGATTGCCCTCCACATCATGCAGCCGCACGGTCTGGCCGCGTTTTACCTCAAACAGGTAGGGTTCGCCTGCCGGGATGGTGTGGCGGAAAACGGCGTCGTCAGCGTGTCTGGCATGGGTAGTCACGGTCATGATCTCTTCTCCTTACAGGGTGAACCGGCGGGTGTTTTGGAAGGCGCGGGCATTCTCCGGGCGCGAGGTTTCGCACAGCGCGGCCTGCCCCTCCTCCGCCAGATGCCAGGCGAGGTGCACCGGGCGCGGCGCGTAGTGACGGGCGGGATCCATCGGGTGCGGCAGGGCGGTCAGCACGACCAGCACATCCATCGGCGCGTACAGTTCAACCGCGTCGCCCGGCTGGGAGTGGTTGGCGTGGAACTGGAAAGTGCCCTGCTCGTCCACCGTGACCTTGCTGAACAGGTTGAGCACCATTTGCAGATCCTCAATGCCGAGGTTCCACTTGCCCATCTCCACCAGCAAATTGTCCGTGCCGTTGCGGTGGAAGCCGTTGCGCAGCTCCTGATACCGCCCCGGGCCATACTTTTCTGCGGTTTCCGCGGCATTCAGCACGCCGCCAAAGCTGTCATGCCAGCCGCAACTGTCAGCGACAATCGCCGCCAGCACCCGGCCCATGTCAGAGTAGAGGCAGTGGCCTACGGTCAGTTTCGCCGTATGCTGCCCCTTCAGCGTATCCGGCAGGTTCAGCCGCTCACTCTTCTCATGGGCATTGAGCAGCATCAGGCTGACATTGGCGCCGCCCTCAATGTCGGTCAGGCGCAGCACCTGCCCGCGTTTCAGGATAAAGGAGGTGTGGCCGCCGCCGGGCAGTGTCTCTTGATGGAGGGTTGTCCGGGTTTGCGCGAAGAGCGTCATGATAGTAACTCCTGTAAAGGGGATGGTAAGGGAGCGCCCGGCTGCACGCCGGGAGCGGCAAGGACGCCGCGCTGTTGCTGTCGGTCTTCGTTCAGCGGCAGGTCATAGGTGATGCGCGCGCCGTAGGCCTCGGGCACATGGGGATCAATGCGCACCTTGTCGAACACCAGCAGCCGGGTGCCAAGGTGGAAACCCTCGGCCAGATCGTGGGTGACCATAAAGACCGTCAGCCGGGTTTCATGCCACAGTTCCAGCAACAGCTGGTGCATATCCTTGCGGATGCCGGGGTCCAGCGCGCCAAAAGGCTCATCCAGCAGCAGGATGCGCGGCTGCATCATCAGCGCCTGGGCGATGGCGAGCCGTTGCTGCATACCGCCGGAGAGCTGCGCCGGGTATTTCGCCAGCGCGTGGCCCAGCCCGACCCGCGCCAGCATCGCCTGCGCGCGCTCCCGCGCTGCGCGCTTATGCTTGCCAAACAGCCGGCCCGTCAGCGGCGCGCGGGAGAACTCAAGGCTGGCGGTGACGTTGTCCAGCACTGTGAGGTGGGGAAAGACCGAGTAGCGCTGGAACACCACGCCACGGCTGGCGTCCGGCTCGGCGGGCAGCGGCACCCCCTCGAGCGTAATCGCGCCGCGGCTTGGCCGCTCCTGCCCTAGCAGCAGGCGCAGGAAGGTGGACTTGCCGCAGCCGGACGCGCCCACCATGGTGCAAAACTCGCCCTCATTGACCCGCAGGTTGAGGTTTTCCAGCACCACGTGGTCGCCATACTGCTGCCAGATATTGTTGATCTCGATGAAACTCATGATTGGGTGGCCTCCGCCCAAGGGAAACAGCGACGGTGCAGGTAGCGCAGCGCCAGATCCATCAGCCACGCCAGCAGCGTGATCCACAGGACATAGGGCAGGATGACGTCCATCGCCATATAACGGCGCACGAGGAAGATGCGATAACCCAGCCCGGCCGTGGAGGAGATGGCCTCGGCGGAGATCAAGAACAGCCAGGCAGAGCCGAGCAGCAAACGCAGCGAGGTGATGAGCCGCGAGAGCAGTTGCGGTAGCACCACCCGCAGCACCACGATCCAGCTATTGGCCCCCAGCGTCTGCGCTTTGATGACAGTTTCCGCTGGGATCTCTCTGGCGCGCTGCTCTAGGTCACGCGCCAGCATCGGCGTTACCCCAATCACAATCAGCATGACTTTCGATAGCTCATCCAGCCCGAACACAATGAACAGGATGGGCAGAATGGCGAGGGGCGGCACCATTGAGAGCACGGTCATAAAGGTGGACAGCGGCGCGCGCCACAGGGGAAACACCCCGGAAGCGACGCCAAACAGCAGCCCCAACAGTGAGGCAATGCCCAACCCCAGCAATAACCGGCCAAGGCTGGTGGCGGTGTCCAGCCAGAACAGGTAGTCGCCGCTGCGTTTGTCCGGGGTGAAGGCCATGCGCTCCAGCGCCGCCGCCATCTGCGACAGCCCCGGCAGCAGCTTGTCGTGGGGGTTGGCCTCCATCCGCACCGCCGACCCCATGAAGTAGGCGGAAATGAGCAGGATAAAGGGCAGCAGCACTAACATCAGGTGCAGGCCCCGGCTGGGGTGGCGATTGATTTGCCGCATAGCGCTGACTCCTTCTCTCACTGTTACAGCGTGCCGTCGGCCGCCATCTTCAGGTAGCTGTCATCGAAGCGCAGCTTCACATTGCCCGCATCACCGCGTGTGACGTTGCCGGGGAATTGCAACCCGATAAACGCCGCGCTGTCGGCTCCCTCGCCCAGCAGTCCCTTGTCAAAGGAGAATTGCGCCACCCGCTGCATGGTGTCGGCCAGCGCTGGGCCAGTAACGAAGCGGAGGTTGTCGGCGGGGGTGTAGAACAGGTGGGTGGTTTTCAGCTGCGCCTGATATCCGGCGAGATCGGTGCCAGAGGCGGCGGCCATCGCACTCAGGGCCTCGGTATTGCCGGCCTGCATCAGCGACATCATCTCAAACCAGGCACCGGTCAGCGCCTTGCCCAGCGCCGGGTTATCTTTCAGCACCTCGGTGTTGACCACCATCATGTCAATCAGCTCGCCCGGCACCTGGGAGGAGTCAAACACCTCGGTGGCCTCCGGCGTCGCCTTGATGGCAGAGAGCTGGGGATTCCAGGCGACCGCCGCTTTCACATCCGGGGTAGCGAAGGCGGAGACAATATCGGCGTCGGAGGTGTTGACGACGGTCACGTCGCGCTCCTGCAACCCGGCTTTCTCCAGTCCGCGCACCAGCAGGTAGTGGGAGACGGAGAGTTCCGGCAGGTAGATGCGCATTCCCTTCAGGTCAGCCAGCGTCTTGCCCTGCCCCTTGACCACCACGCCATCATTGCCCTCGGAGTAGCTCCCTAAGATCAGCGCGGTGCTGTCAATGCCGCCCGCCGCCGGGATGGTCAGGGCATCCATATTGGTCATGGTGCAGCCGTCAAACTGGCCGGCGGTATACTGGTTTACCGATTCGATATAATCATTGAGCTGGGTAATGTGTACCTGGATGCCATATTTGGCCGCCCACTTGTCCATGATGCCGGAGGCAGCCAGGTTGCCCCACGGCATCCAGCCAGCGTAGATAGTCCAGCAGAGGTTGAACTCTTTTTTGGCGGCGGCATGGGAGGGGGGTGCGGCCAGCAGGGCCAGCGCAAGCAGGGGAACACTCAGCAGACGGAAGCATTTCATGGGAAACCTCGGGTTTTGGCGAAAATATGGGAGCAGCGCGACACCAATGGTGTGCTGTCTCCCGGGCTTTTCTCCCGCCGTGTAACCCCAGATGAGGTCGCCAGCTCTCGGACCAGCCATCCACGCCTGTGGACCGGAACCCTAGCCTGCTATTTACAGTGATCGTCGTGCTGCTCTTTGTGTTAAACGAGGCAAGAAGCGTGCCAGAAAAAATTACCATTGATAACAACGGGTTAAATTTTAATGTTCACAGCGTGCCTCAGGATGGGTCACCCGCCATACAAGAAAGCCTCAATTCGGTGCAGGCAGTTGGCAGGGGAATATGATTCTGCTGGGGGCAATTTATTTCATTCGAAACCCTGACGGCCCCTGATTGAATAGCCCATGCATGACTAATGAATTGCTCTTGCCTATATAACCAGCGAATAAAAGGCGCTATAGCGATAATTATGATTAAAATCAATGAAATAATTCATTCATAATTTGTATCATTAATCCCAGCGCGGAATGTTTCGCCTTCTGGCAGGATACGCGCCACGCAGCGTGCATGAGTACGAACTTTCAATGAAGTGGTTTACCAACAACGCCATTCTGTTTTCTGTTAAAACCTGTCTGGCGGCCTTTCTTGCCCTCTCTGTCTCTTTAGAACTCAACTTTGAAAAACCCGCCTGGTCGCTGACCACGGTCTATGTGGTGTCGCAGCTCTATTCGGCCTCGACCCTCTCTAAATCGGTGTTTCGTCTGCTGGGCACCTGGCTCGGCGGGCTGTTTATCTTTTTGATCTATCCGGCCACGGTAGAGTCGCCGGTGCTGTTCAGCCTGTGTGTCTCGCTGTGGGTGGCGGTTTGCCTCTATCTGTCGCTGCACGACCGTACGCCAAAGAGCTATGTGTTCATGCTGGCGGGTTACAGCGCGGCGATCATGGGCTTCCCCAATGTCACCTCCCCGGATGGCATCACGGAGACGGTGATCTCGCGCATTGAGGAGATCACGTTGGCGATAGTGTGCAGCACGCTGGTGCACCAACTGGTGTTGCCGGTGTCAATGCGCAGTTTGCTGGAGCAGAGCGTCAGCACCTGGTACGAAAATGGGCGCAAATTGTGCAGCGAGCTGATCACGGTGCGGCCGAAGGATAAGTCGCTGGAGCGCGAGGAGATCCTGATCCAGATGGCAAATTTCCCGCTCCAGATTGAGACGCTGATCACCCACTGCGTCTATGAGGGGGACGCGGCGCGCAAGCTGATCCGGCTGGTCAGCGTGCAGTATCAGCACCTCTCCTACCTGATCCCGACCCTGACGGCCATTGACGCGCGGCTCACCCTGCTGGCAGAGCAACAGGTGCGCTTCCCGGAGCAGGTGGCACAGACGTTGCGGGCGTTTTTGCTGTGGCTGAATGAGGGCGAACAGGCCAGCGGCGACGGCGGCATCCAAGAGGTGCTCACCACCAGCCAGACGCAATTGAAAGCGGCATGGCAGGCCGGGGAGTTACGCACCGAGGAGAGCATCCTGCTAATTGGCCTGCTGGAGCGGTTGGCAGACTTTGTGCGCATCGCCGGTGCCTACCAGAGCGTTAGCGCGCTGGTGAGCGATCTCTCTGGCGACACCAGTCTGGCGAGAAAGGCCCGCCCGCAGCGGCACATTGATAAGGGGATGCTGCTGCTGTCGGCCTCCACCGCCTTTTTGGCGACCTTTGGCTCCTGCCTGTTCTGGGTCGGCAGCGGCTGGGCGGATGGCGCGACCGCGCCGATGATGGCGGCAATTCTAGCCTCCTTCTTCGCTGGCACAGATGCCCCGCTCACGCCGATGAAGCTGTTTATCAAGGGCGTGCTGATGGCGCTGGTGATCAGCGTGCTCTACATTGCCCTGCTGATCCCACAGGCGACCACCTTTGAGGCGCTGCTGATGATCCTAACGCCGGGGCTGCTGGCGTTGGGGCTGGTGATTGCCCGCCCCTCCACCAACCTGATTGGCCTGAGCGTCGCCACCCAGATCCCCGGCTTTATCGGACTGAGCCACCACTTCCGGCCCAACCTGCCGGGCGTGCTCAATACCGCGCTGTCGGCGATGGTCGGCATTCTGTTCGCGGTGGTGGTCACCGCCATTATCCGCAACAAGCGCCCCGCCTGGACGGCCAAGCGCGCGCTGCGCAAGGGGCTGCGTGACCTGCTGCGCTTCATCAAGGAGATTGAGCGTAATGCCTCCTCGCTGCTGGCGCGCCAGCACTACATCTCCCGGACGCTCGATCGGGTGAACATCATCCTGCCGCGCAAGCGCATCGACCCGGAGCCGGACTTGCTGGCCGGGGGCGACCTGATCACCGAGGCTTGGCTGGGGGCGAACTGCTATGACTTCTACGCCCGCCACCGCGAGGTGCTGGAGCGCCACCAGATCAACAGCGCGCAGATGTTCCATGAGCTGGCGCTGTTCATTAAGGGAAAAATGAAGACGTTACAGGCTACCCCACACCCGGCGCTGCTGCGCGAGCTGGACTTGCTGCTATTGAGGCTGGAGGCGCTCGCCCGGCAGGATGGCGCGCTGTTTATGCCGCTGTTCTATCTCTCCAACATCCGGCTGGCGCTGTTCCCGCTGCACCACTGGCCGGGGCGGGTGGTGCCGACGGAGTGAGGCCGTGGCCGGGCGCGCGGCCCGGCCAACCCACCTCAGCCGCGCTGGCTGAAGTCAATCACCATCCGGCCGGTGATCTTGCCCTGTACCATCTCCTCAAAGATGGCGTTGATATCCTCCAGCGGCCGACGGGTAACCTTTGGCACCACCTTGCCCTCAGCGGCGAACTGGAACGCCTCGGCCAGATCCTGCCGGGTGCCAACCAGCGAGCCGATCACCTCAATGCCATCCAACACCAATCGCGGGATGTTGAGATCCATCGACTCCGGCGGCAGGCCGACCGCCACCACCCGCCCGCCAGCGCGCACCGCATCAATCGCCGAGTTAAAGGCCGCCTTCGCCACCGCCGTCACCACTGCCGCATGGGCGCCGCCGGTCTTCTCCTGAATGATCTTCGCCGCGTCCTCGGTGCGGGAGTTGATGGTCAAATCCGCCCCCATCTCGGCGGCGAATTCCAGTTGGGAGTCATAAACGTCGATGGCAATCACTTTGGCGTTAAAGACGTTCTTCGCATACTGCAACGCCAAATTGCCCAACCCGCCCAGGCCGTAGATGGCGATCCACTGGCCGGGGCGGATATGGCTGCTTTTCACCGCCTTATAGGTCGTGACCCCGGCGCAGGTGATGCTGCTGGCGGCGGCGGAGTCCAGCCCGTCCGGCACCTTCACCGCGTAGTCCGCTACTACGATGCACTGCTCGGCCATGCCACCATCGACGCTGTAGCCGGCATTTTTCACTTGGCGGCAGAGGGTCTCATTGCCGGTATTGCAGTAGTCACAGTGGCCGCAGCCTTGGTAGAACCAAGCAACGCTGGCGCGATCGCCCGGCTGGAGCGAGGTGACGCCCGGCCCAATCTCTTTCACCACGCCAATCCCCTCATGGCCGAGGATCACGCCGGTGCGGTCGCCAAAGTCGCCGTTTTTCACATGCAGATCGGTGTGGCACACGCCACAGCACTCCATTTGCAATAGCGCTTCGCCATACTCCAGCGGGCGCAGGGTCTTGTCTGTTACGTTGACACGATGGTCATGGGTCACGACAGCCGCTTTCATAGTCACTCCTTACTGTATGGGTGTCGCTTCACGGTAGGCGCTGTACGGAAATTGTTCAACCCAACAGCGCAGAGTCAGATAAACCTGAGGGAAATCAGCCCAGCGCCCCGCCTGCCATATCCGCCTATTTTTTGCACTCCGTTGTCATCCGTGACCCCCTTCACATATCAGGCATCGGGGGCTGGCAGCTTCTTTGTAATCGATTACTTTTTAAAGTGAACGATTTTGTAATCGATTACTTTTATCTGAGAGGCGCTTATGCCGTCCATAACAGAGAGTTCGCAACGCGTTGAAACGGGGCTGAAAATGCTGGTGCCCCGTCTGTCTTTGATGATGTTTCTCCAGTTCTTTATCTGGGGGAGCTGGTCGGTCACCCTTGGTCTGGTAATGACGCAACACAACATGTCGCTATTGATTGGCGATGCTTTCTCCGCCGGGCCAATCGCCTCGATCCTCTCGCCGTTCGTGCTGGGGATGCTGGTGGATCGCTTCTTCGCCTCGCAAAAGGTGCTAGCGGTGATGCACCTGGCTGGCGCGGCGATCCTCTACTTCGTGCCGGATGCCATGCGCGCGGAGAATGGCGTGCTGCTTATCTCCCTGCTGTTTGGCTACACGCTCTGCTATATGCCGACGCTGGCGCTGACCAACAATATCGCCTTCCACAGCCTCTCCAACAGCGAGCGGAGTTTCCCGATTGTGCGGGTGTTTGGCACCATCGGCTGGATAGCCGCTGGCCTGTTCATTGCCGCGATCGGCATTGCCGCCAGCGTTGGCATCTTCACCGTGGCGGCCATCTGCTCAGTGATCCTCGCCCTCTATAGCCTGACGCTGCCCCACACCCCGGCCCCGGCGAAAGGGTTGCCGCTCAGGACGCGTGACCTGTTCTGCGCGGACGCCTTCGCCCTGATGAAAATCCGCCACTTTTTGGTGTTCGCCATCTGCGCCACCCTGATCTCGGTGCCGCTGGGCACCTACTATGCTTACACCGCCTCTTGGCTGGCGGATGCCGGGGTGGAGAACGTCAGCGCCGTGATGTCCTTCGGCCAGATGTCCGAGATCTTCTTTATGCTGGTGATCCCGCTGCTGTTCCGCCGGCTGGGGGTGAAGTACATGCTGCTGATCGGCATGTTCGCCTGGTTCCTGCGCTATGTGCTGTTTGCCCTTGGCATGGGCGAGGAGGGGCGGCTGATGATCTATGCCGGCATCCTGCTGCACGGCGTCTGCTATGACTTCTTCTTTGTGGTCGGCTTTATCTACACCGACCGGGTGGCTGGCGAGAAGGTGAAGGGACAGGCGCAGAGCATGGTGGTGATGTTCACCTACGGCATCGGCATGTTGCTCGGCTCGCAGATCTCCGGCGCGCTCTACAACACCTTTGTGGCGGGGAGGAACACCGCCGACAGCTGGGCCACGTTCTGGTGGATACCGGCGATTGCAGCGGCAGTGATTGCCATGATCTTTATGGTCTCATTCAAGTACCGGGATGAGGATGCGGTTTAACAACGGAGATAACATGAAAACACTCAAAGGCCCCGGCATCTTTCTGGCGCAGTTCATTGGCGGGGCCGCCCCCGCCGATCTGGCAGGCATCGCGGAATGGGCCGCCGAGCTGGGCTACCGGGCGGTGCAGATCCCCTGCAACCATCCGCAGATTTTTGATCTGGCGCTGGCGGCGCGCAGCCAGACCTACTGTGATGAGGTGACCGGCCTGCTGGCCAGCCATGGGCTGGCGATCAGCGAGCTTTCCACCCACCTTGAGGGGCAGTTGATGGCGGTACATCCGGCCTATGAGTCGGCCTTTGACACCTTTGCCCCGGCGGCGGTGCGCGGTGACCGCACGCGCCGCAGCGAGTGGGCGACGCAGGTGCTGCATCAGGCGGCGGCGGCCTCCGCCCGGCTGGGGTTGACGGCCCACGCCACCTTCTCCGGTTCGCTGGCCTGGCCCTATCTCTACCCCTGGCCGCCGCACAACGCGCAGCTTTTTGAGGAGGCGTTTCGCGAGTTGGCGCGCCGCTGGCGGCCGGTGCTGGACGCCTTCGACCAGCACGGCGTTGACCTCTGCTATGAGCTTCACCCCTGTGAGGATCTGCATGACGGCGTTACCTTTGAGCGCTTCCTCGCGCTGCTGGATAACCACCCGCGCTGCAACATCCTGTTCGATCCCAGTCACTTGCACCTGCAACAGATGGACTACCTGCAATTCATCGACATCTACCACGCGCGCATCAAGGCGTTCCACGTCAAGGATGCGGAGTTCACCCCGAATGGCCGCAGCGGCGTGTATGGCGGCTACCAGCCCTGGCTGGCGCGCGCCGGGCGCTTCCGCTCACTGGGCGACGGCCAAATCGACTTCAAGGGCATCTTCAGCAAGTTGGCGCAGTATGGCTATGAGGGCTGGGCGGTGCTGGAGTGGGAGTGCTGCCTGAAGGAGAGCGAAGTGGGCGCGCGTGAGGGCGCGGAGTTTATCCGCCGTCACATCATCCCGGTGGCAGAACGGGCCTTTGATGATTTTGCCGCGGGTGGACACTCGGCCCAGCAGATCCGCCACCAGCTGGGGCTAGGGGAGTAAACTCCGGCCAGCGAAACTGTGGTAGCCTGCCGTATCGCATAACCCGCAGGAAGTATCATTGTTATGTCTATCCAGAAAATCGCGCAACTGGCCGGGGTGTCAGTGGCGACCGTCTCCCGTGTGCTGAACAACAGCGCCAGCGTCAAACCCCAGAACCGCGACCGCGTGATGGATGCCATCCGCGAGAGCAACTACCAGCCCAACCTGCTGGCGCGCCAGTTGCGCACCGCCCGCAGTTCGATGGTGCTGGTGATGGTTTCCAACGTCGCCAACCCCTTCTGTGCCGATGTGGTCAAGGGCATTGAGGAGGAGGCGGAAAAGAACGGCTACCGCATTTTGCTGTGCAACTCCGGCTCCGATACCGAGCGCTCACGCTCCAGCCTCGGGCTGGTCTCCGGGAAAATTGTCGATGGGGTGATCACCATGGACGCCTTCAGCCACCTGTCGGCGCTGACACCGCTGATTGGCGACGCGCCCTGGGTGCAGTGCGCCGAGTACGCGGACAGCGGCGAAGTCTCCTGTGTTGGTATTGATGATACGGATGCCGCGGAGTCGGTGGTGCGCTACCTGCTGGCGCGGGGACGCACGCGCATCGCGTTGATTAATCACGATCTCGACTACAAATATGCCAGCCTGCGCCAGCGCGGCTATCTGGATGAATTGGCGGCGCAGGGCTGCCAGTGGCAGCGCATCGCCTATGCCAGCGACCTGAGTTTCAGCGCGGGCAAAGCGGCGATGGAGTCACTGCTGCAACATGCCTCGCCACCGGACGCGGTGTTTGCCGTCTCTGACACGCTGGCGGCCGGGGCGATGGCGGCGGCGCGGCAGGCCGGGCTGCGTGTCCCGCAGGACATTGCCATCGCCGGGTTTGACGGCACCGATCTGGCGGAGATGGTGTCGCCGCCGCTGACCACGGTAGCCCAGCCGTCACGCGCCATTGGCCGCAAGGCGTTTGAGTTGCTGCTGCACAAGATTGAGAACCCGCACGCTACGCCACAGCGGGTGATGATGGCGTGGCAGTTGATCAGCCGCGCCAGCGCCTGACCCTCTACCGCGCCCTGGCGGCCGCCACCAGACCCTCCAGCCACGCCTGATGGCCGTTGATCATCGGGTTGGGGGTGGTGGCCGCCAGCGCCTCCGCGGGTTTGCCCCGTTGCGTCTCCTGCGTCAGGATGCGCACCCGGCCACCCGGCAGATCTTCCACCAGCCAGGCGTGGTGCACGTCCAGCCGCTCCGGCGTATTCTCCTCGCCAGCCCAACCGTGCCAGGCAACACGCCCCGCCTCACCGGCGGTGGGCGCGACATACTCCGTCACTCGTGCTTCCACCGGGAAGCCAAAGGTTTCAAAGTAGAAGCGTGCGTCCTGCGCCAGCTCTGGCCCCTTGCCGTCATAGAACCGGGGATTGGCGGAGTTGGCGTAATAGGTCGGCCATAGCTCCGGCGTTGCCAGCAACGGCCAGACGGCCTGCGCGGTTAGGCCAGCGACAATCACCTCATTGGAGGCAAAGTTCTCGGTAAAGCCAGGGACAAAGCCCTCCGGCCAGATAATGGCGTTCATTTTCATCAGGTTTCTCCACAATGTCAGCATCAACAGGAAGCGCCCGCTCCCTGAGGGATGCGGGCATGATGGCAGTGGGAAAGATATAAGTGAAATCGCCATTAATGATTTTAACTATCATCTGCGGTGATATCAGCGCGGGGGGGGTTGGGTTCAGTTACGGTAGCGTGCCGCTGGCTGGTTGCCGGAGAGCTGGTTGATCATCGCCTGACGCGCGCTTTCAAAGGCGTCCCACGGCTGCTCGGAGGGCAGTGAAGGGATGGTAATCAGTTCACCACGGTTGAACCCCACCAGTGCCGCGTCCACCATATCCTGCGCGCTCATCACAATCGACGGGTCGAGTTGCGTCAGCGGCAGGCCGCCATTGTCCCAGAATGGGGTCGCGGTGGCACCGGGCAGCACGGCCTGCACCTGGATGCCTTTATCCGCCAGCTCATGGTGCAGGGACTGGCTGAATGCCAGTACGTAGGCTTTGCTACCACCGTAGACCCCATTCAGCAATTCCGGCGCGATGCTGACAATCGAGGCGATATTGATGATGCCGCCCTGTCCGCGCGCCACAAATCCCGGCACCACGGCGTAGGTCAGGCGGGTCAGCGCGGTGATGTTGAGGCCAATCATTGCTTCCATCCGATCCACATCGCTCTCCAGCAACGGCGTGTGCGTACCGATACCGGCATTGTTGACCAGCAGGGTGATGCTGGCGTCTTGCCGGATCTTCTCCTCCAGCGCGGCCAGTTGGGCCGAATCGTTCAGGTCAGCGGCCACCACCTCCACGCTGCGCGAGGTATCGGCGGTGATATGGCTGGCCATCTGGTTCAGGCGGTTATGGTTGCGGGCAACGATGATCAGGTCATAGCCCATGCGGGCCAGCCGTCCGGCGTAGATGGCACCCATGCCAGTGGAGGCGCCAGTGATGACGGCAGTGCCGCGAGAGGTGTGGGTAGAGTGGCTCATGATGTTCTCCTGCTTGAGGTGAGTGGGGTCAGTGAGAACATCTTAAGGCAAAACAATTTGGCTTAAATGACGTACAGGGTTGTGATTCAGGACATAACGCGGCCGCCAGCTTGTCGGCGGCGACCGCCATATTACTTATTGTTTGACCGCCACCAGCACTGAGGAGGCTTTGACCAGCGCGATGACCCGCTTGCCGCTCTCCAACGCCATCTCCTCCAGGCTCTCATTGGTGATCACCGCGGTCAGCTCGAGGCCAGAATCAGTCTTCACTTTGACGTTGGCGTTAACTGCGCCCTGCTCTATCCGGCTGATTTCGCCAGTGAAGTGGTTGCGGGCAGAGAACAGCAACCCGCAGTCGGCTGATGCCAGCATCACCCATGACGCCTTGATCAGCGCCATCACCTCGCGTCCCGGCTGCAAGCCCAGCGCCTGTTGACTGTGGCTGGTAACAATGGCGGTCAGTTTGTCGCCGCCTGCCAGCGTAATTTCTACTTCGTCATTCACCGCGCCGCTGGAGAGCGCGGTGACGGTGCCGGTCAATTGGTTACGTGCTGATACGGGCATAGGAACCTCAATAAACAGGGAGTGTGCCTCTACCTTAGTCAGGCCGCCGCCGTAACGCAAAGCCGCGCAACAGGTTTGGCGGTCAAAACAGCAACATATGCAGGACGCCGCGCACCACAATTCCCACCAGCGCGCCGACGATGGCGAAGCGGGCCACCCGCGCCACGCGAAAGCCCGCGCCGAGCATGATCCCCAGCCCCGGCAGATCCAGCGTCTGTACCAGCCAGCCGGTGGAGGCGTTGAGCATCTGCGCATTGATCTTGCCACTTTGCAACAGGTCAGTGGCGACGCCCAGATAGGCAGTGCCGCCAGCGAGGCACTTCACCAGCGTCGGCATTACCAGCACGGTGGAGATGTGCAGGGTAGAGAGCAGCGGCGAGAGCGCCTGCTCCAGTAGCGTGATCATCCCGGCGGCCTTCAAGATTCCTACCACGGTCATCGAGAGGATCAGCATCGGGATGGCGCCCAGCGCCAGTGAGATCGCTTCTGAACCGCCGCTGTTGATGATGCTGATCAGCCCCTTTTTCTGCGGCGAGTGCACCTCCGCGTCATCCGGCGAGATCACCTCCTTCATCGGCAGCTTGCGCGCCAGCAGGTGCCAGGTGACCGCACCGGCCACCAGCCCGCCCGCCACTGAAATCAGGATGGCGGCCAGCCAGTGCAGCCCCATCGGCGTCAGCGGATAGAGTACGTTGGCCTGCCCCATCGCAAACAGCATCGCCAGCGTGGCGGCCAGATGGCGGTCAGAGACCCCCTTGCGCTCCATCATCGCCAGCGTCGCCACCGGCGCGGCAAAGCTGACAAAGTTGAGTTGGATCAGCGCAAACAGGCTCAGCCCGGTCAGGCCAAAGGGTTTTAGCAGCGGCGCTGTCCAGTTGATGATTCTAGCCAGCACGCCAAGGGACTCCAGGTACTTCATCAGGATCAGCATCACTACCATCACTGGCACCAGCGTGTAGAGGGCGATGTCCACGGCGGTGCGCCCGGCGTCCATAATGATCTGTATGATATTCAAAGCATTCTCCATGTGCCATGCGCGGCCGGGGGCGCGGGGGCAAAATTCCCTATGGGTGGTGGGACGGGTGGCAATTAGGTTTGGGGGAGTTCTGTTATAGGCCGCAAACGATTAAATAGCAATATGGCGATCGGGCAGACTGCGCCCCACCGGGGCGGGGCGCAGGGGATCAGAAACGGTCGAAGCGGTAGGGTGTGGGGTCAATGATCGGCGTCTGATTGGCGACCAAATCTGCCGCCAGTTGCCCGGCCGCCGGTGAGGTGCCAAAGCCGTGGCCGGAGAAGCCGGTGGCGAGCGTCAGGCCGGGCAGTGACGCCACCGGGCCAATCACCGGGTTGGAGTCCGGCGTCACATCGATGGTGCCGGCCCACGCCTGCTCCACCTCCGCCCGCTCGAACACCGGCCAGGCGGCACGCAGGTTAGCCAGCGCCTCCTGGTTCAGGGCCGGGTTAACTTGCGGGTCGAGGGTGCGTACCTGCTCAAAGGGCGAGCGCCCGCTGGCCTTCCAGCGGCGCGGCAACGCCACATCCCGCAGGAAGTTTTTGCCCAGCGAGATGCGCAAAAAATCGCGCTGGCTACGCAGTTGCGGCAGGTACTTCATCCCCAGCAGCAGGTGATCCAGCGTCAATGAGGCGTCCAGCGCGCCGCGCTGGGTAATGATAAAGCCGCCATCGTGGTGTTTGCGGAATGAGAAGTCTGGCGCGCCCACCGCAATCTCCGTCGGCCCCGCCATCGGTTTGGTGCGCAGCACCGAGCAGATCAGCGGCAGCGTCGGCAGGGAGATGCCGAGGTTGCCGAGGAAACGCCGCGACCAGAGGCCACCGGCCAGCAGCACCTGATCGCAGCGGATCTCGCCCTGCTCTGTCACCACGCCGCTGACACGCCCGGCCGCGGTGGTCAGGGTACGCACCGCGCACTGCTCAAGGATGATCGCCCCTTTCGCCATCGCGGCGGCGGCAATGGCACTGGAGGCCAGCGTTGGCTCGGCGCGCCCGTCTGAGGCGGTAAAGATGCCGCCGACCCACTGTGCCTGCCCGCCCGGCACCTTCGCTGCAATCTCCTGACGGCTCAACAGCCGGGAGTCCAGCCCCAGCGGCCCGGCCGCCTGAAGCCAGCGCTCGTGCATCGCCATTTGCGCCTCTTCACGGGCGATGAACATGATCCCCGCCTGCCGGTAGCCGACGTCGCGGCCGACGCGCTCCGGCAGCGCCGCCCACAGGCGATCGGCGGCCAGCGCCAGCGGAATGTCCTCCGGCAGTCGGCTGGTTTTGCGCACCCAGCCAAGGTTGCGCGACGACTGCTCCCCGGCGAGGCGGCCCTTCTCCAGCACCACCACCGGGATATTGCGTTCAGCCAGCGCCAGTGCCGCGGTCAGGCCGACGATGCCGCCGCCGATAATCACCACCGCCGTGGAGGCGGGGAGTCGGTCAGAGGTCTGGACGGGATGGATGACAGGGGCCATAGCATATTTCCTGTTAAAAAAGGGAGTTACAGGGCGACAGTGATCTCTTTCACCTCGGCCTGTGAGGCACCGCGCCAGGCGGTCACTTCCAGCTCGAATTTATAGAGGGTCGAGCCGAGCGGTGGGCAAGTGACGGTGGTGGCCGGGTTGATGCCGCGGAACTTCTCGCCCACCAGATCCATCACCGCTGGCACATCATCCGGGTTCTGGACATAGACGCGGGAGAAGACCACGTCCGCCAGCGTGGCGTCCACCGCCGCCAGCGTCTGCTCGACGTTGGCGAACACCTGCCGCGTCTGCTCCAGCACGTCCTCGGGGATCTCCTTGGTCTGCGGGTTGCGGCCCGCGGTGTTGGAGACAAAGATCCAGTTCTCGACCGCCACAATGCGGGAGTAGCTCGCCTGCTCCTCGAATTTGGAGCCGGTTTTGACTTTGATGATTGGGTTCATGCGCATTTCCTTGGGTGAACCGGCAGCGGCTGGCTGCCGTTGATAGGTTTCCCGGCCGCCGTGGCGGCCGGGCAGAAAGGGTTAACTCAGGACGGGGGTTTCCCACAGGTTGAGCGTGACGCCGATGCCCTTCGCCCGCGCGTTGCGGTAGACCACCGTGCCCCAGGCGACATCCTCGACCGGCATCCCGCCCACGGACATGATGATGATCTCCTCATCGTTGCGGCGGCCCGGCGCCTCGCCAGCGACAATTTTGCCGATGTCCTCCAGCTGGTCACGCGTCATCTTGCCCTCCGCCACCATGTCCATAAACCGCACGCCGATCACCGGAATGGTGTGGTGCGCGGGCTTCGGCACCTCCTCAAACCACGCCTCATACAGGCCGGTGTTGTCCAGCACCTTGCGCACGTCGGGCTGCTCCATGCCCTCGTCGATGTTGCAGAGCGCTGGCATCGCCAAAAATGCGCCGGGCTTCACCCACTCGCGCTTGACGATGGGATAGGTGGCCGGGTCACCCACCTCGCCGGAGCTGCAATAGGTGACGATATCTGCGCCGCGCACCACCTCCTCCAGCGTGTTGACCACCCGCACCGTGGTGATCTGCGGGTAGGTGGCGTTCAGCCAGGAGATGAAGTGATCGAGGCTTTTCTGGCCGCGCCCTTGCACTTGAATGGTGTCGAGTTGCGGGCAGACGGCAATGAAGGCCGCTACCGTGGTCTTGCCCATCACTCCGGGGCCGGAGAGGCCAATCACCTTGGCATCGCGCCGCGCCAGATGCCGTGCGCCGACGCCCGGCACGGCCCCGGTGCGGTAGGCGGAGAGCAGGTTGGCGGACATGTGGGCCAGCGGCGCGCCGGTGTCGGCGTCATTCAGGGTGAACATCAGGATCGAGCGCGGCAGCCCCTTCTCCTTGTTGGCGATGTTGGAGCCATACCACTTGACGCCAGCGGTACAGAAGTTGCCGCCCAGATAGGCCGGCATCGCCATCAGGCGGCGGTCAGCGGTGGGCTTGGGCATGGTGGGGAACGGCGAGTGCTCCGGGAAGGTCACCATCGCGCCGTGGGAGTCATTGTTCGCACCCGCCATGCGGTAGTCGCCGTGATAGAGCAGGCCGAACATCTCTTCCATGGTATCGACGCAAGCGGGCATGTCGGTGACGCCAGCCCGGATCATGTCCTGCTCGGACAGGTAGATAAAATCAATGTTGGTGTCAGTCATGCCGGTTGCCCTCGTGATTAAGCCAATGTTGTCCTGTCTGAAAAGCGGGATGGCAGCCGGTGCCCTCCGCTGATGCGTCTATCAATAGCGCGGGCGGCGATGGCCTGTATTGAATATTTGCGACATGGCGAAAGGGAGCTGGCACTGGCCTTGCATCCTGACATGACCCCTTACCGTTGCAGGAACTGCCGATGACCCATGCCCACCCCGCCGCGCCGCGCGCCATCCACCCGGAGCAACCCTGGTTTGTGCTGAGCGCCGCGCAGCACTACCACTATGCCGCCTCCAGCCATCCGGCGATTTCCCACTTCTACAGCTTTACGGTGGCGGAGTCGGTGAATGCCGCGCTGGCAATCCCGGATGGCTGCGTGGACATCGTGATTGACTGCGACGCCCCACGCCCGGCGGCGCGGGTGTGCGGCACCACGCTGGCGGCGCGCAGCGCGGAGTTGGTGTGCGGCCACCGCTACTTTGGCGTGCGTTTCGCACCGGGCGTGACGCCGGATTTCCTCGATCTGGTGGCAGGGGAGCTGGTGGAGCGGGAGTTCAGTTTTCTGGATGTCGCGCCGGACGCGCGCCCGGTGCTGGAGCAGATCATGCAGCAGGGGCAATTTTCGCAACAGGTGGCGCTGTTCACCCTGCACTTTACCCACCGGCTGATGCGCAAAACCTCGCCGGTGACGGCGCTGACGCTGTACGCGATGGATCAGCAGAAGGGCAATATCCGCATTGACCAGCTGGAGGGGCTGACGGGCTACACCTGCCGCACCATCCAGCGCCAGTTCCGGCAGGACACCGGCATGTCACCGAAAACCTTCTGCCGGATTTTGCGCTGCCAGTCGGCGCTCAACACCATCCACCGGCAGGCGAGCATCTCGTTTAGCGATCTGGCGCTGGATCTGGGGTTCAGCGACCAGTCGCACTTCCTGCGTGAATTCAAGCGGTTGGTCAGTGCCACCCCGGTGAGTTACCAGCGCCATATCGCTCACCACGCCTATGCCGGGCGCATATGCTACAACTGAGTGCGGCGGCATCCTTTTGGTGCAACGTTGCACCCTGAGGCTGTCCGATTTTTTCTATCGCCCCCCTGCCCGCTGGGCAATGATGCCAGGGAGTCCTCCGCCCCGGACGCGCGCCGTCTGGGTTCACTCCACCTGCATTAAGGGCATTGGCGATGAGCAACCCCACAGGTTTACGAAAAAATACCCTTGGCCTCTTCTCACTGGTCTTCTTTGTCGTCGCGGCGGCCTCACCGCTGACCGGCGTGGTGGGCGGCCTGCCGGTTGCCATCTTCACCGGCAACGGCGCGGGCATCCCGGTGATCTACATTGTCGCCTGCGCCATCCTGATGCTCTTTTCGGTGGGCTATATCGCGATGAGCCGCCACGTCACCGACTCCGGCGCTTTCTACACCTACATCTCCACCGGGCTGGGCGAAAACTGGGGCGCATCGGCCTCGGTGCTGGCGCTGATGGCCTACTTCTCCATCCAAGCGGCGGTGGTGTCGATGCTTGGCTTCTTCACCCATCTGTTTTTGGCGCAGCATTTGGGCTGGTCACTTCCTTGGTGGATGCTGAGCATGGCCTTTACCGTGATTGTCTGGGTATTGGGCATCAAACGGGTGGAGATTGGCGGCAAGGTTCTGGGCGTGCTGATGCTGGCGGAGGTGGCGATCGTGCTGCTGACCGACATCATGCTGCTGGTGAAAAAGAGCGGCCCGCTGAGCCTCGCCTCCTTTGAACCCTCGGTGTTCATGCATGGCAACCTCGGCATCGCATTTGTGTTCGCCATCGCCGCCTTTATCGGCTTTGAGTCCACGGCGATCTATGCCGAAGAGTGCCGTGACCCGAAAAAAACCGTGCCGCGCGCCACCCTCTGCGCGCTGTTGATCATCACGGTGTTCTTCTGCTTCACCAGCTGGGCGCTGGTGCAGGCGTATGGCGTCGGCCAGATTGCCGAGGTGGCACGGCAGGATCCGGGCAACTTCATCTTCACCATCACACGCCACTACGTCGGCCAGTGGGCGGTGGACACCATGTCCGTGCTGCTGATCACCAGCCTGTTCGCCGCTGCGCTGGCTTTCCACAACAACATCTCGCGCTACATCTTCAGCATCAGCCGTGACGGCCTGATCTGGAAGGAGCTGTGCGAAACCCACCCGACCAACGGCACGCCGCACAAGGCCAGCCATGCGCACAGTATGCTTCTGCTGCTGTTTTTGGCGGGAATGGGCAGCGCGAACGTTGACCCGATGGTGCACATCTTTGCCTTCGGCTCGGCCATCGCCACCCTCTGCATCATGGTGTTGCAGGTGGGCGTCTCGGCCGCGGTGATCGTCTTCTTCCGCCGCACCCCGCGCCACGGCAACAGCGGCTGGCAGGTGTTCTGGGCACCGCTGCTGGCGATGGCCGCGATGGGCGTGACGGTCATTTTGATGGTCAACAACCTGCAACTGCTAAGCGGCAGTGACTCTATACTGGTGCGCTTTATCCCGTGGCTGATCGCCGCCTGTGCGATGGCAGGCTATGTGATGTCATTGAAACGGCGGGTACGGGCGTAAAAAAGCCCCGCATGGCGGGGCGTGAAGGGGTCAAACGGTGGCGGGTTGGGTGGCGGTGGCGTCAATGTGGGCAATCACCGCCTGCGTCACCTCGGCGGTGGTGGCGTGGCCGCCCACATCCGGCGTCAGGATGCCACGGGCGCAGGCGTGCTCGACCCCCTGCATCAGGCGGGCAGCGGCTTCCGCTTCGCCCAAGTGGATCAGCATCTGGGCGGCCGTCCAGAAGGTGGCGACCGGGTTGGCGATGCCCTTACCGGTGATATCAAAGGCCGAACCGTGAATGGGTTCGAACATCGACGGGAAGCGCCGCTCCGGGTCGATATTGGCGGTGGGGGCGACACCAAGGCTACCGGCCAGCGCGCCCGCCAGATCGGAGAGGATGTCTGCGTGCAGGTTGGTTGCCACAATGGTATCCAGACTCTGCGGGTGCAGCGTCATCCGTACCGTCATGGCGTCCACCAGCATCTTGTCCCAGTGCACATCTGGGAACTCCTGCGCCACCTCGGCGGCAATCTCATCCCACATCACCATGCCATGCCGCTGGGCGTTGGACTTGGTTACCACCGTCAGCATTTTGCGTGGGCGTGACTGCGCCAGTGCAAAGGCATAGCGCATGATGCGCGTGACGCCGGTGCGGGTGAAGATGGCGACCTCGGTGCCTACCTCCTCCGGCAAACCGCGGTGCGCGCGGCCGCCGTGGCCGGAGTACTCGCCCTCTGAGTTCTCCCGCACGATCACCCAGTCCAGATCGCCGGGGCCACAGTTGCGCAGCGGCGGCACGATGCCGGGCAGGATTTTGGTCGGGCGGACGTTGGCATACTGGTCAAAGCCCTGACAGATGGGCAGCCGCAGCCCCCATAGGGTGATGTGGTCTGGCACGTCTGGCGCGCCGACTGCGCCAAAGAAGATGGCATCAAACGCCTTCAGCGTCTCCAGCCCGTCTGACGGCATCATCACGCCGTGCTGCTTGTAGTAGTCCGAACCCCAGTCAAAGGTCTCAATGGTAAAGCGCAGGTCAGAACGTTGGCGCTCCAGCGCGCGCAGCACCTCGATGCCGGCGGAAATCACTTCGGGGCCAATGCCGTCCGCCGGGATGGCGGCGATAGAGTAGTGACGCATGGTAGTCTCCTGATGGATTAAGGGGTTTTCGGGTGGGCGGCGGTCGCCTGCGGCGCGCGGCCAAGTCTGGATAGCACCAGTACCAGCACGGCGGAGAACGCCAGCAGCCCGGCGACAAAGTACAGCCCGCCGGTATAGGAGCCGGTGTTTTCGCGGATCACGCCAATCATCATCGGCCCGACAAAGCCGCCAAGGTTACCGATGGAGTTGATGGTGGCGATGCCCGCAGCGGCGGCTGGCCCAGAGAGGAACAGGGTTGGCATACTCCAGAGCGGCGGCTTGGAGGCGCTGATGCCCACGGTGACCAGTGTCAGCGCCAGAATCACCGGCAGCATGGTAGTGACGTTGCCCGCCAGCACCAGCCCGGCCGCCGCCAGCAAACAGGCACCAATCACATGCCAGCTACGCTCATTGGTGCGGTCTGAGTGCCGCGCCCAGAGGATCATGGCGATAATGCCGAACACCGCGGGCAGCGCGTTGAGGAAGCCAATCTCCAGCGAGGAGGCACCGAAGGCGTGGATAATCTGCGGCGACCAGATGCCGAGCGTATACAGCCCCGCCGACGTACCGAAGTAGACCAGCGCCAGCGCCAGTACCCGCCGGTCGGCCAGGCCGCGCCACGCGCTGCTGTGACTGTTGCCCACCGTGCGTGCCTGCTCCTCGGCCTGCATGGTGTTGTGCAGCCAGTTGCGCTCCTCCTCCGTCAGCCAGCGCGCCTTCTCCGGCCGGTCAGTCAGGAAGAACAGCACCACCACGCCAAATACCAGCGCCGGGATCGCCTCAATCACGAACATCCATTGCCAGCCAGCGTGGCCCAGCCAGCCATCCAGTTGCAGCAGCGCGCCGGAGAGCGGGGAGCCGAGCGCCGTGGAGAGCGGCGCGGCCGCCATAAAGATCGCCGTGACCTGCGCGCGCCGGGCCGCCGGGAACCAGTAGCTGAGATAGAGGATGATGCCGGGAAAGAAACCAGCCTCCGCCACGCCCAGCAAAAAGCGCAGGATGTAGAAGCTGGTGGTGCCCTGCACGAAGGCCATGCAGCCGGAAACCAGCCCCCAGGTGATCATCACCCTAGCGATCCAGATACGGGCGCCGACCTTATGCAGAATCAGGTTGGAGGGCACCTCAAACAGGAAGTAACCCAGAAAGAAGATCCCCGCGCCCAGACCAAATACCGTCGGTGAGAAGCCGAGATCCTGGTTCATGGTCAGGGCGGCGAAGCCGATGTTCACCCGATCAAGAAAGGCAATGAAGTAGAGCAGCATGATGAAGGGCACAATGCGCAGGGTGACTTTGCGCATCACCCGTTTTTCGAGGTCAGCGGTCATAAGGCAATCCTCAGTTTGTGTAGGGGATGTTATTTTTTTGTAAGCAAAATTAGTATGCTGTTTTGGCGGGTATTATCATCAGCGGCGGTTTATATAAATTATTGAGATAATCGGGAGTGAGGAATGGAACTGCACCAGCTGCGTTGCTTTATCGCGGTGGCGGAGGAGCTGCACTTTGGCCATGCCGCCCAGCGGATGGGCATGATGCCTGCCTCCTTTGGCCGCTTTATTCGCCTGCTGGAGGAGGATTTAGGCGTGCGGCTGCTGAACCGCTCGACCCGCAATGTGTCGCTGACCGCCGAGGGCACGGCTTTTTTTGGCGAGGCGGCGCAACTGGTCGCGCAGGCGGATGCGTTGGCGGCGCGCTTCCGTCAGGCTGGCAAGGCGTTGCGCCGTCCGCTGCGCATTGGCGCGATTGACAGCGCCGCCTGCGGGCTGATTCCGCACCTGCTGATGATGTGCGGGCAGGTGCGGCCAGAGCTGGAGATCCACATTACCGAGGACAAGACCGCCAACCTCATTCCGCGCCTCAAATCCGGCTGGCTGGACGTGGCCTTCATCCGCCCGCCGGAGCAGCTTGATCCCCGGCTGGAGCTGGCATTCATCGCGCGGGAGCACTGCGTGCTGGCGGTGCCGCTCGGCCATCCGCTGGCGGCACGGCGCAGTGTGACGGTGCTGGATTTTCAGGCGGAGCCGATGATTATCCCGGAGCGGCGTGCGCGGCCGCACAGCCACGATCTCACCATCTCGATCTTCAAATCCGCCGGCTTTAGCCCGCGCATCGCCCAGTATGCGGAGGAGAAACAGACTATCCTGAGCTTTGTCGCCGCCGGGCTGGGGTTGGCAATTGTGCCAGCCTCCTTCAGCAACATGAACAGCGAGGGGGTGGCCTACATTCCGTTGAAGCTGGAGAAAAGCCTAAAGGGGTTACCGTTAAGCGCTGCCTGGCTCAAGGGCGCGGCCGATCCCGCCACCCATTCGCTGCTCGCCATCATTGCCGAGCACAAGCAGTGGCTGGCGATGCACCTTTAGCGTTTTGGCAATTGGACAGGGTTCGAACCGGGGAGGTGTTACTTGGGAACTGCCCCGGCGGGTGCCGGGGCAGGAGTATCAGGACTGTGGCTGACCGACGGGGCCGCTGCCCAGCGTGCCGCCCGGTGAGGCCTGACCGCTTGGCGCATGCGGGCGACCATCCTCTTTCACCGCGCTGCTGCGGTGTGAGCAGCCTGCGAGGGCCGTGAATGTTGCGACAACCAACAGGAGCGCAGAAATTTTCTTCATGGAACCACCTTTGAGTGAAGTGAAAAAACGTCTTTCTTAAAGCGTGCAAAACCAAAGGATAGTCAATGATTTGGATTTTCACAGGTAAGGCGTTTCCGAAAATGCCACGCCCTATGCCTGATTGATCAGCCGCATCACCCGGTGGTGCTCGCCAGCCGGCAGCTGCTGGTAGGCTGGCAACAGCGCGGCGGCGGCCTCGGCCAGTGCGGCGATCAGCCCCCGTGCGGCGGCGGAGATCTGGCGGCCCTGCGGCGTGATGACGCCATGGGGGCGAGATCCACGAACAGGCGGGAGTAGAATTCGATATAGGTGTGAATGTCGCCGATCTTCAGCAGCTGCGAGACGCGCAGGCTCTGCGGGCCAGAGAAAGCGAAATCGAGTTTGCGGGCGATGCCCTTCTCAAAGATGTCTAGATGCTCGCTGCGCCCAACGCTGGGCATGATCATATGCAGGTCGTGCACGGTAGAAGGGTTCACCTCCGCCAGCATTCGCGAAAGGAAATCCGCCTGCTTCTGGTTATTCCCCTCCATCTCCACCCGGACGCCGGTCGCGGCCAGCCGCCGCTGCTTCTCCACCCGGACGCCGGTCGCGGCCAGCCGCCGCTGCTTCTCCGTGCGGCGCGTATCCCAGACGTGCGGAGATGTGTGTCCTGTCAACATTATCAGCCTCCTGAGATGGCCCATCGTGGCGATGGGCGGGATTCAGGATCCAGTGTGGCGGCCTCTGGCAAGGGCATCAATTAAGCCACGGCGCTAACCATCAGGCTGAGAGTAATGATTGGCAGGCAAAAATGTGCGGCAGATCAAAGCGTCGCCCATTTTCGGCGTCATGCGCACTAAAACTCCGACGGCTCACCCGGCAGCGGTTCAGAGATCGCCTGCCCTTCGACGCCAGCATAGGTGATCACCAGCACAGCGGGTTCATCGGTGGTATAGCCGCGGTGTGCGCTCTCCACCGTCTCATTCAGCGCCTCGCCCGCCCGCACCGTATGGGTCTCGCCGGTCTCTTTGTCCTCGACCGTCAACTGGCCGGAGAGCACATAGGCGGCATTCGGCATCGGGTGGGTGTGCCATGGCAACTCCGAGTGCGCGGGGATATGCATTTTCATCACGGTCAATTTCGGCTTACCAGCCGGGTAACGTTCATAAGTCTGGCCATTCCAGGCCTGTCCGCTGCTCAGCAGCTCTTCGGTATCAATGGATGTTGATGGCATGACATACCTCAATAGGAGAGTGTCCATTGAGTGTAGTTGCAAATAAGGGGTTGATTGGAAAGGAGAGGTCAGGCTTCACTCCCCTCCTCCGCCAGTCGGCTGATATGGATGCTGAGCCAAGTCAGTTCATCCTTTGGCAGGGTGACGGCGTATTTATCCTGGATATAGTCACGAATCGCCCAGGCGACGGCCATCGCTTGCGGGTAGAACCTCAGTAGCTCCTGGTAGAAGTCGTCACCGCCGGTTGAGGCGATGCTGCGGCTAATGATGCGCTCGGCGAAGTAGCGCAGGTGGGTGATAAAACGCTGGTAGTGCAGCGTGGTGGGGTTCAGGTCGCGCTTGAGTTTGTAACGCACAATCTCGGCGATGCGGTTCACCAGTTGCACTTGCTGGTGGGCGTCGCCATTTTCACTCTGCGCCGAAGCGTTGATCAGGTGGAAGGCGATGTGCACCGCCTCATCCTCCGCCAGCGCGACGCAAAAACGGTTGGCGACCAGCGCCCGCGCCTGCTCGCCGAGTTGATACTCGCGCGGGTAGTAGCGCTTGATCTCCCAGCTCAACTTGTTGGTCAGCGGCGCGCCGCCCTTGCTGCGCTCCACCGCGTAGAACAGGTGCTCCGCAAGGGTAAAGAACAGCACGGTGTGCAGCGGCGTTGGGTAGTGCGCTTGCGCCAGCGTGATGATGTCATGGGTGACGTCAAAAAAGGCCGCCGGGATGCGGTCGGTCAATGATAGGAAGTGGCGGGACTTCAGGGTCTCCAGCGGGATAAAGACCTGCTCGATATGCGCGATGTCCACCAGCGCACCGGGCTGGGCATTGAAGCCAATGCCCTTGCCGAACAGCACCATCTCGCGCTGTTCGTGATCCACCAGCAACATGCTGTTATTCAGTGATTTTTTGACGCGTATCACATCAGCTCCCTGCGGCCTTCCGACGCGGTTAGTCCAGATCCTGCCCATTGGAGGCGATCACCTTCTGATACCAGTAGAATGAGTCCTTGCGCAGGCGCGCCAGCGTGCCGTTGCCCTCATCATCCTGATCAACATAGATAAAACCATAACGCTTGGACATCTGCGAGGTGCCAGCGCTGATAATATCGATGGTGCCCCAACTGGTATAGCCCATCAGCTCCACGCCCTCATCCACCGCCTCTGCCATCTGCTCGAAATGCGCGCGGAAGTAGTTGATGCGGTAATCATCATGCACCTGCCCCTCCTCGACCACATCCTTCGCGCCAAGGCCGTTCTCAACAATAAACAGCGGCACACGGTAGCGGTCATACAGTTCCAGCAGCGAGATCTTCAGCCCCACCGGGTCAATCTGCCAGCCCCACTCTGACGCGGGCAGGTAGGGATTTTTTACGCCCAGAATGGTGTTACCGGCGGTGCGCTCGGCATCGGGCTGGGTCGACTCGGTCAGCGACATGTAGTAGCTGAAGGAGAGGAAATCGACCGTATGCGCCTTCAGGATCGCCAGGTCATCCGGCTGCATCTCAATCTTGATGCCGCGCCGCGCCAAATCGCGGGTGATCAGCGGCGGGTAGCTGCCAAACACCTGCACGTCGGTGTAGAAGTAGTTCTCGAGGTTCTTTTTCAGGGTGGCTTCCACATCCTCCGGGTGGCAGGTGCGGGGATAGGTGGTGAGCTTGGTGAGCATACAGCCCATCTGGCTGCCGGGAATTTTGGCGTGGCAGTCGCGCGTGACCAGCGCGGAGGCAACAAACTGGTGGTGCAGCCCCTGATAAATATCCTGCTCTGCCTGCCCCGGCGCGCTCCTCTCCGCGCGGATGCCAGCGGTGGTAAAGGGGTGGCGATGGATGCTGTCGATCTCATTGAAGGTCAGCCAGTAGCGTACCAGATCTTTATAGCGGTCAAAGCAGACGTTGCTGTAGCGCACAAAGGCGTCCAGCACGTTGCGGTGCGCCCAACCGTTGTACTTCTCACTCAGGGCCAGCGGCATCTCATAGTGTGACAGTGTCACCAGCGGCTCAATCTGGTGGCGGCGCATCTCGCGGAACAGATCCTCATAGAAGCGCAGGCCCGCTTCGTTAGGCTCGCGCTCCTCGCCGGTTGGGAAGATGCGTGTCCAGGCGATGGAGACTCGCAGCACCTTGATGCCCATCTCGGCAAACAGCGCCAGATCCTCTTTATAGCGGTGGTAGAAGTCGATGCCGCGCCGCTTCGGGTAGCGCTGGTCGTTCCGCCCATGGAGGGCATCGGCAATGTGCTCCTCTGACAGCGCCATGTGCCCGGTGTAATCCTTGGGATCAAGGTGCGCCTTATGGGCAATGGCGTCCGCGACGGACGGCCCCTTGCCATCGACATTCCATGCCCCTTCGGCCTGATTGGCGGCAATGGCCGCGCCCCATAAAAAGTGCTCGGGGAAAATTGATTTGCTGTGACTCATACGGACTCCTTAAGGATCATGATGGGATTCGGGTCGCCGACGGCGCTGGCCGACGCGGTGGGGGAGACGTGGAAACGCTCACTGTTGGCGACCACCATGATCACCACGGGGTCATAACCAGCGGTAAGCAGCGCCGCCAGGTCAAAGGTCACCAACAGGTCGCCCCGTTGAACGGTCTGGCCGGGCGCCACTTGTGGCTGGAACCCGTGGCCGTTCAGCCGGATGGTGTCGATGCCGATGTGGAAAATCAGCTCCGCGCCGTGGGTGGTGATCATGCTGACGGCATGGCCGCTCTCGAATACGCTCTCGATGGTGCCGTCCGCTGGCGCGCGCAGTTCGCCCCGCTCTGGGATCACGGCGATGCCATCGCCCATGATGCCCGCGGAGAAGACATCATCTTTTACCTGCGACAGCGGGATCACCCGCCCCTCTGCCGGGCGATGGAACGGGAACTCGCCAGCGGCTGGCTGCGGCACCTCTTTGAGTGACGCGGCCTCCTCATGCCAGAGCAGTAGCGTGGCGGTAAAGGCGATGACGAACGCCAGCCCGGCGCCCATCAGGGCGTAGAGGATGTTCCAGGCATTGTCTGGCGAGATGAACATTGAGATGCTGGCAAGGCCGGGGCCGACCAGCGCGAACGCCTCCACCGCCATCCAACCAATAAAGCCGCCGCCCACCACGCTGCCCGCGATCACCGCATAGAGCACCTTTTTGTGCAGCAGCGTGACGCCGTAGAGCGCTGGCTCTGTAATGCCGAACAGCGCCGAGAGGCCCGCGGAGAGCGCGGTGGACTTCAGCACCTTGTCACGGCACTTCAGCGCGACGGCCAGACTGGCCCCGGCCTCGGCGATGTTGTGTGCCAAGGATGCTGGCAGGTAGAGCATCTCACGGCCAAACTGGCCGAGGCTGGTGACCGCGTAGGGGATCAGCGGCTTGTGCATCCCGGCGGCGACAATGAATGGCAGGATGCCGGCCAGCACCGCCGAGGCAACAAATCCCAGCTTGCCATAGAGCCAGACGATCGCCGTCGCCAGCAGGGAGCCAGCCTCAAAGCCGAGCGGGCCGAGCAGCAGCAGCGTCACTGGCGCGGTGACCAGCAGCGAGAGCATCGGCGAAAGGAAAATGCGCAGCGCGCCCGGCGTATAGCGGTTGAACAGGCGCTCGGTCTGGGCGTAGAACAGCACGCATAAAATGGCCGGGAACACCTGTGAGGAGTAAGCGATGTTTTGCAGGTCGAGCGAGAGGAAAGTGGTGCCCTCCGCCAGCTGTTTGGACATCGCGGGCAATAGCATCACTGACACCGCCGAAACGGCCACCAGCACGTTTACCTTAAGTTTGGTGGCGGTGGTGATGGCGACCAGAATCGGCAGGAAGTAGAGCGGCGCGCTGCCGATGTTGTCCAGTACCCGATAGGTGGCGCTGTCACGGCTCAGCCAGCCGGTCATCGCCGTCAGGATCAACAGGGATTTCAGCACCCCGCCGCCAGCGATGGCTGGCACCAGCGGCTGGAAAACGCTGATGACAAAATCGACCAGCCGCGCGCCCCATCTCCCCTGTTTGGCGGGTGAGTCTGCCGTAGCTGTCGGGGCGCCCGCCATCAGCTGTTTCACCGCCTGATACACCTCCACCACCTGACTGCCGATAATCACCTGGCACTGTGCGTTGATCCGTACTCCGAGCACCCCCGGCACCCGCTCCAGCGCCGGCTGATCCACCTGCGCATTGTCGTGCAAGCTCAGCCGCAACCGGGTGGAGCAGTGCTCACAGTGCGCGATATTGCCCACCCCACCCACCCGACTGACAATCTCCTGCGCCATCTCTGCATGGTTCATCCGGCACCTCCGCGTTTGTCCAAAAAAAAAGACCTGAAGCGCCCCTTTTGCAAAGGGAGCTTCAGGTCTTGCCTGGCTAAGCCAGTAACACGCCTGCCTTAACTTCTAGGTTTTTCGGCCTACGATTGCAACCGGTTTCCCCCAGCAAACTAAAAGAGTGTGACGCCCTTGGCAAACTGCCGCGCCTGCCGAGCCATTAACCTGATCGAGCGCAAAAAATGTTGCCCGCTTCTGTGCATTACCCCTTAGAATCGGGGGCCTCAAGGAGAACCCATGAACCGCTCACTCTCTATTTCTTCACACAACCCCGCTTCCGCCGAGCTGATACGTGGGGTGCTGGCTGCCCTGCCGGTGATGATCGGCTTCCTGCCGTTTGGCCTATTACTGGGCGCGCAGGCGGCGCAGAAAGGGCTTTCCGCGCCGGAGCTGATGATGATGACCGGCCTGAACTATGCTGGCGGATCGGAGTTTGCTGCCATTGCGCTCTGGACGTCACCGCCCCACGTCCTGACGATCGTGCTGGTGAGCCTATTGGTCAACAGCCGCCACCTGCTGATGGGCGCGGCGCTGGCCCCCTACCTGAGCCACTTGCCGCTGCGCAAGGCGCTGCCCGCGCTGTTCTTCATGTGTGATGAGAGCTGGGCGCTGGGCATGGCCGATGCCAGCGAGCGCCGGGCGCGCGGGATGACGCCCGCGATGAGTCTGGCATTCTATGCCGGGCTGGCGGGCGCGCTCTGGCTGACCTGGATTATCTCAACCGGCTGTGGCGTGCTGATTGGCCCGGCGCTGGGTGACGTCACCCGCTGGGGCTTCGACATGGCCTTCCCGGCGGTGTTTTTTGTGCTGCTGCGCGGCATGTGGAAAGGATTGCGCGTCGGCCTGCCGTGGCTGGTAAGCCTGATCGCCGCAGGCACGACCTGGCATTGGTTGCCCGGCGCGGCCTATGTCCCGGTCGGCGCGCTGGCCGGCCTCGCGACCATCTTCCTGATGAGCAAAAACGCATGATCTCACTGACTGTCGTCACCATCACCCTGATGGCGCTGGCAACCTACCTGACGCGCGTCACGGGTTACCTGCTGTTACGTGACCGCACCCTCGGCCCACGCGCCAAAGCCGTCATGGACGCCGCGCCCGGCTGCGTGCTGATCACCGTAATCGCCCCGCACTTCGTCACTGCCAACCCCGCCGATCTGCTGGCGCTGGCCATCTCGCTGCTCGCCGCCATGCGCTTCTCACTGCTGCCAGTGGTGATGATCAGCGTCGCCGCTGCCGGCCTGTTACGGCATTTGTTGTAATGGGGGGAGAGGAGCAGTTTGTGAAAAAGGAGATATTCTAAGTTAGCAAACCCTTGCAAGCATCTTATTCAATGTCGGATACGGAGTTCAGATAAGGCTTCGTGTAAAAAAGGATCTCAAGAAGATCCTTTTTGAAACCTTAACGTCTACCAATAAAACTGACCTGTGTTCTGGCTCCATCCAATCCAGCGAAGCGGTTTTTTTTCAATGCACCGTGCAGCAACGGGCATATCATCAAAGCACAACAAATCAGAATCTTCATCCGTTTGTCTGTCGATACGATACCCATCCCCAAAGTCCATAATGTTCACACTGTAATAACCATCTTTAGACTTGTGTGGAATCCCGTATTTCGCTTTGATCATGGCCTTATTAGCTTTCCACCAATCTATCTGACGACTTTTCAGGTGCGGAAAATGCCTTACCAATATTGTATTACCCTCATGCACCGCTACAATTTCAACGGGAGTCAGGTACTGCCACAACGTATAGTCACAGGCCGCAACCGCGACAACACCTGCAATCAGCCGCTTATTCACCCCACCTCCTTTTCATATGGAAAAAATTATCGATAAAACTGACCGCTATTTTTGCTCCAGCCAATCCAGCGAAGTCTGTTTTTTCTAATACATCGTGCATCTACATGCATATCATTAAAGCAAAGTAAATCTGAATCTTCATCCGTGCCTTGATCAACGCGATAACCATCACCATAATCCATAATAAATACTTGGTAGAAGCCCTCCTCAGATATGTGAGGAACCCCATATTTTGCCTTTATCATATCCTTATTGGCCTCCCACCAAGCTATCTGACGAGTTTTCAGATACGGAAAATTCCTGACAAGAATAACATCGTCGCTATGTACTGCAACAATCTCAACGGGTGTAAGACACTGCCAGAGCAGGTAGCTACAGCTTGCTGCTGCAATAAAGCTCACAATCAATCGCTTATTCAACATATCTCCCTCTCATATGGAAAAATCGCTTAAGAGAAATATCTATTAATTTAATATGATCGATAGATAAAACCAGTATTTTTGCTAAACCTAATCCAAAGTCGAGGTTTTTTTTCAATACATCGAGCATCTACAACCATTTCATCAAAGCAAAGCAGGCCTGAGTCTTGGTCTGTGCCACTGTCGACACGATAGCCATTACCAAAGTCCATAATATGCACGCTGTAATAATCATTTTCAGATTTGTATGGAATTCCATATTTTGTTTTTATCATGTCCTTGTTGGCTTCCCACCATGCAATTTGCCGGCTTTTAAAGTAGGGGAAGTGTCTAACCAGTATGGTATCTTCGTCGTGAACGGCCACGATCTCAACGGGTGTACAATACTGCCAGAGCAGATAGCTACAGCTTGCAGCCACGATAATGCTTATGATTAGTCGCTTATTCACCCTCCCTCCTTTCCATATAAAAAAACTTTCAAAAAAATTATATATGAATCTTATATCATCGATAAAAAAAGCCAGTGTTCTGGCTAGACATAATCCAAAATCGTGGTTTTTTTTCGATACATCTGGCTTCTACTGGCATCTTATCAAAACACAGCAAGTCAGAATCTTCATCCGTACCGCGATCAACGCGATAACCTTTGCCAAAGTCCATAATAACCACAGTGTAATAATTATCTTCAGTTTTACGTGGGATGCCGTATTTTCTCTGAATCATATCGTTATTATTTTCCCACCACGCAATTTGCTGGCTTTTTAAGTAGGGGAAATGCCTGACCAATATGGTGTCTTCGTCATGAACGGCCACGATCTCAACGGGTGTAAAATACTGCCAGAGCAGATAACCACTGGCCGCAACCGCGATAACACCTGCAATCAGTCGCTTATTCACCCCACCTCCTTTCCATATGGAAAAAATTATCGATAAAACTGACCCCTATTTGGACTCCAGCCAATCCAGCAAAGCGGATTTTTTTCAATGCATCGTGCATCTACATGCATATCATTAAAGCAAAGTAAATCTGAATCTTCATCCGTGCCTTGATCAACGCGATAACCATCACCATAATCCATAATAAATACTTGGTAGAAGCCATCCTCATATATGTGAGGAACCCCATACTTTGCCTTTATCATATCCTTATTGGCCTCCCACCAAGCTATCTGACGAAATTTTAGATACGGAAAATTCCTGACAAGAATAAAATCGTCGCTATGTACTGCAACAATCTCTACAGGTGTCAGATACTGCCAGAGTAAATAGCCACAGCTTGCTGCTGTGATAACACCTGCTATCAATCGTTTATTCATCCTGCCTCCCGGTAATTTCTATAGTGGTATTCATCTCGGTGATAAATGGTCTGTAGCCATATTCATCCCAATGCTGAAGCGCGAACCATAATCGGAAGATGCGAAACTCGCGGTATATAGGGTTCAGGATGTCAGCAATATCAAGGCCGAAATGATCTTGGATTTGATAATGTACCCTTGCTCGATAAGAGTTACCCTCGACTTCCAGTGATTTGAGTGTGATATGTGTCGCCCAGGTATCATGGACTGAAATTACCAGTCCGTTAGTACGGTCGAGTGGGCTGTCAAATTTAGGCAGAATTGACGATCTAACGGTCTCAAAATCCCCTTCTTCATTAAATAAAACATCCTTTTTAGCAAGCGGAATAAATCCATATTCATAATTAATAACATCTTCCAGAGCACCTTTAATCTTTAGCAAAGAACTTTTTTTTGAATGATCGCCCAGGATCTGCTCTTTCAGCGCCCTGTCCAGCAATGGACTGCTGTACGGCGTGCCGCTGTTCTCCTGCATATGGTTAATCATTTTCGTAATAAGCTCTTTGTAAGGGCCATGAAATGAGAACATATGCGCCAGTTCCCGGAACTCATCAAACATGAGACGTGCGCTTTCATCACGACTGACTGCTTCTTCCATCAGGCTGCCCGGATAAAACCCGTTATACGGAGTGGCAGTAACAGGGGGTATCAGGGTGAGCGTATAGGGGTTAACTTTCGCCGAAATGTCCGTCAAACCAAAACGCGCTTTCAGCTCGGCCTCGCTAAGGTCGCCGCACTGCATATCCTTTGCGCCGTAATCATCCATCGTACGCTGAGTGGCATAGATAAGCGCCGGGATGGGCATCGGTTCAAGCCCCTTCTCTTTTGCCTCGATAAGTTTCATTTTGCGCGCTTCCTGTTCCCGCTCTGCCACGCGACCGGCGTTGCAGTCACTGTCATAGGTATGCGAGAGGACTGACGGAATAAACCGGGCGCGACAGGGGCAGGAGCTATAGCTGTCCAGCGAACCCGCCCACTCTTTCAACTCTCCGCTCACCTGGTAGGTATCCCCCATGCCGCCGCAGACACGGAACCGCCCTTCATGCTTTCCACAGGTTACCGGGTCACCCTCCCTGACCTGCTGCCTCACAATGCCGCCTATTTCGTAGGTGTCATCAGAGGCACCAGCAAGAATGCGTCCCCCGCAGGTGGTTTTATCCAGGTGATACAGAAAAAATCCTATTGCCATAATCCCACACCAATTTAATGGTTATAAAATTGGCGCATCATAACTTACTTGCAGATGGGATCAATCTGGGCCTCATCAAAATGGCGGAAGTCCGCTCCGAAAGTATGGAATTATCACCCGAAGGTATCCATGCAAGGCATATTCTTAATGAAACCTATCATGAATGTGCTGGAAAACATCTGTCAGCGGCATTCTTGCGGGATGAACAGAGTTTCAGAACAGGCAACGCCAGCCTCTGTGTCAAACAGGTTAATCCGTCAGCCGGAACTCACTCCCCAAAAAAGCAGGGAACTATGGCGGCATCCCTGATGCTGAAAAACGGGTGGCTAGCTAAATAGAAGGACTTGCCACGCGATGAGGGAAATCGGTCGTTAGATGGCAAGAGCAGTCGATGCTCTATAGCGTGAGAGGCTGAAGATCAACGGGTGATGGTTGTCGCCTATCGACATAAAAAAGCCCGCTTACGCGGGCTTGAGAAGGTTATTGGCGGAGGGTGAATACCGCCACTGTCTGGCGCAGTCGGCTGGATTGCTCCTCGAGCGAGGCGGCTGCCGCGGCGACCTCCTCCACCAGCGCGGCGTTGTGCTGCGACACCTCATCCATCTGCGTTACCGCCGTGTTGACCTGACCGATGCCGTGGCTCTGCTCCTGCGTGGAGACGGCAATCTCCCCCATGATGCGGGTGACGTTCTGGATCGCGTTGCCGATGCGCTCCATGCTCTCGCCAGCCTGCGCCACCAGTTTGCTGCCGGTGCTGACCCGCGTGTCCGCCTGCTCAATCAATCCACGGATATCTTTGGAGGCGGCGGCGGAACGCTGCGCCAAATTGCGCACCTCGGCGGCCACCACCGCAAAGCCCCGTCCCTCTTCGCCAGCGCGTGCCGCTTCTACCGCCGCGTTTAACGCCAGAATATTGGTCTGGAAGGCAATGCTCTCAATCATGCTAATGATGCTGGCAATGCGGTCTGACCCCTCTTCAATGCCGGCCATGGTGCCGATCACCTCATTCACGATGCCATTGCCCTCAGAGACAATCTGGCGCGCTGCCTGCGCCAGCTCGTTGACCTGACCGGCATTGTCAGAGGTCTGGCGAACGGTAATGGTCAGCTGTTCCATGCTGGCGGCCGTCTCACCCAGTGAGGAGGCCTGCTCCTCGGTACGGGCAGAGAGATCCCGGTTGCCGGAGGCGATCTCCTTGGCGGCGTGCGCCACCGCGTCACTGGCATCACGCACCTGGCCGATGGTATCGGCCAACGAGCGGCGCATACTCTCCAGCGCTTCCATCATTGCGCCAATCTCATCCTGACGGGCTGCCACCACCGGCGTCTGCAACTGGCCGCGGGCGATCTCCAGACAGTGGGTGCGGGCGCGATCAATGGCTCCCAGCAGGCGTGTCTTCATCAGGCGCACCACTGCCGCCAGCGTCAGCAGGAACAGTACGGAGAACACCGCGAGGCAGAGCAGGCTGAAGTGGAAATCAGACTGGGCCTTCTCGTTCAGTGAATGGGCATACTCTTCGCGGAAAGCCAGCAGCGCATCCAGCGAGATCTCAAACTGGCGATCCAGCGCTGGTACTTGGCCGGTGATCAGGCCATTGACCTGCGCGCTGTCACCCTCGCGCACGGCGGCCATCAGCGGCTGGAGCGCCTGATCGTGGTAAGCCTGCCAGCGATGGGCAAAGGCATCCGCCAGAGGCTGTTCGCCCGGTTGCTTTGGCCAGCCTTGGTATGCGGCGAACGCCTGTTTCGCCAGGCCATAGACTCGCTCCGCCTTCTGTAAGGAAGCGGTGGCCTCCGCGCTGTTCCCCTGTGCCTGATAGGCAAGGGCCTGGGCCGTATGTACCCGCAGGGTGCGGCTGTGGTTAATGGTATCGACAATGGACAACACCACCCGAATCTCGCGGTTGACATCATTCAGGGAGTGGTTGCTGCGTTGCAGGTAATAACTGCTGATGGCGATGCTGGTAAAAAACAGGATAGAGAGAAAAATCAGGGAAAACAGAGTAAAACGCCGGATAGACATAGTGGAAACCTGCTCAAGACGTTAAAAGGAAGTCAATAAAAGCCGAGATGGCCTGCTTCTGTTAACGGCAGCGAACAGAAAAACATGAGGGTACAGAAAAAAAGAGTGGTTCCACGTGGATAAAACATTGCGCCGTCGCATGGCTTAATTTTGTGCAGAGAGTTGGCAGCCAAATTTATCCTGTTGATGTGAATGAAGTTTATACGGATAAAATAGCATTACCATGGCTTAATGAATATTGTGTCACCCAATGAACAGGCCAATCACAAGCTGCTGTTAAAATAGGCTAAAAAAGGGCGGACATAAAAATCGCGCTAGTATGGCGTAAGAAACAGACTTCCGTGCATGAAGGGTAAATAAAAATTAACGTTAACATTTTGATGTTTTATTCATGGCGGGAGTTGTTATTGTCTTTCACTCCTCGGTTTTTTATCGGCAACTTCAGCGTAAGGGTAACACATGAAAAGCATCCCTCTTTTTATGTCTGCCATGGGCGCGGGCATTATTATAGTATTTGCAGGGCTGGGTGTGCACTCCTATTGGATTGATGAGCTATTTACCCTCGGTTCCATTAGCGGCGATCTGCACAATCTCTACCAGACGTATTTATTTAATGATATCCATCCCTTTTTATATAATACTCTGCTTTACTTGTGGGTTCAGGTATTTGGGGTGGACGAGGCTGGCACCCGCGCCTTCAGCCTCTTCTGTTCATTATTGACGGCCCTGTATGTCTGGCAGCGTGGGCGTCAGTTGCTCAACCCCGGTATGCTGGCGCTCTACCTGCTACTATTCCTGACCAGCTATGGATTTATCCACTTTGCGCTCCAGGCTCGCTCCTATGCATTGTTAATCATGCTCTCCACCATGCAGTCATTTGAATTTATTTATAATTTACGCGGGGAGAAAAATAAAAGACGCTTTTATTTTCTCTGCATACTGGTCTGCTGGACGCACTTTATCGGGCTTTTTTTCACCGCCGCGCTGTTTGCCGCACGGTTTCTATGCGTCGAGGGACGCGTCCGGCAGCTGGTGGAATATACGTTGGTCATGTTGGTATCCAGCTCACACTTTATTATTATCATGCTAATGTCGGGATTCAATGGAAAAAGTGACTGGGTGCCGCTGATTGCGCCGCTGGATCAGATATATAACACCATCCACCTTGTTTTCCCGATAACACATTTCCCTAAATATGTAGTGGGCGACACCGTTAACAGCCTGCTTATCACGTTGGCGTTTATTGGCATATGCGCGTTCCCGTTATTGCAGCGCGGAGCGGAATCCCCACTGGCGGAGCGCAAAACCTATATCTACGGATTGCTGGTGCCGCTAGGCGTTTTTATCGTTATTACCGCAATAACCTCGTTACTCAAACCGGTTCAACTGGATCGCACCATGTATATCTGCTCACCGCTAGCGCTCTCCATTGCCGTGGTGTTCTTGGAGCGATTAAAAGGGGCAGGAAAGATATTGGCGGTGGTGATTGCCATATCCTCCCTGCTTTCAGCCTACAAAAATATTTATTATCAAAATGATGACTATATGAGCGGTAATGAAGCCTATGATCAATCGACCCTCTACGCGATCGCCACCTGCAATGATGGCAATACGGTAGGTAGCCTCAACGGTAGCCCAACGCACCCAGAGTGGCGCTATCTGGATTTTTATCTGCATAAGTACAAAGGAACGATGATTAACCCGCGCTGTCAGGCCCTCTGGCAACGTTTTGACCCCCGCACCAGTCGGCCGGATCTGGTGCAGTTCAACCACCCGACCGCTGCGCGGCTAGCGCTGGCCAAACCCTTGCTGGATGCGGGCTACCGGCAGGTAGACCAGCCCGGCCCGCACCGGGATTACAACATTGGCGCGCTGGCCTCCCCGGCCTACGTCCAACGCACTGGCGTCAAGACGCGGGCACTCTCAGTTATTCGTTGATGCTATGCCCGCCATTAGCTGAAATAGGGCCAATGGCGGGTGCAACGTTTGCCGCCTATTGGCTTTATTAAGCCTGAAAATGGCAAAGCAAAATAACGGATAACCACTGCATAAATTGCACTAAGCCGTTGCTTTACACGCCGCCCGCTCGCTCATTACACTCGGCCCATATTCCTTCATCCGCTTATTTTTTCGGGCTTTTCTGCTCCTGTCCCATCGCGCCCGTTATTTATCAGGGAGATAAAATATGGTGAATACCGTTTCCCCGTCGCGGCGCGCTGTTGAGGCCGCGCGCATCACTGACGCACAACAGGCGCTGGCGGCAGCCCGTGCCGTGGCGGCGCAGGCGCTGCCCGGTGCGGCGCTGCGTGACCGCGAGCGCCGCTACCCGCTGGAGGAGCTGGCGCTGTTCAGCCAGAGCGGGCTGGGCGGCATCACCCTGCCAACGGCCTATGGCGGCGCGGCCCTGCCTTTTGGCGTGCTGGCAGAGGTCTTCCGGCTAATTTCCGCCGCCGATCCGGCGCTTGGCCAGATCCCACAGAACCACTTTGGCCTGTTGCGCCTGATCAATGAGATCGCCTCCCATTCACTCAAGGAGAAGATCTTTGGCGCGGTGCTGGCGGGCCAGCGCATCGGCAACGGCGGGCCAGAAAAAAATACCAAACACACCCTCGATATGCGGGCGCGGCTGACGGCCACGCCACGCGGCCTGCGGCTGACCGGTGACAAGTTCTACTCTACCGGCGCGCTGTTCGCTGACATCGTGGCGGTCAAGGCACTGGATGATGGCGGTAAGCCGGTGCTGGCGCTGATCCCGACCCCGGCTGACGGGCTGGCGATCATCGATGACTGGTCTGGCATGGGCCAGCGCACCACCGCCAGCGGCAGCATGGCGCTGCGTGACGTGCTGGTGGCCGCCGATCACGTACTGCCGCTGACGCACCTTACCGCGCGCCCCACCATCCAGGGTGCGGTGTCGCAGCTGATTCAGGCGGCGATTGATGCCGGCATCGCCCAAGGCGCGCTGGATGAGGCGCAGGCCTTTATCCGCGAGCGCTCCCGTCCGTGGGTGGATGCGGGGGTGGCACGCAATGCGGATGACCCCTACATTCTGGCGGATGTCGGCCGGCTGGATACCGAGCTGGCGGCGGCCAATGCCCTGCTGCGCCGCGCGGCCCGCGTGCTGGATGAGGTGGATGCCCAGCCGATCACCGCCGAGAGCGCCGCCCGTGCCTCCATCGCCGTGGCGGAGGCCAAGGTGCTGACCACCGAAGTGGCGCTGCGGGCGGCAGAGAAGCTGCTGGAGTGGGGCGGCAGCCGTGCCACGCTGGCGGAGTACGGGCTTGATCGCCACTGGCGCAATGCCCGCACCCATACCCTGCATGATCCGGTGCGCTGGAAGTACCACGCCATCGGCGCCTATACCCTGAACGGCCACCTGCCGGCCCGCCACTCCTGGATTTGACAAGGATACCCCTATGACCACCCATGTTACGCCGCCACGTCCGGCGGCCCGCATCACCTCCGCCGCGCAGGCGCTGGAGGTGGCCGATGCCCTGGCGGCGCGCTTTGCCGCCGGGGCCTCCGACCGTGACCGCGTTCGGCACCTGCCACGGGCCGAACTGGCGGAGCTGTTTGCCTCCGGGCTGGGGGCGATCACCGTGCCGCGCGAATGGGGTGGCCCGGCGCTGCCCAACCGCGTGCTGGCGGCGGTGATTGCCCGACTGAGCGCCGCCGATGGCTCGATCGGCCAGGTGCCGCAGAACCACTTCTATGCGCTGGAGGTGCTGCGGGTGAATGGCTCGCCGTCACAGCAGGCGCGGCTGTATGGCGAGGTGCTAGCCGGGGTGCACTTTGGCAATGCGCTGGCGGAGTTCAGTTCACCGGCCGCGCACCAGCGTTACACCCGTTTGGAGCGCGGCGCGGCGGGCTGGCTGGTGGTCGGGCAGAAATTCTATGCCACCGGCGCGCTGTTCGCGGGCCGGGTGCCGACGGCGGCGCTGGGCGAGGATGGCAAGGAGCGGCTGGTGTTCCTGCCAGCTGACGCGCCGGGGTTGCGCATTACCGATGACTGGTCAGGCTTCGGCCAGCGCACCACCGGCAGCGGCAGCGTGGCCTTTGATCAGGTGCCCGCCGACGAGCAGGACATCGTGCCGTTCCAGAGTGCCTTTGAGCGGCCGACGCCGGTTGGCCCGCTGGCGCAACTGCTCCATGCCGCCATCGATCAGGGCATTGGCCGTGCCGCCTGGCAGGAGATGCTGGCCTTTGTGCGCCAGCACGCCCGCCCATGGATCGATTCCGGTGTGGAGCGCGCCAGCGACGACCCGCTGACGCTCGACCGCATCGGCAAGCTGACGGCGCGGCTCCAGGCGGGCGACGCCCTGCTGGAGGAGGCCGGTGACGCGGTGGACATCGCCCAGCAGCGCACCGAGGCCGCCACCGTGGCAGAGGCCTCCATCGTCGTAGCGCGGGCGCGCGCCTGGACTACCGAAGTATCGCTGGAGGCGGGCAACCTGCTGTTCGAGCTGGCCGGCAGCCGCGCCACGCTGGCGGAGCATAATTTTGACCGCCACTGGCGCAATGCCCGTACCCATACGCTGCACGATCCGGTGCGCTGGAAGTACCCGGTGATAGGCAACTATGTGCTGAATGGCGTCCTGCCGCCGCGCCGGGGGACTCTCTGATGGCGAAACCCCTGTTGCTCAACGCCTTCACCATGAACTGCGTCGGCCATATCTATCACGGCATGTGGACGCACCCGCAGGATCGCTCGGTGGAGTTCAACCGCCTCAGCTACTGGACAGAGTTGGCACAGCTGCTGGAGCGCGGGCTGTTCGATGGCATCTTTATCGCCGACATCCTCGGCGTGTATGACGTCTACCAGAATGGCATCGGCCTGACGGCGAGCGAGGCGATCCAGTTGCCGGTCAATGACCCGCTGATGCTGGTCTCCGCCATGGCGGCAGTGACCGAGCATCTTGGTTTTGGGCTGACCGCCAACCTCAGCTATGAGGCGCCCTACCCCTTTGCCCGCCGCATATCGACGCTGGATCACCTGACCAATGGGCGCGTCGGCTGGAACATTGTCACCGGCTACCTCGACAGCGCGGCGCGGGCGATGGGTAAGCACAGCCAGACGGCCCATGACCGGCGCTACGATCAGGCCGATGAGTTCCTTGAGGTGAGTTACAAGCTGTGGGAAGGGAGCTGGCAGGATGACGCGGTGCGGGCCGACAAGGCGCGGCGGGTGTTCGCTGATGCGGCGCGCATCCACTCGGTGCGCCACCACGGCGAATTCTATCAGGTCGAGGGGGTACACCTCTCCTCACCCTCGCCGCAGCGCACGCCGTTGCTGTTTCAGGCGGGCAGTTCCGCCCGTGGGGTGGCCTTCGCGGGCCGCCACGCCGAGTGCACCTTCGTCACGGGCTCCTCGCCGGAGGGGGTGCGCCGGCAGGTCAGCGCCCTGCGACAGGCGGCAGTGGATGCGGGCCGCCCGGCAGACGCGCTGAAAGTGTTCATGGGCATTGGGGTGATCGTTGCACCGACGGCCGCCGAGGCGCGGGAGAAGCACCGCGAATACCTGCGCTACGCCAGCCCAGAGGCGGGCATTGCGCACTTCTCTAGCTCTACCGGCATTGATCTGGCGCGCTTTGGGCTGGATGAGCCAATCCAGGCCGGGCCAACGCAGGCGATCGAGTCCGTTACCCAGACCTACAGCGGCTGGACGCGCCGCCGCTTGCTGGAGCAGCACGCGCTGGGCAGCCGCTACCCGCTATTGGTGGGCGATCCGCAACAGGTGGCTGACCAGCTGCTGCACTGGCTGGATGAGGGTGACATTGATGGCTTCAATCTGGCGCGCATCATCAATCCCGGCAGTTATGAGGAGGTGATCCGCTGGGTCATTCCTGAGCTGCAATCCCGTGGCCGCTACAAGACCGGCTACGCGCCGGGCAGCCTGCGCCACAAACTTTTCCAGCAGGGCGACCGCCTGCCCGCCAGCCACCCGGCGGCGGCGTGGCGGCAGCCAGCTGACCCCTCCGCGCGCTGACGCGGCACTGATAATGATAATGGAGCACATATGACTTTACCTGTCTGGGGAATATCTCGTATTGGCAAAACCCTGCTGCTGGCCGCTTCTATGGCCTTCTCGGGCGCGGCGATGGCCGCCAGTTACAGCGGGCCACTGAAAGTTGGCACCACCGCCGCCTTTGCCCCGCCGCTGGAGGCTGCGGCCGCCGAAGCGGGCAAGCAGGGGCTGAAGGTGGAGATTGTGGAGTTCAGTGACTGGATTGCGCCGAACGTCAGCCTGGAGAATGGCGACATTGACGTTAACCTGTTCCAGCACAAACCCTTCCTCGGCAATGCCAATCAGGAGGGGGGCTTCCATCTGGTGCCCTATGCGCCAGCCATCATCAATCAAGTCGGCCTCTACTCGAAAAAACATGCCAGCATCGCGGCGCTACCGGAGGATGCCACAGTGGCCATCCCCAATGATCCGATCAATGGCGGGCGCGGCCTGCTGCTGTTGCAGAAGGCGGGCTTGATCACCCTGACGCCAGGCGTGGGAATCAAGGCCACCACGGCGGACATCGTCAGCAATCCCAAGCATATCCGCATCATTGAGGTGGAGGCGGTGCAACTGGCACGCTCGCTGGATGAAGTGGATCTGGCGATTGGCTACCCGCACTATCTGCGCCTCTCTGGCGTGATTGCGCCGGAAAAAGCGCTGCTGTTCGATGGGCTGGAGCACCCCGAGTATGTCATCCAGTTCGTGATCCGTGACGGCCATCAGGATGACCCGCGCCTGCGTCAGTTCGTCGATATCTACCAGCATTCGCCGGTGGTACGCGCCGCGCTGGATAAGTTCTACGGCACGCTCTATCAACCCGGCTGGAGCCAGTAACCATGTCCACCCTTGTGCTGCCGGTTCCCGGCGATACCACCGAGGCCGCCGCCGATTGGGGCCGCCACGGTGACACCCATGTGCGGCTCGCCGCCGTCAGCAAGGTCTACCCCGGCCAGCAGGTGGCGGCGCTGCATGAGATTGACCTCGACATCCGGCGCGGCGAGATCTTCGGCATTATTGGCCGCAGCGGCGCGGGCAAATCGACGCTGATCCGCACCCTCAACCGGCTGGAGCGCCCAACCGGCGGGCAAGTGGTGGTGGATGGCACCGATCTGGACGGGCTGGATGAGGATCAGCTGGTGGCCTACCGCCGCCGCACCGGCATGATCTTCCAGCACTTCAATTTGCTCTCCGCCAAGACGGTGCGGCAGAACATCGAACTGCCGCTGCGGGTGGCGGGTGTGCCAGCGGCGGAGCGGCAACGGCGCGTGGATCGGCTGGTGGCGCTGGTGGGGCTGGAGGCGCGACAGGATGCCTACCCGGCGCAGCTCTCCGGCGGCCAGAAGCAGCGCGTCGGTATCGCCCGCGCGCTGGTGCATGATCCGGCGCTGCTGCTGTGCGACGAGGCGACGTCGGCCCTTGACCCGGAGACTACCCACGCCATCCTCGATCTGCTGCGTCGCATCAATCAGGAGATGGGCATCACCATTATGCTGATCACCCATGAGATGGAGGTGATCCACGAGATTTGCCACCGGGTGGCGGTGCTGGACAATGGGCAGGTGGTCGAGCAGGGGCCGGTCTGGCAGGTATATGGCAACCCACGCCACGCCACCACCCGCCGCCTGCTGACACCGCAGCATGACCGGCTGGGCGTGGCGTTGAGCGACCAGCCCGCCGATCCCTTCGCGCCGCTGCTGGTACGGCTGCGCTACCACGGTGACGGTGTCACGCCCAATTTGCGCCGGGTGCTGGCGGCCTTCCCCGGCGACGTGACGCTGGTGGAGAGCGCGCTGGAACCCATCCAGGGGCGTACCGTCGGCCACCTGCTCTTGGCGGTCACGCCGCCCGCTGGCACGCCGTTGCGGCCAGATCACACCCTTGCAGACCATGTGGAGGTACTGGGTTATGTCGCTGCTGATTGATCGCCTGTGGCAAGGCATTCTCGATACGTTGCTGATGGTGGGCGTCTCCTCGCTGCTAGCGCTGCTGCTTGGCCTGCCGCTGGCGGTGGTGCTGGTGGTCAGCGATCGCGGCGGCCTGTATGAGAACGTGCCGCTGAACCGGGTGCTGGGCTGGTTGGTGAACCTGTTCCGCTCCGTGCCCTTCCTGATCCTGATGGTAGCGCTGATCCCCTTCACCCGGCTGCTGGTGGGCACCAGCTACGGCGTCTGGGCAGCGGTGGTGCCGTTGACCGTGGCGGCGATGCCCTTCTTCGCGCGCATCGCGGAGGTGAGCCTGCGTGAGGTAGACCACGGCCTGACGGAGGCGGCGCAGGCGATGGGCTGCAAGCGCGGCCACATCATTCGCCATGTGCTGCTGCCGGAAGCGCTGCCCGGTATTGTCAGCGGCTTTACCATTACGCTGGTGACGATGATCAACGCCTCGGCGATGGCCGGCGCGATTGGGGCGGGCGGGCTGGGCGACCTCGCCTACCGCTACGGCTACCAGCGATTTGACACCCAAGTGATGCTGACGGTGATCGTCGTACTGGTGGCGCTGGTCACGCTGCTGCAACTCTCCGGCGACCGTCTGGCGCGCCGCCTCAACCACCGCGCCTGACGGCGCGGTTCTTCTGCATTTTTCAGCTTCTGTTTGCCGTATTTGTTGTTTTACTTCCGCCTCGCCATCAGGAATAGTGCCGTTACCCCTTCTGTTGACAGATTATCCTGTGCAGGGGCGAGGAGGAGAATGCGATGAGTGAACCCTGTTTTATCGAAACCCGGCCCGACGATCTGCGCGTGGCCACACTGATGGCGGCGCTCTCCCGCGAGTGCCGCGCCCGCTATGGGCTGGCCTCCGGGGATCGCAACCCCGTGCCGCTCTCCCGCTTTCAGGCACCGGAGGGCGAGTTTATCCTGCAACTGCTGGACGGGGAGCCGGTGGCGATGGGTGCCTATACCCGCTATGACCAGGACACCGCCGAGCTGGACTATGTCTGGACACGCGCTGACCAGCGCCGCCAGGGGCTGGCACTGCGGATGGTGGCCGAGCTGGAGCGCCGCGCCCGCGAGGAGGGCTATAAACAGGCGATCATCACCACCGGTTGCCGCCAGCCGGAGGCCATTAGCCTCTGCCTGTCGCTGGGCTACACCCCGCTGTTTGATGTCCATGCCGATCCTGCCCGCTATGCCGAGCCACCCTACGACGGCCATCTCTCCTTCGTGAAGTGGCTAGTGGCGCTGACCGCCGTCCGGCGGCGGGCGCTGAAGGCCAGCTAGCCGTAGACATAAAAAAACCCGGGCAAGCCCGGGTTTTTGTTGGCAATCACTCTCAGTTGTTCACCGGAATGACCGCGCCTTTGTACTTGGTGCGGATCCAGTCCTGAATTGCCTTGGAGTGCAGCACCGTCACCAGCGCCTTGATGTCCGGTTTGTTTTCATCGCCACGGTGCACGGTGATGATGTTGGCGTACGGGTTGTTCTCGCCGCTCTCCACCGCAATCGGGCCTTTCACCGGGTCGAGGCCAGCGTCGATGGCGTAGTTGGCGTTGATCACCACCGCGTCGCCTTCGTCATTGTTATACATCTGCGGCAGCAGCGCGCCTTCCACGTTCGCCAGGAATTGCAGGTGTTTCGGGTTCTCCACGATGTCGCTAATACGCGCGTCCACTTTGCTCACGCCCGGTTTCAGCTTGATCACGCCTTCACGCTCGAAGATGGAGAGGATACGGCCCTCTTCCGCCACGGCGTCACGCATGATGACCTTGCCCTTGTTCGGCAGGTCTTTCAGGCTCTTGTACTTCTTGGAGTAGATGCCGATCGGCTCGATGTGAATCGCGCCAGCGCTAACGAAATCGTAATCTTTGTCGCCTTCGTGGTCTTTCAGCACGCTGTTCAGGTACGGGATGTGCTGGAAGTAGTTGGCGTCGATGTCATGGCTCGCCAGAGCGGTGTTCGGCAGAATGTAGTCCTGGAACGGTTTGATCTCCAGATCGATGCCCTGCTTCGCCAGAATCGGCTTGGCCTGCTCGAGGATTTCGGCGTGCGGCACGTTGGACGCGCCGACGGTCAGGGTGTCCGCCCAGGCGGAGAGGCTCAGGGCTGACAGGGTGGCCGCAGCCAACAGCGTTAAGGTCTTTTTCATTATATCTATCCAGTCTGTTAACGTTTATCGAGCAGTTTGGTAATGACGTCGCCAATGAGCTGGATGATGAACACGATGATCAAAATCATCACGGTCGCCACCAGGGTGACATCGTTATGGTTGCGCTGGAACCCTTCCAGATAGGCCAGGTTGCCGAGGCCACCCGCGCCAATGACGCCAGCCATCGCGCTGTAGCTGACCAGCGCGATCAGCGTCACGGTGATGCCAGACACCAATGCCGGTGAGGACTCCGGCAGCAAGACGCGGAAAATCAGGGTGCTGACGCGCGCGCCCATCGAGCGGGACGCCTCAATCACCCCTTTATCCACCTCACGCAGGCCAATCTCCACCAAGCGGGCATAGAACGGCGCGGCACCGACAATCAGCGCCGGCAGCGCGGCATCCGCGCCCAGGATGGTGCCAATCAGCGCCTTGGTGAAGGGGATCAACAGCACAATCAGGATGATGAACGGGATGGAACGGAACACGTTCACCACAATGGAGATCACCGAGTAGAGCGCGCGGTTCTGGAACAGGCCGCCACGGGCGGTCAGGAACAGCGCCAGCCCCAGCGCGATGCCCAGCACAAGGGTGGCGACACCGGCCAGACTGGTCATGTAGAGCGTTTCCAGGGTGGCGGCCCAGAGCTGGTCCAGTTTCAGGTGCGGAAAAAGTGACTCAGTCATGGGTGACTACCTCGGTTGCGATGTCATGGTGTTGCAGGTCGAGCAAAATCTTCTCCAGCAGGTCGGCGGAGGCGTTGACGTGCAGCCAGAGTTCGCCAAACGCGCCATTGGCGGTCTGGGTCATCTTGCCGTGCAGGATGTTGAACGGCAGGCTGTAGCGCATCGCCAGTTCCGATACCACCGGCTGGTGGGCGTTGTTGCCGGTGAAGGTCAGCTTGAGCAGCGCGCCGCCCAGCGCCTTCACCAGCGCCGGGTTGAACGCCTCTTCGGTCTGCTGGTACTGGTTGACCTGATTAACGAACTGGCGGGTGATGGGCTGTTGCGGGTGGGTAAAGACCTGAATCACCTCGCCCTCCTCCACCACGCGGCCGTTCTCCATCACCGCGACGCGGTGGCAGATTTTGCGCACCACATGCATCTCATGGGTGATTAGCACGATGGTCAGGCCCAGCTTGCGGTTGATGTCGAGCAGCAACTCCAGAATGGCGTCTGTGGTCTGCGGGTCGAGGGCGGAGGTCGCCTCGTCACACAGCAGCACTTCCGGGTTGTTCGCCAGTGCGCGGGCGATGCCGACGCGCTGCTTCTGGCCGCCAGAGAGTTGGGAGGGGTAGGCGTGCTCGCGCCCCTCGAGGCCCACCAGCGCCACCAGCTCCTTCACGCGTTGCTGGATGGCGGCCTTCGGCGCGCCAGCAATCTGCATGGAGAAGGCGATGTTTTCGCTGACGGTGCGCGACCAGAGCAGGTTGAAGTGCTGGAACACCATGCTGATCTTCAGCCGGGCGCGGCGCAACTGCTCGCCGCTGGCTTGTGCGATGTCCTGTCCGGCCACGTTGACCACGCCGGAGGTCGGCTTTTCCAGGCCGTTCAGCAGGCGGATCAGGGTACTTTTCCCTGCGCCGCTGTAACCAATGATGCCGTAAATCTGCCCGCGCTCCACGCGCAGGCTGACGTCGTCGACGGCCACGATCGGCTGTTTGTCGCCGTTGAATATTTTCGACACGTTCGAAAGAACGATCATACCCGTGGATCCTTATCTACTGCCGTTAATTTCAGCAACATGCGCTGAATAAATAATCTGACACTGGGTGCTTTTTATTTATCGGTTTATAACTGGCATAAATGACATAAATTTAGTGTATTTGCCCGCCTCATGCTAAAGAAAGAATGTCCGGAGCGAAAGCATTAAAATGCACCGTCTTAGTGCGTTTTTTTCTAAGGTTATATTGACGGCGTTAATGGCTGAAAGCCCTTGAATCAATGGGGTTGCGGCGGATGGCGCCGCAATAAAAGCCGGCCCACCTTGGCAGGCAGGCCGGAAATAACGGGAGAGAACCAGAGCGTTGCAGAGCATTGACCCAAGGCGGGCCGAAATGAAACAGACAGTAGTATGGGACAACGCCAGAGTAGCGTGAACAATCAGGGTAGGGAACGATGAAATTTGGCTTTAGATAGCCAGAAATAGGTTATTGCCGCCAGCGGCGGCAATAAGAAGGGGATTAAATGGAGTGTTGGCCCTGCTCCACAATACGGCGGAAAATAGCCAGCGTTTCGTCGCTGACATGGTGCTCAATGCCCTCGGCATCACGGCGTGCGGTCTCCGGGCTGACGCCCAGCACCAGCAGGAAGGATTCACAAATCTGGTGGCGAATGCGGCTCTCGGTCGCCAGCTTCTCCCCTTCGGGCGTCAAAAAGACCCCACGGTAGGGCATCTGTACCACCAAACCGGCGGCGGCCAGCCGTTTCAGCATCTTGGCGACCGTGGGTTGTGACACCCCGAGCCGCGCCGCTAGGTCAACCTGGCGTGCCTCACCGAACTCGCCGATCAGATCGGAGATCAGCTCGACGTAATCATCAATCAACTCACGGCGGTGGGCCTCCCGCACTTGCAGGAACCCCTGAACATGTTCTTCGACATCAAGCAATGGGTTGCTGCCGGACTGGGTGGTTTTATCTTGGGCCATCAACTTTCCTCGTTTTTACTGACCAATCCCCGGCTTTCCTACCCGGCATTAGCGCACTGACGAGCCTATTGTAAACCATGCGCGCCCCAGAACAAATTTCGCGTCATTTACTTTTGCTATAAAATATAGCCTGTGCTATATCTGTTTATTAATCGATCACGACGGCATCAGGCCGACGTGGACAGAACCAGAGGGGGAGAGACAATGGCGTGTTTCATTCAACTACTCAAAAATTATGCCCGGTCACCCTTTACGCTGCGCCTGATGCTGGTGGAGTTGCTGGCCGAACGCCTGACCCAGCCGCGCAAGCCGGGAGACACCCCGGAAAAGAAGCCGGCCCTGCTAAACGCGCTCGCCCGGTTGCCCAAACCGGCCGCTGACCTGCCGCATACCGCACGTAGCTAACCCTGGCGGGGGAGCCATCCCCCGTAGATTTTCCTCTCTTGCCTTGCCCGCACTTCCCCTGCCCCTGACTAAAATTCACCCCATTTGCCGGTAATTTGGCAGAACTTTGCTTAACTCTATAGGGACTGGCCACAAGATGGAGCACGCTCCATCGGCAGGCGCACAACCAGGAGGAGAGGATTTTGCAAAACGCTAATCGAGAAGCCACTGGGGTGGAGAAGAGTGATGAGCCGGTGATCCGCAGCTGGATCACCGTAGGACGCCCGGCGGCGGAGCTGCACCGCCTGTGGCGGCAACCTGATACCTTGCCGCAGGTGATGGGCCACTTTGCCCAGATAGAGGTCACTGGCCCGACCGAGGCGCGCTGGCGTGTGGAGGGGCCGCTGGGAAAAACCTTTGACTGGCAGACGCGGGTGGTTGATGAGGCCGAGGGGCAGTTTATCCACTGGCGTTCGCTGGAGGAGGCGGACGTGCCCAATGAGGGGCGGCTGATCTTCCGCCCCGCCCCCGGCAACAAGGGCACCGAGCTGACGCTGGTGGTGCGCTTCGACCCACCGGGCGGCATCCTCGGGGAGAAACTGACCTCGCTGTTCGATCTGATGCCGAAAGAGACCCTCAGTAAGGCGCTGCGCCGCTTCAAAAGTCTGGCGGAGACCGGTGAGATCCCGCAACTTTCCCCGCTGCCAGCCGGCGGCGATCGCAAAGAGAAGGAGGCGTAATGCGTGCACTGTGCTGGAACGGCGTGAATGACCTACGGGTTGAGACAGTCAACGATCCCACCATCATCAACCCCAATGACGCCATTTTGCGCGTCGGCCTCAGTACCACCTGTGGCTCGGATCTGCACGTCATTGATGGCCTGATCCCTACCATGAAGGAGGGGGACATCCTCGGCCATGAATTTATGGGCGAGATCGTGGCGGTTGGCAAAGGGGTGAAAAAGGTGAAGGTGGGGCAGCGGGTGGTGGTGCCCTCCTTTATCTCCTGTGGCTCCTGTTGGTTCTGTCAGCATGAGCTGCACTCCTGCTGTGATAATACCAACCCGCATAGCGAGCTAGGTGAACCGGTGCTCGGCCACCCCACGGCCGGCATCTATGCCTATAGCCACGCCTTTGGCGGCTATGCCGGTTCCCATGCCGACTACATCCGCGTCCCCTTCGCTGATAATGACTGCTTCGTGGTGCCCGATGAGGTGACAGACGAGCAGGCGCTGTTTCTCTCCGACGCCGCGCCGACCGGTTACATGGGCGCGGATTTCTGCAATATCCACCCCGGCGACATCGTGGCAGTGTGGGGGTGCGGCGGCGTTGGCTTGATGGCGCAACAGAGCGCCCTGCTGATGGGCGCGGAGAAGGTCATCGCCATTGACCGTTTCCCGGAGCGGCTGGCGATGGCGCGCAAGCTGGGCGCGATTCCGCTCGACTACACGCAGATTGACATCCATGAGGCGCTGATGGAACTGACCGGCGGCCGCGGGCCAGACAGCTGCATTGATGCGGTGGGGATGGAGGCCAAGGGTGAGGGGCTGACGCAGGTCTACGATCGCACCAAGCAACTGCTGCACCTCGAGACGGATGTGGGCGCGGCGCTGCGGCAGGCGATGTACTCCATCCGCAAGGGCGGCACGCTCTCTATCCTCGGCGTCTATGGGGTGATGGATAAATTCCCGCTCGGCCTGCTGATCAACAAAAGCATCACTGTGCGCACCGCGCAGCAGCATGGTCAGCGCTACATGCAGCGGCTGATTGACCACGTTGCCAAGGGGGAGCTGGACACCGCCTTCATGGTGACGCACCGCTTTTCGCTGGAGGACGCGCCGCTCGGTTACGACATGTTTAAGCATAAGAAAGAGGGGTGCATACGGGCGGTGTTCAAGCCCTGATGCCGCCCTGCCCCATCCCAAGCGGATGGGGCAATATCTGAACAATATCTCCCCGCTGTACAGCTTTTATTTTCTTCAGGCGCAAGGTGTCAGCGAAAATATGTGTTGTCAACAGGGAGAACTTTCACTCCCATTCCCCTCGTCCTCAACCGTGGATTATTTCTTTACAACGCTACCCTCGGGCCATTTGAGCCGGTTGCTTGTAATTCAGCCATATTCGACTATTACTTAAAGGGAGGATGAATAAAGTGCATCGAGTGCAGATGCAGTTCAATGAACTTCCCTACCATGCAACGTAAAAGAGGATTATCAGATGGCTATTAAGACCCTGAAGGATCTTTTCATTCATGATTTGTCGGATGTTTACAGTGCAGAGAAACAAATAACCAGAGCACTGCCAAAAATGGCCCGCGCAGCCGAAGACCCAAAATTAGTCGAAGCATTCAATACCCACCTGGAAGAGACCCAAGGCCAGATTGACCGCCTGGATCGGCTGGTGGAAGCCACGCCAGAAGTGCGCATCAAACGCATGAAGTGCCACGCCCTTGAGGGGCTGGTGGAAGAGGCAGTGGAAATCATTGAAGGCGTGGAAAAAGGCCCGGTGCGTGATGCTGGCCTGATCGGCGCCGCTCAGAAAGTGGAACACTACGAGATTGCGACCTACGGCACCCTGCGCGCCATGGCGGAAAGACTGGGCTACACCGAAGCGGTCAAACTGCTGGAAGAGACACTGCAAGAAGAGAAAACCACTGACGAGAAGTTGACGGTGATCGCTGAAAGCCAGCAGCCTGAACAGAAATAACCGGTTTCTCCTGTTGTTGATCTTATTGCCCCGGCACAGCCGGGGTTTTTTTATCCTAGATTGGCAGATAAAAAAAAGCCCGCCGAAGCGGGCTGAACAATCAACGTAATTCGTTACAGAGAAATCTGACCGGGTCACTATAACGCGTTATTGCGCCTGGCTGGTTATTTCCACCCTTATTTAAGAGCAATCCTAGCTCGCCTGCGTAGTATTTAATCACGCAGGTACTTGGCGCAGTAATTAACAGAATTGTAATAAATCGGCGAGAGAATAAAAAAAGGGCCACCCCTCCGGGCGGCCAAAATAACCATCAACAGGCAAAACGGGGAGACTATTTTTTACGCGCGGCGGCCTCATTTTCAATTGGCCCGGCAGAGCCGAGATCCGCGCCAGTAACAGGGTTAATCGAGGTGTCAGATTGGGTGCGCATCGCCATCGCTTTCAGGTCAGCGGCCTGCTCGTCGGGCAGGCTAACCGACGCGCTGCCATCCGCGCCATCCACGCCCGCCTGTGGTTCACGCACGTAGTTGAAGTTATCGTCAGAGTTCCAGCTGCCGCGTACCTCCTCCTCACCTGACATGTTGTAGTAGGTGTTGGCAAACTCCGGCATCGGCGGCAGTTTGCCCGGCGGGAAGTTATTGCGGATGGAATAGAGTGCCTTCTCAAAGGATTGCTGGTGCGCCACCTCACGCGTCATCAGGAAGCCCAGTGCATCCTTGATGCCCGGATCGTCAGTGACGTTGATTAGCCGCTCATAGACCATCTTGGCGCGCGCCTCGGCGGCGATGTTGGAACGCAGGTCAGCGGTCGGTTCACCAATGGTGTCCACGTAGGCCGCAGTCCACGGCACGCCAGCCGAGTTAATCAGCGCCGGGCCGCCGCCATACAGCAGCGAGGTGATGTGGCTGTCATTGCCATTGCCGGTCAGCGAGCGGTATAACTCCGCCTCTTTCTGCGTGCCCTCGGCCAGATCGCCTTTGGCACCCTTATTCAGCATGGCGATAATGGTGCCGATAATCTCCAGGTGGCTCAGCTCCTCGGTGGCGATATCCAGCAGCAAATCTTTGCGGCCCGGATCGTCCTCAGCAAGGCCCTGGGTAAAATAGCGGCAGGCTGCCGCCAGCTCACCCTGGGCACCGCCGAACTGTTCGAGCATTAGGTTGGCAAGGCCGGGATTGGGCGCTGCCACGCGGACAGTGTATTGCAGTCCTTTTACGCGTTTAAACATTGCTTGCTTCCTCATTTTTATAGGTATGGCAAACCCTCTCCCACGGAATATCAGGTAAGCGACATCGGCCCTGAAAAAAGGGAGGGATCGGTAAACAGGTTTATTGGTGCAGATATCCCGGCGCACGCGCCGGGATCGGGAGAAACACTATTTCTTGGCTTCGGTGTCCGGTGCTTCCGCACGGGCCAGGAATTTCTGGGTGGTATCTGGCAGATGTTCCAGCACCCATTTGGCCATCTCTTTTTCCTGTTCCAGAATCTGGGTAAAGATGCGCTCACCCTCTTGGTCGCCCAGCACTTTCGCTGCCGCAATCAGGGAGGTATAGGATGCGATCTCCAGGTTCTCAAACACGTAACCGCTAATGCTGCCCTTGACCACTTCATCGCTGGCGAACATGCCGCCCATTGCCTGGCCCATGGCCGTCACTTTACCGGCAATATCCTTGAAGGTGGAATTGGAGGTGTCATAACGATCAATAACGCTTTTCACCAAACGCTGCTGCTCTTTGGTTTCACTAATATGCTGCTCGATGCGCATTTTCAGGTCAGGATAATGCTCCAGGCGGTCTGCCATGCCTTTCAGCATGGTTTCGGCTTGTTCTTCCATTGCATGGGCATCACGCAGCCAATCAAGATAATTCTCTTGCGTTGTCGTTGTCATAAGTTATCTCCCAGTCATTCACCGTAGAACATCATTTTCCGTTACCTAAATAAGTCTAGACGCAAATGATCATTTAGCCAGTCATGTGGCGGGGCAAGCCCATGATATTTCGTGAGGCGGGATTAATAACTGGCTGAAATAATTAATATTCCACGCGGGCTATCATGACACCTCCTGAAACAGGCAAAACCCTGACGGAATCAGGACTGGCGCGCCTTGTGGCCGCTTTATAGGGTGCGGGAGAGTGGCTTACTGATAAGGTGAATTGGGCAAAAAAAGCAGAAATCTGAACAGGAAGAAGGGGCCGTAAAATAGCGTTTTGGGAGCATTCCTAAACGACTAAAATAGAAATAACTGCCCGCCGGCATCATTCTGATACACAACGGGCAGTTATTTTACATGACGCACAGCCATCAGCGCCAAAACACAGTGACATAGGTGCCAATGACCAACATAAATATTGCCCAAGCCGTATAGGCAATGGTGAGTTGGGTTTTACCATCTGGCTCATCCGGGCCTGGATCGTTCTGTATTTCGCCGGGTAACTCGCTGTCTTTCATAATATCTTCCTTTTTTACCAGTGTAATTACATGCACGTTTTGGCATGGAGAGATCTGGAGGTTGATATTAGAGGTATAGATCAGCATCCGGCGGGGATCAATATTTTATCCTTACCGTCTGGCGGTGAATTTTCCCTTTGAATACCCAGAAGACATAGGTGTTATAAAACAGTGTGAAGGGGATCACCATCGCGAAACCGGCCAGTACAAACCCTTGGGTGGCCGGCGGCGAGGCGCTGTTATAGAGCGTAAGCCGGGGCGGCAACACCTGCGGGAACAGGGTGAAACCAATCGCCAGAAAGCCCAGCCCGGTGGCAGCCAGCAGCAGCATCAGCGCCGTCAGGGCATAACGGCGGGCGAGCGCCAGATAGAACAGCGCCACCAGCAGCGCCAGCACGGCGGCAAAGAGCGCAATCATCGCGCCATCCTGCCAACGCGCCCGGTTGTGGTCATTCAGGTGCGCCAGCCAGAACATCAGCCCCATAAACAGCAGCAGGGTGCCCACGCCACCCCACCCCAACATGCGGCGAAAGTGCTCGCTGAAGGGGCCTGCCATCCGCCACTGGAGCCAGCCAGCACCCAATACCAGATAGAGCACGGTGATCACCAGCCCACAAAAGAGCGTAAAGGGCGTACACCAGAGTAGCGTTTCTGGTGCGGCGGGCGGCGCTGGCACTCCCTGGATAAAGCAGCCAAACAGGATGCCCTGAAACAGTGACGCCAGCAGGGAGCCGATGAACACCGCCGCGTCACACCAGCCGGGCGAGCGGGCGCCATGGCGAAACTCAATCGCCGCGCCGCGCAACACCAGCGCCAGCAGCATGACCACCACCGGTACTAGCATGGTGCTTAAAAAAGTGCTGTAGGCCTCGGGAAACAGCGCCAGCATCCCGCCCAACAGCAGCACCAGCCAGGTCTCATTGGCGTCCCAGATCGGCAGGATTGAGAGTACCACCCGATGGCGATCGGCAGGCTGGCGCGTCAAGCCAAGCCAGATGCCTACCCCCAGATCGGTGCCGTCCAGCAGGATATAGGCCAGCAGCGAGAAGGCCAGCGTGGTCGCCGCCAGCAGCGGCAGCAATTCGCCGGTCATGGCGGCCCCTCCTGTCGGCCAAGCATCGGCCAGATCTCCGGCGCTGGCCCGGTCTCCCCCGTGCTGGGCGACTGCCGCAACAGGCGCAGCAGTAGGGCCAGCCCAATGCCAAAGGTCAGCAGGTAGACCACCACAATCGCCGCCGCGACCGCCAGCGAGAGCGGCAGGCTGAGCACGGTGGCGCTCTCACTGGTGCGCATCAGCCCATAGACGGTAAACGGCTGGCGGCCCGATTCAGTCACCACCCAGCCGGCCAGCATCGCGATAAAGCCAGCTGGCCCCAGTGCCACCATTAACCGGCACAGGGCGCGGCTGGTAAACAGGCGTTTGCGCCACCACTGCACCACGCCCGCCAGCGCGGCGACGGCCATCAGCAGCCCCAACCCGACCATAATGCGAAAGGCAAAAAATACCAGCGCAACCGGCGGCAGATCCGCCGCCGGGAAGGCGGAGAGCGGCTCAATGGTGCCGGAGAGATTGTGCCGCAGATAGAGTGAGCCGAGATGCGGGATCGCCACCTCAACATGGTTCTGCTGGCTCGCCTGATCGGGCAGCGCAAACAGCCGCAGCGGCTCGCCCTCGCCCGGCGGCGGCCGCTGCCAGCTCCCTTCCATCGCCGCCAGCTTTTGCGGCTGGTGCTCCAGGGTGTTCAGGCCATGCAGGTCACCCACCACAATCTGAAGCGGCGTCAGTACTACCAGCGCCGCCATGCCCACCCCATACATAATGCGTGCATGGGGATGGCGGCTGTCACGTAGCAGGCGATGGGCGGCGCAGGCGGCAACCACCAAAAAGGTGGCGATGGCTGATGCCAGCACCATATGCGTAAAGCGATAGGGAAAAGAGGGATTGAAGACGATCGCCCACCAGTCGGTCGGGATAAAGCGGCCATTTTCCGCCAGCTGGAAGCCGTCCGGCGTCTGCATCCAGGCATTGGCTGCCAAAATCCAGAAGGCGCTCAGCATGGCACCCACCGCCACCATGATGGTGGCAATCAGGTGCAGGGTTTTGCCAATGCGTGGCAGGCCGAACAGCATCAGCCCGACGAAACCAGCCTCAATAAAGAAGGCCACCAGCACTTCGTAAAACATCAGCGGCCCGAGCACCGCGCCGGTGCGGGTGGAGAATGGCCCCCAGTGGGTGCCAAACTGGAACTCCATCACTACGCCGGTCACTACCCCTACCCCCATGTTCAGGGCAAAGATCTTCTGCCAGAAACGCATGATCTCCAGATAGGCGGGCCGCTGGGTGCGTACCCACAGGATCTCAATCACCACCAAAAACAGAGACAAACCAATGGCGAACGCCGCCAGCACGATATGCAGGCCAATGGTAAAGGCAAATTGCGAACGGCTGACCAGCAGCACGAAATCCTGAGTATCCATATTCCCTCCTTCACCAAGTCTATGCGGGGAAAAGGGGTTTGCAAGGTGAAAGCGGAGGAGCCAACGGTTGGTGCGGGGGTGATATATAAAGGTTATGAAAAGTGAAAATGAGAATAAATGATTTGTGTGAAGGCAGTCCCAAGATGGAAAAAGGCGCTTCGGCACGGGTAGTTTAAGCCTATAGTTATACGACGCGCAAAAAACGCGCCTCAGCCCGAGGCTGTGATTATATTATCTGGTTGAATAATCCTTTTATTACATTCATATACAAATGCCGCGTAGAGTGCCAGCCAAGTAAGGATCAGCTATGAAGAGAAAAATTCCTATCCTGAAAAATACATACGAGCAAGTTTATCATGATGCCGGGCCACACCATGCCGTCCCGTTGCTGATTATGTCGAGTGAAGCGGGAACAGAAGTATTCTTTTCACCCAAGCTCAACCAGTTGCAGTTACTTGCTGCGTTAGACATTGCCATTATTAATATGACAGCCTACCGGGAAAAAATGGGCCAGCAGGATATTACTGGCGAGGTGTGGAGTGCTGCCAACAGCGACCGCGCCAGTTGACAACGGGGGCTAATGCTGATTGTCCTCTCCGGGCGCAATCAGCACATATTTCTATAAATCAACCACCTATCCTAGGTTGATCGGCCGCTTGGCCTACCGCCAGCCATCCTGATTGAAAAGATCGTCGTCATTATTACGTGCAGGGAGTTTACCCATAATGCCCGCCCAATGTTCAACCTGCTGTTTGCTGATATACTTCACTTCGGTCGTACCTGGATGGCTTTCTGAGGGAGTCACATAGGCAATACATGGAAAAAACTTCGGCCTGTTCTGGAACAGCAACTCCTCCACTTCTTCATTATTCATCAGAGGGTTTACTCCTGATCCGGGGAATAAAAGGTACTCATCAAAAAGCCATGTGCGATACTCCACTATATTAGTTAATAGCTTCATAACAGTTCCTTTATCCACTAGCTGTAGAGGGGCACATCAATGTTAGTATGGTGCATTTAGCCATTTTTGGTAGCGATTAAATGAATGGTTTGACACTTCAATGACAAATTAACTTCAACCACCAGAGAAGATCCCTCTTCTTCAAGCAGTTAGTAATTAAGCACTATTTAGATTTTTGCCACAAAACCGATTTACCACATCTTCCATCTAAATGAGATATTACCGCGCCCAAGGGAGGTGACAGCGTCACGCCCCCATATAGAGCATCGCATCTGTAGGAAGCACTAAACGGATGCCGCCATAATGGTGTGGCAAGGTCAGGTAACTTTCTGCCTGGATTATTTCCTGCATATTGTCAGAGAGCCGCCCGAGCGCTTTTTGCATCTGCTCCAGATAATCATGGGTGTCATACACTTTATCTATGCCTTCCAGCGCATGGTTCATGATTTTGCGCGCCACGTCATTTGGCACGCCCAGTGCCGACAGCTTCGACCGCGCCGTACGCCGCAGGTCACGGGTGGTGAACGCCTCCAGACCCAATCCTCGCTCCGCCCGCACCAGCCGGCGCAAGGATTGGGTGATCGCCCCTTTCGACAACGGCAACTCCGGGTTGAGTGGCGAGGGCGCCAGCCAGGGGCTGCCGGGGTTGGCGCGGTCGAGCGCCTCAATGCACTGGCGCATCAGTGGGCTGATGGGCAGCGTATGATCGCGCTGGGATTTATTGCGTTTCCCCTGCCGCCAGATGCCTGCCTCCAGATCAAACTCGCTGCGCCGCGCGCGCACCACCTCATCCGGCCGTCGCGCCGAGAGCAGGCAGAGGCGCAGCGCCCAGCGGCACTGTTCCGACAGATCCCACATATCCAGCCCATGCCAGAACACCCAGATCTCTGCGTCGGTCAAGGTACGTTCACGCGGCGGGTTGTTGCGGCCGCCGACATCGCGGCGCTTCATCGCCCCCAGCGGCGAGTGATCCAGATAGCCCTGTGTCTCCGCCCAGCCGAGGAACTGTTTGCACAGCGCGAACACCCGCTTGGCCTCAGAGATTTTGCCTTCGGCCAGCAGCAGATTGAACAGCCGGTTAAGGCGCAAGCGCGTCAGCTTTTTCAGTTGCAGCGACCCGATGCCGGGCAGCACATGGTTCAACAGGGAGGAGATGGCGATCTCAGGTCGGCGGCGGGTTATCATTAATGATAGCCGGATCCAGATACGCATGATCTCCTCGACCGTACCCTCCTCGTCCACATTGTCCAGCTGCGCCAGCGGGATCGCCTGCAACTGTTCCATATACTCCAGAACGTGTCGGCCCACCCGCTCATTAACAAAATCACTGTTCAAATCCATAACGCTTGTTTTTCTGTGAGTTAGCTGAAGGCGGCTGTTATAGCAGGTTCCACTCCACAGCTCAAAAGCTTTGTGACTCCATACCTAATAAGTCTGGAGTCACAGACGTAAAGCTACGCTCATAATAATGAAGCTGGCAGCATCATGATGAGTCATGATTTATCAGATATGCATTTAGTGCAAAACGCGCCCAATTGGGCGCGTAAAAGGGAGACGAAAGCCGGTTTTACGCTGGCCCCTGCGCGTGCAGGATGCGCTGTGCATCGGCATCACTTAGGATGTAGTCGAAGAAGCGTTGGTAGAACGTCTTGGTGATTTTCAGCATATCGATTTCAGCGAACCGTGTTGGGTGCAGGGTCTTGGCGGCCCAAGGAATTTGCAGCGCCGCTTCGGTGCCGTAGCGATCCCACGGGAAAACGCCGGCCGGGTTGCGGAACACCTTGCCAGCCTGCTGGGCCTTTAACGCGGCGAAGATCGGCGCATCACCTGAGTCTGCAATGTTGCCAGCATCAGCGCCGAGGATAATCACGTCCGGCTGCCAGGCTAAAATCATCTCCGGTGAAACCTCATGCATATTGCCGGAAATGGATGCCGCGGCATTGCGCCCGCCTGCCGCGCGGATCCATTGGTCAATCAGGGTGCGCGCGCCATCCACTTTCAGGGGGTGTAGGGAGGAGATATGCAGCACGCGCGGGCGCTGCGCCTCCGGCAGATTTGCCAGCCGCTGCCCAACCTGCACGATCTGCTCATCCAGCCAGCTGTTGTAGGCGTTGGCCCGCGCCATCGCGTCCGGTGTGCCGAGCACCTCGGCGGTGGTCAGCAGGGATTTTTTCATTGAGGCGTAGTCAGTAAAGCGCATCTCCAACGTCGGGATATGCGCCTGCCGGTAGGCCGCCGCATCACTGTCGCCCGCTGGCACAAAGATCACGTCAGTGTTTCGTGCCAACAGTGCCTCACTGTTGAAGCTGATGCCATGCACTGACAGCGCCTGCGATAGCGACGGTTGCAGGCGGAACATCCACGGTCGGCTCTCTGGATGGTTGACGGTAGCGACGATTTTGTCACCGGCGCCGAGGGTCATCAGCAGGGAGTGGTGGGCAAACCAGGCATCGGCAATGCGGTGTACCTGTGCCGGCAACGTAACGCGGTGACCAGTATCATCTGTTACCTGACGAGGGGTATCTGCGGCAAACGCAGGCGATGTAGTGGCGAAAAACAGGGAACATGCCCACGCTGCTATGCGGGATCTGACCATAACCTACCTGCTTGAAAGAGGGGGAAAGGCCGTACCATAACATAGCGCTATATATATTTATATATATCGAAATCATAGGGCGCGCCGACCAATCGTTATATACATTCATACATATCGATGTGCTACCCTAGCCGCCTTTTTTTATTGCCTATGGCTTTCGGCGCTTTGCCGTTTTGATTTTATAATGAGCACAATGCACAGATTTACCCGCCACGCCCTTGCGCTGGCGGTGCTTTCCGCCCTGCCGGGCTACGCCTGCGCCAGTGATGACACCCTGACCGTGACCGCCAATCCAGCCACCACCGGCAGCGAGCCAGCCGCCACGGAGAAACGAGCTTCCCTCGGCAACCTGGGCAAGCGCGAGATCCGCAATACGCCCTACTCCGTTCAGAGCGTCTCCCCAAGTGTGATGACCCGCCAGCAGCTGAAGGATGCAAAACAGGTCTACCGTTACATGCCCTCTGTACAGGGTGATGGCGCACGGCCACAGACGCGCGGTATGCAGGGCAGCGTGGTGCAGAACAGCCTGTTGGACGGGCTGAATATTGTCTCGACCACCCAATATCCGGTCGAACAGTTTGATCATATTGAAGTATTGAATGGCTTGGGTGGCGCGCTCTATGGCCCGGCCAACCCGGCAGGGATGTTCAATTTTGTCTCCAAACGCCCGACCGATCTGCCCCAGCACAGCTTGACGCTGGGCGGCGGCACCGACGGTAGCCGACTGGTTGCCACTGACCTCAGTGGCCCGCTCGACAGCAACGATCGCGTCCGTTACCGCCTGAACCTGCTGGATGATGAGGGACACAGCTACGCCGCCAACAGCCGTAAACGTCGCCAGCTGTTCAATCTGGCGCTGGATGCCAACCTCACTGATCAGACAGTGCTGGAGACCACCTTCAGCTATTACCACTACTATGCCAAAGGGCTGCCCGCCAGTTACGCCTTGGCCAACGGCGTCGCGTTCCCATCGGCATCACGCATCGATAAGGATCGTTCTGGTCAGTATTATGCGGGAAATGATGATAAAACCCTGACCGCCTCCCTGCACCTTAAGCATGACTTTGACGGCAACTGGCAGGGGGAGATCGCCGTGCTGCGCCAGATCGCTGACCGCGAATCGACCGCCGTCACCAATACTTTCCTGAACAATGACGGAAGCTACAAGACCACCGCGTCTACCTCCACCGCCAGCCGCTTTACCATTAATAGCTACTTTGCCAACCTGACCGGCGCAGTAGAGACTGGTTGGCTGAAGCACGATCTGGCGGTTGGGATGCGCGGTTTTGTCTGGAAGAACTACAACCCGCGCAATGGCGGCAGCTACACGCTGGGCGAGGCGAGTCTGGATAATCCGCAGCGCTTTGCGGAGCCGGACTATCCGGACTACACAGATCGCTACCACTCGGCGACCACCACCCAGCAGGCGTTCCTGTTGAGCGACACCCTGACCTTCTCGCCGCAGTGGAGCCTGATGCTCTCCGGCAGTGAGAGTTTCCTGACCTCGGCCAACTACGGCAAAAGTGGCGTGCGCAGCAGCCAGTCCGATGACAGTGGCTTTAGCGGTTCTGCCAGCCTGCTGTACAAGCCAATTGACCCGCTGACGCTTTATGTCACCTACGCCGACAGCCTGCAACAGGGCGACGTGGCACCAAGCGGGGCCAGCAATGCCGGATCGGTGCTCTCCCCCTACCGCAGCAAGCAGACCGAGGTGGGCAGCAAGCTGGCTGTGGGCCGTACGTTGCTGACCGCCGCGCTGTTCCAGATTGATCGCCCCTACGCCTATACCAATAGCCAGGGGGAGTATGCGGTGGATGGCGCGCAGCGCAACCGCGGGCTGGAACTGATGGCAGACGGTGATGTGTTGCCAGATCTGCACCTCTATGGCGGCATGACCTGGCTCGATCCCCGCCTGCGTGACAGCGCCAATGTCGACGCCAAAGATAAGCAGATTGTCGGGCTGCCGCGTTACACCGCCAGTCTGTTGGCGGTCTATACCCTGCCAATGCTGAGCGGAACGGAGATCCATGCCGGGGGACGCTACGTGGGCCGCCGGCCGACGGACAACGCGAATGATAACTGGACGGGAAGCTACGCCACTTTTGATGCTGGCGGCAGCTACAAAACGCGGTTGTTTGAGACGGACACCACCTTCCGGCTGGATATCACCAACCTGACCAACCGCCACTACTGGACGAATATCGTGCCGGGCGGCTTGAATGGCTACAGCGGTGCAGGCTATGCCTCGGCCCAGCTGGGAGAGCCGCGCATGGCACAGCTCTCGATGCAGATCGCCTTCTGATAATGGCATCGCCCGGCGCAGAGACCGGGCGATGGATCAGTGTTTGGTTTTGTCTGTTTCAGGCTCTTTGTCACCGGCTTCCGGCGCACTGTGCGGATCGTCTTTATCTTCGGCCTTGGACGGCGCAGGATTCTGATGCTTGTCGTTTGGTTTATCGCTAGCAACATAACTCGGGTTCATCGCGTGCTCCTCACGGGTTGATCGTTGTCCAGACTTTCATTTGCAAAAACGAAAGGTGAATGAAGAGTATAGCCAAAATTTCACGCCCCGCCGCCCGCCTTCCCGCCACTAACGCAACTGGTTGCCAGAGATTTGGTTGATCAGCACTTCGCACAGCGGCCACTCGCCGTAGCCCGCCTCACTGTGCAGGTGGCCAGCGCCCTTGATAATCCGCAAGTCGCTGCCCCAGGCGGTAGCCAATCGGTTGGCGCGCGTCAGGCTCAGGTGCTCATCGTTATCGCTGGCAACCATCAGGCTCGGGAAGGGCAACCGCTCCAGCGACAGTGGCCGTTGCAGGCGGATTGGCGGCAGGGCGTCCGGCGCATCCACATCCGCCGGGGCCACCAGCAGTGCGCCCTTGATGCGGGCATCGGGGTAGTGCGCCGCCCACTGGGTGATGGCTACCGCACCGCAGCTATGGCCGATCAGCACAATCTCTCCCTCCAAGGGCGCGAGGGTCTTTTGGATGCCCTCAATCCACGCCTGCCGCTCGGGCCGCTCCCAATCCTGTTGCTCAACCCGGATCATCTGTGGGTATTTCTGTTCCAGCAGGGTCTGCCAGTGGTGTGGCCCGGAGTTGGTATAGCCGGGCACGGTAACGAAATGCATGGTGAAGTTCCTTGTCAAAGTGACGTTGTCACGTTTAGCGAGAGCAGCACCCCAGCATAGGGCGCACGGGCCATGGCGACAAGCGTTTACTCCTCCCGTTTCAGCGCCAGCAGCGCCGGGATCTGCTCCTGCGGAATGGCATGGGAGAAGAGGTAGCCCTGCATCTCATCACAGCCCGCCTCGGCCAGCACCGCCATTTGCCCCTCGGTCTCTACCCCTTCGGCGGTGACTGTCAGGCCCATCGCCCGCCCCAGCCGCACCACGGATTCAATGATGGCGCCCGAGTTCTCCCCCTCGCCGAGGCTCTGGATAAAGGAGCGGTCAATCTTGATCTTATCCACCGGGAAACGGCTAAGGTAGCTGAGGCTGGAGTAGCCGGTGCCGAAATCATCCAGCGCAATCTTGAACCCAGCTTCACGCAGCGCCAGCAGCGTTGCGCGCGAGATCTCATCGTCATCCAGCAGCACGCTCTCGGTGATCTCTAGCTCAATCCGTGTCGGGTCGGTCTGCTCCTCCGCCACGATGTGCTGTACCCGCTGGGCAAAGCCGTTGGTGCGGAACTGCACCGGCGAAATGTTCACGGCGATAAACAGGCCCGGCCAGCCGTGGGCCGCGCGGCATGCCTGCCGCAATACCCACTCACCCAGCGGGATGATGATGCCGTTCTCCTCGGCAATCGGGATGAACTCCTCTGGGGCAATTTGCCCCCGTACCGGGTGCTGCCAGCGCAGCAGCGCCTCAAGCCCAATGATCTGCTGGCCATTGATGCCCACCTGTGGCTGGAAGTGCACCGCCAGCCCCTGCTCATTCAACAGGGCATTGCGCAGATCCGTGGCGAGCGCCTGCCGCGTTTTGACGGAGTCATCCATCGACTGCTCAAAGTAGCGGAAGTGGCCGCGCCCCTCATATTTGGCGACGTAGAGGGCAATGTCCGCCTTGCGCATCAGCTCGCCACGCTCGATGGCATCCGCCGGTGCCAGCGCCACGCCAATGCTGACGCCAATGAAGGTATCGTTGCCGGCCAGCAGGAAGGGGCGCTCGATTGCCACGTGGATGCGCTGGCAGAGTGCCTGCACGTCGCTCAGCTCCTGCACCTCGCTCTGCACAATCACAAACTCATCGCCGCCAATGCGCGCCACGGTGTCGGTTTTGCGTACCAACCCATTGAGCCGCGATGCCACCTCCTTAATCAGGCCATCACCAGCGCCATGGCCCAGCGTGTCATTGACGTTCTTGAAGCGATCCAGATCGAGCACCAGCAGCGCGGTATAGCCACCGTTGCGCAGGGTCGCCGCCAGCGAGTGCGACAGCCGATCCTCCAGCAGCGCGCGGTTTGGCAGGCCGGTTAGCACGTCATGGAACGCCAGATGTTGCGCCTGCGCTTCGCTGGCGCGCAGCTCAATCATCGATTTTTGCAGGTTGAGGGAGGAGCGCCAGAGCGAGCGGACAATCACCGCAATCACCAGCAGGAACAGCAGCGCAGAGAGCGCGGTCGCCGGGCCAATGACGCTGAGCATCCGGCTGCCGGGGCGCTCCGGTTGCCATGTCAGGTAGCCCATCGGCTGCCCCGCGCGCGCATGAAGAGGAATACTGTGCTCGCCCGGCAACTGCCCCGGCCGCGGGCTGTAGTGCAGGCCGGCAATCATGCTGCCCTGTGACAGCTCATCCAGGTAGCCATCATTCAAGAAGCGCAGGCTGACCAACGTAAAGGGGCGGCCGCCCAGCGGGACGTTGATTGGGCTGGCCGCCATGATCATCGGCTCGCCCCTGACCATCACCATGTCAGAGAGGGTGGCGGTGCGGGAACGGCTGTGCTGCGCCGGTGAGGAGTGGCGGGCGGCCTGATCGCCACGCTGGCGCAACTGGCCGAGGCGTGGCACCACCTCCTGTGGCAGGACGGCGGAGTCTGGGCTGGCGACACCATTGATGGAAGCAAAAACCAGCCGGTTCTCCGCGTCGAAGATAAAGACCTGCTGATGTTTGAACATGCTGAACAGCCAGTTGCCGACATTATCGTTCAGCCAGTTGGTGTCGATGGGCTGCTGGTTCAGCTGTTGCCCCAGTGGCGGCCAGGCGGCGACGCTGCGTTGCTGTCCTGCCAGCTCACCCAGACTATGATTAAGAGAGGTGGTCAGGATGCGCGTCTCTTGCTCCAGCTCACGCTGGTTGGTGTTATGTCCAAGCCATACCAGAAACAGCGTGATCAGTGTGAACATCACCAATAGCACGGTCGCCAGCGGATAGAGCATCTGCCGGTTAAAGCGGCGGCGAAAGCCATCGGGGAGGGTCAAATTGCTGAGCATGGGCGGTTCCGGACTGGTAGACGCGATCCGTTAAGATTAGTACAAAAATCAATCTTGTTAATGCTTCACCGCAGAGGGCGGCGGCAAGCGCGCCCAGTGACAAGAGAAAAATCGGAAGGGCCGTTAATCGTCTGAAAATGGCTGGCAAAACGGGCCACAGGCCAGAAAACAACGGCTTGAAACGGGAATCGCTCAGGTTATATTCATATTAGATATGTATATAACGATAAAGCATAAGCATAGCCAATATTGTTCTGGTTGCCCTACCCTAAGTTAACCTACACTCGCGAAAAACACTCTTAAGGCAAACCTATGAAATTCAACGCCCCAACCTTGATTGCCCTGGCCCTGGCGGCCTCATTTTCCGTCTCGGCGGCTACTCCGCCAGATACCTTAGTCATTGCCCAATCGATTGACGATGCCAGCAGCCTCGATCCGGCGCAGGGTTTTGAACTGACCTCCGTGCAGGCATTCACCAACCTTTACCAGCGTCTAGTGCAGTCTGACCCGCAAAACCCGACTGACATCAAACCGACCCTCGCCAGCAGCTGGCAACCGGGTAGCGACAACCGCAGCATGACCTTCACCCTGCGTGACGGCGCGACCTTCTCCAGCGGCAACCCGATGCGCCCGGAGGATGTGATCTTCTCCCTCTCCCGCGTGGTGAAGCTGAACCTTGAGCCGTCGTTTATCCTGACCCAGCTGGGCTGGACGGCGGAGAACGTCGACGCCAACCTGAAAAAGGTAGGTGACAATCAGGTGCAGGTGAGCTGGAGCGCCAACGTCAGCCCGACCTACGTGCTGAGCCTGCTCTCCGCGCCGGTGGCCTCAATCGTTGATGAGAAGACCGCGATGGCGCACCAGCAGAAAAATGACTACGGCAACCAGTGGCTGATCTCCCACTCTGCCGGCAGTGGCCCCTACCAGATCCGCCGCTTCATCGCCCATGAGGTGCTGTTGCTGTCCGCCAACCCGACCTCACCGGCGGGCGCTCCGAAGCTGAAAAACGTGCTGATCAAGAACGTGCCGGAGCCAGCCGCCCGCCGCCTGCTGCTCGAGCAGGGCGATGCGGATATCGCACGTAACCTGGGCGCTGACCAGATGGCCGCGCTGAAAGGCAAGGCGGGCGTCAAGCCGGTTGCCTTCCCGATGGCCTCGCTCTACTACGTGCAGTTCAATATCGACGCCTCGCCAGCGCTGAAGAACCCGGCATTCTGGGAGGCTTCCCGCTACCTGTTCGACTACCACGGCATTGCCGACGATCTGCTGAAGGGCCAGTTCCAGGTACACCAATCCTTCCTGCCGGAAGGTTTCCTGGGCGCGCTGAATGACAACCCGTACACCTTCGACCCGCAGAAGGCCAAGGAGATTCTGGCGAAAGCGGGGCTGAACAACGTCAGCTTCAAACTCTCCGTCAGCAACCAGCCGCCCTATCTGGACATCGCACAGGCGTTGCAGGCCAGCTTTGCCAAAGGGGGTGTGAAGGTGGAACTGCTGCCGGGCATCAGTACCGAGGTGGCGTCCAGCGTCAAGGCACACAAATATGAGGCTACGCTAAACGCATGGGGCGCGGACTACTTCGACCCGAATACCAACGCCGCCGCCTTTGCCTATAACCCGGAAGATGGCAGCACCACGCTGGCGATGCGCTCCAACTGGCACATTCCCGAGCTGACCAAGCAGGTGCTGGCCGCCACGGCAGAGAGCGACAAGGCCAAGCGCGTGGAGATGTACCAAGCCATGCAGCGTGAAGTGCAGAAGAACTCACCTTACGTGATTGGTTTGCAGGCGCGTAATCTGGTGGCGCTGCGCGACAACCTGCAAGGCTACGTGCAGGGCATCAACCCTGACATGGTTTACTACAATCAGGTCAGCAAGTAATGGCCGCAGTAAATCCTGAAGCCGGGGCGACCCGGCTGTTTTTGCGCCGTGCCAGCCGGGTGGCGACCAGCCTGCTGTCGGTGGCGATCACCCTGCTGGGGCTGCTGGCCTTCACCTTCGCTCTGTCACGCCTGTCGCCGGTCGATCCGGTGTTGCAAGTCGCTGGCGATCACGCCAGCGCGGCCACCTATGAGCAGGTGCGCCGCGATTTGGGTCTCGACCAGCCGGTGCTGATGCAGTTTGGCCACTATATTGAGCATCTGGCGCAGGGTGACATGGGCATTTCGCACATCACCAACCAGCCAGTGCTCGACGATCTGATGCGTACCTTCCCGGCCACCGTGGAGCTGGCGACCTGCTCGATCCTGTTTGGCGCGATCTTTGGCATCTCGCTGGCGCTGCTCGCCGCCTGGAAACCCGGCAGCCTGCTGGACAACGTGGCGCGGCTGGTGTCGCTGCTCGGCTACTCGGTGCCGATCTTCTGGCTCGGCCTGCTCGGGCTGCTGCTGTTCTATGCCGTGCTGCACTGGTCAGCCGGGCCGGGGCGGCTGGATGATCTCTATGTCTATACGCTGGAGCCAAAAACCGGCTTCGTGCTGATCGATACCTGGCTCTCCGGTGACCGGGAGATGTTCCTCAACGCACTGGCGCACCTGTGGCTGCCGGTGGTGGTGCTCGGGCTGCTGGCGATGGCCAGCATTACGCGCCTGCTGCGCGCCGCCCTGCTGGAGGAGAGCAACAAAGAGTACGTGACGCTGGCGCGCGCCAAGGGCGCAAGTCGGGGCCGCATCCTGCTGCGCCATATCTTCCCGAACGTGCTGGGTACGCTGATCACCGTGCTGGCGCTCTCTTACGCCAGCCTGCTGGAGGGTGCGGTACTGACCGAGACGGTCTTCTCCTGGCCGGGCGTCGGGCGTTACCTGACTACCGCGCTGTTCGCCTCGGATGCGCCAGCGATTTTGGGTGGCACGCTGCTGATCGGCACCTGCTTCATCATCCTGAATGCGCTGGCAGATGCCCTGACCTACCTGACTGACCCGAGGACCCGATGACGCAACATCTCTCTGACGTGGAGCCACTCACCCCGCGTCGCCGCCGCCGCCGGGTAACCACCCTGGCGGTTGGCGGCACCCTGATTGCGGTGCTGCTGCTAGTGGCGCTGTTCGCGCCCTGGCTCGCGCCTTTTGATCCGAACACGCAACAGATGTCGGCGCGCCTGCTGCCGCCCTCGGCGCTGCACTGGTTTGGCACCGACGGCTTTGGCCGCGATCTCTATTCGCGCGTGCTGTATGGCACTCGCCCCACCCTGCTGCTGGTGATGCTGATTCTGGTGCTGACCATCCCGGTCGGGATGCTGATTGGCATCAGCGCCGGTTACCTCGGTGGCTGGACAGAGCGTGTGCTGATGCGCATTACCGACATCTTTATGTCGCTGCCCAATTTGGTTATTGCGCTGGCGCTGGTGGCGATGCTCGGCCCCGGTCTGCTGAATGGCGCGCTGGCGCTGGCCTTGACCAGCTGGCCGCCCTTCGCGCGGCAGGCACGGGCGGAGACGCTGGCCCTGCGCCGCAGTGACTATCTGGCCGCCGCCCGGATGCAGGGCATCAACGGCCTGCGCCTGATGTTCGGCCATATTCTGCCGCTCTGTATGCCGAGTGCGGTGGTGCGCGCCGCCCTGAGCCTTGGTGGCATCATCCTGTCGGCGGCGGGCCTCGGCTTCCTCGGCATGGGCGTACAGCCGCCGACCGCAGAGTGGGGTTCGATGGTGGCCGAAGGCAGTAAAGTGATTTTTGACCAGTGGTGGGTCGCCGCCGCACCGGGTGGCGCCATTCTGTTCGCCAGCCTGGCCTTTAACCTGACAGGCGACGGCCTGCGTGACCGACTGGATACCCGTAATGGCCATTGATACTGCCCCTCTGGTCGTAGCCGACCGGCTGCGCATCTCCGTTGCCGACAGCGGCGCCCCGCTGGTCAATGATCTGACCTTCTCCCTTGGCCGCGAGCGCGTGGCGCTGGTCGGCGAGTCCGGCTCTGGCAAGTCCCTCACCGCCCGCGCGCTGATGGGGCTGCTCTCGCCGTCACTGCGGGTGCAGGCACGCACCCTGACGGTGGGCGGCGAGGCGATCCTGAACCTGAGCGAACGCCGCTGGGGCCAGTTGCGTGGCAACCAGATCGCGATGGTGATGCAAGACCCTAAGTACGCCCTCAACCCGACGCGCACCATTGGTTGGCAGGTTGAGGAGCCGCTGAAGCTGCACAGCGCCCTCTCCCGCGCCGAGCGCCGCGAGAAGGTGTGCGCGATGCTGGACGCCGTGGGCCTGCCGCAACCGAGCGAGCTGATGAAGCGCTATCCGCACCAGCTGTCGGGCGGCATGGGACAGCGCGTGATGCTGGCGATTGCGCTGATCACCGAACCACAGTTCCTGATTGCCGATGAGCCGACCTCGGCGCTCGACCACGCGATGCGCGATCAGGTACTTGGCCTGATCCGCAAGCTGGTTGAGGAGCGCAACATGGGCCTGCTGCTGATCAGCCACGATCTGCAACAGGTGGCCGATCACTGTGACCGGGTGATGGTGATGTACAAGGGCGACATTCTTGACGCCCTGCTGGCCGCCGAACTGCCGTTCGCGACCCATCCCTACACCAGCACACTGTGGGCCTGCCGCCCCAACAAATCGACGCATGGCAAGCCGCTGCCGACGCTGGATCGCGCCGCTCTGGAGGCTGACCGTGGGAATCATTGATCTAAATGGCCTAAGCGTGTCACACCGTCAGGGTTACGAGATGCGCACCGTGGTGCATGATGTGTCGCTGACCGTGCAACCCGGCGAGTGTTTTGGGCTGGTCGGCCCCTCCGGCTGCGGCAAGTCGTCGCTGCTGTGGGTGATGGCCGGGCTGAACCCGCACTGGGAGGGGCACATGCAGTTGGCTGGCCATCAGGCGACGCCGGGCAAAGCCTTCACTGGCGACCTGCGCCGCGAGGTGCAGATGGTGTTCCAGGATCCATACGCCTCGCTCCACCCGCGTCACCGCCTGCGCCGCACGCTGGCGGAGCCGCTGAAGCTGTTTGGCTTCGACAATGTGAATGACCGCATCAATGACGGCTTCCGCCATGTGGGGCTGGATCCGGCGATGGCCGATCGCTACCCGCACCAGCTCTCCGGCGGTCAGCGCCAGCGTGTGGCCATTGTGCGCGCCCTGCTGCTGCAACCGAAAGTGCTGCTGCTCGATGAGCCAACCTCTGCGCTGGATATGTCGGTACAGGCCGAGGTGCTAAACCTGCTTAATGATCTGAAACAGCAGGATAAGCTGACAATGGTGCTGGTCAGCCACGACCCGGATGTGATCGACCACATGTGTGACCACGCGGTGCACATGGCAGCCGGGCGGATTGTTGGTTAACGCCCAAAATGACGAAGCACAGGCGCAATGCAAATTGCGCCTTTTTTGTGGCCAGTGCTTTTTACTGCGCATTGAACCCAAGGACAGCAGGTCAGGCGTAGACGCGATCGTTCCAGGTAGCGCGATAGATAGGTTCCCTTCCATATATTTCCAAGTGATGGCCGCATAGCGCAACTCGAGGGTTTCATGGTGCGTGCTGCTTGGTTATCTCGTTTGCCAGATTAAAGACCTGATTGACTTCAAAAGCCATCTGCCGCAAAACGGCGGCGTGTTTGTCTTTAACTCTGACTGAGAGTGTTTTGGTATGAATGCTCATAGTGCGCTAAACTACAGGCTTTATAGCACATTTTCAAGGTTGGTCTATGGAGTTAACTTATCGAACGGGGCGGCATTGCGTCTTTGTGCTGCATTGCCATTTAATCTTTATCACTAAGTACAGGGGCAAGGTGTTTAACGCCGTCCATCTGGAAACGTTGGAGAAGATAATCCGCAACGTATGCGAGCAGTTCGAATGCGAGGTTGTAGAATTTAACGGGGAGTCGGATCACATCCATATCCTGCTTAACTTTCCGCCGAAGGTGGCAATCAGCAAACTGGTTAACAGCCTGAAAGGGGTGAGCAGTCGCAAGATGAAATTGCTTCATCCTGATTTGCATAAACCCGCGTGGAAGTCAGACGCGCTTTGGTCGCCGTCTTATTTTGCTGGCAGTGTGGGCGGTGCGCCCCTCGAAGTGATTAAGAAATATATTGAGGATCAGAACCGCCCTCATTAGCGCCCTGTCGGGCGCTTTGCTCTGCATCCCCTACCTAAAAGGAAGGGGCTTTCCGCGAAAAGCCTGGTAATACAAGGCACGCATTGCGCTCACCCTTATTGCCTCTATTTGATGGGATAGCGCCGGCCCTACGCCCTTTAATGCGTGGTCGAGTTTTGAAGCGAGAATACTATTAGATTGCAAATAATTAATAATCTGTTTGTTTTAATGCATAACCGTTTCGTGCGAAGAGTACACGGCCAATATTTGGTTGCTTAGCACTCTCTTCTACACCGGAGATTAGGTGATCGTTGATTTTGAATAATAACGCAAAGTATGTTGTAACTACTTACGTAGTGTAAATACATCGCTAAAAAAGCCGGCTACTGCCGGCCTTGGGGATTAGAAATCAACGGAGGCGGAGAGCACCACTTCGCGCGGATCGCCGATCGCGATGCGCAGGTTGCTGGCGCTAGAGGTGTAGTAGGTGGTGTCGAACAGGTTTTTCACGTTCAGTTGCCACTTCACATCGTAGCCACTGTAAGGTGTGTGCCAGGCGACGAAGGCGTCGGCCACCGTGTAGTCATCCAGCCAGAAACTGTTGGCGGCGTCGCCCGGTCGCTTGCCGACATAACGGCCGCCGACACCAACCCGCAGGTCATCATTGGCAATTAGCCCGGTATGGCCAAAATCATTAGTCAGGAACAGCGCGGCAGTGTGGCGCGCGGTGTTGGGCATCCGCATCCCGCGGTTCTCTGGGTCCTCTTTGACCCGGGCGTCGGTATAGGCATACGATCCCACCAGACTCAGGCTACGGGTCAGTTGACCTGCCATATCCAGCTCCACGCCCTGTGAACGCACCTGCCCGGCGGTGCGGGTATAGGTCTCGCCGCCAATCGTCTCGCTCACCATCACATTGCGCTTGCGGATGTCATACAGTGCCAGCGTGCCGGTAATGCCGTTCGAGGTGTCGATTTTCGCGCCCACCTCATACGCCTTGCCCTGCTCCGGTGGCAGCGCACCAATCTGCGTGGCGATGGAGGAGTTGGGCTTGAACGACTCGGTATAGCTGGCATAAAGGCTCGACCAGTTATTCAGGCTGTAGACCACGCCCACGCGCGGCACCAGTTTGCTGTCTGAACTCTGGGTATTGGTGATGAACGGGCGGCCCTTGCCGGCCATCACGTCGAAGCGGTCGTAGCGCAGGCCGCCAATCAGTTGCCAATGCTCATCCAGACGCAGCACGTCCTGCATAAACAGCCCACGGCTGTCGATGTTCTCACGCTGGTCGCTGTCCTTGGCACTGACGGCGGTGCTGGCATCCAACAGGCCATAGACCGGATCATAAACGTTAAACAGGCTGTTCTTGGTTTTGGTGCCGCGGATCATGTCGCCCCGGTAGGTACGGTCGGCCTCATAATCGACGCCCATCAACAGCTGGTGGTTGACGCGCCCCCAATCAACATCGCCATTTAAGGAGAGTTGCGCGATCTGGGTACGGGCATTGGCGGAAGCCGTCGAGTCGGCCTGGCGCGTCAGGATGCCCGTGTCGGCATCATAGGCAGTGGCGCGCGCCTGATTGTCGCTGTAGCGATTGCGGTTGAAGGAGTAGGTAAACTGGGATGACCAGTTCTCGCTCAGCGCCTGATCGGCCTGGAAGGTCAGGGTGTCCTGATCGCCACGCGTGGCGTTGTAGGTTTCGTCGAAACGGCGCTCACGCGGCACATTGACTGGCTTGCCGGTGTTGGTGTCCAGCACCGTGCCGCGATCAAAGGGCACCAGATACTCCATATGCTCCCAGGAGAGCCGCACCACCGTGCTGTCGCCCACCCACATCAGGGAGGGGGCCACCACGGTCTGGCGCGTGCGGCCAAAGTTGCGCCAGTAATCCGTCTCACTGTGATCGACAATCAACCGGCCGGCAAACCCGCCGCCCAGCGGGCCGGTGACGTCAAGCTGACCACCGCCGCCACCAAAACTGCTGGTGCGCCCTTCGAGATGCACATGCGGCGTCATCTGCGGTTTTTTGCTGATGATATTGACCATCCCACCCGGCTCATTCATGCCGTAGAGCATCGACGACGGGCCTTTCAGCACCTCCACCCGTTCAGTGGTTGGCGTGAAGTTACGCGCCTGAATGGAGCGCAGCCCATCACGCAAAATGGATCCGTCACGGTTGTCGCCAAAGCCACGTTTGATCACCGCATCCTGGGTGCCGCCCAAGGTGTTGGACTGGGTAATGCCGCTGACAGTGTAGAGCGCCTGATCGAGGCTGCTGGCATCCTGATCCTCCAGCACCTGTTTCGGCACCACGGTAATGGATTGCGGCGTCTCGACGATGCGGCTCTCGCTGCGGGTGGCGGTTACGCTGCTGTGCGGCTGGTATGAGCCGATGTTGGCGGTCGCGGTCTCTTCCGCTTTTTTCGTGACGACCAGCGTATCGCCGGTCTCTTCAGCCTGAGTGAGGGTGGGAATGATCAGGCTGCTGCCCAGCAGGCAGGTCGCGATGGTTTTCATGGGGTAACTGGCTCCAGAAAGTCCCTGTCAAAGTCAGCGGCAAAAAGCGCTGATAAAGGTCTTGTAATGTCTGTTGTGGGTTGAGATCGCTGAACAAGGCCGGATAGAGCGCCTTGGCAAAATATTCGGTGGCTACCAGGTGATAGGGGCTGAGGTAGAAGTTATGCCACAGGGCATAGGCACGCCCGTCGCGCACCGCCGGCAGTTGCGCGAGGATCGGCTGTTTTGCCATCACTTGCTGGAAGCTCTGTGCGGCCTGTGCCGCTGCCACCTGCGGGCCGAGGCGTACCGTGCGGCTCTCCCCCTCTGGCTCGCCCATGCCGGTGGCGATATAGACGTCAGGGTTGGCGGCCAGCACGCTCTCAGGGTTCAGCTCGCCGAACACGCCGCTCACCTGACCTGCCGCGATGTTCTCCCCGCCGGCAAAGGCCAGCAGTTGCCCAAGGTTGCCATTGACGGCGGTGGTGCAGCAGGTATCGCGCCGACCGAGGTGCAGATGCAGCATCACGCGGGTTTTTGGCCCTTGGTAGGTTGCCAGCCGCTGTTGGATCGCCGCCATGTGGTGTTGGTAGAAGGCGATGAACGCCTCCGCGCGCTGCGGCTGGTTGAAGATCTCGCCCAGCAGGCGCACGCTCGGCACGGTATGGTTCAGCAGGTCTACCCGCAGATCCACCACCACCACCGGCACATGGGCCTGCTCCATCAGTTGCAGGAAGGCGGCGTTACCGGCGGTGCTTTTAGCCAGACGCGGCAAAATCACCAGATCGGGGTTGAGCGCCAGCACCTTCTCGGCGCTGATGTCATTGACGCTGCCGCTACCCAGTTGCGGAATGGTCGCCAACTGTGGAAATGCCTGCCGGTACTGCGCCCAGGTCTGCGGATCATACTTCGCCAAATCCGCCGGCCAGCCCACGATATGTGCTGCCGGATAACCCGGTTGCAGCAGGGCCAACGTGTAGAGCATCCGGCTCTCACCGAGGATAACGCGCTGGGGGTGGTCTGGGACGGTGACCTGTCGGCCGAGCAGATCAGTCACCTGTTTGGCGTGGCTGCCGAGGCTTACCACCAGCAGCAAAAGAGCGGCAAAACGCATGGATCCATCCGAGATGATTCAAGAGGCCGCAAAAGATAATCAATATCATTTGCTTTTACAATCTATTCCGGGAGGAAACTATTCATTTCATTAGGTAATGGCGGGCAGAATCCTGTAATCCCAGAATCCTAGGATTACAGGATTCTGGGATTCTTGCATGGATTGGCGAGGTGGTGCGGCTTAGCCCATCGCCTGTGACATCAGGCCAAACGCCTGCAGCGTACCGGGCGCAGGCACCCAGGGCGTGCCTCTAACCATCACGGTGGGGTTGTCCACCTCTTGCAGCCCCTGCCCTGTCAGCCAGCTGCACAGGCCAAGGCTCGGATCGCTGTCAACACGCACAAACTCGCCCGTCAGATCGGCCATCAACGTGCTGATCAGCACTCTCGCCTGCTGAGGATCATGGGCAATAACCGGCCCGATAAGCCAGCCATGCCCGAAGCGGCGCAGGCCGGCGAACCCCTGTGGCTGGCCATAGGCATCCTGCAGCAGCAACACACGCTCACCCTCGTTCAATAGCGTGGCTACCATCGCCGGGCGGAACAGGCCGTGGGCGCGGTGATCCAGTGCAGTAAGCAGATCCGCATCCTCTGCCGTGGCCGGGCGCAGCCGCTGCCCTGCCAGTGGGGCGACCAGCGCGATTTCGCCGAGGGCGGCACACTGGTGCTGCTGCACCAGACCGGTTACGTGGAAGCCATACTTCTCATAGAGTGCCTTGCCCGCCTCAGTGGCGTTAAGGCGCACGGTGTAGCCGGGCATTCGCTCCAGCATGGCGAGCAGCAACTGCTTCCCAATCCCATGCCCCCGATACGCCTCATCCACAATCACCAGCCCCACGGTGGCATAGGCCTCACCCCAGCGCCAACCGAGGATGGTGCCCACCACCTGCCCCTCCTGCTCGGCCACCACGCCCTCGCCGAGGCGCAGCGCCTGCTGCCAATCCTCCAGCCGGTGTGGCCACTTTACCTGTTGGGATAGCATCCACGCCTGAGGTAAATCGCTCTGCTCCATTGCACGAAAATGCATCGTCCTCTCCTTACATCATGCTGGCGCTTGGCGCACCAACCTCTCACTTGAAGCCATGCTGTCAGGCCAAGGGCGCGGGTTCACACCGTTGCAGCCAGTCTCAACCATCCAAAATAGAGGTTATTGCCTGGTTTGCATACCCTTCACGCGTCACTCGTGGGCTGAGGCTTAATCATCACATTACATGACTTAAGTGACAAACCTATTTGGGCAATCAATGCTTGCCGCTCCCGGATGGCGCGACTACACTGCCCGGCTCCTTAATGGAATCATCAACGGCGACAGCAGGGGCACCCCCCTACTGGCATGACAATAACAACGCGACATGCCGGCACGCGCAGTTCCTTTCTCTCATTTTTTACAGTAAGCAATTAGCATCATGGAAAATACCAGTCACACCCCGGCCCCCGCGCCGTCGGCCGCTTGGGCGATTTTCGCCCTGGCGTTGGGCAGCTTTGCCATCGGCATGAGCGAGTTCTCAATCATGGGACTGCTGTCCGAGGTCTGCCACTCCCTCTCTGTCACCCTGGCGCAAGGCAGCCAGTTCATCAGCGCCTACGCGCTGGGCGTGGTGATCGGCGCGCCACTCTTCTCCCTGCTCACCGCCCACCTGCCGCGCAAACGCCAGCTGATGCTGTTTATGGCACTGTTTTTCGTCGGCAACCTCGGTAGCGTGCTGGCGAACAGCTACCATGCGCTGGTGCTGGCGCGCTTCGTCAGCGGCCTGCCGCACGGCGCGTTCCTTGGCGTGGCCGCGCTGGCCGCCGCGGCGCTGGTGTCGCCTGACCACCGCGGCAAGGCAGTGGGCCGGGTAATCCTCGGTCTGACGCTGGCCTCGCTGCTCGGTAACCCGCTGGCGACGCTGCTGGGTGAGTACATCAACTGGCGCTGGGCATTCGGTGTGGTGGCCCTGCTGGCGCTGCTGGACGTGCTGCTGATTGCCGCGATCTTCCCGAAACGCGGCGACGAGGCGGTCAGTTCGCCGCTGAAGGAGATCAGGGCATTGATGAACATGCGCATCTGGCTGACGCTGGGCATTGCGGCGATTGGCTTTGGCGGCATGTTCTCGGTGATCAGCTACATTTCGCCGGTGGTGACCTACGCGGTGCACCTCTCCCATAGCTGGCTGCCGGTGATCCTGTTCGCCTTCGGCCTTGGCATGGTGGCCGGCAATTTGGTGGGCGGCTGGGCGGCTGACCGGAAGATCATGCCCGCCATCTTCTTTGTGCTGGTGTGGAGCATCGCGGTGCTGCTGCTCTTCCCGCTGCTGGCGCCGAGCCTGCTGGGTGCCATCGTCGGTAGCTTCCTGATTGGCACCAATCTGGCGCTCTGCGCGCCGTTGCAGGTGCGGCTGATGCAGGTGGCCGGCAAGGCGCAGACGCTGGCGGCGACCCTCAACCACTCCGCCTTTAACATCGCCAACGCGCTGGGCGCCAGCCTCGGTGCCTATGTGGTGGAGCATGGCTACCCGGTGACCTACACCGCCACCTATGGGGCCATTCTGCCGCTGCTGGGGCTGGTGATCTTTGCCTTCTCCCTGCTCAATGAGCGCGCCGCCCGCTACCGTGGCGAACCTGTGGCGTCAGAGGCGTAACATCTCCAAGCGGCCTGCGGGCCGCTTTTTTTATGCGGTTTTCTGCCGCTGGCGTTTGGGTTTATCATCGGGCCTTCACTGACAAGGAGAAGCACATGGTAGCGCGACGCAGCGTCGGTATTCAGGACGTCACCTTTGGCAAGGATGTGGTGATCTATGAGCCAGTCAACCTTTACGGCTGCACCCTGGGCGATGGGGTCTTCATCGGCCCCTTCGTGGAGATCCAGAAGAACAGCACCATCGGCCACGCCAGCAAAATCCAGTCCCACTGCTTTATCTGCGAATTTGTCACCATTGGCGAACGCTGCTTCATCGGCCATAACGTCACCTTCGCCAATGACCTGTTCCACGACGGCGCACCCAACCCCGACCCCGCCAGCTGGGGGCGCACGGTGATTGGCAACGATGTCTCGATCGGCAGCGGCTCCACCCTGCTGGCGGTCACCATTTGCGATGGCGCAGTGATTGGCGCAGGCAGCGTGGTGACCAAATCGATCACCGAGAAAGGCATCTATGCCGGTAACCCGGCCAGGATGCTGCGGCGGTTGTAAGCTTCCACCAACATACCTGTACATGTTACCTGTACAGGTGTATTGCGGCATCACCATTTCCTTACGGGCAAATATCATGAAAGAGATGAGTTATACCGACGCGCGACAAAACCTTGCGGAGATACTCAATGACGTTGCTGCTGGCGAACAAGTTGAGATTATCATGCGAGGCAAGGAGTCTGCGTATGTTGTAAATGCTCAAGAATACCGGGCATTTATGAAACATAAATTAGAGCATGAATTTGAAGAGATGATGTCTATACATGGTGATGCCATTAAGGCACTTGCCGAACGATGAACACACCTCTTTTTATTACGCTGTCATCTCAAGTCCTCCCCCTCTTATCCGATAACCCTCTGACATCATGCACTTCCGGCCACCGGGGGTGCCTTGCCAGAAAAGGATAAGCCTGTGCTGTTACCTGAAATCTGCCGCCATATCGGCGCGCAACCTGAGCGTTATGCCCGACGTTTCAACTTTGCTGCCTGCGAGCTGTGGCTCTGCACTGAGATTTGCCACATCTTCAATTTTGATCTGGGACATGCGCACTTCCCCGCGCTGGGGGAAGGACGCTACTTCCTCTATAACGAGGATGACAAACGCGATCTGAGCCTCTACCGCGACCTGTCGCAGGCTAAAGGCGCATTCCAGCACCAGTTGCTGACGCATATTGAGGCCAAGGTGGCCTACCCCAACCAGAACCCGCAAAAGAATTGGCTAAAATCGCTCACTATGAAGATGGCGAAACACCGGGGTATGGGCGTGACGCTGGAGGGGTGGGTGTTCCTGACGTGGACGTCCGATGACAAATATAAGAAAACGCCGCAGCCGGAGCAGTTCTTTGCCAATGTGGAGGCACAGTTGCTGGAGAAGGAGGCGTTGGGTTTGCTAGGGGAGAAGTGGGTGGTGGCGCCTGAACGTTACCCGGTGATTGATGAGGTGTTTGAGTGGCGTGGCCGCCCCAAACGTATCGTGGTGCAGGCGCTGCGCATCGTGGCGGCAGGATAAGCGCCGGGGCTGCCCCGGCGCGGTGGCGGTTAACGCCGGCGAGTACGCTGGCGCAGGTAGAGGCTCAGCCCGATGAAGGTCAACAGGCCGATGGCCGCGCCGCTGGTGCCGATGTTGCCCAGTGAGGTTCGCAGGATAATCTGGTTGCCGAGCAGCGCCCCCAGCCCAATCCCCAGATTCACAATCGAGGAGTAGATCGACATGATGATGTCCGGCGAATGGGGGTCGGTCGCCAGCACCTTCACCTGGAATGAGAGGTTGACCATCATGATCGCCATGCCCCAGAACAGGCTGAGGATCAGCAGCTCCATCGCGTTGGTCGCCACATAGCCGAGCAAGAACATCGACAGCGTAATCAGCGCGATGGAGGTGAGCAGCAGCGTGGTGGCGAAGCGCTCACCCATAAAGCCAAACAGCAGGCTGCCGATGATCCCTGCCCCGCCAAACACCAGCAGCAGCAGCGTGGTGAAGCCATCGCCCATCAAACCAATGTTCTTAATGAACGGCTCAATGTAGCTGTAGGCAGTGTAGTGCGCGGTAAACACCAGCGCGGTGAACAGGTAGAGGCTGAGCAGCATCGGCTGGCGCAGCAGCGCCGGCAGGCTCTTGAGCGAGGCGTGGTGCTCACTCGCCAGCGACGGCAGCAGCTTGAACAGCATCACCAGCACCACGATGGCCGACACGCCAATCACCACGAAGGTCATGCGCCAGCCCAGCAACTGGCCGATGATCCGTCCGAGCGGCAGGCCGAGCACCATCGCCAACGCGGTGCCGGTCGCCAGCATACTTAAAGCCTGGGTCTGTTTCCCCATCGGTGCGACGCGAATGGCAATCGAGGCGCTGATCGACCAGAAAATGGCGTGCGCCAGCGCGATGCCGATGCGCCCGGCCACCAGCACCCAGAAATTCCAGGCGACCACCGACAGCACATGGCTCAGGATAAACACCACGAAAGTCCAAAGCAGCAACTGCTTGCGCTCCACCTTGCTGGTCAGCAGCATCAGTGGCAGTGACATCAGCGCCACCACCCAAGCGTAGATGGTCAGCATCCAGCCAGCGTGGGCGGTATCAATCGCGTAGGTCTGCGCTATGTCCGTTAGCAGGCCAACCGGCACGAACTCCGTGGTATTGAAGATAAAGGCGCTGATGCTCAACAGCAGCACCCGCAGCCACTGGGTGCGGCGCGAGGTTTGCGGGATGTCCAAAACGTGATCAGTCATGATAAAAGTGGGGCGCCTCTCTTCAGGGAAAAGAAATATTTTGGGACGTAATCCACAAAAATGAAATTATTTTTATGTTTTCAGTGGGTAGGGCGTCAGGACACACCTTGCGCAGCGCAGGTTAAAAGGCGTCCATTGCCGCGCCGTTTCTAATCAAATCGAAAAAAAGCATTTAGTAATTAGGCATATAATATGCCGATAAAACCGTTTTCAATTCTGTCGCGGCTGGTCAGGATAGGGGCATTCCGTGAGCGCCTTTCTGCTTGGCACGGTCACTTTCACTAAGGGATAACAGAATGATGAAAACGCCATTTGGCCGCACCCTCGCCGCCACCGCCCTCACCAGCGCCCTGCTGGCCCTCTCCTCCGCAAGCTGGGCGGCAGAGAAGCCCGAGGTGGTGAATATTGGTTACCAGAAGGCCAATATCTTTGCGCTGTTGAAGTATCGCGGCACGCTGGACGAGCAGTTCAAAAAGCAGGGCATCCAGGTGCGCTGGGTGGAGTTCCCGGCTGGGCCGCAGATGCTGGAGGGGCTGAACGTCGGCAGCATTGATTTGGCGGCCACCGGCGACGCACCGCCGACCTTTGCGCAGGCGGCACAGGCCGATCTGGTCTATCTGGCGCACTCTCCGGCCAACCCCAAAACCGAGGCGATTGTGGTGCCGGAGAATTCGCCGATCCACAGCGTCGCTGACCTGAAGGGCAAGCGCGTGGCGCTGAACAAAGGCTCTGACGTCAACTACCTGCTGGTGAGCGCGCTGGAGAAGGCCGGGCTAACCTACAAGGACATCACCCCGGTCTACCTGCCGCCGAGCGACGCGCGCGCCGCCTTCCAGCGCGGGGCAGTGGATGCCTGGGTAATTTGGGACCCGTTCTACGCCGAGGTGGAGGCCCACGCCAACGCCCGCAAAGTGCAGGACGCCGAAGGTCTGGTGCCGCACTACACCTTCTACCTTGCCAGCCGCAAATTTGCCGACGGCCATCCGCAGGTGGCGCAGCAGGTGATTGATGAGCTATCCACCCTGAGCGACTGGGCCAACGGCCACCCGGATGAGGCGGCGAAAATCCTGTCGCAGTCCACCGGGCTGGAGCAGCCGATCTGGGCGCGAGCGCTTTCACGGATGCCGTTTGGCGCACAGCGCATGAGCCTTGAGGTCTTCACCCAGCAGCAGGCGCTGGCGGATACCTTTACCCGCATCGGCCTGCTGCCGGTGAAAGTGGAGGTGCGCAGCGCCACCTGGTCGCAGGACGCCGCGCTGAAGCAGTAACCCACCAGGCGGCCGGGCCGCCCTTCCCCTACTCCCCGTTGCCGATCTGCCAGACGAAGATCGGCGTTTTGCCATTGACCTCCCACTCCCCCACGGCACGCGCCTTGTAGATCACCGGATTGTGTGACGCCACGGTGCGGGCGTTGCGCCAATGGCGATCGAGCGCCTTGCTGAGCCGGGTATCGGACGCGCCGAGCGCATTGAACAGCTCTGTGGCGGCGCGCGGCACCAGCTCGCTGGCGATCACCTGCGCCCGGTCGGCATCAATCTCCGCCGTGACATTCAGCGCCTGCACCAGTGCCTCATCCGTGACGGCGTGCGCCTCGTAGGCACGTTGCAGCGCGTAGGACGCCTGCTGCACGCTGGCCTCGGTGGCCCAGGCCCAGGCGGCAATCTGCCCCACCACCTGCAACACCTGTGGATCCTGCCGTACCTGGCTGGCGTTGCCGTGGCTATAGACGCGGCGACGATCGCGCACCCCCTCGCGGGCATCGCGCAGCACGGCCCGGCCAATGCCAGCCAGCGTCGCCAGCAGCACATGCTGGTAGAAGGCGGTCTGGTAACGGAAGCGGCTGGCGAAGTCATAGACGTGCTCCTGCTCCACCTGTGCGGCGCTAAAACGGGTGGTGCCGCTGCCGGTCAGGCGCTGGCCGAAGCCATCCCAGTCATCCTCGCGCACCACGCCCGGCTGGTGGGTACTGACCAGCGCAATCACATCGCCACCGGTGTCGCTGCGCTGCGCGAACACATCGATCCAGTCGGCAAACAGGGTGCCGGTGCTGTAGAACTTCTCCCCCTCCAGCCGCCAGCCGTGGGCTTGCGGCGTCACTTTGGTGTTGACCTCGCCAAGCTTGACGTTGCCAATCTCCGTCCAGCCGCTGCCCACCAGCTCCCCGTCCAGGAAGCGCTGGAACCAGCGGTCACGCGCCGGGCTGTCGGGCTGGTTGAGGCGGTCCTCCACAAAGGCGAAGTGGGCGCGCAGCGCCTGCGGCAGGTTGGAGTCAGCCTCCGCCAGCTCGGTCAGCAGGGCGAACAGTTGTGGCAGGGAGGCACCGAAGCCCCCCTTCTCACGCGGGATACGCAGCGTGCCAAAACCTGCCGCCTTCAGCCACTGGATCGGCTCATGGGGCAGCGTGCGGCGGCGCTCGCGGTCACGCGCGCCTTCGGCGATGCGGGCAAAGAGCGGGCGGAAGCGTGCCGCCAGTTGCGCCTCATCGGCGCCGGTAGAGAGCAGGGGCTGGCTCATGGGGTATCTCCTTCAGGTGAATGGTCATCAATATCGTGGCGGGTTGGCTCATGGCGCACCGCGAGCAGGAACACAATCGGAATCACGGCGCTCAGTGACACCACCCAGAACATATTGGTGCCCAGCGACGCCTGCAAAATCGGCAGGATAAACAGCGCCAGCGCGCTGCCGATGCCAGAGAGCGAGCGGCTGAAGCCCACGCCGGTGGCGCGGATGGAGGTCGGATAGGAGAGCGCCGGGTAGATCATCAGCTGCGCGCCGGGGCCAAAGCCCTCGGCAAACAGCCACAGGCCGAGCATCAGCACGGCCACGCCGATGCCGATCGCCGCCTGCGGGTGGCCAATCAGCGCCAGCGCCACCAGCGCGATGAACTGGAGGGCAAAGCCCGCGATGGCCACATGGCGCGACGGGTATTTCCACGCCAGCCGCATTCCCAGCAGGCCGCCAGTGAAGGCGAACAGCACGTTCAGCCCGAGGGAGGCGGAGATGGTTTCAAACACGCCAGCCCCGAGGAACTGCGCCAGGATCGAGGGCAGGAAGAAGGCGATGGCGGTGTACTCAAAGGAGATACAGACGTTCATCACGCCAGCGACAATGGTGCGCTCGCGGTAAGGCTTCTGGAACAGCACGCGGAAGCTGGGCTTTGGCGCGGGCGGCGCGCTGGGGCGATCCGGCTCCGCCTCATGGGCATGGATGCCGTAGGCGTCGCGCAGGATGCGCACCGCCCCCTTCAGGTCGCCTTGGTTGGCGGCCCACAGCGGCGACTCGTTCATGAATTTGCTGCGCACCGCGATAATCAGCAGCGCTGGCACCGCGCCAAACAGCAGCGAGGCGCGCCACAGCCAGTCAAGGTGCTGCTCCGGCAGCAGGAAGTAGAGGCCAAAGATAATCAGGAAGCAGACCGAAGAAGCGGCGTACCACATTGGGCACCAGGCAGCCAGCCGCGCCGCCTTATTGGCCTTGCCGCTGAATTTGGAGAACTCCGCCAGATAGGCCATCGCCACCGGTAAATCAATGCCGACGCCGATGCCCATCAGGAAGCGCGCGCCAATCAGCACCCAGACATTCGGCGCCAGCCCGGCGGCAATCGCCGACACCACAAAGAACAGCATATCGGCCATGAATACCGAGTAGCGGCCATAGCGATCCGTCAGCCAGCCGCCAATCAGGTTGCCGATGATGGTGCCCAGCATGATGGAGGAGGTGACCAGCCCGGTCAGGGTGGGCGTCAAATTGAACTCCCTGACCACGTCGTCAATGCCATAGGAGAGGGTCGTCAGGTCATAGGCGTCCAGGAACACGCCGCCCAGCGCCAGAAAGACGATCATACAGGCATAGCTATTCTTGTCGCTGCGGGTGTTGATCAGTCGCGCCACGTCGCTGGCGGAGCGTACCGGCGCCGAGGGCGGCGCGCTGACCAGTTCATCATCAAGGTTAAGTGTGCTCATGGGCATCCTCTTATCAGGCAGGTGTCCCCCGGTTATACGAACCGCCACCTGACATCACAACCAACAATCCCTGCTAACGATATTCATCAAATTCAATAAGATACCTGGATGGCGGGCAGCAAAAAGACCGGTTCGGCCAGCGGCGGAACCGGTCAGGGCCTGGCAAGGATCAGTTGGCGGAGACGGGCACCAGCACCCCTTTCACCCGCGGGTCATCGGTCTCGGCCAGCCACCGTTGGACACGCGGATCGGCGAACGCCTGCTGCAATTTGGCGATGCTCGCCTGTTGCAGGTAGGGAGTACCAATCACCAGCTGGGAGGCAAAGGTTCTGGGCGCGGGCGGGAACAGGATGCCCTTCTCGCGCGGCACCTTGCCAGCGTCAAACTGTGAGACGTAGCCAATGGCGGCGTCCACGGAGTTGAGCGCGCGCGGCATGGTGAGCAGATCCAGCTCCTTGAAAACAAAACCATGCGGGTTCTCGCGGATGTCCTTCAAGGTGGCGGTGCGTGGCTCCACCGCCGGGTCGAGGGTGATCAGCCCAATGCGCTGCAACAGCCACAGCGCCTGCCCCTGATTCGCGCCGTCGTTGGGCACCACAATCTCCGCCCCCTGCGGCAGCGCCTGCACCGAGCTGTAGCGATCCGAGTAGAGGCCAAACGCCCACTGGAACACCGGCACGGTGGCGGTGAGCTGGAAGCCATTGGCATCCACCACCTGTTTCAGCCACCACTGGTGCTGGTAGACGGTGGCGGCATACTGCCCCGTAGCCACCGCGCGATCCGCTTGCACCGGGTCCTGAACGCCTACCGCCTCCAGTTTCAGCCCGTAGTCGGGCGCGACGTGCTCGGCGACATAGTTGATCAGCCGCTCCTCCCCGGCCATCGCTGGCTCAAAGTGCACCTTCAGCGTGTTGCCGAAGGTGACCGCCTGCGCCTGCCCGGCGTAGAGGTGCCAGGCAAAGCCAGCGGCGGCGAGCACCGCCACGCCAGCGACCACCCACGGCCAGCGCCGTGGCTTGACGATCTCAAATGAGGGGTGTGACATGGCTAATTCCTCTCCTGGTGAGGTTGCAAGGCGGCAACCAGCCGGTCGCCAATGAACTGGATAATCTGGATGGTGGCGATCAGCACCACGATGGTGGCGATCATGATGTGTTGGTCGAAACGCTGGTAGCCGTAGACCACGGCCAGATAGCCGATGCCGCCCGCACCGATGGTGCCAGCGATGGCGGAGTACTCAATCATGGCGATCAGGTTGAGGGTCACTGCCGCCACCAGCGCCGGCAGTGCCTCACTCAGCTGGGCGCGGGTGATGATCTGCCACGGCGAGCCGCCTGAAACCAGCCCGACCGCCGTCACCTCCGGTGGCAGTTCGCGCAGCGCGTTCTCCACCAGCCGGGCGAAGAATGGCACGCCAGCGGCCACCATCGGCACAATCGCCGCCGGGATGCCGATGGTGGTGCCCGTCAGCCAGAAGGTGAAGGGGATGATGGCGGCCATCAGCACCAGAAAGGGCAGCGAGCGGCCAATGTTGACCAGCCAGCCCAGCGAGCGATTGAGCGCTGGCTGCGGGAACAGCCCGCGCGGCGAGGTGTTGAACAGCACCACCCCCAGCGCGCCACCGAGCGTGACGACCAGCAGCATCACGATGCCGACCATCAGCCAGGTTTCGCCATAGGCTGGCAGCATCAGTTGGGCAATCTGGTTCCAGGGGGTGTCCCGGCTCATTACGTCAACCGAATGCGTCATACCGCCTCCCGCCAGGCCGGTGCCTGTTCTAGCACCTCCGCCGTCAGTCCCAGCGCGTGGAGTGCCTGCACCAGCGCCTGCGCGCTGACGGGCGACTCCGCGAAGCGCACCGCGATGCGCACCCGCCCCGCCTGCCGGTCGCCCAACCGTTCCACTTGGCCGCCGAGCAGATCAATGTGCAGGTTGAACTGGCGGCTCAGGCGGCTGATCCAGTCCGTCGCCACCGGCTGGCGGGTGCCGTAGGTGACCTGCAACAGCAGATCGCCCGCGCCCGCCAGCGCCCGCACCGGGAAGAGTTGCTCCCCCAGCCGTGAGCCGGGCTGCGCCAGCAGGTCACTGACCTCCCCCTGTTGCACCAGCCGGCCGTCGCGGATCTCCGCCACCGCATCGGCGGCGCTGCGCACCACATCCATCTCATGAGTGATCAGGATGATGGAGAGGCCGAACTGGTCACGCAGCTGCATCAGCAGGTGGAGGATGGCGTGGGTGGCCTCCGGATCCAGCCCGGAGGTGGCCTCATCCGCCAGCAGCACGGCAGGTTTCAGCGCCAGCGCGCGGGCAATGCCGACCCGCTGCCGCTGGCCGCCGGAGAGTTGCGCCGGGTAGCGGCTGGCCTTGTCCGCCAGCCCGACGCTCTCCAGCAGCTCCCCAACGTGGCGCGCGATCGCCGGTGGTGCCACGTGCAGGTACTCCAGCGGCAGCGCCACGTTCTGCCAGACGGTCTTGCGTTGCAGCAACGCAGAGGACTGGAACACCGTGCCGATGGCGCGCCGCTCCCGCCGCAGAGCCGCGCCGCCCAACAGCGAGAGATCCTGACCATTGACGCGGATACTGCCCTGGCTTGGCCGCTCCAGCAGGCTGATGCACTTCGCCAGCGTGGATTTGCCCGCACCGCTCGGCCCCACCACAGCCGTGATGCCGCCCGCTGGCACCTGCAACGAGATGCCTTTCAGCACCTCCACCGTGCCGCCGTGGCGGGTGCGGTACTGTTTATGCAGATTCTCAATCTCAATCATGGTGTGTTGGCCCCTGCGGTTTCACCCTGCGTGACGTTGTCACTCGCTGACCAGCGATAGCCGGTGGCTGGGTGGGGTGCGGCCAGCCGTGGCCCCTGCCCAAACAGCTTCTCGCGTAGCGTGCCCTCTGCGTAGTCGCGCTTGAATACCCCGCGCTTTTGCAGCTCCGGCACCAGCAGCTCGACCACGTCGACAAAGGTTTCATGGGTCACGGCATAGGCGAGGTTGAAGCCATCGACGTCGGTCTCCTCCACCCACGCCTGTAGCTCATCGGCCACCGTCTGCGCGCTGCCCACCAGCAGCGGGCCAAAACCGCCGATGCCCACCCACTCCGCCAGCGCCTGCACCGTCCACTGGCGGTTGGGATCCGCGGTGGAGAAGGTTTCAACCGCCGACTGGATGGCGTTGGTATGCAAATGCTTCAGCACCTGATCGGCGGGATACTGGCCGAAGTCGATGCCTGTCCAGCCGGAGATCAGCGCCAGCGCCCCCTCATGGCTGACGTAGGATTTATACTCCTGCCATTTGGCCTGCGCCTGTCGGTCGGTCTCGCCGACAATCACCGTTTGCAGGTTGAAGATCAGGATGCTGCGCGGATCGCGTCCCGCCTCGGCGGCGCGGCGGCGGATGTCCGCCACGGTCTTTTTCAGCAGCACCTTAGAGGGTGCGGCGACAAACACGCACTCGGCATGTTCCGCGGCGAACTGCTTGCCCCGGCTGGAGGCCCCGGCCTGATAGAGCACCGGCGTGCGCTGCGGCGAGGGTTCGCACAGGTGGATGCCCGGCACCTGGAAGAAGTGCCCCTGGTGGTTGATCGGGTGCACCTTGCTCGGGTCGCTGAACAGGCGGCGCTCGCGGTCGCGCAAAATCGCCCCCTCCTCCCAGCTCCCCTCCAGCAGCTTGTAGACCACCTGCAAATATTCATCGGCGTAGTCATAGCGCACGTCGTGGTCGCTCTGCGCCTGCAACCCCAGATTGCGCGCGCCGCTCTCCAGATAGGAGGTAACAATGTTCCAGCCCACCCGCCCCTTGGTCAGGTGATCCAGCGTCGAGAGGCGGCGGGCAAAGGGATAGGGGTGCTCAAAGGAGAGCGAGGCGGTCAGGCCAAACCCGAGGTGCTCCGTCACCAGCGCCATCGGAGTGATCAGCGCCAGCGGGTCATTGACCGGCACCTGCGTCGCCTGACGGATCGCCGCCTCGTTGTTGCCGTTCAGCACGTCATACACGCCCAGCACGTCGGCGATAAACAGGCCATCAAATTTGCCGCGCTCCAGCAGGCGCGCCAGCTCCGTCCAATAGGAGAGATCCTTGTACTGCCACGAACGGTCACGCGGGTGCGCCCACAGGCCGGGCGATTGGTGCCCAACGCAGTTCATGTCGAAGGCGTTCAAACGGATCTGGCGGGGTGATGAGGGTAAGGTCATGGCTACGCTCCAGGTAAAGCCGGGCCGCCGGAGCAGGCCCGGTGGGATCAAGGTTTGGTTAGGGGAAAGCGTTAACTCAGCGGGAAACCGGACATCGCCGGGAGGCGTCATTGACCGGCAGGGTTTCAAGAATACGTTGCGCCACCGCCTCGGCGTGCTCGGCCACCTGCGGCAGGCCCATCAGTTCGCCAAAGCGGCCGCGTGCCGCCGGGCCAGCCACCAGCAAGCGCGGATCGGGCTGCCCCTGCTGGTCGAGCGCCTCGGAGTGGGCGTTGACCAGAATGCCGAGGCCAAGCGGATCGGCCACGATGCGCCCTTGCGCCGCCAGTGCGCGCAACAGCGGTTGGCTCTGGATCAGCGCGCTGTGGGCCGGGCCGGTGGTGACCATCAGGCGGTCAACCGTTACCTGCTCCAACATGCCGCGCCGGTGTTTCAGTGACAGCGTCACGGTGTGCGGCGTGCTGTCGAGGGCCGCCAGCCGTGCCGATACGACCCGTAACTGGCCGCTCTGCTGCGCCGCCGCGATCACCGCGTGCACCTGTGGCGCGATGCGGTAGCGATGGACATCCCACCAGGGTCGCAGGTGGCGCAGGAAGCGGCGCTGTTCCGCCAGCGGCAGGCGTTGCCAGATCTGCTGCCCTTGCCGGCGCACCTCATCCAGCACCGCCTGCCAGCTGATGCCCTGTTCGGCGGCGGCGGCAATCTCCCGGCGGGTTCGCGCCAGCCAGTCGCGGGTGCGGTCAGCGGTGACCTCTCCGGTAGAGAGCGTCCACGGCGTGTAATCCCCCTCGGCGTTAGGGCGCGGCAACAGCCCCCGGCGTGAGAAGGCGGTAATCGGCCCACGGTGACCAATGCGGTGCAGCGAGGCCACCACATCCGCCATGCTCAGGCCCGTGCCGATGATGCCGACCCGCTCATCACGCCCCACCCGGTGCAGCGCCGCCGGTTGCCAGGGTCGGCCACCAGCGCCGGGTGGTGGGCCAGCCGTGCCGCCACCTGATGCGGCAGTGCCGGCGGCGGGTGGCTGATCGCCAATACCACTACATCCGCCGCCAGCCGCTGCCCGGCGGCGGTGACGATTGCGCCCTGATCCAGCCCGATGGCGCGATCCTGTAGGTGGCGCAAGGTGGAGGGAGAGTCACTCGCCGCCTGCCAGAATTTCTCTGCCATATAGCGGCCAAAGGCCGACCGCTGCGGGTAGAGTTTGCCATCCCGCCAGCGCGCCTGCGGATCGTCAGCGAATGCCGGGCTGGCGCGATACCAGCGCTCAAACTCCCCCTCCTCAGCGGCCGAGAGCATCATCCGTGCGGCAGGCACATTGATGCGGTGCGCCGGGTCTTCCGCGGAGTAAGCTACCCCATGCCCCGGCTGCGGGCGCGGCTCGAGCAGGGTGATCGCCAGCGGTTGCTCGCTGCGGCGCGCCAGCTGTATCGCCAGCGCCGCGCCGCTGAAGCCGCCGCCAACGATCGCGATGTGTGGCCTATCCACGGGCGCGGCCCGCCTGTGGTGCGCGCGCAAGCCCATACGCTCGCGGCATCGGTGCAACGTGGTGGTTCTGGTCAGGCATCATAGGTTCCCTTTGCTGGCCGGGCTTATTTGCCCGGACGTTTGTCACCGCCGATGGTCTCGCCAAACGGGCCGGTGTTGATGGTACGCGCGCGCTGTTGCGCCATGTTCTCCAGCGGCAGTAATGGCATTACCAGTTCGGCGAAGCGGTGCGCCTCCTCCAGATGTGGATAGCCGGAGAGAATGAAGTTCTCAATGCCGAGCGCCTGATACTCGCGGATGCGATCGGCGATCTGCTGCGGGCTGCCCACCAGCGCGGTGCCTGCGCCGCCGCGTACCAGTCCGACGCCCGCCCACAGGTTTGGCCCGATGCGCAGGCTCTCTCGGTTGCCTTGGTGCAGGGCGCTCATCCGCGCCTGACCGGTGGAGTCCATGCGGGCGAAAATCTTCTGCGCCGCCGCGATGGTCTCCTCATCCAGATGGGCGATCAGCCGGTCAGCCGCCGCCCACGCCTCCTCTTCGGTCTCCCGCACAATCACATGCAGGCGGATGCCATACTCCAACTTGCGGCCGCGCGCCTCCGCACGCTGGCGCACCACGGCGATCTTCTCCGCCACCTGCGCCACCGGCTCACCCCAGGTCAGGTAGCTGTCAATCTGGTTGGCCGCCACGTCAATTGCTTCCGGGGAGGAGCCACCAAAGTAGAGCGGCGGGCCATTCTCCTGCACCGGTGGGAAGAGGATCTCCGCCCCTTCAACATGGATGTGCTTGCCCTCAAAGTCCACTTTTTCACCCTTCATCAGGCGTGAATAGACGTTGAGGAACTCCTCCGTCACCTCGTAGCGCTCGGCGTGGTTGAGGAAGATGCCGTCGCCCTTGTTCTCCACCGGGTCGCCGCCCGTCACCACGTTAATCAACAACCGGCCTTCGGAGAGGCGATCCAGTGTCGCGGCCATGCGCGCCGCCAGACTCGGTGGCTGGAGGCCGGGACGCACCGCCACCAGATAACGCAGCCGGCGGGTGATCGGGGCCAGCGCTGAGGCCACCAGCCAGGAGTCCTCGCAACTTTTGCCGGTCGGGATCAGGACGCCGTAGTAGCCCAGATTATCGGCGGCCAGCGCAACCTGCTGTAAATACGGGAGATCCACCGGCCGTCCACCCTGAGTGGTGCCCAGATAACGCCCGTCGCCGTGGGTCGGCAGGAACCAGAACACTTTTAATTTATTGTCAGTTGCTTCGCTCATTATGCAATTCCTATATAACCATATCTGTTATTTATCGATGGATGCTTCCCGTTTGGTTATAAATCATTTAGCAGGATGCGTGCCAGCTTGTGACATCAATTTTTTCATTACTTATCAGCAAGATAAAAAATTGGCTCACTCAGTGGCGTGTTGCAAATGCGACAACCGCACTGTCGCCACTGCCGCATTTGCAACAGCCGCGCGTGGTTGCCCCCTCCCGCTGGCGACAGCAGTGGGATAAGCTTTTTCTCCCATACCTGCCGCAGGGAGAGTGCCATGCAGAACGTCCACCCCATCGCCCCCGATCAGCCGGTCTTGATTGATCCGGCCTCCATCGCCTTCCAGAACTTGCTGGACCAACTGGCGCCCACTGACGCCACCGTGCTGATTGTCGGCGAGACGGGCACCGGCAAAGAGGTGGTGGCGCGCTACCTGCACCACCATAGCCCCCGGCGGCACCAGCCCTTTTTGGCCGTAAACTGTGGCGCGCTGGCCGAGAGTCTGGCGGAGGCCGAACTGTTCGGGCATGAGAAGGGGGCGTTTACCGGCGCGGCACAGGCGCATCCGGGCTGGTTTGAGGCGGCGGAGGGCGGCACGCTGCTGCTGGATGAAATCGGTGAACTGAGCCTGTCGCTACAGGTGAAACTGTTGCGGGTATTGCAGGAGCGGGAGATCACCCGCGTCGGCTCGCGCAAGCCGGTGCGCATCAATGTGCGGGTGATTGCCGCCACCCACGTCGATCTGGCACAGGCGATCCGCGAGCGGCGATTCCGTGAGGATCTCTACTACCGGCTGAACGTGGCGGCCGTGGCGTTGCCGCCGCTGCGCCAGCGCCGTGAGGATATCCCGGTGCTGGCGGAGCACTTCTTGTCACTCTATGCCCGCCGGCTCGGGCGGCCACAGTTGCGGCTGTCGCCTGAGGCGCTCGCCGCGCTGATGGCCTACGGCTGGCCGGGCAATATCCGCGAACTGGAGAACACCCTGCACAATGCGGTATTGCTGAACCGGGAGAGCACCATCACGCCACGGCAGTTGCGGCTCAGTCAGGAGGAGCCGACCCCCGCGCCGACGGCGGACAACCTGCACGTTGAGCGCTTCATCCGCCAGGAGGTGGAGCGCGGCGCGCCCCAGCTCTATGCGCGGCTGGTGGAGAGCATGGTGCGCCATGCGCTGGAGGCCAGCGACGGCAACCAGTTGCAGGCGGCCTCGCGATTGGGCATCAGCCGCCACACGCTGCGCACCCACCTCGCCCATCTGGGGCTGATCAAAGGCCGCAGCAAACCCGCCGCCCCGCTGGCGGCGCAACAGGGCGACCGTACGCTGCGTATCGGCTACCAGAAGTTTGGCAATCTGGGCATGTTAAAGGCGCGGCAGAGTCTGGAGACGCTGTTTGCCGGGCGCGGGGTCAACGTGCAGTGGAGCGAGTTCCCCGCTGGCCCGCAGCTTTTGCAGGCGTTGCACCACAATGAGATCGATTTCGGCACCACCGGCGAGGTGCCGCCGATCTTCGCGCAGGCGGAGGGCAGCCCGCTGCTCTACGTCGCCTATGAGCCGCCCGCGCCGCAGAGCGTGGCGATGGTGGTGCCACCAGACAGCCCCTTCCATACCCTGGCCGAGTTGGCGGGCAAGCGCATCATGGTGAACAAAGGGTCGAATGTGCACTATTTGCTGGTGCAGATGCTGGATGAGCAGGGCATGGCGCTGAATGACGCTCGCATCGTCTACGCGCCGCCGAAATACCCGCTGGCCCCCAGCGACTATCTGGCCGCCGATGCCTGGATGATGTGGGACCCGCTCTTGAGCGATGCCGAGCAGGCCGGCTGGCGGGTGATTGCCGATGGCCGCCAGCGGGTGCAGAACCAGCAGTTCTATCTGGCACGGCGCGATTTTGTCGCGCAGGCCGGGGATACGCTGCCGCCACTGCTGGAGGCGCTGCAACAGACCGGCCACTATATCGACAGCCAGCGGCACGAGGCCGCCCGGCATCTGGCCGGTGAGCTGGGCCTGCCCTCCCCCTCGCTGGAGCAGGCGCTTTCCCGCCGCAGCCACCGTACGCAGTTGATGAATCATCAGGTGATCCGCGACCAGCAGGCGATCGCTGACCGCTTCTACGCCCTTGGGCTGCTGGCCCGCCCCATCGCCGTGCGTGACGCCATCTGGCAACCGGGGTGAATTCTTCATACGCTTAACCTGTTAACGGCATTCATTCCGGAGAGAGATGATGGCACTGCATACCCCGTCACAACCAGCGTCACCGGCACCGGCATTGCACCTGTTCTGCGGCAAGGCTGGCGCAGGAAAATCCACGCTGGCGCAGGAGCTGGCGCGCGATCACGGCATGATGCTGATCAGCGAGGATGGCTGGCTCAGCACCCTATTCCCGGCGGAGATCGCCTCACTGGCGGATTACGCCGAGCGCGCCACCCGGCTGAAACGCGCTCTGGCCCCCCATCTCATCCAATTGCTGCAACATGGCGTCATGCTGGCGCTCGACTTCCCGATGAATACCGCCGCCTCACGCGCCTGGGCGCGGGATCTGGCCGAGGCCGCTGGCGTCAGCGCCGTGCTGCACTGGCTCGATCTGCCCGATGATGTCTGTCTGGCGCGCATCAATGCGCGCAATGCCTCCGGCGAGCACCCCTATACGCTGTCAGCCGAGCAGTTCGCGCAGTTAGGCCGCCATTTTGAAGTCCCGCATCCCGAAGAGGGATTGACCCTCCAGCCGGTACGCCATTTTTAAGAAAATTTCTGATATTTTAAGAAAGCAAATTTAACATTTGCTGCAAAAGCGTTCACCCCGTATAAATGTGATCCAGCTCACTTATTAGGCATAACCGGATAATTTGTAAGAATATATTTAATGCCGTTATTTGCAAAGAAAAGGTAAACAAAAGAGATTTTAATCACGCTTTGTTAATTTTTTGTTTGACACAAGTAAGTGAGCGCAAGGAATGTCTAAATCATTTTCAGGAAATTCCCGTCGGGATTTCTTGTTGAAAACCATCACGCTGGCACCGGCCGTGGCCATTGGTGCCAGCGGGCTGGGCGGTCTGGCGGCCGTGAAAAAAGCCGATGCGGCGGAAGATATCGCCCCGGCCAACCATGAAGCCAGAGCCTATACCCCCACCTTCTTCACCCCGGAAGAGTATGCCTTTGTCTCCGCTGCCGCTGCCCGCCTGATCCCGGCGGATGAGCGCGGCCCCGGCGCTGTGGAAGCCGGTGCACCGGAGTTCATCGACCGCCAAATGAACACTCCATATGCAACCGGTTCCAACTGGTACATGCAAGGCCCGTTCGACCCGGACGCCAATCCCGCGCTGGGTTATCAGCTGCCGCTGGTGCCGCGTGACGTCTACCGGCTGGGCATCGCTGCCGCCGATGAGCACGCCAAAAAGCAGTATGGCAAGGTGTTCGCCGAGCTGGAGACGGCGCAGCAGGAGGAGATGCTGGGCCAGATGGAGGCCGGCAAAGTGACCTTCAGCCAGGTGCCGGCGAAGATCTTTTTCGCCACGCTGTTGCAGAACACCCGTGAGGGCTTCTTCAGTGACCCGATCCACGGCGGCAACCAAAATATGGTGGGCTGGAAGCTGATTGGCTTCCCGGGCGCACGGGCAGACTTTATGGACTGGGTGGAACGGGGCGAAGCCTATCCCTTCCCGCCGGTATCAATTCGCGGCGAGAGGGCGTAACTGATGGCCAATGTAATGAAGAAGGTGGATGCGGTCATCGTCGGTTTCGGCTGGACCGGGGCGATCATGGCAAAAGAGCTGACCGAGGCGGGTCTGAACGTGGTGGCGCTGGAGCGCGGCCCGCACCGTGACACCTACCCGGATGGCGCCTACCCGCAGGTGATTGACGAGCTGACCTACAATATCCGTCGCAAGCTGTTCCAGGATCTCTCCAAGAGCACCGTCACCATCCGCCACAATAGTTCGCAGACCGCCCAACCCTACCGCCAGCTTGCTGCGTTCCTGCCTGGAACCGGTACCGGCGGCGCGGGCCTGCACTGGTCTGGCGTCCACTTCCGTATCGACCCGATGGAGCTGCGGATGCGCAGCCACTATGAGGAGCGCTACGGCAAGAAATTCATCCCGGAAGGCATGACCATTCAGGACTTCGGCGTCACCTATGATGAGCTGGAGCCGTTCTTTGACAAGGCGGAGAAGGTGTTTGGCACCTCCGGCAGTGCCTGGAGCGTTAAGGGACAGGTGATCGGCCAGGGCAAGGGCGGCAACCCGTTTGCGCCAGATCGTTCAGACAACTTCCCCCTGCCCGCGCAGAAGCGCACCTACTCCGCCCAGCTGTTTGCGGCGGCGGCAGAGTCGGTGGGCTACCACCCGTATGACCTGCCTTCAGCCAACACCTCCGCGCCCTATACCAACCCGTATGGCGCGCAGATGGGCCCGTGCAACTTCTGCGGCTATTGCAGCGGCTATGCCTGCTACATGTACTCCAAGGCGTCGCCGAACGTGAACATCTGGCCAGCGCTGCGTCAGGAGAAGAAGTTCGAACTACGCGACAATGCCCACGTGCTGCGCGTCAACCTGACCGACGACAAGCGCCGCGCCACCGGCGTGACCTATGTCGATGCGCAGGGCCGCCAGATTGAGCAGCCAGCGGACATCGTGATCCTCGGCGCGTTCCAGTTCCACAACGTGCACCTGATGCTGCTCTCCGGCATCGGCAAGCCATATGACCCGGTGACCAACGAGGGTGTGGTCGGGCGTAACTTCGCCTACCAAAACATTTCCACCATCAAGGCGTTCTTCGACAAGGACGTGCACACCAACAACTTCATCGGCGCGGGCGGCGCGGGTGTCGGCGTGGATGACTTCAATGCCGATAACTTCGACCACGCCAAGTATGGCTTCGTCGGTGGTTCGCCGTTCTGGGTCAACCAGGCGGGTGCCAAGCCGATCTCCGGCCTGCCGACCCGTCCGGGCACCCCGACCTGGGGCAGCAAGTGGAAAGCCGAGGTGGCGGATGTCTACACCCACAACGTCTCGATGGATGCCCACGGCGCACACCAGTCCTACCGCTCCAACTATCTGGATCTGGACCCGAACTACAAGAACGTCTACGGCCAGCCGCTGCTGCGCATGACCTTCGACTGGCAGGACAACGACATCAAGATGTCGCAGTTCATGCATGACCGGATGCACAAGATTGCCGAGGCGATGAACCCGACGGTCATCACCGGCGCACCGAAAAAGCCGGGCCAGCACTTCGATACCACCGTCTACCAGACCACCCACATGAACGGTGGCGCGATCATGGGCGAAGATCCGAAAACCAGTGCGGTGAACCGCTACCTGCAAAGCTGGGATGTGCACAACGTCTTTGTGCCGGGCGCATCCGCCTTCCCGCAGGGGTTGGGCTACAACCCAACCGGCACCGTCGCAGCCCTGACCTACTGGGCAGCACGCGCCATCCGCGAGCAGTACCTGAAAAACCCAGGCCCGTTGGTGCAGGCATAAGGAGCATGTCATGAAAAAGTTAATCTTTGCACTGACCCTCGGCGCGGCCAGCGTCAGCGCCTGGGCGCAGGACAACAGCGGCGCGGATCTGATCAAGCGTGGCGAGTATCTGGCGCGCGCCGGTGACTGCGTGGCCTGCCACACCAGCATGGGCGGCACCGAGTTCGCTGGCGGGCTGGGGATGAAGACGCCGATCGGCACCATCTACAGCACCAACATTACGCCGGACAAAGAGACCGGCATCGGCGACTACAGCTTCGAGGATTTCGACAACGCGGTGCGCCGTGGGGTCGCCAAGAATGGCCAGACGCTTTACCCGGCGATGCCTTACCCCTCTTACGCGGTGGTGAAAGAGGATGACATGCGCGCGCTCTACGCCTACTTCATGCATGGCGTGGCACCGGTGAAGCAGGCCAACCGCGACAGCGACATCCCGTGGCCGCTCTCTATGCGCTGGCCGCTGCGCTTCTGGCGCGGCATCTTCGCCCCGGAGGTGAAGGACTTCATGCCAGCCAAGGGCGAGGATCCGGTACTGGCGCGCGGCCGCTATCTGGTGGAGGGGCTGGGTCACTGTGGCGCCTGCCACACCCCGCGTAGCCTGACGATGCAGGAGAAGGCGCTGAATGACCAGGAGGGCAGCAGCTACCTCTCCGGCAGCAACGCACCGATTGATGGCTGGGTCGCCACCAACCTGCGCGGCGACAACAAGGATGGGCTGGCCCGCTGGAGCGAGCAAGAGCTGGTGGAGTTCCTGCGCACCGGCCGCAATGACCATACCGCCGTGTTTGGCGGCATGACCAGCGTGGTGGAGCACAGCCTGCAATACCTGAGCGCCGATGACGCCACCTCCATCGCCCGTTACCTGAAGTCGCTGCAACCGCAAGACCAGCACCAGCCGCCGTTCAAAGAGGACGAGACAGTGGCACAGCAGCTGTTCCACGGTGACGACAGCAAGCCGGGCGCGGCGATCTATGTCGATAACTGCGGCGCGTGCCACCGCACCGATGGGCGCGGCTACGTGCGCGCATTCCCGGAGCTGCGTGGCAACCCGGTGGTGATGTCTGACGACGCCACCTCGCTGATCCACGTGGTGCTGACCGGCTCGGTACTGCCGGGCGTTCAGGGCGCGCCATCCAGCCTCACCATGCCGGGCTTCGGCTGGCGGCTGAATGACCAGCAGGTCGCGGACGTGGTCAACTTCATCCGCTCCAGCTGGGGCAACCACGCGCCAGCCATCTCGGCATCAGACGTCGCCAGCGTGCGCAAGGACAAGGATGTGATCACCGATCCCATCATGCTCGGCAGCCCCTCGGTTGAGAAGCTGCACGCGGAATAACCTGCGCTAACGCACAGACAAAGGGCCTCTTATCGAGGCCCTTTTTTTATGGCGGCAAGGTTACTGCAGCACTCGACCAATGGGTAGCCACGCCTCCGGCAGGTGGACGGTGGTGCTCAGTGCCTCGTCCATCGCGTGCGCGCCAGCCATCACCTGATAGTCACCCCGGTAGATGTGCCACTTCACCTGCCCGGTGTCCCAGCGCGCCACCAGCCGTGGATCGACCTCCACCGCCACTTCACTGCTCTCGCCCGGCTTCAGCGTCACGCGCTGCCAGCCCACCAGCCGCTTGACGAAACCGTGGTCGCTGCTGCCGTTGCTCAGGTAGAACTGCGGCGTATCGGTGGCGGTGCGGTTGCCATTGTTGACCACCGTCAGCCGCAGGCGCATCCCGCCGCCCGCCACCGGCTCCACCTTCAGGTTGTGGTAGTGGAAGCGGCTGTAGGTCAGGCCGTAGCCAAACGGGAACAGCGGTTTCAGCGCCTCGCGCTCAAACCAGCGGTAGCCGACATCCGCCCCCTCAATGTTGTAGTCAACCCGGATATCCTGCTTGAGCGGCTGGCCGGGCATGGCGGTGGTGCTGTCAGGATCGGGCAGGCTATGGCGCGGCAACTGTGACTCTGCCGCCGGGAAGGTGACCGGCAGGCGGCCAGCGGGTGAAACCCGCCCGCTCAGGATGTCAGCGATCGCCTCGCCGCCACGGCTACCGGGATACCACGCCTCCAGCACCGCGCCCACCTGATCCAGCCACGGCATCTTCACCGGGCCGCCGGTTTGCAGTACCACCACCGTGCCGGGGCGGGCGGCGCTTACCGCCTCAATCAGCGCATCTTGATGGTTCGGCAGTGACAGGTCACGCACGTCGGTGCCCTCCGCCTGCCACTGCCAAGCGAACACAATCGCCACCTCGGCGGCCTTGGCCTGTGCGGCGGCGCGCGCCGGGTCAGCGCCGTCATCCCAGCTCACCTCTGCCTGTGGGAACGCCGCCCGCAGTGCTGCCAGCGGCGATGAGGGGTGCAGCACCATGCTGTCCGTGAAGATGCTCTTGAAGGGCGTTGGCGCACGCTGGCTGCCTGCCGGGATCACCTGGCTGGAGCCACCGCCGGAGATGACGCCCTTGTCGGCGTAGCCGCCAATCACCGTGATACGTTTGACCTCCGCATTGATGGGCAACTGGCCGCCGCTGTTTTTCAGCAGCACCATGCCCTGACGCGCCACCTCCTGCGCGACGGCGGCGTGGGACGCCTCGTCCGACGGGCGTGGCTGCGGCGGGTGGCGCAGGCCATCCACGGCGATCAGGCTGCGCACGATGCGGCGCACCATGTCATCCAGCCGCGCCATCGGCACCTTGCCGGACTCCACCGCCTCTTTCAGCGGCTGGCCGAAGAACACCGCCTTATCCAGCTCCTCGCCGGACTGTTGGTCCAGCCCGGCCATCACCGCCTTCTCCGTGGAGTGGGTCGCGCCCCAATCCGACATCACCCAGCCGGGATAGCGCCAATCACCCTTCAGCACCCGGTTCAGCAAGAAGGCATTTTCGGAGGCGTACTCACCGTTGATCTTGTTGTAGCCCGGCATGATGGCACCCGGCTGCCCCGTCTCCAGCGCCAGCTGGAACGCCAGTAAGTCGGACTCGCGCGCCGCGCCCTCCGCCAGCACCGAGTCTGCCTGCACCCGGCCCGTCTCCTGCGCGTTCAGCGCATAGTGCTTGAGGGTGGAGACCACGTGGCGGCTCTGGATGCCGGCCACTGTCTCCCCGGCCATCAGGCCCGTCAGCAGCGGGTCTTCACTCAGGTACTCGAAATTGCGGCCATTGCGCGGTTCGCGGATCAGGTTCATCCCGCCTGCCAGCAGTACATTGAACCCTCTGGCGTGGGCCTCCTCCCCCAGCAGCTCGCCGGTGCGGCGCGCCAGCGTCGGTGAGAAGGTAGAGGCACTCAGCAAGCCCGATGGCAGGGCAGTCATGCGATCGTCCGGGCGCACGCCCGCCGGGTTGGCGACGCCAAGGCTGGCATCGCTCTCCTGCAGGCCGGGGATGCCCAGCCGTGGGATGGCGGGCGTATAGGCCGCCGACCCCACCGCACCCTCAGGTTTCGGGCGCTCGCCGAGCGCAAAACCCACTGGCGTGTGCACCAGCATGATCTTCTCGTCGAGCGTCATCTTGCTGACCAGCTCTGCCGCCTGGCGGTCAGCCGGGGCGGTGGCCTGATACACCTGTTGTTCCTGCTGCGCACTGTCCGTCATCGGTTCCTCCTTATTTAAAAGCCTGCCCATAAGGATAGTCCCCACCACCGTGGATGGCGGTTTTTACAGATTCTTACCCCGCTCGCACTTTTGAAAAAATTAAGCAGCGGCAGGGGGGATAGCGGCGCGGCAGGTTAAAAATTAAGCGCTATACTCAAATTGAAAACATGACTTTCTGCTGTTCAGGACGTGCCTGTCAGAATTTTTCAGTAGGACTATTCCTTACCGCAGGTGACATTGATAGGAGGACTCATGAAAGCACTGAATACCATCGCTCTGTTGCTGCTCATTATTGGCGGCTTGAACTGGTTACTGGTCGGCCTGTTCCAATTTGATCTGGTCGCGGTTATTTTCGGTGGCCAAACGGCGATACTCTCACGCATTGTTTACATCATCGTTGGCCTGTGCGCGCTCTACTGTCTGGCGCTGTTGCCACGTATCCGCTCACATACCGTCACATCGACCACGACCACTCGCCTCTAAGCCAATGGCTTTCCCAGAATCATGCCCAAGATAAAAGCGGCAGTGTCCATTCCTGCCGCTTTACTGTTTTATTCGTTTCCGTTATCGATTAGACCGGCTAATTAATTCCCGTACACTAACCCCGCTATTTAGCCTGCCAACCAAGCGCATGGAAATATTCATGTTAGCGCTCTTTACCTGTCGTTCTAGTCTTATTCTGATTCTTGTCAAGCCTGATTAATATGGCGAAACACTATGCTATAAATCTCTCCACATCTGCACGTGGTGAACCGCTTTCCGCCCCTTTTGGGTGCTTGAAGGCTGATGTGCTCTGTCTTGTATTATTTGGAGAAAGGTATGCGTCTGGCGTCAACGGTATTAACAGTGGTATTAAGTGTGGCCGCGAGTGTGGCGGTGGTGAAGTCCCCGGACCTCATCAATAAAGTGCAAGCCATGAATGCACCCAAGGATGAACCGGGCTTCTGGCAAACGCCAACTATCGATGGTTACGGCCCTGTACACTATTGGGATGATGTGGCTTATCGCCCAAGCGTGGGCAATGGCGATCCTTACAAAATTGTCTTCTTTATTAATAAACAGGAAGTGGGGCCAGACAAAATTAACGAGGGGCTGGATCGCGTTGCGCGCGCCGTGAACCTCTATGTGGCCTCTGGCGTGCCGCTGAACCAGCTGAAGTTTGTGGCCGTGCTGACCGGCGGTGCCACGCCAGCCACCCTGAACAATGAGCAGTTCCACAAGATTAACGGCTTCGATAACCCGAACCTGCCGCTGATTGAGAAACTGCGCAAGGCAGGGGTAGATATCTCCGTCTGTGACCAGTCGGTGGCGGCGCACCACTACGACCGCACCTGGGTGGACAAGAGTGTGACACAGGCGCTCTCCGGCCTGACTACCGTCACTACCCTGGAGCATCAGGGCTACTCCTTCATGCCGCTGTAATCCCCCGGACGGCGCCACCCGGCGCCGTTTTTTCGCTAGAAGAAAGGGAGTTGGTTCTCTTTCAGGTAGCGTACCTCCTCTGGCGTTGATGCCCTGCCCAACCGTGCGTTGCGGTGCGGGTAGCGGCCAAACCGCTCAATGATCTCCCGGTGCTGCCGCGCATGGTGCGCCATCTCTGCATCGCCCAGCGCCTCAAACAGCGCAACAGCCTGCTGGTGGATGACGCGCGACTCCGCGTGCATCCAGGGCATCAACAGGAAGGCGCGCTCCCGCGCGGGCAGTTGCTGCCAGCTGGGCTGGCGCATCGCCTCCTGTGAGAGCACCAGCGCCATGCCATCCTGCGCCCAGGCCGCCGCATCCTGTCGTGCCAGATTGCGTGAGAACTGATCCAGCACGATGATCTCCGCCAGCCGCCCGCGCAGGCTGTGTCGCCACGGGGAGAGTTCGCCACGGCATGCCGCCTGCCAGCACTCACCAAACCGTTCGCGCAGGGTCTGGTCAAACTGCTCATCCCTGCTGAACCACTTCGCCTCACCGGCCTCGCCAAACCAGAATGCCAGTACCTGTTCATATCCCATTATCCTTCCCCCTTTAGGCCGTTGATGCCCTAAATTTAGCCAATCTGGCAAGGGTGTGGTGACGGCGCACCGCGAGGATATTCATTTTTGTTATAGGCCGTCCATTGGACGCTCGGGTTTTGCTCTACTAGCCTTATCTGGGTGACATATTGATTTGAAACGGGTTACGCGCCCTTTGCAGCACCGCCAGCCCGGCGGTTCCCTGATCATGATAACCAGGAGCTTACGATGAGCCAGAAGACGCTGTCCGAACTGTCCAAACTGATCAAAGACATCGACTACGCCATGATGTGTACCTACAGCGAAGGTGGCGCCATCGCCAGCCGCCCGATGAGCAATAACCGCAACGTGGAGTACAACGGCGACGCCTACTTCTTTACCACCGAGGACAACCAGACCGTGGCGGACATTGATCGCAACACGGCCACCACGCTGAACTACGTCACCGCCAAGCCCTCCGACAAACCGACCCTGTTTATCGCCATCGAAGGCACCTCGGAACTGATCCGCGACAAAGAGACGCTGAAAGAGTACTGGACGCCGGACGTGGAGAAGTGGTTCCCAGAGGGCATCGACACCCCTGACCTGCTGCTGATCAAGGTCAGCGCCCAGCGCCTGACCTACTGGGACGACCAGAGCAACCATCAAGAAATTACGCTGTAATCCCTGTCCAAAACCGCCTGCGGGCGGTTTTTTATTTCCGCGACAACGCTGGCCAATTTCTCCCAATTCCGGCCGTGAATATTCCGGCCCTTTATCCGCTTACCCCGTCTAAAATTTACTTCCCCTACCGGTGAAGCCCGGACAATTTCCCCCGTGAACCGGCACTTGCTAACGCCGCAAAGAGGCGGCGGAAATGGGCATTATTTCACGATGGCGGCCCGACATTTTTCGGCACTGGCTGGGATAGCGGGAGAATATCTTCCCTCGCTTCACAATGGCTCCGGTGCGCCGCGCCGATCTGGCCGGGAAAATATCATTTTGCCGAGCCGCATTCGGCCCAATTATAGCGAGCCAATGTGACAGGGCGTTTATTCCGCTGAGCATGAAAATCCCAGAGTGCGTGGCTGGCGCTGGCGAAGAAATTAGCCGGCGATTTTTTTGCCATTTATTGAGTAGGTTGCATTGATGACGCTTTGTTCGCCGAAATGCCCGGCGCAGGGGGGTGAAAAGGCGGGCTTATGCACACATTTTGGCTGGATGCGTAAACCATCGTCGCGGTGCTGGCAAGGAGAGTAACAGGGAGAAGGTGATTTTTTCAGCGAAAAAATAGCCGTGAACTCTGCCGACAAGTAACCTCGCTTTTATCGCTTCATGCAGGAAATTGATTTCCTGACACTCGCATTTGATGGCGCAATATCCACCCGCGCGATCGCCTTGGTTGAAATGAATAATGCCTGCCAAAATCGAGTCAGTTAAGCAAAATTAAACAACCCACTTTTTTTCACTCCGGGAAATAGCGTAGAAGGCTCAATCAGATATGCCCACTAACGCTGGGTGTACTCGCAATTTGGCTTATTTTGTCCTTCAACTTATCCTGTCGGCTTAATAGTGAAGCGGAAAAATCGGGATATTTTTGCTGATAATTTGTGCATTCAGCGTTTTATTTTGCATTTTCGCTTAGAACTTGACCATAAAGACCCCCTTTGCTGTTCCTATAGTCTATCCTTCTGTTATAACAATTATGAATGACTGGAACCATCAAGCATCAATAACCATAACAACAGGTCCACTTGCTATGAAACTTAGAAAAAAACAGGTGAAGCCCATCGGCTTAAAAGACGTAACCATCATCGATGATGCCAAGTTGCGTAAAGCCATTACCGCTGCCTCTCTGGGCAACGCAATGGAGTGGTTTGATTTTGGGGTCTACGGCTTCGTGGCCTACGCACTCGGGCAGGTCTTCTTCCCGGATGCCAACCCCAGCGTACAGATGATCGCCGCGCTGGCGACCTTCTCGGTGCCATTCCTGATCCGCCCGCTGGGTGGGATGTTCTTCGGCACCCTCGGCGATAAGTATGGCCGCCAAAAAATCCTCTCCATCACCATCATCATTATGTCCGTCAGTACTTTCTGTATCGGGTTGATCCCCTCCTATGCCTCCATCGGCATCTGGGCACCGATCCTGCTGTTACTGGCAAAAATGGCACAGGGCTTCTCCGTCGGCGGTGAGTACACCGGCGCGTCAATCTTTGTCGCCGAATATTCCCCTGACCGCCGCCGTGGCTTTATGGGCAGCTGGCTCGACTTCGGCTCCATCGCTGGCTTTGTGACCGGTGCCGGTATCGTGGTACTGATCTCCGCCATCGTCGGCGAGGCCAACTTCCTCGAATGGGGCTGGCGCCTGCCGTTCTTCCTGGCACTGCCGCTGGGCATCATCGGCCTCTATCTGCGTAACGCGCTGGAAGAGACCCCGGCTTTCCAGCAGCACGTTGACAAGCTGGAACAGGGCGACCGCGAAGGCCTGCGTGATGGCCCGAAAGTGTCGTTCAAAGAGATTGCCACCCGCCACTGGAAAAGCCTGCTGACCTGTATTGGTCTGGTGATCTCCACCAACGTCACCTACTACATGCTGCTCACCTACATGCCGAGCTACCTGTCGCATAACCTGCACTACTCGGAAGACCACGGTGTGCTGATTATCATCGCGGTAATGATCGGGATGCTGTTTGTGCAGCCGATAATGGGCCTGCTGAGTGACCGCTTTGGCCGTCGCCCGTTCGTGATTATCGGCAGCATCGCGCTGCTGGTGCTGGCGGTGCCTTGCTTCATGTTGATCAACAGCCAAGTGACCGGGCTAATCTTCGCTGGCCTGCTGCTGCTGGCGGTCGTCCTTAACGCCTTCACCGGCGTGATGGCCTCCACCCTGCCAGCGATGTTCCCGACCCACATCCGCTACAGTGCGCTAGCCAGCGCCTTCAACATCTCGGTGCTGATTGCCGGCCTGACGCCGACCATCGCCGCCTGGCTGGTGGAGTCCTCGGGTGACCTTTATATGCCGGGTTACTACCTGATGGTGGTGGCGCTGGTGGGCCTGGCGACCGGTATCTTCATGAAGGAGACCGCCAACAAGCCCCTGCGTGGTGCGACCCCGGCAGCCTCCGATTTGGCGGAAGCCAAGGAGATTCTGCGTGAGCACCACGACAACATTGAGCAGAAGATTGAAGACATCAATACGCAGATCGCTGAGCTGGAGACCAAACGTGCCAGCCTGATCCAGCAACACCCACGTATCAACGAATAAGGCTCCCGTGCCTTAAGCAAAGCCCCGGCCCATGCTGGGGCTTTTTACATTTTGTCGCCTTTCTTAACGCAGAACTGCACTATCCCGCCAAGCGGCCAATAACCCCAAGGTTATCAGGCGATTCAGTGCCCCAAAGCACGCTGGTGCCCCCTAATACTGCCTCCCCCTATCTGCCAGCCACCTGACACATTTCCCATCACGGCCGCGTCACTTATCCCACATGTTCTATAACTTAGGTGTGTTACCTGCCCAGTTGGCCCTATGCCACCTTCCAGATAACGCCATGCAGTGCCGTGTTCACCCGATGGATTTTCCCCATGGCCTGCATGTGTGAGCATGATATCGACAAAGCACCACAATGCGGTTTGCAAGGGATTTCCCCTATTTCTGACCACCCAAACATTGAGGATGGCGAATGTTTAAACATGTCAAATCACTGCAATACACTGTCCGGGTTTCTGAACCCAACCCTGGCTTGGCTAACCTGATGCTGGAGCAGTTTGGCGGGCCACAGGGCGAACTGGCGGCGGCCTGCCGCTACTTCACCCAAGGGCTGGGCGATGATGATCCGGGGCGCAAGGATCTGCTGCTGGATATTGCCACCGAGGAGCTAAGCCATTTGGAGATCATTGGCACCATCGTGGCGATGCTGAACAAGGGCGCGAAGGGCGAGCTGTCGGAAGGGACGCAGAAGGAGGCCGATCTCTATCGCTCACTGACCGGCAACGGCAATGACAGCCACATCACCGGCGTGCTCTATGGCGGCGGGCCGCCGCTGACCAACTCCGCTGGCGTACCCTGGACGGCCGCCTACATTGATACCATCGGCGAGCCGACAGCTGACCTGCGCTCGAATATTGCTGCCGAAGCCAGGGCAAAAATCGTCTATGAACGCCTGATCAACCTGACGGATGATGTCGGCGTGCGTGACGCGCTGACCTTCCTGATGACCCGTGAAGTGGCGCACCAACTCTCCTTTGAGAAGGCGCTCTACGCCATCCGCAACAACTTCCCGCCGGGCAAACTGCCGCCGGTGCCCGCCTTTGCCAACACCTACTACAACATGTCGGGTGAGGGCGAGGTGCGGGGAAGCTGGAACTCAGATGAGAACTTCCAGTATGTGGCCGACCCGCAGCCCGCAGTGGATGGCGGCGACGGGCTGGCAGTGCTGACCATCCCGGAGTCGCAGAAAGTGGACTATCAGGTGATGGCGCAGCGCACCCAGTCTGACCCGAACATCAACCCCGTCACTGGTGCGGGGCTTGGCTCTACCCCGTTGGAGGATAAGGATCTGGGGAGTAAGGGCCAGCCATAACGGCTAGCCCGGCAGGGGGCATACCCGCGGGTATGCCTTTTTTATTTACGCAGGGTATGGATGACGTGCAGCACCTTGCCGAAGATCTCCAGCCGGTCAGCCTCTACGTAGATGGGCTGGTAGGCCGGGTTCATCGGCTCCAGACAGAGACGCGGCGTCAGGCAGAGCCGCTTGACGGTAAACTCCCCCTCCACCGCCGCAATCACGATGTCGCCATGCTGCGGCGTTTCGGCGCGATCCACCACCAGCAAATCACCACTGTTGATGCCCGCCAGTACCATTGAATCCCCCTCGGCACGCACAAAGTAGGTGGCGCTGGGGTGGCGGATACAGTACTCGTTCAGATCCAGCGTCCGCTCAATGTAGTCCGCCGCCGGTGACGGCACCCCGGCACGGCAGTAGTCGGCAAACAGCGGCAACGCCAGCACCGGTATCTCCTCATCCGGCGTGCTAAATATGCTTGTTACAATCACATCACTTCCCTCAATGATACTGGTTATCTATCCAGTATATGATAATTTAGAGGAATGGAAAGTGAGATTGCTCCGTTTCTCAAGGTGTTAGCCGCAGGTTATTTCGCCAGTGCCGCCATCAGGTTGGCGCGGCAGGCGCTGTCTTGCTGCACGGCGCGGGCTTTGTCGGCCTCAGGCAACCCCTGGAAAGCGGCAATCACCCGCCGGGCTTCGTCGCGATCCAGCGATTTGCGGTCAAGCGCGTAGAAGGAGTTGCCGCCCTCAATCACGGTATTGAAATCGCGCAGATAGGCCTCTGGCGACGTGTCACTGCCCTGACGTTGCACAATCACACACATCACCGCGCTATAATAGCCGTCGTTTTCCACACGGGCTTTATCAGCCCGATTTTTCCACCACATGCCAGCGGCCGCCAATATCAGCAGCACGAGAATTAAGGTTACGCTTTTTTTCATTTTGATCTTTTCTTGATAATAAAAGGTGATTCTAAAGTGTCATCAGACAAACCACCAGCCAGAATAGCGGGATGATATAGGGTTGGTTGAGAAAAGCGGAAATGGCGGCAGGGAAAGAGGCAAAGCGGGGAATTAAAGGCAGGACGCCGCTGTTACACGGCGTCCTGGGGCGATCACAGGGCGAAATCGTCCAGCGACTTGCCGGCATCCAACGCCAGTTTAATGGCTTTCGGGGTGCGGCCCTGACCAGTCCAGGTTTTCAATTCGCCATTTTCATCGCGGAATTGATATTTCGCCGGACGCGGCTGGCGCTTCTGGCGGCCACCTTGGGCATCGGTCATCGCCAACAGTTCAGCCGGGTCAATGCCCTCTTCCTGCATCAGCTCCAGATACTCTTTCAGCTTGGTAAGGTGCTCTTCTTTCTGCTGCTTTTCTGACGCCTCTTCTTCGCGGCGTTCTTCCACGATGGTTGTCAGTTTTTGCAGGATTTCTTCCAAGGTTGAGAGATCGACCTCACGCGCCTGAGTGCGCAGGCTGCGAATATTGTTCAACGTCTTCAGAAAACCAGTCATAATAATACCTTTCTATTCGATGCTTTATATTTATACAAATGTTTAAGAAGCGCGATCTTATAATACCCCTACGACTATTAACAACATTAAATCGTAAATAGCCGACAACAGCCTAATAAGTATCCGATTTTTCCTGCACTATTATCCGCGCAGAAATCAGGGATACCCTGCCGTCATTAAAATAGTGGATACCATTATTACGATATAATGCCCAAACTGATGATGGCGAAACGCCGCATATCGGCGGCGCAAAAAGGATAATATTGCGCGCCCTTGGCAAGCCAAGCCGGCAGGAATTTCATTTAAATGTCGCGATTACAACAATAGCGCCAGCTCCATCGCGGTACGCTGCAACTGCGGCAATACCGTGTCGCGCAGGGTCTGGGCCGAGACCTGCGAGGCATTGACGCCGACGTTCATCGCCGCCACCACCCCACCCTTGCGTGCGTGCATCGGCACCGCAATGGATCGCAATCCTATCTCAAGCTGTTGATCATTAATCGCATACCCCTGCCGCTGCACCCGCGCCAGCTGCTCGCGCAGCTGGGTGGCGTCACGCACCGTGTGGGGCGTCAGCGGCTCAAAGGTGACGCGTGACAGGTAGGCGTCCAGCTCGGGTTCCGCCAGCGCGCTGAGCAGCACCAGCCCCATCGAGGTGGCGTAGGCCGGCAACCGGCTACCACGCTGTAGATCGATGGTCATGATGCGTTTCACATTGGCGCGGGCGATGTAGAGGATGCTGTCGCCATCCAGCGTCGCCACCGAGCAGGACTCATTAAGCTGCTTGCTCAAAAACTCCAGCGAATTCTGTGCTGCCCGCGCCAGTTCCGAGCTGGCAAGGTAGGCATGACCAATGGTCAGCACCCGTGGCAGCAGCACATAGTGGCGACCATCCGGGCAGTGGACAAACCCCAGCGCCTTGAGGGTGTAGAGACAGCGCCGAACCGCCGCGCGCGGGATGCCGGTCATCTGGCTAATCTGCGATACCGACAGCCGGTGCAAGTGCGGCGTGAAGACCTGCAATACCTCCAGCCCGCGCGCCAGTGACGCCATGAAGTTGGGATCGCCCTTGTAGGTGTGATCACTCAGCGCGCCAATCTCCCCCAGCCGCTGCCACTCGTTATGCCCCTCGCTCACCCTATTCTCCCCTTGGTTGGTGACGTCTGGAGGGCTAATTATCGCCTTCACCGCCCCGTCGCAAGCGCCTCACGTGCAAATTCTCTGGTTGGATCACAGATTTAACACAATTTTAACTAACTGTCCGATAATCGCACAATGTTTTGATATTCGGTATTGCGGCAGGTCAGGGCGACGCATAGGGTGAAAAAAACAGCAGTCACGCGGAGCACACTCCGCAGTGTGAAAAGGAGATCCCATGATTGATAAAAGCGTCCCCTCCGCCGACGACGCGGTGGCGGACATCCATGACGGGGCAACGGTGATGGTCGGCGGCTTTGGCCCGGCTGGTCAGCCCTATGCGCTGCTGGAGGCGCTGGTGCGCCGCCGCCCGCGCGACCTGACCCTGATCAGCAACAACGCCGGTAACGGCGACCACGGGCTGGCGGCGCTGCTCAAGGCTGGCTGCGTGCGCAAGGTGGTCTGCTCCTTCCCACGGCAGGCGGACTCCTGGGTATTCGACGAACTGTATCGCCGAGGCGAACTGGAGCTGGAGTTGGTGCCGCAGGGCAATCTGGCGGCGCGCATCCAGGCCGGGGGTGCCGGGCTGGGCGGCATCTTTACCCCGACCGGCTACGGCACCCAGCTGGCAGAGGGCAAGGAGACGCGGGAGATTGAGGGACGCCACTATCTGTTTGAGTTGCCGCTGAAGGCGGATTTCGCGCTGATCCGCGCCCACCTCGGCGACCGCTGGGGCAATCTGGTTTATGACAAGACCGGCCGCAACTTCGGCCCGATCATGGCGATGGCGGCGGCCTGCACCATCGCCGAGGTCAACCGGCAGGTGCCGCTCGGCGGGCTGGACCCGGAGCAGGTGATCACCCCCGGCATCTTTGTTCAGCGTCTGGTCGCCACCGCCGCCCAACAACGGAGGAGCGCATGATGGACAAACTGACCCATGAACAGCTGGCGCGCCGCATCGCGCAAGACATTCCGGAAGGGGCCTACGTCAACCTTGGCATCGGCATCCCCACGCAGATCGCCAACTACCTGCCCCATGACAAGGAGATTTTCCTCCAGAGCGAGAATGGCATTCTTGGCATGGGGCCAGCCCCGGCGGCGGGTGAAGAAGACCCGGAGCTGATCAACGCTGGCAAGCAGTACGTCACCCTGCTGGAGGGCGGCTGCTACTTTCACCACGGTGACTCCTTCGCCATGATGCGCGGCGGCCACCTGGATATTTGCGTGCTGGGGGTTTACCAAGTCTCGGCACGCGGCGATCTCGCCAACTGGAGCACCGGCAAGCCCGGTGCCATCCCGGCGGTGGGCGGCGCGATGGATCTGGCGATCGGCGCGCGCCAGGTGTTCGCCATGACCGAGCACCTCACCCGCCACGGCGAGTGCAAAATTGTCGAGCAGTGCACCTACCCGCTGACCGGCGTCGGCTGCATCGACCGCATCTATAGCGATTTGGCGGTGATGGACGTCACGCCCGAGGGGCTGGTGGTCACGGAGATCTTCGGTGGCCTGACGCCAACACAACTGCAAGCGCTTACCCCGGTGCCCCTCACCTTCCACCTCAACCAACGCGAGGACGCTGATGCAAACCGCCTATCTGTGTGACGGGGTACGTACCCCCTTTGGCCGCCTGAATGGCGGGCTGGCCGCGCTGCGCGCCGATGATCTGGCGGCGCTGCCGATTCAGGCGCTGATGGCGCGCCACCCGCAAGTGGCGTGGGAGCAGCTGGACGACGTGCTGTTTGGCTGCGCCAATCAGGCCGGTGAGGACAACCGCAACGTGGCGCGCATGGCGCTGCTGCTGGCGGGGCTGCCGGTCTCCGTGCCGGGCTGCACCGTCAACCGCCTGTGCGGCTCGAGCCTTGACGCGGTGGCGATGGCGGCGCGGGCGATCAAAACCGGCGAGGCTGACCTGCTGCTGGCGGGCGGCGTGGAGAGCATGTCACGCGCCCCCTTTGTGATGGGCAAGGCGGAGAGCGCCTTCAGCCGCACCATGCAGCTGGAAGACACCACCATGGGCTGGCGCTTCATCAACCCGAAAATGCAGGCGCTCTACGGCACTGACACCATGCCGCAGACCGCCGAGAAAGTGGCGGCGCGCTTTGGCGTCTCGCGTGAGGATCAGGATGCCTTCGCGCTGCGCAGCCAGCAACGCACCGCCGCCGCCCAACAAGAGGGGCGTTTCGCGCCGCAACTGATTGGCGTCAGCGTGCCGCAGAAGCGCGGCGAGCCGCTTGAGGTGACAGCGGATGAGCACCCACGCGCCACCACGCTGGAGGCGCTGGCCCGGCTCAGGCCGGTGGTCACGCCACAGGGCAGCGTGACGGCGGGCAACGCCTCCGGGCTGAATGACGGCGCCTGCGCCCTGTTGCTCGCCAGCGAGGCGGGGATTGGCCGCCACGGCCTGACCCCGATGGCGCGCATTGTCGCCAGCGCGGTGACCGGGCTGGAGCCATCGATCATGGGCGTTGGGCCGGTGTCGGCGGTGCGCAAGGTGTTAGCGCGCGCCGGGCTGTCGCTCGGGCAGATGGATGTGATTGAGCTGAACGAAGCCTTCGCCGCCCAGTCGCTGGCAGTGACGCGCGAGTTGGGGTTGCCCGATGACGCCGCGCACGTCAACCCGAATGGCGGCGCGATTGCCCTCGGCCACCCGCTCGGTGCCTCCGGCGGCCGGCTGGTGATGGCCGCGGCCTATGAGCTGCAACGCACCGGCAGCCGCTATGGCCTCTGCACCATGTGCATTGGCGTCGGTCAGGGCATCGCGCTGATCATTGAACGGGTATAGGGGGCCGCATGGAGATTGAGTATCGCCTTGATGGGCCGGAGGGCGCGCCGCTGCTGGTGCTCGCCAACTCGCTCGGCACCACCTATGAGATGTGGCAGCCGCAGCTTGAGGCCATGACCGCCCGCCACCGGGTGCTGCGTTTCAACGCGCGCGGCCACGGTGCCACCCCGTTGCCAGCCGGGCCGCTGACGCTGGCGCAACTGGGCAGTGATGTCATCACCCTGCTCGACCACCTGGGGGTGGAGCGCGCAGGGTTCTGCGGCATTTCGATGGGCGGCCAGACCGGGCTGTGGCTCAACCGCCACCATCCGGAGCGCTTCCATGCGCTGGCGGTCGCCAACACCGCCGCGCGCATCGGCACCCGTGAAGGGTGGCAGGATCGCGCCCGGCTGGTGCGGGAGCAGGGATTGACGCCGGTGGCCGTTGGCTCGGCGGAGCGCTGGTTCACCCCGACCTTCCGCCAGCGGCACCCAGAGCAGGTGGCGGCGCTGATCCGCGCGCTGGCGGCAGGCAACGCGGCAGGCTACGCCGCCTGCTGCGAGGCGCTGGCCATGGCTGACCTGCGCGAGGATCTGCACCACCTGTCGCGGCCGATGCTGGTGATTGGCGGCCAGCATGATCCGGTCACCACCGTCGCTGATGCCAGCGAGATCGTGCGCGCCGCGCCAAACGCCGAGCTGCACCTGCTGCCCGCCTCGCACCTGAGCAACGTTGAGACGCCAGACGCATTCAGCGCCGCTGTTTTGCACTTTTTCCGCCGTGCGGCATAACCGAAGGAACCGTGAATGAGCATCCAGATAGAACGCATCGAGAGCTGGCTGGTGGATATCCCGACCATCCGCCCGCACAAGCTGTCGATGACCACCATGGGCTGCCAGACCCTGATGCTGGTCAAAATGACCGACCGCGACGGGGCCGAAGGCTGGGGCGAGGGCACCACCATCGGCGGCCTGAGCTATGGCCCGGAAAGCCCGGAGGGAATGAAATCGGCGATTGACACCTACCTCGCCCCGGCGGTGTGCGGCCGCGCCTTTGATGGCCCGGCGGCGCTGGCGGCGGCGATGAACCTGCCGGTCAAGGGCAACACCTTTGCCAAATCGGCGCTGGAGACCGCCTTCCTCGACCTACAGGGCAAGCGCCTTGGCGTGCCGGTCAGCACCCTGCTGGGCGGCGCACGCAGCCCGACCCTGCCAGTGCTGTGGACGCTGGCGAGCGGCGACACCCAGCGTGACATTGAGGAGGGCAAGCGCCTGCTTGCCGAAGGGCGGCACAGTGCCTTCAAGCTGAAGATTGGCGCGAAGAGTCTGGCGGAGGATCTGCGCCACACCCGCGCCATCCGCGAGGGGCTGGGCGAAGGCGTCAGCATCCGGGTGGATGTCAATCAGGCGTGGGACGCAGTGACGGCGGTGCGCGGCATGGCGGCGTTGCAGGAGATTGGCATCGATCTGGTGGAGCAGCCGGTGGCGCTGTGGGATCGCGCCACGCTGGTGCAGCTTAGCCAACGCTTTACGCTGCCGGTGCTGGCAGATGAGGCGGTGGCCGATGCCCATGACGGCTATGCGCTGGCCGCCGCCGGCTTTACCGGGGCCTACGCCCTGAAGATCGCCAAGGCCGGCGGGCCAGCGCAGGCGCTAAAACTGGCGCATGTGGCGCAGGCGGCGGGCGTCGCGCTCTACGGCGGCACCATGCTGGAGGGCACCATCGGCACCCTCGCCTCGCTCCATGCATGGTCTACCCTGCCGCTCAGCTGGGGCACCGAGATGTTCGGCCCGCTGCTGCTGAAAGATGACATCGTTGCCAACCCGCTGGTGTTCCGCGAGGGCGGCGTGACGATCCCCCAGGGGCCGGGCCTCGGCATCACCCTGGACGATGACAAATTCCGCCACTATCAGCGTAAATAAGGAGAGCTACCGATGTTATTCAAAGTTGAGATGGTGGTACGCATCCCACCGGAGATGCCCGCCGACACCGCCGAGCAGATCAAGCGGGAGGAGAAGCAGTACGCCCAGCGGTTGCAGGAGCAGGGTGTCTGGCGCCATCTCTGGCGCGTCGCTGGTCAGTACGCCAACGTCAGTATTTTCGATGTGGAGAGCAATGAGGCGCTGCATAACCTGCTTACCCAACTGCCGCTCTACCCCTACATGGAGGTGACGGTGACGCCGCTCTGCCGCCACCCCTCCAGCATCCATCCAGACGATCGCTAATGCCATGACTGGCCGGCATCGCGCCGGCCCCTCTGCCTCACCCGATTCACCCTACACTGCAATGAGGGCAATAATATGAAAACCAATTACAGCCAGCATGACGATGTCAAAAAATTACTGGAGATCAGCTGTGGCCTGCACAGCGAGGGGGGCGACGCCCGCTTCAAGCAAATTATGCACCGGCTGGTGAGCGACCTGTGCCACCTGATAGATGAGTTCGACGTCACGCCAGAGGAGTTTTGGCAGGCGGCCAACTACCTGCACACCCTTGGCGGACGGCAGGAGGCGGCGCTGCTGGCCGCCGGGCTGGGGCTGGAGCACTATCTGGATATGCGCGAGGATGCGCGCGAGGCCGAGGCCGGTTTTGGCGGCGGTACTCCGCGCACCATTGAGGGGCCGCTCTATGTCGCCAATGCGCCGTTGAGCGACGGTTATGCGCGCATGGATGACGGCAAGGATGATGGCCGGGTGATGTGGCTGCACGGCCAGGTCAAGGACACTGACGGTCAGCCGCTGGTGGGCGCGGTGGTGGACATCTGGCACGCCAATACGCTGGGCAACTACTCCTTCTTCGATAAATCGCAGGGCGAGTACAATTTGCGCCGCCGCGTCCGTACCGATGCCGAGGGGCGCTACGCCGTACGCAGCATCGTGCCTTCCGGTTACGGCTGCCCGCCCGATGGCCCGACGCAGGCGCTGCTCGATCGCCTTGGCCGCCACGGTAACCGCCCGGCGCATATCCACTTCTTCGTCTCCGCGCCCGGTCATCGCCACTTGACCACCCAGATCAATTTAAATGGCGACCGCTACTTGTGGGATGATTTCGCCTTCGCCACCCGCGACGAACTGATTGCCGAGCCGGTGGAGATCACCGACCCCACCATTAGCGCGAAACGCGACCTGCCCCACCCGCACACTGAAATTGAATTTGATTTCACCCTGACGCCAGCAACTCAGACGCACGAGGAGCAACGTATTCAGCGCGCCCGTGCCCTGCAAGAGTAATAAGCCCCATTCCCCTTGGCGCCCGCGGGCGCCTTTTTTATGCTTGGAATTGAAAGCCATTATTTCTGTGATGTCAGCTATTGAGAAAAGGGGGTGCAAGCACATTGAAAATCTTAAGAGTGTTTCTTACGTTGTTCTATTTATTTTAATGGCGGTTGCTACTGCTGCGCTGTGCATTTTGTTGGCAAGGGTGATCTATTTTACCCTCACCTATCAGCTATATGATTTGGCACACTTTTTCGATATTTATGGTGATGAGGATGTGACAACGTTTTTTGCCGCCATCATCTTTTGGACGACATTGCCGGTGAGCTTGCTAAGCGCATTTTTCACCACCCGCACCATTCTCCGGCGTTGGGATAGCCATCGTAGGGGCAAAAAGGCGCATGGCCAACAGCCGCCTGCGGTTTGAAAGGTGCCGGCACGAGAGCGGTGGCGAAATTCGCCCCTGGTGTTGGCTGGCCGCCACCGCCTTCGTCCGGCTTAATAAGGATAACAACTGTAACCGGTTTACACTTCCGCTAAAATGTTAACAAATCGTAAAACAGAACATTCTGTAAGCGGTTCGGCGCGTCCTTGCGCCCACGTATTTTAGTGCGCCGCCATCTGTGGTGGCAATTTCAATAGCTCACGCTCATCCGTCACATCCTTCACCGGCACCGCCGGTGCGGCATTGCCCCAGCTGTTACGCACGTAGGTGGCAACGGCCGCCACCTGATCATCCGAAAGCTTCCACGCAAAGCTGGGCATCGCCCCGCTGGTCGGGTTGCCTTGGGTCACGGCCCCGCGCCCGCCCTGCAATACCGTGGTGATCAGCGAGGAGGCGTCTTTCGCCATCAGGCCGGGGTTGCCCGCCAGACTGGCCGCCAGGTTCGGAATGCCCTTGCCGTCGCTGTTGTGGCAGGCCGCGCAGTTAGCGGAGTAGACGTGCTCGCCGGTCTGCATCAGCGGGTTGTCCGCCGGCAGGGGCTGCGGGCGCTTGGCACCGGAGTCCGGCACCGATTTTAGGTAGACCGCAATGGCATGTAGATCGGCATCCGTCAGGTACTGGGTCGAGTTGCTGACCGCCTCGGCCATCGGGCCGGAGGCCACGGCGACATGGTTGCTGCCGAGTTTCAGGTACTGCGCGATCTGATCCTCGCTCCAACTGCCGATGCCGGTATAGCCATTCGGCGTAATGTCCGGCGCATGCCACTCCGCCATGTTGCTGCCCTGCAGGTAGGCGTTCTTGTCGCCGCCCAGCAGGTTCTTGGCGGTATGACAGCTGGCGCAGTGCTCCAGCCCCTGCACCAGATAAGCACCACGGTTCCACTCGGCGCTTTTGCTGGCGTCGGCGGCAAAGCCGTGGTTGGCGAAGAACAGCAGGTTCCAGCCCATCATCGCTAGCCGGATGTTATACGGGAAGCCAAGGTTGGTCTCCGGCACCGCATTGTGAACCGGTTTAACTGAGCGCATGTAAAGCCAGAGATCGTGCATATCCTCATTACTGACATTCACATAGGCGTTGTAGGGCATCGCCGGGTAGAGGTTCTCGCCCTCCTTGCCACGGCCATGCCGCACCGCGCGGAAGAAGTCGCGCTCCGTCCAGTTGCCGATACCGGTTTCGGCGTCCGGCGTGATGTTGCTGGCGAAGATGCCGCCAAACGGCGTACTGATGGAGTAGCCGCCGGAGAACGGCGTTTTGCTGCCCGGCGCGGTGTGGCAGGCCACACAGTCACCGGCGATGGCGACATAACGGCCGCGCGCCACCGCCTCGGCGTCGGCATCCGCCGGCGGTTGGCTGGTCAGCGTCTGGTTGTCCGCCACGTCGTCTGTGCTGGCATCCGCGTTCTGCCAGAGCAAGCCCGCCGCCACCGCGGCGGCAATCAGGGCCACGCCCCCAATGATGGTTGTTTTTTTCATGTCACACCTTTACCAGCGGGCCAGGGTTTTTCAGGTATTGTTCGATGATCGCCTTCGCCGTCCACAGGCTCAGCGCGCCGATGGTGCCGGTCGGGTTGTAGCCCGCATTGTTGGGGAAGGAGGAGGCACCGAGCACGAACAGGTTGTGCGCATCCCAGCTCTGTTGGTAGCGGTTGAGCACGCTGGTTTTCGGGTCAGTGCCCATCACCGCGCCGCCGATGGTATGGTCACTGGCGAAGTTGTAGGGCGAGTAGTGGCCGGAAGCCGAGTTGGTGCCGATCACCGTCTTCGCGCCCATCGCTTTGCCAATCTCCACGCTCTTTTCCATGATGAAGGCGGCCGAGCGGCGGTCATTGTCGTTGTAGTCGAAGGTCACGCGCAGCAGCGGGTTGCCGTTGTCATCCACGTACTCCGGGTCGAGATCGAGGTAGTAATCCTCATGGGAGAAGCTGGTGCCCTGCCCGAAGATAAAGGTGGCGTTCTGAAAAGCGTGGGTATAGGCCTGTTTCCACGCCTTGCCCCAGCGCGGAGTGCCAGGCGGCAGGGCATCGGCATTGCCGATTGGCCGCGCGCCGCGTGCCACCACCAAAATGCCCGCGCCACCAATGAAGTCCATGTCGCTATGGTCGAAGTTGTCGCCGTTGTAGTCATCCACCTGCTGTGACAGCGCGCCCGCGCCGATGTACTGGTTAAGGTTCTCATCCTCAAAGAACAGGCTCGCGCCGGAGACGGTCTGGAAGCTGTAGGCGCGGCCCACCACGCCGGTTTTGCTGACCGGATCGTAGGGCTTGCCAATCTTCGAGAGCAGCAGCAGGCGCACGTTCTGCATCTGGAATGCCGACAGCACCACGATCCCCGCCGGTTGCTCCCACTCTTTTTTGTTCTTGTCGACGTAGGTCACGCCGGTCACGGTTTTGCCGTCCGCCGCCTTGTTGACGCGCACCACCGCAGAGTCGGTCAACACCGTGAAGTTCTCACGCTGCATCAGCGCCGGGATCACGCAGGCGTTGGGGCTGGATTTGGAGAAGTTGCCGCACCCGTAGTAGAGGCAGTAGCCGCAGTAAGTGCATGGCCCCATGCGCACGCCCAGCGGGTTGACGTAGGCGCGGGAGGCTTGCCCAGCGGGCACCATGAAGGGATTCAGGCCCATGCCTTTGGTGGCGTCGCGGAAGATGTCGGTCAGGCGCATCCCTTCCAGCGGCGGCAGCGGATAGTCGCTGCTGCGGTCGCCCTCAAACGGGTTCCCCTCTGGGATAGTCTCGCCCTTCAGCTTACCGGCCTTGCCGGAGACGCCAGCGATCTTCTCGAAGCGATCGTAGAACGGCTCTAGCTCGTCATAGGTGACGCCCCAATCCTGGAGGATCAGGCCCTCGGCAATCTTCTGCTTGCCGTAGCGCGCCACGGTCTGGCTGTAGGGCTGGAAGTCAAACGGCAGGAAACGCCACGCCATGCCGGCCCAGTGGGTGCCGGAGCCGCCGACGTTGTAGCCCAGCTCGTTCAGGTTCCAGTCACGGGTCGGTAGCGCCTGCTGGGTACGGTTGTTGCGGAAAGTGGTGGTCTCCACCGCAGGGGGGAGCAACATGCTGCGGCGGGTATCCCAGCGCAGTTCATCGGTATCCACGGAGGGCGGGAAGTCGGTGGCGGTCTCAAACCACGGGCCACGCTCAATCGCCACGACATTCAGGCCAGCGCGGGTCAGCTCTTCCGCAATCAGGGAGCCGCACCAACCCAGACCAACAATCACCACGTCAGCTTTTGGACGGATAGTATTCATAATTAAAACTCGTCTTAATGGTTTGCCACGCGCTTAGAGCGTGTTGTCAATCAGGCTGGTGGGGATGATGTTCAGCTTCTGCCCTTTTTTGCTGAGCAGGTCGCGGAAGTCATAGCGTGCGCCGGGGAAGCCAATCATTTTCCAGCTGGCCATTTCCTTGTTGCCGCCGTAGATCGGATCGGAGAGGAAGCCCTCGCGGACGTTTTGCAGCAGCAGTTCAAACAGCACCTTAGTCTCCACCTCAGGCCCCAGATCGAGGGCATCGGCCTCCATGGCGTGCAGCAGACGATCCTGCTCCGCGCCGGAGAGCGCGACAAAAGGCTTACCGCTCTGGCGCTGGGTGTAGGCATCCAGCGCCGCCAGCCCCTGGCGGTATCGTTGGGCCGGGGTGAGCGGGGATTGCGGCCCCTGCTCCGGCGTGCCCTTGACGAATTTGCCCAGACGGTAGAGCGCGGCGGCGTTGCCGTAGTCGCCGGCCAGCTGGCGGTCAATGAAGGTGGCGCATCCCGCCTCCTTGCCGCTGATGCTCAGCTCGTCGGCCGGGATGAAGCGCTCGGCGATGGCGCCCACGGTGTCGAATTCATGCTGGGTCAGGTACTGCAAGCCGCCCTGACGTGGTGGGGCGGGCGGTGTGCTGGCCGTGCCGCTCTCCCAAGGCTGGCCGCCGGTGACGACCTCCGCCCGGGCGATCGGCAAGGAGGTGGCCACACCCAGTGCGGCGAATGAGGTAAGAAACTCTCTGCGTTTCATGTTTTCCCTGCAAAATAGATAGACATTGCCCAACTGGCCGTTATTTCCTCCGCGCAATGGCGGGGCGATTTTTTTCCGCAGGCGAGCACATGCCTGATCGGTTAATCAGAACAGGGCGATGTTTTCGCAATGGGGAGTATCGGTTTAACGACGCAGCAGAGTGCGATTTAGCTTGACCAGAGGTGGGGTATTCACATTTTTAAATTAAATAATTAATAAAAATTTAACACAGATTAAGCATAATTTTTTCTTATTCCGTTGGGAAGAATTGCCTTGATGGAATTCCATCAACGCAGCCCGTTTCCACTCCGCATTAACATTTCTATGATGAATTTGCCTCACCCTTATAACAGCCAAGGTCGGCTGTTTCATGAATAGAACATAATCGGAGTCCCTATGTTTCCATCTGTCCTGCCCCAACCCCGTTTGCCCCAGCGCCGTGACATTCCCTCCCTGCGTTGGGGGATCATTGGCCCCGGCTGGATTGCCAACCACTTCGCGCAGGCGCTGCGCCACCACACCGACCAGCAATTGGTGGCGGTGGCTGGCCGCAACGCGGAGAAGACCCAACGCTTCGCGGAGCAGTGGGCGATCCCGCACGCCTACACCGATACCGACCAGATGCTGGCGCGCTCGGATCTCGACATCATCTACGTGGCGACGCCACACAACCACCACCTGCCGGATGGGCTGAAGGTATTGCGCGCCGGCAAGCACCTGCTGGTGGAGAAACCGCTGGCCCTCAACGCGCAGGAGGCGGCACAGCTGCAACGGGAGGCGCAGGCGCAACAGCGCTTCTGTCTGGAGGGGATGTGGTGTGACTTCACGCCAAAATATGACGTGTTGACACAACTGCTGGCGAACGGCGATCTGGGCGAGTTGCACACCCTGTTGGCGGATCATGGGGAATTTTTCACCGCCGATCACCGCATTTTCAATGCCGATCTGGCGGGCGGGCCGATGCTCGATCTGGGGAGTTACCTGGTTGCCCTGAGCGTCAAGGTGGCCGGTGGCGCGCCAGAGCAGCTGGTGGTGACCGGCCAGTCGGTGCCGGGTGGGGTGAACGGGCAAGCCTCCATGCTGCTGACATATGCTGGCGGGATGCACGCCGTGCTCAACACCACGCTGTTCAGCCGCACGCCGAGCGGCGCGGTGATCGCCGGGCGTGACGCCACGCTGGTGCTGGATGGGCACTTCTACGCGCCGGGCGACTTTGTGCTCACCGCCAGCCAGGGCAACCACTCGCTGCGCTGGCAGGATGCTGGCAACCACTACGCCCAGCTCTGTCATGAGATGGAACACGCCGCATGGTGCATCGGTCAGGGACGGCTAGAGTCGCCGATCCGACCCCTCGCCACCACCCTGACCACGCTGGGGGTGATGGATGAGGCGCGCCGCCAGCTCGGCATTGTCTTCAATGAGGAGCGTGATAATCACGCGTGATGTGTTTGGCAACAATTGATGCCTTGCCTGCCGGGCGGGCAATTCGATAATAGGCCCGGCTGGCTGCCGGGCATGGCCACGTTGGCTGTTTACCCCCCTTTCCGCCAGCCCATTGGGCTGGCGTTATCTTGTTATTTTTGGAGCAGTAATGAAAAAGTTTACCCTGGAGATGCTGGCGAAGATGGCTGGCGTCGGTGTGGCAACGGTTGACAGGGTGCTCAATGAACGTGGCGGCGTTTCGCCGGAGACCACGCGGAAGGTGTTGAATGCGGCGCGGGCGATGGATATAAAACGCCCGCTGCCCGAGGCGTACCAGCACCCCTGGCAGGTGGAGGTGTTCCTTAGCGCCAATCCTTCCCATTTTTTTAAGCAACTGGCACAGGATTTCGCTGACATTGCCGGTGGGCTGGGCTACCGGCGTATTACGCTGCACCGCACCTTCATCCCGGAGTCACAGCCGGAGAAGCTGGCGCACTACATCATGCAGAGCAGTGAGAAGCGCGATGGCCTGATTGTGTTCGGCCATGACTACCCGATCATCCATGAGGCGCTGGCGCACTGCCGGGCGCGTGGGGTGCCGGTGGTGACCATAGTCACTGACCTGCCGGGGGCGGCGCGCCTGTGCCATGTCGGCATTAACCAGCAGCAGGCGGGGCGCACCGCCGGGCTGCTGATGAGCAAGACTGCCCGCCAGCCGGGCGATGTGATTATGGTCAGTGGGCGGGTCGACTACCGCGCCCACCAGCAGCGCATAGCTGGCTTTCGCGAGGCGATTGCCCAGCGCGCGCCGCATCTGCGGTTGCGGGAGTTACTCTGTGGGCAGGATCAGCGCGACATGATCCGCTCGCTGCTCCATGACGCCCTGCTGCACTCGCCGCAGCTGGTGGGCATCTACAACACCGGCGTCGGCAACACGGAAATCCGCACCACCCTGCAACAGCACCAGCTGCTGGGCGACTGCGTCTACATCACCCATGAGCTGTACTCCGTGACGCGTGCGCTACTGCAACACGACCTCGCCTCCTTCACCCTCGACCAGAACGCCGCACAGCACGCCCGGCTGGCGATGGATATCCTGCTGCGCCATCTTGATACGGGCGAGCAGCCAGATCTCTACCGGGCCGGGAAGGTGGAGCTGAAGGTGATTACGGCGGAGAATATCGATTGATAGACCGGCCAGCGCGCGGCGGGTCGGTGGCATCAGGCGCGGGGTTGCCAGCGCGCGACGGTGCCGTTTTTGTTATAAGTGAGCGGTGACGGGAAGCGGATAAACTCCACCAGCATTCCCCACGGGGTTTTACCAAAGTGGAAGCGGTTGCCCTCGCCGCCCTCGCAGCCGGAGAGCGGGTTAGGCCCCGCCAGCAACTCGCCACCGGCGGCGACAAACTGCCGGGTGGCCGCCTCGATGTCGGCACAGTAGACGCCCAGGTGCGTCAGGCCCACGTCATTGATCCCGGCGGCGCGCTCGCGCTGGTAGCCGGTCAGGCTGAACAGTTCGACGTTCGCGCCATTGCCCAGCCGCAGCATCCGCACCTCTTTCATCGCCGTGTCGGGCCGCAGGCCGTTCATCGCCGTGATCTCCTCGCCACCGGAAGGCGCTTGCTCCTTGTCAATCAGCGCATAGAGGGTGACGGCGTGGAACGCCTGCTGGAAAAAGCGCTCGGCGGCGTCCATGTCCGGCACAGTGATGCCGACGTGCTCAATCCCGATGGGCGCGTCATCACGCAGGAAGTGCTCCAGCAGGAACGGGAAGCGCTCGCCAGCCTTCTCCGCCAGATATTGCTCACTCTCCTCAGTATCACCGCTGACCGACACCGCGCCAACGAACTGCCCGTTAACCGTCAGCGGGCAGGTGCCGCCCAACGGGATCAGCCCCGGCAGGTTGCCGACCCAGGACTCAGTTTTCGCCATCTCGCTGAAGGTGCCGGTGGATTGTTGGAAACCGGCGCAGGAGCGCCCCTTGCCCACCGCCGCCTCGGCGCTGGCGAAATAGGCATTGTCCATCCGGCGGAAGCCCACCAAGTGGCCGCCAAAATCCATTACCGCCACTGAAACCGGTGTATTGCGCTCTGCCGCCTCCGCCACCACGGTTTGGATAATAAGCTGGGCCAGATTATCACTGATGCTAAAATTTTTAATTAATTGCAGCCCGTTACCTTCCATTCTCTCCTCCCTGTTTGTCTATTTCAAAAAACTCAACTAAACATGAAGATAAAGCGTTGGCCAGGTTATCGGAAAAGACAAGGCCACTATTTGATGGAATTAAATCAAGCGCGGGAAATAGCGGTGTTATTGCCACGCCAATTCAGAGGGAAAAAAAGATGAGAAGACGAGATTTTATTACCGGCAGCCTCGCGGCCTACTGTCTGGCGCGCGCACCCTTCAGTCTGGCGGAGCCGACCCGCTCGCCCGCGCTGGAAGCGGTGGTGGCCTCGCCGTGGCTGGCCAATGGCGTGACGGTGTCACCAAAAGGGGAGATCTTCCTGAATTTTCCGCGCTTTAAAGAGCACAACACCTCGCCGGCGGTGGCGCGCCAGACAGCGGCCGGGCTGGTGCCCTTCCCCGGCAACCACTGGAACCAGTGGCGGCCTGGTGACAGCGGCACTGATACGCTGGTCAACGTCAATGCGGTGCATATCTTCTCCCAGCCCTGGCTGTGGGTGGTTGACCAGGGCGCGCCAGAGGGCGGCAAACCGGGGCCAGGGGCGGCGAAAGTGATTGCCTTTAACCTGGAGAGTGGCGAGCCAGAAAAGATTATTCGTTTTGATGCGTCCATATTGCCAGAGGGGGGCATGTTGAATGATCTGCGCCTCTTCGGCAATTATGTGTTTATTACGGACTCCGGCCTCGGCGGGATTATTATTTACGATCTCAACACCGGAAAATATAAGCGCAAGCTCTCCGGCTCGCCGCTGTTGAAAAAGCCGTCTCAGGCGCAGCAAAAAGGGTTCGGTGGCCGGGTGCTGAGTGATGGCAAAGGCACACTCCCCGCAGTGCAGAGCGACATGCTGGAGATCAGCCCCAATGGGCAGTGGCTCTATGTGGCGACGCCGACCGGGCCACTCTACCGCGTGCCGCTGGCGCTGCTGCTGGATGAGGTGCTGGATGGCCGCGCGCTGGAGCAGCGGATGGAGAAGGTGGCGGATATCCCTTCCATCGGCGGCACGGCAATGGACCGGAAGGGCCGGATCTACCTGTCGAACGTCGAGGAGCGCGCCATTGAGGTGCTGCACCCCAATGGCCGCCGCGAGATCCTGTTGCAGGATAACCGGCTTATTTCACCGGATGCGCTCTATATCGCCAATGACGGTTTCCTCTACATCCCCGCGCCGCAGCTCGAGTACCTCGCCGCCCACTCCGGTGGCCGTGGCGACCAGACACGCGCGCCCTATTACATCTACCGATATTTGCTGCCGGTGCGCCCGTAACGCCCTATTTTTGTTCGAAAATTGCCAATAGGGGCAGCAAAGCGGCTGAATCAGGGCAATGGCGGCCCTGATTCACCGCCAATCGCGTAGGATGGGTGCAGAAGGCGGCAAATTGCGCCACAATAGCGATCCACTCTGATACATGCGCTCCTCCTTAACAAGAATGGCGATAGCCTGCATGTGATGGCCCTTTTGGTGATTTTTCCCAGGATACGTTCATGCTTTCGACGCTGATCTACCGCAGCCGCCCCAGCCAATTGGCGGACGCCCCCTTTCTGGCCGCGCTGGCCGACCACGCCCGGCAACGCAATGAGCCGGTGCAGGTCACTGGCATCCTGCTGTTTGATGGCAACCACTTTTTCCAGATCCTTGAGGGGCCGTACGCCGCAGTCAATGCCGTCTATGCCCGGATTTGCGACGATAAGCGGCACCAGCAGCTTGTTGAGCTGATGCGCGACTACGCCCCGGCGCGGCGCTTTGGCAAGCTGGGCATGGAGATGTTTGACATGCGCGGCTGCCCGCCAGAGGAGGTGCTGCCGCAAATTCTGGCGCGCAGTACCCTCCAGCCGCGCGCTGGCGATGAGGATCGGGTGGTGCGCTTTATCCGCGCCTTTGCCAGTGGCCGCTGGCAACAGACACTTCCCGGCCATGACGCGGGGGAGGCGCTGCGGCTGGTGACGCAGCCCGCGCCCTTCCAGCCCGGCGCGGCCGCACCGGGCCAGCCCTGCCGCTTCGCCCTGCAACCGATCGTGGACACCACTAACCAGCACGTCAGCGCGCTGGAAGCACTGATCCGCGCGCCGGACGGCGGCTCGCCCGCGGCATACTTCGCCTCCCTCTCAGACGAGGCGCAGTATGCCGCGGATCTGGAGGCCAAGGTCTACGCCTTTCAGCTGGCGCAGCAGATTGGCATTGGCGACAGCATGATCTCCGTCAACCTGCAACCAATGTCGCTGGTAAAGGTGCCCGACGCGGTGCCAGCACTGGTGCGCGCGGTGACGCAGAGCGGGCTGGTGCCGAGCCAGGTGATTGTCGAGATCACCGAGAGCGAGTTCATCACCCACTTTGACGCCTTCGAGGCCGCTATCCGGCAACTGCGCGCCGCCGGATTCAGTCTGGCGATGGATGATTTTGGCGCGGGCTATGCCGGGCTGTCGCTGCTCGCCCGCTTCCAGCCGGACAAGATCAAGATTGACCACGCGATCATCAGCGGCGTGCACCGCAGCGGCGCGCGGCAGGCGATTGTGCGCGCCATTCTGGCGTGCTGCTCTGCGCTGGAGATTGCGGTGGTGGCCGAAGGCGTGGAGGAGGTCGAGGAGTGGCGCTGGCTGGCGGCGGCGGGCATCCACACCTTTCAGGGTTACCTGTTCGCCCGCCCGGCGCTGGAGCAGGTCGCCCCCATCACCTGGCCGCTGTTGGGCGAGTGACGGGCAGCCGTTGTTGTGGCCTAATGATCAACATGATGTTAAAAATCTGATAAAACCGATCGCTTTTCCACAGACAAAGGCAGGGACACCATGACCACCAAACACTACTTCTTCAGTGATGAGCTTACGATGGACGCCGAAGTGCTGGCCTGTGAGCCGGGCGACGAGGGCACCTGGCACGTACGGCTGGCGGGGACGCTGTTCCACCCGCACGGCGGCGGCCAACCCTCGGACATCGGCCGCCTTGGCGGCGCGCGCGTGCTGAAGGTGATGCAGGATGAGACCGGCATTATCCACGTGACCGACAACCCGCTGGCGGCGGGAGAGGTGCCGTTGGAGGTGGATGCCGACAACCGCCGGCTCAACACCCGGCTGCACTCTGCCGGGCATTTGATTGGTACGGTGGGCGAGCGGCTCGGTTGGCGCGCGGTCAAGGCCAACCACCGCCCCGGCGAGGCGCGCGTGGTGTTTGAGGCTGCCGGGTCAGACGAGGCTCCGGCCGCCGCCTTGTTGAGCGATCAGGTAAATCAGCTGGTGACCGCCGCGCTGGCGCGCAACCAGTATCTTGAGGGCGAGTCACGCTGGGTGACCTGGGGCGACCTGCCAGCCTACGCCTGCGGCGGCACCCATGTGCGCGCCACGGATGAGGTGGGCAACGTGCTGATCACCGCCGTGAAGCTGAAAAAGGGCGCGCTGACCGTCTCTTATGCACTGGCTTAACGCGTTGGCGGCGTGACATCTCTGCTTGGGGCAGCTATCGTAGCCGCCCTTTCCGCGCCGGGGACGACCCCGGCGTCTGTTTCTCACGTCCGGGACGGCCCGGCTCTTAACGTAAAGGAGCCAGCATGGCCTGGATTCTGTTGGTGGTGGCGGGGTTGTTTGAGGTGGTGTGGTCGTATGCGATGAAGCTGTCGCAGGGCTTCACCAAACCCTGGCCGACCGTGATCACGCTGGTTGCGATGGTGGTCAGCTTCGCCCTGCTCTCTTTCTCAATGCGTACCCTGCCACTCGGCACCGCTTACACCATCTGGACCGGCATTGGCGCGGTCGGTGCCTTTTTGCTCGGCCTGCTGGTGCTGGGCGAGCCAGCCAGCCTGATGCGCATCACCGCGGCGGTGCTGATCGTCGCCGGGCTGGTGCTGATGAAGCTCGCTTCCTAAACCTCAGGACAACCTATTGGTTAGCGTGAGAATAATTCACGCACATCGCTTGCCGGTTCAGGCTATAACAGGGGGACGATTTCATTTTTCGCCCCCGGAGAGCGGCGAACACGCAAACCAGGATGGACTATACCACAGGGAAACGACCTCTACTGGAACCGGATGGTTCCTGAACTTACCGTATCGGACTTCAACGCCTCGCTCACCTTCTATGTCGATGTCCTCGGCTTTAGCGTGATGATCCGCCGCAGTGCGCCGGATTTCGCCTACCTCAGCCTCGGGGAGGCGCAATTGATGCTGGAGGCCGCCCACGACACCGGCTGGCGTACCGGCCAGTTGGAACACCCCTACGGGCGCGGCGTCAATTTCCAGATTGAAGTGGAGGATGTGATGCCACTGGTGGCGCGGCTGGCGCAGCACGGTATCGCGCTCTACCGCCCGCTGACCGACAACCACTACGCCACCGGCAGCGACAGCGCCCGCCAACGTGAGTTTCTGGTGCAAGACCCGGATGGTTACCTGCTGCGTTTCAGCCAGTACATCGGCTAGCGCTGAAAGCGAGCCATCGCCTCGGCGACCATCTTCAGCACGCTTAGCAACAGCATTCGCTGGTGGGGCGTCAGGCGCAGGTAGCGGCGCAGCGGCGGCAGGCGGCAGGCCACCTCGCTCGCCGCCCACGGCTCAATCACGCAGCGCCACTCTCCCCCTTCCATCCGTAGATCAAACTGGCGGTAGTCCAGCTCCGCCAGCGTCTGCCGCAAGTTGGGGAAGTGGTTGAGGTGGCAGGCCAGCGCCGATGCCATCGCGCCACGGCCAGTAAAGCGCACCGGCTGGCGTCGCCACCAGCCTGGCTGGTGGGCGCGCACGCGCCCCACGGCGCGTTCGGCCAGCGGCCCGGCGCAACTGAACTCGCAGCGCCAGAGGTTCGCCATAAACAGCCGCTGCCGCTGCGCCTCCACCCGCACCTCTACCCCCGGCCCCAGCGTCAGATATAGCCGCCCCTGTCGCGCCTCCGGCTGCCAGTTCGCCAGATCGGCGCTGACGGCGCGCAGCAGCGTCGGTTCAGACCAGCGAGCGGAGCGCATCGGGTGCCTCCTCGTGAAGCTGCGGGTGGCGTGCCATCGCCCGCGTCACCACCTCCTCCACCGCCACCGGCTTGAAGGGATTGACCCGCTGCACCAGCAGCGTCCAGCCCAGCGCGTAGAGGGAGGCGATGGCCAGCATCACACCAAAGGGCACCAGAATGGCGCTGCGATCCATGCCCGCCGGGGTGATATGCCAGATGGCGATGATGATGCCGACGCTGGAGATCACCTGCGGCAGCGGGAAGAGTGGCGAGCGGTAGGCGCGCGGCAGATCCGGGCGCCTGATGCGCAGCAATACCACCGAGAGCGTCACCAGCAGATAGGCCACGCCCCATGCACAGACCGCCGCCAGAATCAGCGGCACGATGCGATCGACATTGCCCTGCAAGTACCACGCGTGCAGGCAGGGGATGGCTGCCGCCAGCGCAATGGCCGCCACCGGCGTCTTGAAGCGCGGGTGCAGCCAGGTGAGCACACGCGGCAGCGCGCCATCCAGCGCCATGCTGTAGAGAATGCGCGGCACGGCGGCCATCAGCGTATTGATGGTGGCGGCCCCCGCCAGAATCAGCCCAAAGCCCAGCCAGTACTGGCCGGCATGGCCCATCACCTGATAGGCGAAGGTGGGCAGCGCCAGCGGCGTGTCCATCAGGCGCAGGCCGTGGGCCGGGTCTACCAGCACGTTATCCACCTGACGGCTCATCGCCGCGCCGTACAAAAACAGGCAGCCAGCGACGCAGAGCAGCCCCAGTCCCATCGCCTGCGGCAGGGTGCGGTGCGCGCGCTTGATCTCCGGGGCCATCGGCGTCACCAGCTCACAGCCGACGAACAGAAACATCGCCATGCCGATATAGCTGACAAAGCCGCCGATATCCCCCAGATTGAGAGCCGCGCCAAACCAGCCCGGCTGAGTGACCGCCGGGGCAGTGAGCAGCCCGCCGATGCCGAACACCAGCAGGGTAAAGCCCATGCCGAAGGTCAGCACCACCTCCACCTTGCTGAACACCTCAATGCCCAGCGCGTTCAGGCAGGCAAACAGCAGCACCATCGCCACGCCCAACAGCCAGGTGTCCTGATGCGTCGCCAGCGTCGGCAGCAGGGACTCAAAATTGGCGAGCGCCATCACGCCAGCCAGAATGGTCTCGGCGGTCGCCGCATAGATATGCACCACCAGATAGGCGCAGAGCGCGCCGACGATGGCGAAAAAGCGCCCCATCCCACAGGAGATGTAGTCATACACCGAGCCGGTGGTGGGGATCAGCGCCGCCGCCTCGGCAAAGGTGGTGATCTGCGCCTGCATCATGATGAAGGCCAGCAGCACCGCCAGCGCGAAGCTGTCGCCCCCCATGCCAAAGCCGCTGGTGGCGGTCAGCAGGGTCGGGCTGGCCATCAGCATCCCGACGGAGCTGGCCATAGTGCCGGGGAAGCCAATCACGCCGCGATCCAGGTGCGCCCTCAATTTTTGGTTATACATGCCCACCTCCACCGGGTGTCAGAAAAAAACGGACGGCGCAGGGCCGTCCGTCCGGGTTTAGCGCAACGTCACGTTCGCCAGATAGTGTTTTACAAAGCGCTCGCTCAGCACCTGCCAGCGCACGGCGGTGCCCTGCTCGACAAACCAGCTGTCGCCCGACCGGTAGCGGGTGGTTTCGCCGGTCGCCTCGTTGGTCAGTTCGATTTCACCCTCCAGCAGCGTGGCGTGCTCGGTGAAGGGGTAGGTCATGCGGAAGCCGCCACGGGTGGCGGAGAACAGCCCGCAGGTCAGGTCATCGCCCGGCTCGCCAAAGATCATCGCCCCGGCAGCCTGTGGGTCGCCCTCGGTGGGGGTGGCCCCCAACAGGCGGATGCTGCCAATCGGCTGGAGTTCAGGGATCGGTTGGTTCAGTTTCAACGGTGTCATGCTCTTCTCCGGTCAGTTAATTGCGGCCTTTCCAAAAGCCGCTGGTTTGGTGCATCAATTTGCCGGCGGTCACCAGCAGCAAGCGCAGGCTGTCGCGGCCGTGGACGGTGGCGTGGGGAATGCGGCTCATCAGTTGGTAACGGTCAGAGCCGCCATTTATCCCCTCCGCCAGAATCTTGCAAACGATATGTGACGGCGTCACGCCGAAGCCGGAGTAGCCCTGCACATAGAAGACGTTGTTGTGCGCCTTGAGGGTGCCAATCTGCGGGAAGAGGTTGGCACTACACGCCATCGGCCCGCCCCAGGCGAAATCAATGCGCACGTCGCGCAGATAGGGGAAGACCTGCAACATCAGCGTGCGGTTCCAGGCGGCAAAGTCGCGCGGCGTGTACTCGACAAAGCGCGTGGCGCTACCAAACAGCAGCCGGTTTTCACGCGTCAGGCGGTAGTAGTTGATCACCGGGCGGATGTCGCTGAACGCCCCCCGCAGCGGGCTGATGCGCTCCACCAGCGCATCAGGCAGCGGCTCGGTGGCGATCTGGTAGGAGTAGGTCACCAGCGTTTTGGCGTGAATTTCTGGCTCCAGCTTGTTGAGGAAGCTGTCGCAGGCCCACAGCAGCTTTGCGGCGCGTACGCTGCCGGTCGCCGTGCGCACCCGCACCTGCTTGCCGTACTGCACCTCAACCGCCGGGGAGGACTCAAAGATCCGCACGCCGAGGGAGGCGGCCGCGCTCGCGGAACCGAGCAGCATGTTGAGGGAGTGGATCTGGCCGCCGCCCATGTGTTTCAGCGCGGCGCGGTAGACCGTCGAACCCACCACCTGCTGCACGTCGCGCCCGGTGTAGAGCGCGATCTCCTGCTCCGGGTCTGCCGCCCGGAACTCCCGCTCCCACTGGCGCAACGTCCGCTCCTGACGCGCGTTGTAGGCCAGGTAGCCATAACCGGGCACGAAATCGGCGTCGATCTGGTATTTGCGGATGCGGTCACGGATGATGCCCGCGCCCATGTTGGCGATGGCGAACAGCGCGGCCATGCCGTCCGGGCCGACATGCTTTTTCACCGCCTCGATGTCATGGCCGATGCCCGCCATCACCTGCCCGCCGTTGCGGCCGGTGCCGCCATAGCCGAGGTGGCGCGCCTCCAGCACCACCACGTTGGTGATGCCCTGCTCCGCCAACTCCAGCGCGGTGTTGATGCCGGAGAAGCCGCCGCCAATGATCACCACGTCCGCCTCAATGTCCTGTTGCAGCGCGGGGAAGCTCAACGAGTATTTTTTCGTGGCGCTGTAGTAGTTCAGCGCATCCAGTTGGTTATGCATGGGTTGCCCTGTCTTATCTGGTCGAAGGCCCAATACACCATGCGCGTCGGGCGCGAAGTATCGTCCATAAGAGGGAGGAGGCACGGAAGCGTGAGGCAACGCACAGGCGGCGGGCACAAAAAAAACCGGCCGGGGCCGGTTTGTTCGCAGGGTGAAGGGTCAGACGGGCAGCGCCGCCGGGTGCGGTGTGGCGTGGAAGCGGCGCTTGAAGTAGATCAGCCCATTGCCCTCCTCCGCCAGTGTGATGTGCTGGATCGCCACCAGGTAGACCTGATGGGTGCCGATAAGCTGGATCTGCTGGATCTCACCCTCGAGGCTGGCCAGCGCGCGGTCGAGCACCGGCTGGCCGGTCGCGCCCTCGTGCCACCCCTCCAGCGTGAAGCGCTGCTCCATCGGCAGTTCGGTCATGCCAGCGAAGTGGCGCGCCATCTCCTCCTGCTCATGGTTGAGCACGTTGATGCACATCCGGCCATTCTGCTCAAACACCGGGTTCATGGCGCTCTTGCGGTTGACGCAGATCAGCACGGTGGGCGGCGAGTCGGTGACCGAACAGACCGCAGTGGCGGTGATGCCGCAGCGCCCGGCGGTGCCTTGGGTGGTGACGATGTTGACGGCGGCGGGCAGGCTGGCCATCGCGTCACGGAAACGGCGTTGTTGTTCGTCGAGAGACATAAAACCCCCTTATTTCAGTAAACGGTCGAGCTGGTTGATGTCATTGCCATTGTGCAGGTGCGGCACTTTCCAGCCGTCGCGGTCATAGTCCGCCAGACAGCGCTCCACCATCTCCATCATGCCCTTCATGTTGCCGGAGCCTTGGGCGTGGCGCAGGCACTGGAGACGCACCTCATCCTGGCTGCCGGCGTAGTTGATCTCATACAGTTCATGGCGGCCACCGAACTCGGTGCCGATGGCGTCCCACATCAGTTTCAAAATCTTGATGCGCTCCTCGTGGCCCATGCCGTTGGAGCCGCGCACATACTGCGCCAGATAACGGTCAATCTCCGGATTGTTGAGATCGCGCACGCTGGAGGGCAGGTAGATCAGGCCGCTGGTGACGTTGCTCTCAATGATGTTTTTGATCTTGCTGTAGGCCATCGGGGCCATCACGCGGTAGGTCTGCATCGCCTGCATGTCTGGCAGCCAGGCACCGTTTTTCCACGGTTGCGCCTCCGCCCACATCGCATCACTCAGCGACCAGAAGAGGTTGCGCCACGCCACTACCTCGCCCAGCGCCGCCTGCACGCCGCGGAACTCCATCACGCCGGTGCACTCGAGGCTCTTTTGCAGCAGCGCGGTGATGAAGTCGAGCTTCACCGCCAGCCGCACGCAGGCCTGCATCGGGTAGAGGCGCGCAAAGCCCGCCTCGACGCTCCAGCGGCGGCAGCGGTCGAAGTCGCGGTAGATCAGCACGTTCTCCCACGGGATCAGCACCTTGTCCATCACCAGAATCGCGTCGTTCTCATCAAAGCGGCTGGAGAGCGGGTAGTCGAACGGCGAGCCGGTCGCGCCCGCGGTCAGTTCATAGGAGCCGCGTGAGATAAGCTTCACACCATCGGCATCCATTGGCGCGACGAACATCACCGCGAAGCTGGGATCGTCGCCCATCACCTGCGCCGAGCCAAAGCCAATGAAGTTGTAGTGGGTCAGCGCCGAGTTGGTCGCCACCACTTTCGCGCCGCTGACAATGATGCCAGCGTCCGTCTCCTTCTCCACCTGGATGTAGACATCCTTCACCTCGTCCGCCGGCTTGTGGCGGTCAATCGGTGGGTTGACGATGGCGTGGTTGAAATACAACCCGGCTTCCTGGATGCGGGTGTACCAGCGGCGGGCGTTGTCGGCGTATTCGCCGTAGAACTCCGGGTTGGCACCCAGCGAGCAGCCGAAGGCGGCCTTGTAGTCCGGCGTACGCCCCATCCAGCCGTAGGTCAGGCGTGACCAGTCAGCGATGGCGTCGCGCTGCAAGCGGATCTCCTCGGCGGAGCGGGCAAAGCGGAAAGTGCGGTGGGTGTAGCCGCCGTTGCCGGTGTCGGTCTGCCAGCAGAGGCTGTCATGGGTCTCGGGCGCGTGCAGCGCGTCATACAGGGTGGCAACCGAGCCAGCGGCGTTGCGGAAGGCCGGATGGGTGGTGACATCCTTGACCCGCTCGCCATAGATGTAGATCTCGCGGCCATCTTGCAGGCTCTTGAGGTACTCATCCCCGGTGAAGGGGCGGTTGGTGGCGGCGCGGTGGGCTTCAGGTTTCATGGCGTGACCTCGGGTTTCAGCGGTGAATAGGGTGTTTGTTATTTATGTGTTTCTTTTCTGTTAATTGATTTAAGCGCCGGATGGCCCACCCCGGAAGAGACGTTTCAGGCGATTGCCGGTACTTTTCCGTTGCGCGCAGGGGAAGCTTGGGGATTTGCGATCGCGATCAAAGGCCGAAAAAAAGGGCGGGATGGAGAACCCATCCCGCCCGGCGAGCACTTATCGGTTGCGGAAGGCGCTCGGCGGGCAGCCTGCCATGCGGTGGAAGAAGCGTGCGAAGTAGGCCGGATCTTTGTAGCCTAGCGCGTAGGCGATCTGGTGGACGCTCTGCGGGCTGTAGCGCAGCAGCCGTTTCGCCTCGCGCAGCAGCCGCTCATAGATCAGGCGCTTGGGCGGCTGGTTGGCGAAACGGCGGCACAGCCCGGTCAGCCGTGATTCGCTGATGCCGAGCGCGTTGGCGTAGTCCGGCACTGCCCAGTGCTGGGCGAACTGCTCATCCACCAGCCGGTTGAAGCGCTGGAAGATGCGCATCTCACCGCGCACGCCGCAGGCCGAGTGGTCATCTGGCGGTGCCTCGCGCAGCAACAGGGTGAAAATGGCCTGTGCCAGCGCCGCCAGCACCAGCTCCCGCCCCGGATGGGGTTGGCTGAACTCGGCGGCCACCAGCGGCCAGTAGTGCTCCAGCGCCGCCAGCGTGTGCGGTGACGACTCAAGCGACAGGCACAGCCCGGCGAGGGTCGCCGCCTCGCCACTGCCCGGCCACAGCTTTTCAATCAGCGGCCAGATCAGCTCCTGGCGCACCGTCAGCACATGGCCGTCGCTCTCCGGCCCGGTGATGAAGGCGTGTGGCACCGACGGCGGCGTCAGGATGAACAGCGGTGCCTGCACCGAGTAGTAGTGGTCATCCAGATGCAGTGTCACCTTGCCGGTGGCGAGGTAGTGGAGCTGGAAGTAGCGGTCATGCCAGTGTGGGCGCATGTCGCGGCCAAAAAAGGCCGCCAGCCGGGCAAAGGTCTCATAGTGCACGTCGTCATTGGCGTAACGCGCGTCATACTCCTTGCTGATGTCGATATTCTCGAAGGTCGCCGCCTGATCCATGCGCGCCCCCTACTGGCTTTTCTGCTGGAGGGCGCTGGCTGGCGTCGCCGTTCGCCCCTCGCCCGCCATCGGGATGCGCGTCAGCACCAGCGCGCCCAGTACCAGCAACCCCGCGACAAACCACAGCCCCGCGTTGAAGCTGCCGGTGGCGTCGCGCAGGATGCCGATCATCAGCGGGCTGACCGCCGAACCGACGTTGCCGATGGCGTTGATTACCGCCAGCGCCACCGCACGGGCGGTAAAGCTGATCACCTGATCGGGCGTGGTCCAAAAGATCGCCATCGCGGTGAACGCCCCGGCGGAAGCCATCACAATCCCCAGCAGTTGCACCAGCGGGTGGGCGGTGGCGGAGGCCAGCAGCCAGCCGGCGGCGGCAAACAGGTAGGGCAACAGCGTGTGCTGCTTGCGCTCCCGCAAGCGGTCAGAGCGGCGGCTCCACCACACCATCGCCAAAATGGTGCAGAACTGCGGGATGGCGGCCAGCAAGCCAATCATGATGTCGCTGCTACCGGCGTTGAAGCTTTTGAGGATCTGTGGCGTCCAGATGTTGATGGCGCTCAGGGTGTTGGTCAGGCAGAAGTAGGCCAGCGTGTAGAGCAGCACCACCGGCGTCAGCACCTGCCGCCACAGCGGGCGCGTGGTGGCCGCTGGCGGCGCGGCGGCGCGCTCGCGCTCAAGCATTCTCTGCAACGCCCCCTTCTCCTCTGCTGACAGCCAGCGCGCCTGCGCCGGTTTGTCATCGAGGAAGAACCAGGTCATTACGCCGAGGAGCACCGAGGGCAGCCCCTCCAGCAGGAACAGCCACTGCCACCCCTTCAGGTTCAGCAGGCCATCCATCGCCAAAATGTAGCCGGAGAGCAGCGAGCCGACCATCATGGTGACCGGCATGGCGATCATGAACAGCGCGTTGGCGCGGGCGCGGTAGTGGGCCGGGAACCACCAGGTGAGGTAGAGCAGCACGCCGGGCAGGAAACCGGCCTCGGCGATGCCCACCAGCATCCGCAGCGCATAGAGGGTCTGCGGGCTGGTGGCGAACAGGGTACAGGTGGAGGCGATGCCCCACAGCACCATGATGCTGGCGATCCAGCGCCGCGCGCCAACAATCCCCAACATGATGTTGCTGGGGATGCCGCAGATCACATAGGTGACGTAGAACAGCGTTGCCGCCAGCCCAAACATGGTAGAGGTCAGCCCCAGATCCTTGCCCATTGTCAGGCCCGCGAAACCGATATTGATGCGATCGAGGAAGGAGAAAACAAACAGGACGAACAGGAAAGTGATCAACCGCCTAAAAAGCTTTTTGATCACCTGCTGCTCAATTCCGGACAACTTGTTCTCATGGTGTGGCGTTGCCGCTGTCATGGTCTTCTCCCCCGATCTTAATAGACCGATTTGTCTGCGTGGATGGCAGGTGTCGGCAGGGTGGTGAAACGCGCCGCCAATGCCTCGGCCGCCCGCGCCAGCAGGGTGGTATCGACGCCCACCGCCACAAACAGCGCCCCCAACGCCAGGTAGCGCTGCGCCAGCGCTTCATTCGCCATCAGGATGCCGGGTGCCTTGCCCGCCGCCAAAATCTGGCTGATGCAGTGCTCAATCGCCGCCTGCACCGTGGGGTGGGTCGGGTTGCCCGCGAAGCCCATGTCGGCGCTGAGGTCAGCCGGGCCGATAAAGACGCCGTCCACCCCCTCCACCGCCAGAATCGCGTCCAAATTGTCGAGGCCCAGCCGGGTCTCTATCTGCACCAGCACGCAGATCTGCTCATCAGCGCGCAGCAGGTAGTCGGCCACCCGGTTCCAGCGCGAGGCGCGGGCCAGCGCGCTGCCGACGCCGCGGGTGCCATTTGGCGGGTAGCGGCAGGCCTTCACCGCCCGCTCCGCCTCTTCCGCCGTCTGCACCATTGGGATCAGCAGGGTCTGCGCGCCGACATCCAGCAGTTGCTTGATCATCACGCCATCATTCCACGGCGGCCGTACCACCGGGTGGCTGGCGTAGGGGGCGATTGCCTGCAACTGGCCGAGCACCGAGCGCACATCATTAGGCGCGTGCTCGCCATCAATCAGCAGCCACTGGAAGCCCGCGCCCGCCAGCAGTTCGGCGCTGTAGCCGTTCGCCAGCCCCAGCCAGAGGCCAATCTGCGGCTGCCGCTGTTGCAGCGCCTGTTTAAAGGTGTTGATGAACATAGGGTCTCCTTAAATGAACCGGCAACTGATGGCGCCCATTGCGCCGTAGTCAACGTGGAAGGTGTCGCCCTGACGCGCCGCCACCGGGCGGGTGAAGGAGCCGCCGAGAATCACCTGCCCAGCCTCCAGCTGCACGTCGTGGGCCGCCAGTTTGTTCGCCAGCCAGGCAACACCGTTGGCCGGGTGGTTCAGCACCGCCGCCGCCACGCCCGACTCCTCAATCACGCCGTTGCGATACATCAGCGCCGAGATCCAGCGCAGGTCGAGGGCATCCGGCTTAATCGGCCGCCCGCCCAGCACCACGCCAGCGTTGGCGGCGTTGTCGGAGATGGTGTCGAACACCTTGCGTGGCCGTTGGCTCTGCGGGTCGATGCCGTGGCAGCGGGCGTCAATGATCTCCAGCGCCGGGATCACGTAGTCGGTGGCGTTGTAGACATCAAACAGCGTGCAGTGGGGGCCGCGCAGCGGTTTCGCCAGCACAAACGCCAGCTCCACCTCGACGCGCGGCACAATGAAGCGCTCAGTGGGAATGTCGCTGCCGTCGTCGAAAAACATGTCATCCAGCAGCGCGCCGTAGTCGGGTTCGCTGATTTGTGAACTGGCCTGCATCGCCTTGGAGGTGAGGCCAATCTTGTGGCCTTTCAGCACCCGCCCGCCGGCGATCTTCTCCGCCACCCACGCCCGCTGGATGGCGTAGGCATCCTCCAGCGTGATCTCCGGGTGGCGCAGCGACAGCTGGCGGATCTGCTCGCGGCTCTCTTCAGCCTGATGCAGCTCGCGGGCGAGGCGGCCAATGGTCTGGGGGTCCAGCATGGTATTACTCCTTTAGCGAAATGGCGTTCAGCGGAATAGCGCGTGCACGTTGTTCTGTTTGAAGTTGAGCAGCGGGTGCAGCTCCTCCACCGCCAGCGACAGCGCCAGATAGCGCGACGCCATCAGCCCGGCGAAGTGCTCGGTGATGCAGTCAAACAGCGCCGCCATCACCGGTTGCAGCTCCTCCTGCGAGCGGCCGTGGCCAATCTTCAGCGTCATATGCACGAAGGCATAGTCGTGCTGGCCGTCGGCCATCTGCCAGGTCTCCAGCCAGTGGGCGCGGCTACGGATACCGCCCAGCGGGAACAGGCCGCTCTCCGCCAGTCGCGCGTTGACCTGCGCGAACAGCGCTGGCAGGCGCGCCTCTTCACGGATATTCTCGGTACATTCAGCAATGAAATGGGGCATCTCGCCCTCCTTGTCAGGCGTCCAGTGGGAAGATGGCGTTGACCTGCCCGGTGCCGGAACTGGGGAAGAGATCGGTGACAAACTCCACCTTGCCGCGGTAGGTGTCCCAGCCCATCAGCCCCATCAGCATCACCGTGTCGTGCATGTTGCCCTCGCCGTAGCAGTAGTCGGCGTACTCCGGCAACATGCGGCAGAACTCGGCGAACATCCCCTCGCGCCATAGCTTCACCACGCGCTTGTCCATCTGCTCGTCAAACTCGCGTGTCCAGGCGTTCATTCCCTCCTCCGCCCGCTGGTCATCAATGAAGCGGTGGGAGAGCGAGCCGCTGGCGAGCACCGCCACGGTGCCGTCATACTTCTCCACCGCCCGCCGCACCGCCTCGCCCATCCGCCGGCTGTCGGCGAAGTCATGCACCGTGCAGAATGCGGAGATCGAGACCACCTTGAAGTGGCGGTCGCTGTTCATGTAGCGCATCGGCACCAGCGTGCCGTACTCCAGGCTCAGGCTCTCAATGGCGTGCCCACGCGCGCGCACCCCCTGGCTGACCGCCTCCTCGGCGATCAGAAAACCCAGCTCCGGGTTGCCGTCATACTCATAGCTCATGTCGCGGATAAAGTGCGGCAGCTCATGGCTGGTGTAGATGCCCTCAAAGTGGCGGTTGCAGTTGATGTGGTAGGCGCTGTTGACCAGCCAGTGGGTGTCGAACACCACCAGCGTGTCCACCCCCAGCTCACGGCAGCGCCGGCTGATCTCGCGGTGGCCGTCGATGGCCGCCTGACGGCAGCCGTGGTGCTTGCCCGGCAGTTCCGACAGGTACATCGACGGAACGTGGGTGATTTTTGCCGCTAACGCTAACTTGCCCATAGGTGCCCCTTACACGCCCCATTTCGGGATGGTGTGATCGCCAAAGGAGATGCAGACGTTTTTGGTTTCGGCAAACACTTCAAAGCTGTACTCGCCCCCCTCGCGGCCGGTGCCGGAGGCCTTGATGCCGCCGAACGGCTGGCGCAGGTCGCGCACGTTCTGGGTGTTGACGAACACCATGCCCGCCTCGATGCCGCGCGACAGGCGCAGCACCTTGCTGACATCCTGCGTCCAGAGATAGGAGGCGAGGCCATACTCCACGTCATTCGCCAGCCGCAATCCCTCGGCCTCATCCTTGAACGGCAGCAGGCAGGCCACCGGGCCAAAGATCTCCTCCTGAGCGACGCGCATCCGGTTATCGACATCCGCCAGCACCGTGGGGCGCAGGAAGTGGCCGTGGCCCAGCCCCTCGGGCTTGTCCGGCCCGCCGGCCAGCACCTTCGCGCCCTCCTCTATCCCCAGCCGGATGTAGCCGGAAACCTTCTCCCAGTGCTGCTGGCTGATCAGCGCGCCCACCTGGGTATTGGGATCGGTGGGATCGCCCACCCGCAGGCGGTTGGCGCGTTCGGCAAAGCGCTTGACGAACTCTGGGTAGATGCTCTGCTGGATGAAGATGCGTGAGCCAGCGGTGCAGCGCTCGCCGTTGAGGGAGAAGATGGTGAACAGCGCGGCGTCCAAGGCGCGATCGATGTCTGCGTCCTCAAAGATCAGCACCGGCGACTTGCCGCCCAGCTCCATCGAGAACTTCTTCAGCCCGGCGTTCTGCACGATTTTGCGGCCGGTGGCGGTGCCGCCGGTGAAGGAGATGGCGCGCACCTCCGGGTGGCGCACCAGTGCATCGCCCGCCGTCGCGCCGTAGCCCTGCACCACGTTCAACACGCCGCGCGGAATGCCCGCCTCCAGCGCCAGCTCGCCCAGCCGGTCGGCGCTCAGTGGCGACAGCTCGGACATCTTCAGCACCGCCGTGTTGCCCAGCGCCAGGCAGGGCGCGGTTTTCCAGGTGGCGGTCATGAACGGCACGTTCCACGGCGAGACCAGCGCGCAGACGCCAACCGGCTGCAACAGCGTGTAGTTGAGCATCTGGTCATCGACCGGGTAGGTGCGGCCGTTCATCTGCTGGCAGATCTCAGCGAAGAAGTTGAAGTTGTGCGAGGCGCGCGGGATAAGCACGTTTTTGGTCTGGTGGATCGGCAGCCCGGTGTCGGCGGTCTCCAGTTCGGCGATGGCTGGCACGTTCTGGTCAATCAGCTCGCCAAGGCGGCGCATCAGGCGCGCACGCTCCTTCATTGGCGTGTTAGCCCATTTCGGGAAGGCATTTTTCGCCGCCTCCACCGCCTGATTAATCTCCTTCTCACCACCAGCGGCCACCTCGGCCAGCACCTCGCCAGTGGCTGGGTTGTGGGTGGTAAAGTAGTCGGCGCTGGCGACGCGCTTGCCGTCGATCCAGTGGTCAATCTTGCTCATGCAGGCTCTCCTCAAATTGTTGTTCACTGACAATATGGTTGGTCAGGCGGCCAATCCCCTCGATCTCCACCACCACCTCGTCGCCGGGCCGGACATCCGCCAGCCCCTTTGGCGTGCCGGTGGCGATCAGGTCGCCGGGTTGCAGCGTCATGAATTCACTCAGGTACGAGACCAAAAACGGCACGTCGAACACCATGTCGCGGGTGTTGCCCGACTGGCGCAGCTCGCCGTTGACAAAGGTTTTGAGTTGCAGGTTCTGGGCGTCCGGGATGGAGGCGCGCGGCGTTACCTGCGGCAGCAGCGGCGTCAGGGTGTCGCGGCTCTTTACCCGCAGGTTGGGCCGGTAGTAGTTCTCCAGGTAGTCGCGCACCGCGTAGTCGTTGCACACCGTGTAGCCCTGCACATACTCCAGCGCCTGTTCACGGCTGACGTTGCGGGCGGTCTTGCCAATCACCACCACCAGCTCCGCCTCGTAGTGCATGTACTCCAAATTGTCTGGCCGCACGCTGACGGCGTGATCGCCGGTCAGGGTGTTGGGTGCCTTGATGAACACCAGCGGCTCCTCTGGCGCCTTGAAATCCAGCTCAGTGGCGTGGTCGGCGTAGTTCAGCCCCAGCGCGAACAGCGTCGGGTGCCCCTCTTCGGCCGGGTGCGCTGCCTCGGGGCGATCGGTGAAGCGGTTGGTCAGCGACGGCAGACCGGCGGCGCGCAGCGTGACCTCATCGCCCGGCGACAGCGGCACCCGCTGCTGGGGCGTACCGAGCAAAATCACGTCACCGGCTTGCAGGGTGGCGAAATCACTCAGCGCGGCGATCAGCGTCGCCGCGTCACGGTGCAGATCCGCCGTGCTCCAGCGCTGGCGCTCCTTGCCGTTGACTTCGGTGATGATCTCCAGCGCACTGGCGTCGGCCAGCGGAGCCAGCTCGCCCATCGGGCAGAAGCCGTCACGGCATTTGGCCTTGATCGCCGGACGGTAGAAGCTCTCCTCCGCCAGACTCAATTCGTTGGCAAGCGCGTAACCGGCGATGTACTCCCCAGCCTCGGCCGCCGCCACCTTGCGGGCGGTGCGGCCAATCACCACCGCCAGTGTGCCGCCGCTGTAGGTCTGCTCCGCTGGCAGGCTGATAGTATCGCCGTCGCGGCGGTGGGTGTTGCGTGGCTTGATGAACCAGACCGGCGTTTTTGGCGCGGCCTGATAGGGCGGCTGCCCGAAGGCCTCCTGCCAGTGCGCCGTCTGGGCGCGGTGGTTTAACGCAACGGCAAATACGGTCCTTTTCATGCTCTCTCCTCGCTAGGGATGTGGCGCGCACATCAATCATTAACATCTTAATGAAATAGTATTAGATCGGATCATTGCCGCGAATCAAGAGGATGTTATTGAATTGTGACGCAGGCAACAGAGCGAAACATCCAACATTTCTCTTTAAAAACAGTAGATTGATATTTTCACCCTTCAGTAGGTTAAATATTTGTTATCAGAATTGTGAAGCTTATCACTTTATTAACCTATTAATATTCCCAGAATTAATGGGTCTGTTATTCTGCTGTTACTAGGCATCGTCCACGGCGGAAAATATACTGGGATCAGCAATGCACCCTCAGTCACCACCCCACAACACTGGAATGCTTATGCATGAATCCCTGACGATTGCGCTGTTACAGGCGCGTGAAACGGCGATGGGCTTTTTTCGTCCCATCCTGAACCGCCATAACCTGACCGAGCAGCAGTGGCGCATCATCCGCATCCTGGCGGCGCACCGCTCGCTCGATTTCCATGCGCTGGCGCGTGAAGCCTGCGTGCTGCGCCCCAGCCTGACTGGCATCCTGACCCGGCTGGAGCGCGACGGGCTGGTGTTTCGCCTGAAGCCGCTGAATGACCAGCGCAAGCTGTTCGCCTCGCTGACGCCGCAGGGCGTGGCGCTCTACCAGCAGGCGTGCAACGAGGTGGACGCCGGTTACCAGCAGATTGAGCAACAGTTTGGCCAGCAGAAGATGGCGCAATTGAAGCTGTTGCTGGAGGAGTTCAACACCCTGCAAGCGCCGGACGCCCCCGCCACGGTGGAGGCGGAGGGGCGGCGCTCCGGCCACGGTTAACCCAAGAGGAGTGTGCGTGATGGCAACCTTACAGATTCCCGCGGATGCCTTTATCCATAGCTGTCTGGAGAATGTGACCCGGCTGATCCCCGGCTCGCTGGGCGTCTACTACCGGGTGGACGAGCAGCTTGTACCGCAGCACTATGTGCTGGCGGGCATCCCGGCGCAGACGCACCGCGCCTATCTGGAGCACTTCTGCCCGCAAGACCCGTTCCACCCGCGCCGCTATGACCCGCTACCGGTGTCGTTTGCCTTCCCAGACGCCCAGTTGCGCCACACCCCCTACTACCGCCACTTCATGCAGCCGAACAACATGGCGGACATGGCAGAAATTTTCGTGCGCAAGAACCGCCACATCGTGGCGGGCCTGTCGCTGATGCGCGATACCCCCTTCACCCCACAGGAGCGGATGCGGCTGCGCGCCATGCTGCCGCTGGTGGAGTTGGCGACGGAGGAGTTGCTGCCAGTGCCGGGCGACCAGCGCCTGACGCCCAAGGAGCAGGTGATTGTCGATCTGATCCGCGAGGGTGCCTGCAACAAGCGCATCGCCCACCACCTCAACATTTCGCTCTCCACCGTGAAGACCCACCTGCGCAACATCTTTACCAAGGCTGAGGTGAGCAACCGCACCGAGCTGCTGCGCAACGTCGGTGCCAGCTGGTACGCCGGGCCAGCCAGCTAGGGCGGGCACGGCCCGCCCCCCGCTCAATAGCGCACCATCACCGATTTCAGTTCGGTATAGTCATCGATAAAGGCGCTGCCAAACTCCCGGCCAATGCCCGACCCCTTGACGCCGCCAAACGGCACCGCCGGATCGAGGAAGGTGTGCATGTTGATCCAGACGATGCCAGCCTCCAGCCGTTCGCTGATGCGCAGTGCGTGGCTGAGGTTGTGTGACCAGACGCTGGCCGCCAGCCCGTAGGGTGAGTCGTTGATGGTCGCCAGCGCCTGCTCGGCGTCCTGATAGGCGATGAAGCTGCCCACCGGGCCGAAGGTCTCCTCGCGCATCAGGGTGCTGTCCACGGAGGCGACGCGGATGGCGGTGGGCTGGACGAAGAAGCCCTTGCCGCCCCGCGCTTGACCGCCGCAGACAATCTCATCCCCCTCCGCGCGCGCCTGCTCAATCAGGCCCAGCACCTTGTCGAATTGCGCCCGGTTCGCCAGCGGCCCCACCACTGTGGCCTCATCCAGCGGTGAGCCGATCGGCATCGCCGCCAGCCGCTCGCTGAGCAGCGCCAGCACCGCCTCCATCTTCTGCTCCGGTAGCCAGAAACACTCGGCGGCGGCGCAGATCTGCCCTTGGTTGAGGTAACCGGCCTCGAGGATGCCGTTGACCATCTCCTCCGGCGAGAGATCGTCGAGGAACAGTGCGGCGTTCTTGCCGCCCAATTCGAGGGTGACGCGCTTGCCCTGCTCGGTCGCCAGACGGTTGACGGCGTTGCCGGTGGCAACCGAACCGGTGAAGCTGACCTTGGCACAGGCCGGGTGACCAATCAGCAGCGGCCCCAGCAGCGCGCCGCTGCCGTTGACCACGTTGATCACCCCCGGCGGGAAGCCGCAGGCCGTTGCCAGCTCCGCGACCCGCAGCAGGGTCAGCGGCGTGTACTCGCTTGGCTTGAGCACCACCGTGCAGCCACACACTAGCGCCGCCGCCAGCTTCCACACCGCGATCATGATGGAGAAGTTCCACGGCACGATGCCCACCACCGCGCCTACCGGCTGGCGGCGGGTGAAGGCGGTATATTTTTCACCGGTAAAGGAGGGGAGCGACACATCCAGCGTCTCGCCATTGATCTTGCCCGCCCAGCCGGCGAAGTAGCGCAGGAAGGCCACCGACTGGTCAATCTCCAGCATCCGCGCCAACTGAATGGTCTTGCCGGAGCAGAGGCTCTCCAGTTGCGCCAACGCCTCACGCTCCTCTGCCAGCGCGTCGGCCAGCTTCAGCAGCAGCGCGCCACGTTGCAGGGTCGGCAGATCACGCCACGGGGCGAAGGCCGCCTGTGCCGCCTGCATCGCCGCGTGGGCCTGCGCCTCATCCGCGCCCTTCAGGGTCAGCAGGGTGTCGCCGGTGGCGGGGTTGGTCACGCTGAATGCCGCGCCCTGGCCCTCTTGCGCCTCACCGTAGATAAAGTGCCCCTGCCGACGGCCAAGGAAGGCCGTCACCTGGGGAAGTAACGCCACATCGCTCATAGGCACTCCAGATTGTGTGATAGCAAAGCGCGCGCCGGGGCGCGCGCAGGTCATCGCTATCTAACACTGGCTGGCGGGTGGCGGCCATCGGCCAAAAGGATGAGAAAGGGAATTCAGTGAAGGCAGAGCGGCTCAGGGGTGCGCCGCGAATTTGACCCACGCGCGGCAGCCGGGCTGCGGCTGGCGGTTTTCGAGGAAGAACTGACCACGGTGCAGTTGCACGATGCGGGTGACGATGCTCAGCCCCAGCCCGATGCCGCCGTAGCGGCGATCCATGCGCACAAAGGCCTTGCTCAACTCGCCGCTTTTCGCCTCGTCGATGCCCGGCCCCTCATCCTCCACCATCAGCACCGGTTGCGGCGCGCGCTCCACGCGAACGGTGATGGTGGTGCCCTCCGGGCTGTAGCGGTGGGCGTTCTCCACCAGATTGCGCAACAGCACCTTGAGCAGCGTGGCATCACCGCGCGTCTGCGCCTCGGCGGGCAGCACCAGCTGCAACTGCTGGCCGCGCTGCGACAGCATCATCCGTAGCTCATCCTCCATCGGCTGCACTACATCGGCCACCAGCGCCACCTGCTGGTAGTTGCCCGAGGTGAAGGATTGCCCAACGCGCGCCAGTTGCAGCAGCTGCGACACGCTGTTGGTCATCTGATCCAGCCGCTGGAGCAGCGGCCGGACATTGACGCCGTGCGCCTTCTCTATCAACTCCAGATGCAGCCGCAACCCGGCCAGCGGCGTGCGCAGCTCGTGGGCGACATCGGCGGTGAACAGCCGCTCGCGATCCAGGCTGCTTGCCAGCCGCGACACCAGCTGGTTGATGGCCTGCGTCACGGCATCAATTTCCGCCACCGAACTGTGGTAGCCAATCGGCTCCAGATCCTCTTCGCTGCGCTGCTCCAGGTGGGTCTGCAACTCCAACAGTGGCCGGGTGATCCACTTCACCGCCTGGAGGCACAGCCCCAGCGCCAGCGCAATCATGATCAGACTCGGCACCGCCAGACTGGCAATCGCCTCATGGATCTCCTGCCGCACGTGGCGCTGCTGGTTATGGTTGTGCAGCGCGGCGTCCACCAGCAGCTGGATCTGCTCCTTGCTCTCATGCCATAGCCAGATGACGCTGATGATTTGGCAGAACAGCAGAATCACACCAATCACCAGCAGCAGGCGAAAACGCAGCGTGCTGCTGCGTCGGGGGGCGGGACGCGGCATCATGCGGGATCGCCCCCCTCATCTTTCATCAGCGCATAGCCAAAGCCGCGCACCGTGCGGATGGCCGACTTGCCAATCTTGTCGCGCAGGTTATGGATATGTACCTCCAGCGTGTTGGTGGATGGCTCGGTTTCCCAGCTGTAGATGTCGTTGTAGAGCACCTCGCGGTGCACCGGGTGCCCAGCCTTGAGCATCAGCCGTGAGAGGATGGCGTACTCCTTGGGGGTCAGATCCAGCAGCACGCCAGCCAGCTGGATCTGGCGGTGGGTCATGTCCAGCGTCAGGCGGCCAACGGTCAGCGTGCTGTCGCCTTGGTTGACGTGGCGGCGGATCAGCGCCCGGATGCGCGCCAGCAGTTCATCCAGCGCGAACGGCTTGACCAGATAGTCATCCGCGCCCGCATCCAGCCCGGCGATGCGCTCGCTGACCGTGTCACGCGCAGTGAGGATCAGTACCGGCTGCATCACCTTTTTACGCCGCAGCCGCGCCAACAGGCGCAGCCCATCCTCATCCGGCAGGCCGAGATCGAGCACCAGCAGGCTGTACAGCCCAGAGGCGAGGCTCGCCTCGGCGTCGCGCACCGTGGTGACACCGTCACAGACGTAGCCCGCGCCGGTCAGCGCCAGTTGCAGGCCCTGCAACAGCAGGGCGTCATCCTCAATGATTAAGATTTTCATCCATTATTGCTCCGGCATGTCGCCAGCAGGTCATCCGCTGGCACATATTCATGCGTCAGAGTGCCCGTCATTCCCAGCAGGGTGGAGAAGAAATTGTCCTGCGAGGCATCTTGCGTCGCCCGCTGGTTTAGGCACTTCATGTCAACAGCATAGCGCGTCTGGTAGTCCGGGGATAACCACAGCAGCATCGGCACATGTTTCTGCACCTCCGGCGCAATGGCGTAGGGCATCCCGTGCAGGTAGGTGCTGGCTTCGCCCAATGACTCGCCGTGGTCAGAGAGGTAGACCAGACTGGTGGTGAAGCGATCCTGATGCGCCTTCAGCAGGGTGATCGCCTTATCGACGATATAGTCCACATAGAGCAGCGTATTGTCATAGGTGTTGACCAGCTGCTCACGCGTGCAGGTCTGGATCTCATTGGTGTCACAGGTCGGCGTGAAGCGCTGGAACTGCGGCGGGTAGCGGTGGGAGTAGGTCGGCCCGTGGCTGCCGATGGTGTGCAGCACGATCACACCGTTGCCCTGCAACCGGTCAATCTCCTGCTCCAGCCCGTGGAACAGCACCTCGTCATAGCACTCGCCCTTGATGCACATGCCCGGCAGGTCAAGGCTGGTCACATCCTGATGCGGCACCCGGTCACAGACCCCTTTGCAGCCGCCATCATTCTCCCGCCAGCTGACCTGGATACCGGCACGCTGGAGGATGTCCAGCAGCCCCTCCTGGTGGGCGGCCAGCGTCTCGTCATAGTGGGCGCGCGGCATGTTGGAGAACATGCAGGGCACCGAGACGGCGGTAGAGGTGCCGCACGAGACGGTATGCGGGAAGTAAGTCACCCCATCCTGCGCCAGCTGCGGGTTGGTGAGGCGCGGGTAGCCCGACAGTGAGAAGTCATCAGCGCGCGAGGTTTCGCCCAGCACGATGATGGTCAGGTTCTTTTTCGGCCCGGCCAGCTGCGCCGGGTTTTGGCGCGCGTCCAGCCCGATGCGCACCAGCGGCAGGTTGTCCAGCCGATGGTGACTGTAATAAGACCAGAGGGCGGCGATGCTGTTGGAGGGACTGAGGGATTTCACCAGCTCCTTGTTGTTGCGGAACAGCGAGGCGTAATCCTTATAGAACAGCAGCGCCACCAGCACAATCAGCGCGCCGGAGCCAAGGATGCTGGCGACGCGCGCCATCGCGCCACGCCAGAGTGGCCGGGGCCGACGAATGCGCAGCCAGCAGGCCAGCAGCGCCACCGCCACGCCGGACAGCCCCACCGACAGCACCATGTGCGGCGTCAGCAGCGCCCAGCTCTCAGAGGCGGTGGTGTCCACGATATTCAGGATCATCGACCGGTCAAGGATGATGCCATAGTGGATGATGAAGTATTGCGCGGTGGCGGAGACCAGCACGAACAGCGCGACCGCCAGCTTCTCCAGCCAGAGGAAGGAGCAGAGCGTCACCACGATGTTGATTACGCTAAAGGCCACCAGCGGCATGGAGAGGAACATCGCCCAGTCATGCAGGGAGTGGAGCGGCAAAATGCCCAGCACCTGGCGGTAGTACGCCAGGTTAAGGCCAAAGGCAATATAGGCGGAGAACAACAGCAAAAAGGGGAGCCGCCCCAGCGTGGGCCTTCTTAATTTCAACAGCGACATAGTAGCGTCCTGATAACTAACAAAGGGCTACAGGGTGGCAGATGAAAATTAGGAAAACCTTAAGCGGCTTAAGGTAGGGCCAGCGTGAGGCCAAACAGCCGACGCAGGGCGGCCCGCCCGGTGCCGGTCACGGTCACTTCGCGGTAGCCGGGCGTCCGGGTCAGCCACCCTTTTGCCTCCAGCAGCACCAGCAGCGCGGCACCCGCCTCGCCGCCCAGATGGTGGCGGCGTTCGCTCCAGTCCAGACAGGGGCAGCAGGCTTTGCGCTTGGGTTTGGCGCTCAGCACCGCCCCCATGCTCTCCAGCTGTTCGCGGCCAAGCGGGGTCAGCGCCAACCCATCAGGGGCCAGCCAGCCCTTGTGCTGCATGGCGGCGTAGAGACTGACCGCCACTTCCCCGGCCAGATGGTCATAGCAGGTGCGCGCATGGCGCAGCTGCGGCGGGGTACGCGGCGTCACACTGTGCTGAGGGCGCATGGAGAGCCCCATCAGGTTCTCCAGCAGCCTGGCCACCTCATGGCCCGCCAAACTGTAGTAGCGGTGGCGGCCCTGCGTCAGGCACTGGATCAGCCCATTGCTGAGCAGCCGCATCAGGTGGCCGCTGGTGGTCGAGGCTGCCACCCCGGCCACCGCGCTCAGTTCGGTGGCCGTCCATGCCCGGCCATCCATCAATGCGCAGAGGATGGCGGCACGCGAGGGATCAGCGATGGCAGCCGCAAGGGCGGAGACCGCGCCCTCAAGTGAGGGCGCAGGCTCCCTACGTGGAAGACTCATTCAGGTGCGGTGTCCCATTATCTGGTGGCTTCACCGGCGCGGAGATCATCGTCCGTCAGCAGGATCAGCCGATTGCGGTGATCGCTGTACTGTACCTGAATTGTCACGCGGCTGCGGGCAATCGCCTCCGCTATTTCGCCCAGCTCGCCAGGGCGTAGCTGCGGCAGCTTGCGGATCAGCGGCCGGCGCACGCCCTGCACGTTGAAACCGGCGGCCAGCAGTACCTCGCGCGCCCGCTCCCCCTCCTCGACCAGAAAATGGGCGTGTCCGCCCTCTGGCGTGGCGAAGAGACCGCCGCCCTCCAGCCCGATCCCACTCTTCCCCAACAACGTGCCTAATGCCGCCAGCGCGCCCGGTGCCGTGCTGAGCACCACATGGATGTCATACATGTTGTTCCCTCCCTTGTTCAGAGCTGTACTCCCGCACCACCTCGGCCACGCGTATCCTGTAGAAGGCGAAGATCGACTCCCGCCCCTCCTGCTGCGCTACCCGGTGCAGCTGTTGCTGCTTCCACTGCCTGACGGACGCCTCATCCTCCCACCATGAGAGTGACAGAATTTTCCCCGGCGTATTCAGGCTCTGGAAGCGCTCCAGCGCGATAAAGCCCGGCGTCCCGGCTAACAGGGGGGCCAATTCGGCGGCAAGCTGAAGGTAACGCTGCTGGGCAGCGGGCAGGGCATCGGCTTCAAAAAGTACGGCAATCATCGGTGTGCTCCCTCAAGAATCTGGCGTCCAGCATAGATCAGCCAAAAACCGATGCTTCGGCCCGCGCCGAACAATGGGTGGCGGGCCGCTACCCGCGAGCGGGTGGCGCGAGGGCCGCGACACGCTCCGCCGCATAGAGCACCGGCAATATGAGCGACAGGGTGGTGAACTCCTCCTGACAGTGCTGGAGCAGGCCGAGGGCAAGCGCCTCCGGCAGGGGTTGCCCGCCGCTTGCTCTGGCCGCCTGCACCTTCTCTGCTGAAAAGAGATGTTCGGGCGAGCTAAAGCGGATTTTGGCTGCCACCGGCGGCACGCTACCCAGCGCCTCTACCGCCTGAATGGTCGCGCCAAGGCAGCAGAAGCCAAAGAGCATCTTGAGCATCAGCGCCGTGTCGGTATCCGGGGGAAGTTCGCCCTGTGCAATCGCAGTGGCAAGAATTTCCTGTGGCAGTACCAGCCTTCGGTTCAAGATTGCTTCGCGCAGCAGGGCCATGTTCTCTTTATCATGCTGCGACTCGGCGATAAAACTACGGAATGCCACGCCGCAAAGGGTGGTGTGCCACAACGTCCACAGGGCGTTGAGGAGCATCTCCATCCTCTCCCGCACCGGGTAGTGCTCCGGGATGGCAATGTGCGTGGCCTCCACCTCATAGATCTCCGCAATCAACTGCGCCTTGTTCGGCCACCAGCGATAGAGCGTGGGTTTGCTGGCACCGGCCAGCCGGGCCACCGCCTCAAACGAGAAGCCCGCATACCCTTTTTCTGCCAGTACCTGGCGCGCCGCGGCCACAATTGCCTGATGCGATGCCTCACTGCGGGTTGCCCCGGCCGAACGGCGTGGGGAGGAGGAGTGACCGTTTTCTATGCAAAGCCCTTTCACTTTTTATCGATACGATACGGTTCATTTCATTAAACATAACCGGAGATGTTTGTCCGAAGGCATTTTGAGGATAAAACGCAGGCGACGAAAGATGGCCTCGCCACCCGCGACCCTTTAACGCCCGGCGGGCCGGTAGCGTGCCAGCCAGAAAATCAGCAGCGCGGCGAGGAGAACAGCCGTGACGTTGTAACGCATCGCATGGCTGAAGGCGTCAGCATAGCGCTCAGCCAGCGGGATGCCGCTGTTGGCGGCCTGTAGGGTGTTGACGAAAAAGAGCCCGGCAATCGCCACCCCAAAGGCCCCGCCCACTTGCTGCATGGTGGAGATGAACCCGGCGGCCATGCCCGCGTGGCGCTCCTGCACATAGCCGAGCACCAGATTGAGCAGCGGCGTCATGGACAGTCCCTGACCAAAGCCGAATAACAGCAGCGCTGGCATCAGGGCGAAGGGGGCCGATGGCAGGCATTGGCTGCCTGCCGCTGCCATCAGCCAGCCAATGCCTGCCGCGTAGAGCAGCGCGCCAACGCCCATCGTCATGCTGCCAACGCGCGCCACCACGTTGGGGGCCAGCATGGAGGCAACGATAAAGCCCACGCTCGCCGGGGCAAACAGGGTGCCAGCCGCAAACGGCGTCAGGCCAAGGCCGGTTTGCACCAACAGGGCGAAACAGAGGAACAGCGAACTGGCGGTCGAGTAGATCAGCAGCACCACCAGCGACCCCAAGGAGAACCCGAGATTGCGGAACAGGCGGGTATCAATGGCCGGATCGTCGCTCCGCCCTGCCAGACGCCCCTCCCAGCGCAGGAAGGCCAGCAGCATCAACAGTGACAGCGCCATGCTAAGCCCTGTCCAGCGCGGCCAGCCAGCGTGAGGGCCTTCCAATAGCGGCAATAGCAACAGCAGCAGCCCGGTGGATGCCAGCCCGATGCCGCGCCAGTCCACCCGCTGGGCCTGTGCCAGAGATGACTCCGGGAGGGTGCGCGTCGCCAGCAGCGCGGCCGCGCCAACCGGCAGGTTAATGAGAAAGATGATCCGCCAGCCCAAGCCAAACAGGTCACCCTCTACCAGCAGGCCGCCCAATACCTGCCCGGCAATGGCCGCCAGTCCCAACGTCATCCCTAACAGGCCAAATGCCCGGCGACGGCCAGCGTCATCATACATGACGCGCAACAGGGCATAGATTTGTGGAAACAGCATGGCGGCGGCCATGCCTTGCAGGAAGCGGGCAACGATCAGGCTGTGGGCATCCGGGGCCAGACCGCACAGGCAGGAGGCAACCACAAATCCCCACAGGCCCAGCCGGAACAGGCGTCGCCGGCCATAGCGATCGCCCAGCCTGCCGCCAGCAATCAGCAGGATGCCAAAGGCCAGCTCATAGCCCGCAATGACCCAGCCAATCTCGGCGAAGCCAGCCGCCAGCGTGGCCTGCATCGAGGGGATAGCGACGTTGACGACGAACAGGTCAAATACCGTGATAAAACCGCCCAGCAACAGCGTGGCGAGCGCCAACGGCGACCGGTGAAATCGGGTATTTGAGGGTGACGCGTGGGTGGCGCACGGTGGGTAATCAGCAGCCATGAATAACTCCCTTTTCAAGTGTGTGCCGGGAGTGTGGCAAATAATTTAACCTGTTACTATGGAACCACTTATGCTGTTACTGGAAGTAATATGACCACGACTCGACTGGCACGTACTCGGCTTGAACTGGCAGATTTTCTGCGGCGGCGGCGTGAGGATCTCTCCCCGCTGGACGTGGGGCTGCCCGCTGGCAAGCGACGGCGTACTCCCGGCCTGCGCCGTGAAGAGGTGGCGGCGCTGGCCGGGGTCGGCATCACCTGGTACACCTGGCTGGAGCAGGGGCGAGACATCAGTGTCTCCACGGCTTTTCTGGACAGCATCTCGCGCGTGCTAAAGCTGGATGAGATCGCGCGTCGGCACCTGTTCCTGCTGGCCCACCAGCGGCCGCCCGCGCTCGCCGGGCAGACGTGGTGTGAGCTTCCCCCCTTGGTGCGCCTGCTGCTGGATGACCTGACGACGCGCCCGGCCTACGTGCTGAACCTGCGCTGGGATGTGATTGGCTGGAACGCCGCGGCGGAGCGCCTGTTTGGCTTTGGGCAGCGTGAGGCCGCTGAGCGCAATATGCTCTGGATGCTGTTTGCGGATGAGCGGCTCAACAGCCGGATCGTCGAGTGGGCGGCCCAAGCCCCACAGATACTGGCCAGTTTCCGCCGGGACTTCGCGCAAGCGCCAGAGGATGAGGGCATGATCGCGTTGGTAGAGATGCTTTGCCACCTCTCCGCCCCCTTTGAGCAGCTGTGGCACCAGCATGATGTCCACGGCCGCTGCGAGGGCCGTCGCAGTTTCCTGATTGAGGGCCAGGGGGCAGTGGCGTTTAACCACGCCTCTTTCATCGTCGATCAGGACAAGCACCTGCGGCTGGTGTTCTATGCCGCGGTGGATGAGGGCAGCTAATGTTGCAAAGAATTCATTATTCACCGGCGGTTAAATCCTCTACTTTCCCCCTACCTGCCGCCCACCATGCGGGGCGTGCCCATGCCAACAAGGAGAATCCCCATGCCCTACGTAAACATCAAAGTGACAGGCGGCACTGAAGCCCCGACCCCGGAGCAAAAAGCGGAACTGATCGCTGGCGTGACCGACCTGCTGGCCACGGTGTTGGGGAAAAACCCGGCCACCACCGTGGTGGTGATTGATGAGGTGCCCATGGACAACTGGGGCATCGGTGGCGAGAGCGTGACCGTCCGCCGGCAACAGCAGTCGGGCAAATAGTGGCTTCAGCACGTTATGTAGCCGTTGCCGGGAAACTATCCAATAATCCCGCCTGAAGTCACGATGCTTCACCACTGCCAGGATAACAGCACGCTTTACCCGGACTTCGAAAACCACTCCGGCCCGCAGTTGCTTGTTGTCTGCCAGACCGAAGGCGAGGAGTCCGCGATTCTAGGGTGATGCATAAACATGATGACCGGCTGGAGATGAGGTTCATTGCGCGCGGTAGCGGCCAATACCCGATTGGCGGGTGGCAATATTTGGCGCAGGAGGGGAACATTCTGGTGTTCAATCAGGGCGTGGTGCATGACGAGCGCCCCCACCTCAGTGCGGACTCCCTGATCTATAGTTGTGGCATCCACCATTTGCACCTTGCCGGATTGCCCGAAAACCACCTGATTGGTCGCGAGGAGCGCGCCGTACCGATTATTGCCATGTGCAGCGCCTCGTTCGTGCTGGGCAAGGCGGGGCTGCTACGCAAACGCCGCTGCGCGGTGCACTTCACCATTGCCGACGAATTCCGCAAGCGCTTTCCCGAGTCACAGGCGGTGATCGACAAGAGCTACATTGATGACCACGGCATCATCACCTGTCCCGGCGGCACGGCGATCTGGCCGCCAACTTAATCAGGAAGCATTGCGGTGAGATCCGCGCGCACAAGGGGCTGGTGTACCTGTTGGTGGAGGAGCGCGTCGCCGGTGAAGAGGAGTGAGCCAAGGTTAATGCATCAATAGAAATAGCGTTATTCCAGAATTTCACAGAAAAGCTGAACATTGATCCATCTTCAATAGAAAACAGAGGTGGGTGTTTTGGCTATTTCGCCAGTCTCCGCTGTTTTGCTTCACAAACCGCTTCGGATAATCATGCGGCAGACGTGGCACGTCATGATGGTCTGGCATTGTCTGAGGCACAATATTTATCTTCCTACCTTGATGATGGGGTAAAGAATGTTAAGGCAAAATACACCTATTATAATAAGCGTGGGCAAAAGGATGTGTTTATTGAATCTGGATTGATTAATGCCAACGAATGTTCAGTGCGATTCAATGGCTACCTGAGGTTGATGCGCGAGTTTTGAATGGAAGATGCCTGTAAATAATCTCTTCATTTAAAAATTGCCCATGTTTTATATTTCCATTCAACGGGTGTGCTTGGTCATTACTCTCCATAAATTCAGGTAGTTGCACACCTGTTAAATTGATCATCTTAGAATCCCGTGTGTATGGCGGTGCCTGCCCACTTTTTCACCCTCTGTGTGCCCTTCCACCTCCCGTTTGCCGGTTTTGTCTCACTTTGTCCAATTTTCAGAAGTGCGGATGCGTATGATTCGCGTTTTTATTTTCACCTCTGGGAAAGAGACGCACCATGACTGTTACCTTCACACGCCGCGCACTGGCGGAACTGATTACCCTCGCCCTGTTTGTACCCGGCGCCGCGTTTGCTGCGGACACCGCCGAAGAGACCATGGTGGTGACCGCCGCTGGCTTTGAGCAGCGGCTGGAAGATGCACCCGCCTCGATTACCGTGATCCCCGGTGAGGCGCTGCGCAAGCGCTCAGTGCAGAACCTCGGCGATGCCCTGCGTGAGGTGGAGGGGGTAGTGGTCAACGGCAGCGCCAACGAAACGGACATCTCCATCCGTGGGATGCCAGCGGACTACACGCTGCTGCTGGTGGATGGCAAACGTCAGGGTGGCCGCGACTCGCGGGTAAACGGCAATGCCGGTTATGAGCAGAGTTTTATTCCGCCCGCGGCGGCAATTGAGCGCATCGAGGTGATCCGCGGGCCGATGTCTTCCCTCTACGGTTCGGACGCTATTGGCGGGGTGATCAACATCATCACGCGCAAAAACAGCCAAAAGTGGGGCGGCACCCTCTCCTATGACTACTCCGCCCGCCAGCACCGCAGCCAGGGCAACGCCAGCAACACCCAGCTCTACCTCAATGGCCCGCTGGTGCCAGACGTGCTGGCGCTGCAACTCTGGGGCCGCTACCTGGATCGTCAGGCGGATGACAATGTGCAGGAGACCAACGGCTTCACCAAAGCGCACCACAAAGATCTCACCGCCCGGCTGGCCTTCACGCCGACCGAGAATCAGGAGTTCCTGCTGGAGGGCGGCCAGACCCGGCTGAAGAATGGCGATGGCGTCAGCGCCAACTGGGCCACTCGCGAGCAGAAGAATGATCGCGACCACTGGTCGCTCTCCCACGAGGGGCGCTGGTCATGGGCCACCTCGACGCTCTCCTTCTCACAGGAGAAGACCAGCCGCGAGGGGCTGGCTAGCCCGACCCAGACCGACGTGCTGGGGCGCAAGCCGACCATTAAAAACAGCGTGCTGGACGCCAAGCTGGTCATTCCCACTACTTACCACACCACCACCACCGGCGTGCAGTGGCAGGAGAACCAGCTTAAAGACTGGAACCAAGGCGACGGCACCCGTCAGGATCACAAGTACAAGGTGGTGCAGAAGGCGCTATTCCTTGAGGATGAGTGGCGCATGGCGGAGGCATTCGCCCTGACCGGCGGCCTGCGTCTGGACAACCACGAGCAGTACGGCAACCACTACAGCCCGCGCCTGTACGGCGTCTGGTATGTGACCGATGACTGGACAGTGAAAGGCGGGGTGGCGCGAGGCTTTAAAGCGCCGGAGATCCGCGCGGTGATCGATGGCTACGCCGTGCTGCGCCGCAACACCTACGTGATGCTGGGCAACCCAGACCTGAAGCCGGAGACCAGCACCAACTATGAGCTATCGGCGATGTGGTCAAACCGTGATGACCTCTCGGCCAGCGCCACGCTGTTCTACAACGACTTCAAGGACAAGCTCTCCACCGTCACCACCAGCGAGCGCTGGAACGGCTACATCGTGATGGATCGCGTCAACATCGACAAGGCGATCATCAAGGGGGTGGAACTGACCGGAAGCTGGCAGATTGTGCCGAACTGGTCACTGAAGGGGAACTACACCTTCACCGACTCTGAGCAGAAAAGCGGCAGCAACACCGGCGCGCCGCTGGCGCTGACGCCGAAGCACAAGGCGACGCTGCGCACCGAGTGGGAGATGACGGCAGATACCCAGTTCTGGGCCGCCGCCACCTACTACGGCAAGGAGTATGGCAACACCGTCAGCAGCGAGCCAGCACCGGGCTACACCACCGCTGACGTTGGCGTCTCCCACCAGCTGACCCGCAGCGTGACGCTGAATGGCGCGATCTACAACGTCGGCGACAAGCGTCTGGATGACGAGACCTACGGCACAGTCAACTATGGCCGCACCTTCTGGGGCGGCGTCAGCATCAATTTCTGATCCCGAGCGGCAGCAGGATCACCGCGCACAGCCCGGCGGGCGGACGGTTTTGCAGCGTCAGCTCGCCACCGTGGGCATGGATGCAGGCGCGGGCGATGGACAGCCCCAGCCCCAAGCCGCCGCCGGCCTGTGGCTGTATGGGCGGCGGGGCATCATGCAGCCGAACAAACGGCTCCAGCACCCGCGTCAGGTTCTCTGGCGCGATGCCGGGGCCGTGATCCAGAATCTCAATGCACACCCCCTCCGTAACCCGGCGCAGGCTGAGCGTGGCATTGCCGCCATAGGCCAGCGCATTGTCGATCAGGTTGCCCAGCGCGCGCCGCAGCGCCACCGGCCGACAGGCGATCGCTACCCCCTCCCCGCCCGGCCATGCCACCGCCTTGCCCTGCAACTGGTAGCGCCGCGCCAGTTCGCCCAGCAGCGCGCCAATGTCACAGTGCTGTGACTGCTCCTGGCTCGCCTCCCCACGGATAAAGTTGAGCGTCTCGCTGACCATCAGCCGCAGATCGTTCAGGCTCTCCAGCATGTCATCCCGCTCCGGCCCCGGCTCCAGCAGTTCAAGTTGGAGGCGCAGCCCGGTCAGCGGCGTATTGAGATCGTGGCTCATCGCCGCCAGCATCTGGGTGCGCCCCTCAATGTGGCGCGCCAGCCGCTCCTGCATCAGGTTGAACGCCTGCGTCAGCTCGCGCGCCTCCTGTGGGCCAGCCAGCGGCAGCGGGGCCATCCACTCGCCCCGGCTGATCTGGTCGGTGGCGCGCGCCAGCGTGCGCACCGGCCGTACCACCCGCAACAGGAAGAACAGACTGATCAGCAGCAGCGGCACGCTCGCCACCGGCAGGGAGTAAGAGAGCAGACGCCACCACTCGTAAGCCTGAATCATCGGCTGCACGCCATTCAGGCTGCGCCCATCCGCCAGCAGCAGGCTGGTGCGCAGCCGCAGCGGCTGCCAGCGGGCAGGGCTGAACAGCACGCCGCGCGCCCGGCCGCCGTCGGCACGCTCCAGTTGCATGGTTACGCCGCTGGCGGCCGGTAGTCCCAGCCGTTCGGCCAGCTCCGCCGCCAACCGCCGCTCCTCGCGCCGCATCGGGAAGCGCGGCACTTCCGGCTGGCTGTCCACCCAGAAGCGCGCGCCACCATCACGCATCGACGCCAGCAGTGGCGCGGCGTCCGGCGGCTGGAGATGCTGTGTCGCCTGAAAAGCGATCGCCAGCCGCTCCAGCGCCAGCGAGCGGGACATCGGGTGCACCAGCGAGCCAGCATATTGGATGCCGACAATCGCCATCAGGTTCGCCAGCAGCAGCGAGAGCGCCAGCAGCCACAACAGTTGGCTGACCATCCGCCGCGGCCAGAGGGCGCGCCAACCACGCCTCACGCCAGCTCCCGCACGTCGGCCGCCAGCCGGTAGCCCTCGCCCCAGACCGTCACCAGCAGCGGCGGTTCTGGCAGCATCTGCATCAGCCGGGTGCGCAGCCGACTCACCTGCCGGTCAATCGCCCGGTCAAACACCTCATTGCCCGGCGAGACGCACTGGTCAATCAGCTGTTCGCGGCTCAATACCGCATGGGGGTGCTGCAAAAAGGCGCACAGCAAGCGCCCTTCCATCGTGCTCAGGCGTACCTGCTCGCCGCTGGCGTGGCTCAGGGTGCGGCTGGCCGGCTGGTAGCAAAGATCGGAGAAGGCGTAGCCACGCGCCGTCTCAGGCGCGGCGGGCGGCGGTGGGGCCAGTTGGCTACGGCGCAGCACGCTGTGGATGCGCGCCACCAGCTCACGCGGCTCGAAGGGCTTGGTCACATAGTCATCCGCGCCCAGATCCAGCCCCATGATGCGATCAGAGGGGGTATCACGCGCCGTCAGCAGGATCACCGGTGTTTTGCTGCGGCGCTGGATCTGCTGGCAGAGCACCATGCCGTCGCCATCTGGCAGCATCACGTCCAGCACCACCAGATCGAAGGCTTTCTGGCGCAGCATCAGCCACATCGCCTCGGCGCTCTCGGCGGTAAACACATCAAAGTCATGGCGGCGCAGGTAGACCGCCAGCGGTTCACGGATTTTACGGTGGTCATCCACCACCAGAATACGATAAGGCGTGGCCCTGTCGGTCATGGGTACAACTTCCTTTAAGGCATGGCGCGGGGTCGGGCCGGTTTCATTCTTAAAGAGAATCTATCTCACTTGAGAATGAATTTCATCTTTGCTATTAATGAGGCTAAGCCTATGAAGTGCATGGGCATTCAGGAGAGGGAGAGATCAGGGATGTATCAACCATTAGACGCCGGGGAGGCGTGCCGCCCCCATGCGTAAATTTAGCAAGCTGTTCCCCTACCTGCTGGTGCTGTTGCTGGGCGGCGTGTTGGCGGTGGCGATTGCGGCCAGTTTGTTGCTCTACTCGCGGGTGGCCCCAGCGGATGCGGCCTACCAGCGAGTGTGCCAGCACTACCCAGTGGAGGAGGTGAAAGGACGGCTGATCCGCGCCTGGCTGCGTTCTTCTGCCGGGGATGATCAGGATGCCCTCGGCTGGGATCGGCTGGCCTTTATCCTCACCCCGCACTTTGATGCCAGCCAGCGCCTCTGGTCAGGCGAGTTGACAGTGACCGGCAGCGCCAGCACCGGCCACTATATGGTGACGCTGGACTGCCATAAGGGCCAGTATGAGCAGTCGATACTGGAGGAGCCGGGCCGCTAGAAGGCCCGATCCGCACGGAAGGGGGAAGTGTCGGTGGCGGGCTTCTCGCCGGTCATCAGTTGGGCGAGCAGCAGGCCAGTGGCCGGGCCGAGGGTAAAGCCCTGATGGCCGTGGCCGAAGGCGCACCACATCCCCTCCACGCCGGGCGCGGCACCGATCACCGGTTTCATGTCCGGCATACAGGGGCGCGCGCCCTTCCAGACCGTCTCCTGCACCGCCTCGCCCATCGGCACCAGATCGCGGGCAAAGCGCTCCACCATCTGCAACTGGCGCGGCGTGGCGGGCGCATCCAGCCCGGCCAGCTCCGCGCCGGTGGTGATGCGCAGCCCGCGTGCCATCGGGGCGACCAGATAGCCGCGCTCCTCATCCATGATCCAGTGGTTCAGCGTTTTCCCGTCCAGCGGCCGATAGTGCTGGTGGTAGCCGCGCTTCACAAACAGCGGCGGCCGGTAGCCGTAGCCTTGGGTCAGCTGGGTGCTCCAGGGGCCGAGCGCCACCACAACCTCACGCGCGTGGATCACGCGTTGTTGCGAGTCCACCACCTGCCAGCGCCCCTTGTTGCGCGTCAGGGTGGTGGCATCGCCCAACGTGAGCGTGCCGCCCCGCTGGGTAAAGAGTGCGGCGTAGACTTGCACCAACGCGCCGGGGTCACGCACGGTCAGCGGATCCTGCCACCAGACCGCGCCCGCCATCTTCTCCTGCAAGGCTGGCTCCAGCGCCGCCAATGCCGCCGTATCCAGCTTGCGGTGCTGTACGCCCCACTCCTGCGCCAGATCGGCCTCGGCGAAGGCCTCGTCGCGCCCAGCCTCGCTGCGTAGCAGCATCAGCCAGCCGCGCGGCCCGAGCAGGGCATGTGCCTGCGCCTCATCCATCAGCTGCTGGTGGGTGTCCACGCTCATGGCGATCAGGGAGGCGTAGTCGCGGCTGATGCGCTGCCAGCGCGGGGTGGCGGAGTGGTGATAGTAGCGCCACAGCGGCGCGGCCAGCGGCAACAGAGCGCGCGCATGGTAGCGCACGTCGCTGCGCCGGTTGCCAAGCACCGAGAGGATTCGGCTGGCCGCACGCGGGAAGCGGTAGGGTTTGATCGCTTCGCGCTGCACAATACCCGCGTTGCCGAATGAGGTCTCCTCGCCCGGCCCACGCCGGTCGAGCACCACCACCTGCCGGCCACGAGCCTGAAGGTGGAGCGCACAACTGATGCCCACCATGCCCGCGCCCAGTACCAGAACATCTGCCTCCATACGCCCTCCTTACCCTTTGGCCGCCACCACGCTGATCTCTACCTTCGCACCGGGCAGCATCAGCCCGGCCTGCACCGTGGCGCGCACCGGCAGTGGCGCGCTGAACCAGCGGGCATAGGCTTGGTTGAAGGCAGCAAAATCGGCGCTATCCGTCAGGTAGACGGTACAGGCGAAGACATCGCCCAGCCCGTAGCCCGCCCCCTCCAGTGTGGCGCTGATCTTCTCCATCATCCGGTCGGTCTGGCGGGCGATCCCCGGCGCAAAGCTGCCATCCTCCTCCATGCCCAGCTCACCGGAGAGCCACAACTGATCGCCAATCTGGCGCGTCTTTGAAAACGGTAGTGTCATGCTGCGATCCTTACTGTCCAACGGGAAGGTAGAAGTTATCCATCGTGGCGATGGGCCGTGCCTTTTGCAACTGTAGAAGGTTTGGCGTCGGGCGCGCGGTCAGCGGGTTGCCAGCCAGTGCCTGCTCGAGCGCGTGGGCCATGCGCAGCAATTGGGCGTCACTGCCACGGCGGCCAATGATTTGCAGGCCGAACGGCATCCCCTGGCTGTCCAGCCCCACCGGCAGGGAGACCGAGGGCACGCCCGCCAGCGAGGTGACGTAGGCCAGCGCCAGCCAGTGGTAGTAGGTGCGTGTCGCCTGCCCGTTAATCTCTTTCGGGTAAAGCTCCGTCCACAGGCGGGGCGAGATGGTGACCGAGGGCGAAAGGATAAAGTCATACTCCTGGAAGAAGGCGGCCCAGCGGCGGTGGATCTGGGTCTGGAGATCCAGCCCACGTGCAATGTCAGTCGCCGAGTAGCGCAGCCCCTCCTCCACGTTCAGCCGCACGTTCTCACCCACCTGCCCCGGCTGCTGCTGATACAGCTCGCGGGTGCCAGTCAGGAACATCAGTGAGCGCAGCGCCTCAAAGGACTCATTCGCGCCCCGGCAGTCTGGGGTCGCCTGCTCCACCGCGCCAAACAGGTGGCGGAAGCGGCCCAGCTGCTGCTGGAAGGTCTCCGCCACGCCCAGCTCGGTCGGCGCGAAGCCAAAGTCCGGGGTGGCGGCGATGCGTAACCCAGCCAGATCGCACGGCCCCAGCGGGAAGAACTCCTCTGGCTGGCGCATCTGCCGCCCCGGCACCACGTGGGAGAGCGGATCGCGCGCATCTTCGCCCATCATCACGCTTAACATCAGCGCCGCGTCCTCCACGCTGCGCGCCATCGGCCCGAGGGTGGAGATTTGCAGCCAGGCGCAGCCGCGCTTCTCCGCCGGGATCAGGCCAGCGGTCGGGCGGAAGCCCACCACGCCATTGAAGGCCGCCGGGTTGCGCAGCGAACCGCCGGTGTCTGAGCCGGTTGCCAGCGGCACCATGCCACAGGCCAGCGCGGCAGCCGATCCGCCCGAAGAGCCAGCGGCGGAGCGGGTGTTGTCAAACGGGTTGCCGGTGGTGCCGTAGACCGCGTTGCGGGAGTTGCCGCCCGCCCCCCACTCCGGCACGTTGGTCTTGCCAAGCACATTGGCACCCGCGGCGCGCAGCACCGCCACCAGCCGCTCATCCTGCTGCGGGACGTTATCCCGCTTTGACAGGCTGCCAAAGGTGGTGGGCAGGCCAGCGGCGTCAATCATGTCCTTCACGCCGAGCGGCAGGCCATGCAGCGGCCCAAGCGCCTCGCCACGGCTGACGGCCTTCTCTTGCTCACGTGCCACCTGCCGGGCGGTGTCGAAGTTACAGGCCACCATCGCATTGACCGCCGGGTTCACCTGTTCAATGCGGCGGATGCAGCTTTCGGTCAGTTCGCGGGGGGAAATGGCCTTGCGGCCAATCAGCCGGCGCGCTTCCGTCGCGCTCAAATCACACAGTTCAGTCATGGGCTCTCCTTACTTGACGTAATCGGTTTTCAGTTCCAATGCAGGCTGTTTGGTATGGATGGTCAGGCTCACCAGTGCCGAGCAACTCGCCGCCGCCATCAGGAACAGGAAGGCGGAAGGGAAGCTGATGTACTGCACCATCAGGCCAATCACCAGCGGTGCGACAAAGCCCGCCGCCTGGCCGCCGGTGTTGATCAGCCCAATCCCGCAGCCGACCATGCGGCCATGCAGCAGCTTGGTCGGCAGTGCCACGGCCACGGCAAAGACAAAGGATTTGAAGAAGTAGGTGAAGGCTTGCGCCACAATCACCGAGGTCAGGCTGTCAGCGGTGTACATAAAGATCAGGGAGATGGCGGTCAGCAGGGAGCTACCGAACAGCAGCCGCTTCTCGCGCCCATCGAAGTAGTTCACCATCAGCCAGCCGCCGATGGCGGTGGCGACCGCCGCCATCACATAGGGAATCGGCAGCAAAATGCCCACGGTTTTGATGTCCAAGTGGCGCTCGGTCATCAGGTAGATCGGCATCCAGGAGTCGAGGCCCTTGTTGATCAGGCTGATGCCAAACCACGCGACCGCCAGCTTCCACAGCACCGGGTGGCGGATCACCTCACGCAGATCCTGCTTGCTGATGCGCTGGCGCACGCCGCCTGAGGCCTGGCTATTGCGCACCGTTAGGCCATATACCAGCATGAAGACCAGCCCCAGCACGCCAATGATCATGAAGGTGTGCCGCCAGTCGAAGGCCAGCAGCAGTGGCGCGATCATCAGCGGCGCAATCATGCTGCCGACATAGTTGGAGGAGACCAGCAGCGAGGTGATGGCGGGCTTTTTATTGTCCGGGTAGTTTTCGGCGGCATTTTTGATCGCCGCGGAGGGAAACGCCCCCTCACCCAGCCCGAATAGCAGGCGAATCGCCAGCAGCGAGGCCAGTGACCACGCCAGCCCGGTGAACAGGGTGAACAGCGACCAGAAGCCGACCGCCACCAGCACAATGATTTTTGCGCCGAAGCGATCGGCCAGCCAGCCGCCCGGTAATTGCATTAGCCAAAAGCCAAAATAGAACATGCTGAGCACCATGCCTATTTCACTGGCGGACAAATTCAAATCAGCGGCAATATGTGTGGCGCTCAGGCTTAATACCACTCGGTCAATAAACGCGATGCACCAGGCGATATATAACAACAGGACGACCCAATGTTTATAAAACGCAGATGTGCCCATATCGTTTCCTTATCATAAGAGTAAAAGGTGACTGCGGCGACGCGCTATTTCGGCGGGTTCAATTGCATACTACCCAGCAAGAAGGGATACTGCTATTTCAACTTTTTCACCTTTTTCTTGCCGAAATGGCAAACCTGGAGGTTGAGTGAGCGCGCGATATTTACAGGATACGGCGGTGCGGTATTTTCTGGAGGTGGTGCGTTGCGGCTCTATCAGCGACGCGGCGCTGCGGCTCAACGTGGCGGGTTCCGCCATCAGCCGACAGATTGCCGGGCTGGAGGGCAAGCTGAACGTCACGCTGTTTGAGCGGCGTAAGCATGGCATGATCCCCAGCGCCGCTGGCGAGTTGCTGGCCGCCTGGGCGTTCCGCAACCAGCTGGAGACCGAGCGCGTCAGCCAGGAGATCACCGAGTTGCAGGGGCTGCGGCGCGGCGATGTGCATATCGCCAGCACCGCTGGCTTCGTGGTGGATCTGCTGCCGCAGACGATTGTCGCCTTCCGCCGCCTCTATCCCGGCATCCGTTTCCATCTGGAGATTGGCAATGCGCGTGAGGTGAGCCGGCGGCTGAGCGAGGGGGAGAGTGACATCGGGCTGACCTTTAGCCAAAGCCCGGAAAACAATATGCATGTGGCGTACCGGCAGAAAGCGCCGCTGATTGCCATCATGCCGCCGGATCACCCGCTGGCGAAGAAGCAAAAAATCCTGCTGTCCCAGCTCTCTGGCTACCCGGTTGGTATGCCCTCGCGCCCAGTGCTGATGCGCAACCTATTTGACGCCTGTTGCAGCCGCCAGGGGCTGACGATTGAGCCGGTGATCAATGCCACCTCGGTAGCCGCCATCTTGCGCTTTGCCCAGCTTGGAGGCGGCATTGTCATTTCAACGCCGTTGATGGTCTCCCACTATCTGGCAGATCACCAATTAGTCTCCGTGCCGCTGGCCGGTTACGATCTCGATACCCTGAATATTGAGGTGAATACGCTGGCAGGCCGGACACTGCCCCGCGCTGCCTCCACCTTTATGCAATTTTTGATTGAGGCGCTCAAGGCGGAGGAAAATAGTGCGTGAGCCATACTTTTTACTTATGGCGGACTCAGCCTCGCGCTTTTTTATTTCACCGCCGGAAAGAATCTGTTATATCGGAGATCTTCCTGCACGCTGGAAATAAGCTGCCGTTTACTTTTCTCTTGGAATACTATTATGCCGGACATTGATGCCTTAATTAAACAGACACCGCTGGTCAGGGAACTGATCCGTTTAAATGAGGTTAATTGGTTTAATCCCGACACGCTCCCCGCCAAGGAGGGGTTGCCGCTCGTCGGCCTGACGCGGCACGAGGTGGAGGAGGCGGCGGCGCGCCTGCAACGCTTTGCCCCCTGTCTGGCGCTGGCCTTCCCGGCGACCGCCCCGGCCGGTGGCATCATTGAGTCGCCGGTGGTGCCGATCCCGGCGATGCAGCGGGCGCTCAGCCGTCAGGCACCGCTTGGCGGCGCGCTCTGGCTGAAGAAGGATAGCCACCTGCCGGTCTCCGGCTCCATCAAGGCGCGCGGTGGCCTCTACGAGGTGCTGGTTCATGCCGAAAAGCTGGCGCTTGAGGCGGGCTTACTGAACCTGAATGATGACTACGCCTGCCTGCTGTCGCCAGCATTCCGGGATTTCTTCGGCCAGTACCGCATTGCGGTCGGCTCCACCGGCAATCTGGGGCTGTCCATCGGCATCATGGGCGCGCGGCTGGGCTTCCACGTCACGGTGCATATGTCCGCCGATGCCCGCCAATGGAAGAAGGACAAACTGCGCGCCCACGGCGTGGAGGTGAAGGAGTACGCGCAGGATTATGGTGTGGCCGTGGCGCATGGCCGTCAGGCGGCGGAGGGCGATCCGCGCTGCTTCTTCATTGATGATGAGAACTCGCGCACGCTGTTCCTCGGCTATGCGGTGGCCGGGCTGCGCCTGCGCCAGCAGTTTGCAGGGCTGGGGGTGCACGTGGATGCCGACCACCCGCTGTTTGTTTACCTGCCGTGCGGCGTGGGCGGCGGGCCGGGGGGCGTGGCCTTCGGGTTGAAACTGGCGTTTGGCGACCATGTGCACTGCTTCTTTGCCGAACCGACCCACTCGCCCTGCATGTTGCTGGGGATGAGCACCGGCCTGCATGATGCCCTTTCGGTGCAGGAGATTGGCATCGACAACAAAACCGCCGCCGATGGGCTGGCGGTGGGCCGCGCCTCCGGCTTTGTTGGCCGGGCGATGGTAGGGCTGACGGATGGCTGCTACACCCTCAGTGACCAGACGATGTATGACCTGCTGCGGCTGTTGAGCGACAGCGAAAATATCCAGCTCGAACCCTCCGCACTGGCCGGGATGGCTGGCCCGCAGCGCATCTGCGCCGCCGGGGAGTACCAGCAACAGCACCAACTGGGAGCCACCCAGATGGCGAATGCCACCCATCTGGTCTGGGCCACCGGTGGCGGCATGGTGCCGGAGGCCGAGATGCGTGCCTATCTGGCACAGGGTGCGCGCCCGGCCTAAGCGGCCTGCCACTCACGCAACAGGGTTGCCAGCAGCGGCAGTTCACGGAAGCCCTGGCGATCGAGAAAGTGCCCTCCCGCTGGCAGGCCATAGAGCGGTGCCTCGAGCCGCTGGCTCAAACGCAACGAGGCCGCTGGCGGGACAATCTCATCATCCAGCGACAGCACCACCGCCCGGTGCGGCACCTTTGCAATGAGCCGGGCGCAATCCAGCGGGCGTTCGGTGAAGGCATCCAGTTTCGGCAGCGTCGCCAGCGGTTCACTGAACCCGGACACCATCAATACCCCTGCCGCATCGTGCCCGGCAGGCTGGTCGTTGAGGTAGCGCAGCACCGTCACGCACCCCAGACTGTGGCCGACAAACCAGGTATCCGCATCCACCTGCCCTACGCACTCTGCCAGCGCGCTTAGCCAGGCCTGCTCCTGCGGCGCCTGCGTTTCCGGCATCGCGGGTACGCAGACCTGCATCCCCAACGCCTCCGCCTGCTGTTTCAACCAGCCAAACCAGTGGCTCTCCGGGCCTGCGGTGTACCCATGCACGATAAATAGTCTTGCCATTGTGTGATTCCTCGCCAAAACAAAAAACCATAGTTATGGCTTTTGCGCGGAAGGTCAATCTTTCTGCCGCCCGCCAGCGCCCATAATGAAATTTCCAGTGAATAACTGGAATATCAAAGACCTGGCCTGATTTTTGCTGGGCTTATTGACCATAACTGGAGTTTTTAAGAGGGAACACAATGAAATTCACATCACTTCTTGCCGCCGCCCTGCTGGCGCTCACCTCCTGTGCGTTTGCTGCCACCCAGCAACCCCATATCGTGATTCTAGCGACCGGCGGCACCATCGCTGGCTCGGCGGCCAGCAACACCCAGACCATCGGCTACAAGGCCGGGGCGATCGGGGTGCAGGCGCTGATTGACGCGGTGCCGGAGGTCAAGTCGATTGCCAGAGTCGATGGCGAGCAGATCGCCAATATCGGCAGCAATGACATGACCAGCGACATCATCCTGGCCCTGTCCAAACGGGTGAATGCCCTGTTGGCGCGCGACGACGTGGATGGCGTGGTGATCACCCACGGCACCGATACGCTGGATGAGACGCCCTACTTCCTTAACCTGACGGTCAAAAGCGACAAACCGGTGGTGATCACTGGCGCGATGCGGCCAGCGACGGCGATCAGCGCCGATGGGCCGATGAACCTGCTGGAGGCGGTCACGGTGGCCGCCGATCCCAACGCCAGGGGGCGCGGCGTGATGCTGGTGATGAATGACCGCATCGGCGCGGCGCGCTTCATCACCAAGACCAACACCACCACGCTCGACACCTTTAAGGCACCGGAGCAGGGCTATCTGGGGGTGATTGTCGGCGGCAAGCCACACTTTGAGACGCGGGTGGAGAAGATCCATACCCTGCGCTCGGTGTTTGATGTGCGCGATGTGAACCGCCTGCCGAAGGTGGTGATCATCTATGGTTATCAGGATGACCCGGAATATATGTATGACGCCGCGATCGCGCACCATGCAGACGGCATCATCTATGTCGGCACCGGCGGCGGTTCCACCTCGGTACGCAGCGAAGCAGGCATCAAGAAAGCTGAACAGGCGGGCATTGTGGTGGTACGCGCCTCACGCACCGGCAGCGGCGTAGTGGCCCCAGACGACAATATGCCGGGACTGGTGGCGGACTCCCTGAATCCGGCCAAGGCGCGCATCCTGCTGATGACCGCCCTGACCCAGACCCACGACCGCGCCCTGATTCAGGACTATTTCCAGAATTATTAATAGGCGGCCGCCCTGCCCATTCGCGGCGCATCAGGCAAAAGCCTGCACCGCGCCGGTGCGACAGAAGGATAAAAAAACGGTGCCAGTGGGCGAAAACGCCCACTGGCCGGGATCAGTGGTAGGTCACGTCCTGAATGTCATCCCTGGAGTAGCCCTCACGCTCCAGATGGATCTTCGCCTCCTGCAACATCTCCTCATCAGAGTAGTTCTTGGGCAGGGTGTTCTGCATCAGGCACTCGCCCTCCAGACGCTTCTCACCCTGCTCTTCGGTCGGCGTGGTGAAGATCTTATAGGTGCGGCCGGTATGCTCATCGACTGAATAGATCTCAATGCGGATATAGGTAGACTCTGGCATTTAACTCCCCCATCAATAGGTTAGGTATGAGTAAACCGTAGTCGTGATTGGCGGGTAAATCAATGTCATGGTCTTCTCAGGCAGCGAGCATCCATCCGCGTGTCGCCTTCTGGCCTGCTTTTGCCAACCGGGCACCAAGGGGTTAACCAGACGCCCTATACTGAATCTGCCAAACCCCACTTTTAGGCTTTCCGATGTTGATGCTCTAGAGAGAGGGCAAAAGCAATGACTTAAAAAAACATCGGGTCAAATTTTGCTTAAGTTCATTTTCTGACTTAAGAAAAATTAGCCTTTTTTATTCTATACTTAACTAAAATAAGCCAAAAAATCGCCAGAGTTGTTAATTCCCGAAACAAAGGAAACATTTCTTTAATCTTTCTACCACAACAAACGCCAAATAGGGCCTCTTCAAACGATTTTCTGTCATGATTCTCACGCTATTATCCGCCCGCGATACACAAAGCAATTTACACAGGGCTACTTAATGTTAACAACAAAGCAAAAAAATCTGTCCCTGGCCATTGGCCTGGGTCTGATGATCGGCAGCGCATCTTTTGTGACGAACGCTGAAGTCACCTTGATTAAACAAGATCCGCAGGCAGGCAACCCGCTGAGCCGCCTGAACTTCACTGTCGGCGGCAGTATCCGCCCGCAGTTCGACAACATGACCGGTGATGGCGATAAAGGCTCCTATAAGCGCAACGGCTTTGACGGCGGCACCCGCTTCCGTTTCCTGGCGGACTACTACCTGTTTGATGACTTGACATCCTCCCCTCCCTAAAGGGCGGGGATTCCTACAGCTAGACGGCAATGCCCTGCCGCGAGTATATTCTTTGACGCGTTTACATCGCGATCATGTAGCGTTCCGCACTCGCGACAAGTCCATACTCTTATTCGCAGACCTGCTCTACCTTTCGGACTGTTGGGGGATAGCGCCCCACAACACGAACAAGCCTGGGTGGAATAGGATTCGTTGACTACTTGAAACACGGCTGATCGCGCAATCGCCTTATATTCCAGCTGTGTTTTGAGCATCGCCCAGCCCGCGTCTAAAACGCGCTTAGCCATCTTTGTTTTGATTAGCTTGCTGGCGCTCACGTCGCCTACGAATATTGCCGCATTCGCTTTCACCATTGCCGTACTGAATTTGTGCAAAGCGTCTTTGCGGCGGTTTTTAATTTTGGCGTGGATAGCCTTTACGCGGCGCTTTTTGTTCGCCCGTTGTGCCTTGCCTAATGCTGGCTCCAGATCACGATAGAACCGCCCTCCCTCCAGCTTTTCACCGTCTGACGTGGTGGCAATATCCTTTAAGCCTAAGTCGATACCAACGGCGCTAACGCCTTCGGTTGGCTGCTCCTCATAGTCTACGGCTACGTTGAAATACCAACGCCCCCGGCTATCTTCTGAAAAGCTACCCGCGCGGAATTTGTAGCCGCTCAAACCGTAGCTATCCCAGACATTAAACAGCTTGCCAGCGAATGTAACGCTGCCGTTATGCCACTTCGCAAAGCCCACTTTAAACGGGATCCAGCCCAGCGAACGGCGAGTGCCGCCACTGACACGCCAGCGAAGTTTTGACCGCTTAAACTGCTTGCGGGCTTTGCCGTGTACGGCGATCACTTCCTGAATGCTGGCGCTGTCGATCAGATAGCCCTTTTCCTTGCGGAGTCCGGCAGTCTGCTTTTGAACATCATACGCCGATAGCCATTTGGGGATCTGCGCACCAAACTCGCCAGCGTTGCTATATGCCGCGCTGGTTATCTCGTTTGCCAGATTAAAGACCTGATTGACTTCAAAAGCCATCTGCCGCAAAACGGCGGCGTGTTTGTCTTTAACTCTGACTGAGAGTGTTTTGGTATGAATGCTCATAGTGCGCTAAACTACAGGCTTTATAGCACATTTTCAAGGTTGGTCTATGGAGTTAACTTATCGAACGGGGCGGCATTGCGTCTTTGTGCTGCATTGCCATTTAATCTTTATCACTAAGTACAGGGGCAAGGTGTTTAACGCCGTCCATCTGGAAACGTTGGAGAAGATAATCCGCAACGTATGCGAGCAGTTCGAATGCGAGGTTGTAGAATTTAACGGGGAGTCGGATCACATCCATATCCTGCTTAACTTTCCGCCGAAGGTGGCGATCAGCAAACTGGTTAACAGCCTGAAAGGGGTGAGCAGTCGCAAGATGAAATTGCTTCATCCTGATTTGCATAAACCCGCGTGGAAGTCAGACGCGCTTTGGTCGCCGTCTTATTTTGCTGGCAGTGTGGGCGGTGCGCCCCTCGAAGTGATTAAGAAATATATTGAGGATCAGAACCGCCCTCATTAGCGCCCTGTCGGGCGCTTTGCTCTGCATACCCTACCTAAAAGGAAGGGGTTTTCCGCGAAAAGCCTGGTAAGTCCTTACCTGCGGGTTAAGTCGAAGAAATTGTATATATGTTAAACGCACTCCTCTGCCCAACGGGGCTGCCCGTGGCGCTCAGCGAATAATGACAACGAGAGAAAGGAGGGTTATATGAATCGCTTTGAAAAAATGCCCGAGTGATTGCTGAACGCATCAACGCTGGCCTCGCCAATGTGTCAGGGCTGACGCCCGAAGAGATCCGCACCAGTTTCTCCGTGGCTAATCATCAAAACGATGATTAATTATGATGTGATGTTTGGCCGACGGGGCATGGCTAAATCAGTCATGCACTATCTGGAAAACTTGCGAAAGGCGCTTGCCAGCCGGATTGACAGGGCGCGCGACGCAGACCGGAAATCGCGCCTCTGAAGTTGCGTGGCTTATGTCACCGGCCTGATCCACGCGGCGATGCACTCTTTCATCACCGTCAGCCGTTCCGCCAGTACCGCCGGTTCGCCCAGATCGCGCTGGTAGACAATGGAGAGCGTCGAGAGGTTGATCAGGTAGAAGAAGCCCAGCGCCGAGATGTTGATATTGAGCTGCATGGCGTTGATGTCCGGCCGGACGTTGCCCTCCTGGCGCCCCCGGTCGAGCAGTCCCTGGGTGATGCTGATCCAGCTACGGTTGATGTCCACCACCGCGGCGTCCGAGGTTTTCAGGTGGCGCGCCTTGAGCTGGTTCTCGCTGTTGAGCAGGCGGATGAAGGCCGGATTATTCAGGTAGTAGTTCCAGGTAAACTCCACCAGTTGCAAAATCGCCTCGTTGGCCGGCAGTGCGTCCAGCCCCAGTGCCGCCTCCTGCTGGCGGATGTCCCGGTACGCCTCCTCCAGCACCCGCGTAAAAAGCACGTCTTTATTGGTGAAGTAGTAGTAAATCAGCTGTTTGTTCGCGCGTGCGCGCTCCGCGATGCTGTCAACGCGCGCACCGTCAAAGCCTTTCTCGGCAAACTCCGCCCGCGCGGCATCCAGTATCCGGCTCTGGCGGTCAGCCGCTTCGCCCTTGTCCTTCGCAACCCTGCTCGCCACGCTGCCTCCTTGTTTTTCCGATGAAAGTGCTAAGCATTATAGTGCCTAAACCCGCTAACTCAACGCGCCTGAAAAAATTCAACTAACTGGTTGGTTATGTGAAAGGGATCAATCACGCGATGAATTATTTGGTCTAGGATGACGTTATCAACCAGATGGTTGATAACCGGCTGGATGATGAAAACCAGCCTGCTCCCCTTCACTACGTAGCCCGAGGTCACTACATGGCGCAAATCCCTGTCGGAATCATTATGCATGGCGTCACCGGACGCATGGGAAAAAACCAGCACCTGATTCGTTCGATTGTCAAAATCCGTGAGCAAGGCGGCGTTGCGCTGGCAAACGGCGATCGCTTAATGCCAGATCCGATCCTGATTGGCCGCAACGCGGAGAAAATTGAGGCGCTGGCTAAGGCCCACGGCATTACCCGCTGGGGCACCGATGTGGATCAGGCGTTGGAGAACCCAAACGACACCATCTTCTTTGATGCCGCCACCACCCAGGCGCGCCCGACGCTGCTGAAAAAGGCCATCAGCAAAGGCAAGCATGTCTACAGCGAGAAACCGGTGGCGCTAGGGCTGGATGAGGCGCTCGATCTCTACCACTATGCCCGTGAAAAGGGCGTCTGCCACGGCGTGGTACAGGACAAACTCTGGCTGCCCGGTTTGCAGAAGCTGCGCCTGCTCAATGAGTCCGGCTTCTTTGGCGATCTGCTGTCGGTGCGCGGCGAGTTCGGCTACTGGGTGTTTGAGGGCGATCTCCAGCCAGCGCAGCGTCCCTCCTGGAACTACCGCAAAGAGGATGGCGGCGGCATCATCCTCGATATGATCTGCCACTGGCGCTACGTGATCGACAACCTGTTCGGTGAGATCAAGAGCCTGAGCTGCATCGGCGCCACCCACCTGCCGCAGCGCTGGGACGAGCAGGGCCAGCCCTACCCCGCCACCGCCGACGACGCGGTCTATGCCACCTTCGAACTGCACAACGGGGCCATCGTCCAGATCAATAGCTCCTGGTGTGTGCGGGTGCGCCGTGACGATCTGGTCACCTTCCAGGTGGATGGCGTGAAAGGCTCGGCAGTGGCTGGCCTGACCGACTGCTTCACCCAAGCGGGTGTCAACACGCCTAAGGCGGTGTGGAACCCGGACATCCGCCAGACCCACGACTTCTTCGCCGACTGGGCAGCGGTGCCGGACAACCAGCCCTATGACAACGCCTTTAAGGTGCAGTGGGAGCTGTTCCTGCGCCACGTCTGGGGTGAGGGCGACTATCGCTGGAACCTGCTGGAGGGCGCGAAGGGACTGCAACTGGTCGATCTGGCGCTCAAGAGCTGGAAAGAGCGCCGCTGGGTCGATGTCCCGTCACTGGAACGCTAAGGAGCCGATCATGGATCAGCCGGATGCCAACAAACTCTCCATCAACACCGCCACGCTGCGCACGCAGTGGACGCTGGACCAAATTATCGATGGCTGCGCGCGCCACGCCATCCGTGGCATCTCCCCCTGGCGGGATCAGGTGCAGGCGCTCGGCTTGCAGGAGACCGCCCGCCGCCTGCGCAGCCACGATCTGACCGTCACGGGCTACTGCCGGGGCGGGATGTTCCCCGGCGCAACGCCGCAGGAGCGGCAGGAGAGAGCGGCAGATAACCGGCGGGCGGTGGATGAGGCGCTGGAACTGAACGCCGCCTGTCTGGTGCTGGTGGTCGGCGGGCTGCCGGCTGGCTCGAAGGATCTGGCCGGGGCGCGCCAGCAGGTGCGGGATGGCCTGAGCGCCCTGCTGGAGTACGCCCGGCCGCTGGGAATGCCGCTGGCGATTGAGCCACTGCACCCGATGTATGCCGCGGATCGCGCCTGCGTCAACACCCTGGCACAGGCCAATACGCTGTGTGATGAGCTGGGCGACGACGGGCTGGGCATCGCAGTGGATCTCTACCACACCTGGTGGGACCCGCAGTTCCTGCCAGAGGTGGCGCGTGCCGGTCGCCAGCGCATCCTGGCATTCCACATCTGCGACTGGCTGGTGCCCACCCGCGACCTGCTGATGGATCGCGGCATGATGGGTGATGGCGTTATCGACATTCGCGGTTGCCGTCAGGCGGTGGAGGCGCAGGGCTATCGCGGTTTCCATGAGGTGGAAATTTTCTCTGAACACAATTGGTGGAAACGGGACCCGGACGAGGTGCTGCTGACCTGCAAGGCCCGCCATCTCGAGCACGGCTAAGCCTTCACTTACCCGACAGAGCCGTCACGGCTGTTTTCGTCGCGATCCACAATGTCGAGGACACTATGACTACAGAGACCCGCAAAATGATCCTGGTCACCGTGCTGTGCGGGCTGGGATACATGATGTACTCCGTTGACCGGATGACCGTCTCATCGGCGGTAGGGCTGATTACCGCAGACTTCGGCCTTGGCCGGGGCGAAGCCGGTATCCTGCTCTCCTCCTTTTTCTTTGGCTTTATCCTGTTCCTGTTCGTCTCCGGCATCATTGCCGACAAGCTGAGCGGCAAACCAGTGCTGATCCTCGGGCTGGTGATGTTCTCCCTTGCCACGGTGTTCACCGGTCTGGCGGGCAGCCTGACCTCCCTGATCTTCTACCGGGTGCTGACCGGCATTGGCGAGGGGATCTTCTGGCCAGCGGCGTCGCTGGAGGTCGCCAACGTCACCACCGAGAAGCAGCGCACCACCGTGATGTCGCTCTACTGGATGGGCTACCCGATTGGCGGTTTCCTCGGCACTTGGATGGGTGCGATGTTGGGGCCGGTATTTGGCTGGCGCGTGGTGTTCTATGTGGCGGGGGCGATGGGGCTGGTGGTCGCCCTGCTCTATGCGCTGCTGGTGAAAAATGAGCGCAAGCCTGCGGATCTGCGCCAAACGCCCACTGAGAAGATCCCGGTCTCCTCGCTGTTCCGCCGCTGGCCAGTGATGCTGATGGCGCTCTACTACTTCGTGCTGCTGGCCGGATGGTGGATCGTGCTGCTGTGGGCACCCAGCTATCTGATGCAGGTGAAAAACCTGTCGATGGGCGTGGCTGGCACCATCGCCAGTTTGCTGGGGTTGACCGGCGCGCTCGGCGGCTTCCTGCTGGGGCGCTACTGCGACAAAGGGAATTTCGCCCGGCGGCGCGCCATCCTGATGGGCATTACGCTGGTCAGCGGCGCGGTGATGGCGGCGATGACCCTGCCGCTCTCCACCCCGCTGATCATTGTGCTGGTGCTGATCCTCGGCTTCCTCGGCTACCCGATTACCCCACTGGTGCTCTCCTTCACGGCGGAGCTGGTGCCGCCAGCGTTGCGCGGCTCGGCAATTGGGCTGGTGATGAACATGGGCATGGCGGCGGGTGGCATCTCGCCGATTGTCGCTGGCTATTTCGCCCAGCACTACACCCTGCACCCGGTGTGGCTGGTGGCGGCGGCAGTGATTCTACTGAGCAGCCTGATCCTGCTGGGGGTGAAAAAAGCCCCCGCGCCGCAGGCCGACCCTGCCGGGCAGCCACTGCCGCCCGCCGGGCAGATGCTTAAACCTTAATTGACCCCTTCACAAGGAGAACCAGGATGACGGCAACCCACCAGGTGCGTTTGCTTGACGACAACGGCCAGTCCAGCCTCTACACCCTGCGCGGCGAGCGCCAGTGGCAGGCACCGGCCACCCCGGCCTTCAACCGGCGCGCCTTTGCCGCCGCCCATGTGGTCACTGATCCCCGGCAGGTGCGCGATCCGCGCACCGACATCGCCCTCGACTGGGAGGCGACGCTGCGCTACCGCCGCCACCTAATGTCCTTGGGCTTTAGCGTGGCGGAGGCGATGGACACCGCGCAGCGCGGCATGGGGCTGGACTGGCCCACCAGCCTGGCGCTGATCACCCGCAGCGTCGAGCAGGCGCGCGATTTCCTCGGCGTGACGGTCGCGGGCGGCGCGGGTACCGATCACCTGACCGATTTCCGTGGGCTGCGTCTGGAGGATGTGATCAACGCCTACGAGGAGCAGGCGTCAGCGATTGAGGCGTGTGGCGGGCGTCTGATCCTGATGGCGAGCCGGGCGCTGGCCGCCGTGGCGCGTGGGCCGGAGGATTACCTGCGTGTCTACGATGCGGTGCTGCGGCAGGTGCGCGAGCCGGTGATCCTGCACTGGCTGGGCGAGATGTTTGACCCGGCGCTGAGCGGGTACTGGGGCAGTAGCCAGACCAGCGAGGCGATGGCGGCCTGCCTGTCGGTGATTCGTGACCATGCGGCGAAAGTGGATGGCATCAAAATCTCCCTGCTGGACAAGGAGAAAGAGATCGAGATGCGCCGCCAGTTGCCAGAGGGGGTGAAGATGTACACCGGGGATGATTTCAACTACCCGGAGCTGATCGCGGGCGACAGCGAAGGCTACTCCCACGCGCTGCTTGGCATTCTTGACGCCATCGCCCCGGCGGCCTCGGCGGCACTGAATGCGCTGGCACAGGGCGACCGCGCGCAGTATGAACGCATCCTTGCCCCGACGCTGCCGCTGGCACGCCACATTTTTGCCGCGCCCACCCAGTACTACAAAGCTGGCATCGTGTTCCTCGCCTGGCTGAACGGCCACCAGCACCACTTCTCCCTACTAGCGGGTATGGAGAGCGCCCGCAGCCTCCGCCACTACTGCCAGTTGTTCCGGCTGGCCGATGAGGCGGGCCTGTTGGAGCGGCCGGAACTGGCCGCTGAGCGCATGGCCCGCTTCGGCAGCGTCTACGGTCTGTAAACCCCAACGCCTTCCGTAACAGGAAGGCGTCTTTTTTCAACTAGCTCCTGTTTTTGTTTAACCTAGGTTTAACTTTTCTTTGATAGCTTGCTAAGAGTTTTATCCAAAAATAAACAAATTCGAAACATTCGATTCTCCTTTTTGTGCGCGATCGTCAACCAATGTGGTTATCCCATGAATAGAAAAGATGCCTTATCGGGCCTTAACGTGACGTTGTCACGGCGGCAGGTACTGTTTGCTGGCCTGGTGATGGCGGCTGGCACCGCGCTTACCTCGGCCCTGCCCGCCTTTGCGCTGCCTGCCAGCAACGGGTCGTTTGCCAACTTCATGGCGCTCTCGCGCCTGTTGGTCAACCACCAGCTCGATGAGGGCGTTGGCCTGCGGATGATGGCCCAACTGGAGCAGGAGCAGCCCGCACTGGCAAGCGCGGTCAGCCAGATCCTCGCCATCGCCACGGCGCGCAATGCCACCATTGTCGAAGAGTTCTTTCCGGCCATCCCGGAGGGCAAGCTGAAGGCGTTGGCCCACACCATTATTTTCGGTTGGTATACCGGTTGCCTAAGTTCCAAGCGCGGTGTCAAAGCCTTTGCCTTTGAGCAGGCGCTGACCTACCACACCACGCTGGATGTGATCACCATTCCCTCCTATGGGATTAGTGGCCCCAATAATTGGAGCCGGCCCAATGCGCCGGTCGCCGCCATGCCCCGTTTTTGATCCCTTTTGAGAAAAGTTCATTATGGCAATCCCTTCTGAATCAACCGTGGTGATCGTCGGCACCGGCGTGGTGGGCGTGGTGATCGCGGAACAGCTTCTGGACGCCGGTATTTCGGTGCTGATGCTGGAAGCTGGCCCGCGTGTGCCGCGCGCCGAGATCGTCGAAAACTACCGCAACCTGCCGCTGGCCGCCAAAGGCAACCCCATTGAGTGCTACCCGTCGCGTGACTGGGCACCGCACCCGGAACCGGCCGGGGCTGGCAAGGGCTATCTCCAGCTCTCCGGGGCGGACTCCTACGCCCAGAGCTACGTGCGTTACGCCGGTGGCTCCACCTGGCACTGGGCTGGCACCTGCTGGCGATTGACGCCAGCGGATATGCAGCTCCATTCGCGCTATGGCGTTGGCCGTGACTGGCCGTTTGAGTACGCCACGTTGGAGCCTTACTACGCGCGGGCCGAGCACAAGCTTGGCGTCTGCGGGCCGGACGACCCGGCCCTCCAGTGGCCGCCGCTGCGCTCCCGCCCCTACCCGATGCCCGCGCTGCCCTTTGGGCCGGGCGAGGCGCGCTTCACCGAGGTGGTGAAGGAACTGGGCTACCACAACATCCCGTGCGCGCAAGCGCGCAACAGCGGTATGCCCTATGATGACCGCCCGGCCTGCTGCGCCAACAATAACTGTGTGCCAGTCTGCCCGGTCGGCGCGAAGTATGACGCCGCCACCGCGCTCAGTCGGCTGGAGGCAAAAGGCGCGGTGATTGTGGAGAACGCCGTGGTGTGGCGGGTGGAGACCAACGCCCGCAACCAGATTGAGTCAGTGCACTACTACGATCCGCAGAAGCAGAGCCACCGCGTGACCGGCAAACTGTTCGTGCTGGCCTGCAACGGCCTGGAGAACCCCAAGCTGCTGCTGATGTCCGCCGACGCGCGCAACCCGAACGGGCTGGCCAATAGCTCCGACCAAGTGGGGCGCAACATGATGGACCACCCGCAGATCACCATGACGGTGACGCTGGAGGAGCCGTACTGGGCTGGCGTTGGCCCGGTGGTCAACAGCGGCATCATGGAGACTTCGCAGGGCGACTTCCGTTCGGAGCACGCCGGAGCCTACTTCCGCTTCAACAACTTTGCCCGTAACCGCTTCGTCACCTTCGACGCGCTGAAAAAGGGGCTAGTGGGCAAGGCGCTGGATGAGGAGATCCGCCGCATGACCGCCTGTACCGCCGACATCGTGGCGGCCCATGAGATCCTGCCGGACGCCAACAACCGCCTGACGCTCTCCAGCCAAAAAGATTGGCTCGGCCTACCGAAACCGGCCATCCACTACGATGTGGGCGACTACGTGCGCCGCTCGGCGCGTGACTACTCGCTGCCGATTGCCCGCAATATCGCCGCCGCGATGGGCGCGACGGACATTGCCTTCTCCAAGCAATTCAACCAGAGCAAGCACATCATGGGCGGGACTATCATGGGGCTGGACCCGGCCACCTCGGTCGTGGACGCCGACTGCCGCGCCCATGACCACCGCAACCTGTTCCTGCCGGGCGGCGGCGCGATGCCGAGCACCGCCTGCGGCAACAGCACCCTGACGATGGTGGCACTGGCCTTCAAGGCCGCCGACGCGTTGGTGGCGCAAGCCAAGGAGGCCGTATGACACGTCGCCTTCCCCGCCTGTTGCCTGCGGCCCTGCTGTTTAGCGGACTGGCCGCGCTGATGCCGGCGCAGGCCGCGCCGGATGCCCAATTATTGCAACAGGGCGAGTATCTGGCGGTGGCCTCAGACTGCACCGCCTGCCATACCGCCAGCGCCGACACACCCTTTGCCGGCGGCAAGGTGATCGCCTCGCCGGTGGGCGAGATTATCTCCACCAACATAACCCCCTCCCGCCATGATGGCATTGGCGGCTACAGTGAGCAGCAGTTCTCGGATGCGCTGCGCAAGGGCATCCGCGCCGATGGTGCCCGGCTCTACCCGGCGATGCCCTACACCGCCTACGCCACGCTGAGGGATGAGGATATCCACGCGCTCTACACCTACTTTATGCAGGGAGTGAAGCCAGTGGATGCGCCCGTACCCGAGACGCGGTTGCCCTTCCCGCTCAACCTGCGGCTCTCAATGGCGGTGTGGAACGCGCTGTTCCTCAAGGCACCGGGCTACCAGCCCGATCCGGCCCACTCGGCCAGTTGGAACCGTGGCCGCTACCTGGCCGAGGGCGCGGCACACTGCGCCACCTGCCACACCCCGCGTGGTTTCCTGATGCAGGAGAAGGAGAGTGAGGCGTTGACCGGCGCGCAGGTCGGGCCGTGGTACGCGCCGAACATCACTGCCGATCCGGTCAGCGGCATCGGCCAGTGGTCGCGGCAGGAGCTGGTCACCTACCTGCACACCGGGCGTGTGGTAGGCAAGGCGCAGGCCGCTGGCAGCATGGCGGAGGCGATCACCCACAGCTTCCACTACCTGACCGATTCGGACCGCGCTGCCATCGCCGAGTATATCCTCAGCGTGCCGGACACCACTGCCACGGCGGGTGCGTCGCGCTTTGGGCAGGGAGAGCCGGGCAACCCGCTCGCCGCCTACCGTGGGCAGCCCTTCAATGCTGCCACCGACGAGGAGGGCGCGCGCCTCTTCTCCGGCAACTGCGCCTCCTGCCACGGCAGCCACGGACAGGGCACGCCAGATGGCTACTACCCCAGCCTCTATCACAATGCCGCCACCGCCGACGTCAATCCCTCCAACCTGATTGCCGCCATCCTGTATGGCGTGGAGCGCGAGACGCAGGAGGGCAAGGTGCTGATGCCGCCGTTTGGCGACCAGCCGAACGCCCTCAATCACCTGAGCGACCAGCAGGTGGCGACCCTCTCCACCTGGCTGCTGAAACAGTATGGCCACGGTGACCACTCGGTCAGCGCGGCGCAGGTGGCGGAGATCCGCGCCGGGGGCCGGCCTCGCCGCTGGTGTGGCTGGCACAACTGGGCGTCGGGGTGGGCGCGCTGGCAGTGGCGGCGGCGGCCTTTCTGCTGTGGCGTCGCCGCAAGCGCCGGGCGCTCTGAACCTTTTTCGCCGCTGGCCTTCGTCGGCGGCTTTTTTGTGAGAATGTTTGTAATGACTGACTACACACGCAGGCGCGTGATCAAGATGGCTGGCGTTTTGGCACTGACCACCCTGGCGGGCGAAGTGCTGTGCCTGCCAAGCCTCCAGGCTGCCATGCCAGCGCGCACCGCCGCCGGGCTGGCGGACTTTACCCAGCTCTCCCAACAACTGACGATGAAAACGTCGCTGGATGATGCGGTGGCGCAGGCGCTGTTCACGGCGCTGGCGCTCAACCGGCCACGGCTGGCGGATGAGCTGGCGGCGCTGGCCACCCTGCTAACGGCACAGCCGACCCTGCTGGAGCAGCCGCTGCTGGCCTTCCCGGCCGGGCATGAGGCCGAGGCAGCGACGGCCAAGGCCATCCTCACCGGCTGGTATACCGGGGTGGTTGGCAAGGGCAATCAGGCCATCTATGTCACCTACGTCAATACCCTCGCCAATCAGGCGGTCAGCGACACGCTGGTGCCGCCGAGTTTCTCCTACGGCCCGTGCGGCAGCTGGGCAAAACAACCTTAAAATAAGAGCAATTGTCACATGAGTAACAACCTTTCTGCCGACGTGGTCGTGATTGGCGCGGGCGTCTGCGGCTCGCTACTGGCCACCCGACTGGCCAATTCCGGCAAACGCGTGCTGATGCTGGAGTCCGGCCCACGGGTGGGCCGCGCGGAGCTGGTGGAGCGTTTCCGCGCCTCCGCCTTCAAGTCTGACTTTATGTCGCCTTATCCCTTTTCGCCGCAGGCACCGCACCCACGCTATACGCCGGAGCCGAACGGCTACCTGCACCAGGCCGGGCCGCACCCCTTTAACGCGCAGTACATCCGGATGCTGGGCGGCACCAGCTGGCACTGGGCGGCGCAGCTGTGGCGCTTCGTGCCTAATGATTTCCGCCAGCAGACGCAGTATGGCGTCGGCAAGGATTGGCCGATCGGCTATGACGAGCTGGAGCCGTACTACTATCAGGCCGAAGTGCTCGCCGGTGTCGGTGGCTCGCCAGAGAATGGATCGCCGCGCGCCAAACCCTTCCCGATGGAGCGCGTGCCCGCTTCCTGGCTGCAACAGCGCGTCACCGAGCGCCTCGCGCCCGATTTCCAGGTGCTGGATGACAGCACCGGGCGCAACAGCCGTAGCTATGATGGCCGTCCGGCCTGCTGCGGCAACAACAACTGTATGCCAGTCTGCCCGATTGACGCCCAGTACCACGGCGGCATTGCCGCGGCCCACGCCGAACAGGCCGGGGTGGAGGTGGTGACGCAGGCGGTGGTCTACAAGCTGGAGCATGACAGCCAGGGTCGCATCACGGCGGCGCACTACTACGACTGGGAGAAGGTGAGCCACCGGGTCACCGGCCAGACCTTCGTGCTGGCGGCCAACGCCATCGAGACGCCGAAACTGCTGCTGATGTCCACCAGCGACCGCTTCCCGCAGGGCATCGCCAACGCCCGCGACAACGTTGGCCGCAACCTCACCGACCACCCGGCCATCGGCATCACCTTTGATGTGGATGAGCCGATCTGGCCCGGCCGTGGCCCGGTCAGCCCCTGCTCCATCGGCCAGTTCCGCGACGGTGCCTTCCGTGCCGAACATGCGCCGTTCCGCATCGACATCTCAAACGCCTCACAGGTCGCCTCCGTGACCAAGGAGCTGTTGCAGGAGGGTTACTACGGCAAGAAATTGGAGGAGGAGATCCAATTCCGCGCCGCTCGCCGCCTCAGCATCAAGAACGCGCTGGAGCAGCTTCCCGATCCCAACAACCGCGTGACGCTCAGCGACCAGCGCGACGCGCTCGGCCTGCCAACGCCCAGCCTGCACTGGGACGTGGATGACTATGTCAAAAAAGGCACCGAAGTAGTGCATCAGTGCTACGACCAGATCGCCGCGAAGTTGGGCGGCAGCCACATCAAACACAGCAAGGCGGGCGCGTTCTCCAACCGCCAGCACATCACCGGCACCCTGTCGATGGGCCATGACCCGGCCACCAGCGTCACGGACAGCTGGGGGCGAGCCCATGACCATGAGAACCTCTACATGGCGGGCACCGGCGTGATGCCGACGGTAGGCACCTGTAACGTGACCCTGACGGCGATGGCGCTGGCACTGCGCACCGCCGACCACATTCTGGAGGTGACGCGTCATGGCTAACTCCTGGATCTCTGCCCTGCCGCTCAGCGCCCTCTGCCTTGGCATGGGCACGGCGCAGGCCGCTGATACCCCTTCGCCGGAGCTGATCGCGCGTGGCGAATATCTGGCGATTGCCGGTGACTGTGGCGCCTGCCATACCGAGGCCAACCGCCCCGCCTTTAGCGGCGGCCACCCGATTGCCAGCCCACTGGGCACCCTCTACAGCACCAACATCACCCCGTCACTGCAGGCCGGCATCGGCGGCTATAGCCAGACCCAATTCTCGGACGCGGTGCGCCTTGGCATTCGCGCCGATGGCAGTCACCTCTACCCGGCGATGCCCTACACCGCCTATGCCAAGCTGACGGACGAGGACATGGCCGCGCTCTACGCCTACTTTATGCATGGCGTCGCGCCGGTGGAGAGCCAGCCCGAGAAGACCGCGCTGCCCTTCCCGTTCAACCTGCGCTTCTCAATGGCGGCCTGGAACCTGTTGTTCCTCGACACCACGCCCTTCGCGCCCGATCCGCAGCAATCCGCGGCCTGGAACCGTGGGGCCTATCTGGTGCAGGGGCTGACGCACTGTAGTACCTGCCACACCCCACGCAATGTGCTGATGGCCGAGAAGGGATCGCAGGCGCTGGCTGGCGCCTCCCTCGGCACTTGGTACGCACCGGACATCACCGCCGCTGGCCTACATGATTGGAACCGCGACATGCTGGTCACCTACCTGAAGACTGGCCACGCCAGCAATGGCGCGACAGCGGGCGGCCCGATGCTGGAGGCGATCGACAAGAGCTTCACGCGCCTGACACCCGAAGATCGTCAGGCCATCGCCACCTACCTGCTGCCGGAGCGCGCGGCCGCGGTGCCTACTACGCCAGTCAATCACCATATTCACGGCGATGACACACCGGCCGCCCTTGCGGTGTTGGGCGCTGGCGGGCGCATCTACCGCGATAACTGCGCCGCCTGTCATGGCCTGCATGGCGAAGGGCTACGCGGCCTGCCGGCGCTGGCCGGTCATCCAGTGCTGGACAAGCCCACTACCGACAATGTCGCGATGGCGGTGCTGGAGGGGGTCTGGCCAGAGGGGGGCCAGGGGATGCCGGGCTTCGCCCATGAGCTGACGGACAGCCAGGTGGCGGAGGTCACCAACTATGTGGCGGGCACCTTTGGCCACAGTGGCGTGACGCTCAGTGCGGATCGGGTCGGGGAGTTGCGTCAGGGTGGCGCGGCCTCGCCGCTGATGCTGCTGGCGCGCGGCGGGATGGCGCTGGCGGGGGTGATAGCCGCTGTCGTGCTATTCCGGCTCTGGCGTCGCCGACGTTAACCTGTGGCTGGGGCATCGCAAGGTGCCCTGAGGGTATCCGTTACCCGTGGTGGGGCGTCGGGGCGGGGTTCGCTCCGTTCCAGGCGTCCTGACGGTCAGCCTGGCAGCCCTGTTCGGCAAGGGGGTAACGGATAATTTTGTACTGCCGATCTACAGATTTAGCGGGCTATAGTGGGTATCACCGATGGTGACCGCCCCCGTTGTTTCAGTCATCAACATGTGAACGTTGCTTTCACACTTCGCCAACTCTTTGTATCCCTTCGGGCTGACCGCAATCAAACCGCCATCACTTGCCATAAAACGCCAACGCCACTCACCGTTTTTGCATAGATAGATATAGAAATAGGGAATGGAATGCATCACGACCTCCTTATATCTTCACCTTGCCTAAACTGCGCAAGTAAAACGGTCTTTTTAGCATATGTGCTCCCCCTCCATTTTCCCCATCACATTGCCGACAAATGAGGACAGTGGGAAATCATGAGGAACCCCTGCCCGCGACACCACTTCCCACTGAGGAGAGATGAGAAAACATGAGGCGGGGCAGCGGCGTGGTGCAATCGCGCTACATTGGCTGATTCATCAACTATTCTTATGCAGGTGGCGTTGGTTTCGATGCGAAGGGACAAACCGGCGCCAATCTTGCGGCAGCCGCCGCACCGTTGACCTGAGGGAGCGATGCATGAACCATTATGTATGTTCAACCTGTGGTACTTCCTACCCCGCCGTGCACACTGCCCCGGCGCATTGCCCGATTTGTGAGGATGAGCGCCAGTGGGTGCCACCGGGTGGGCAGACGTGGAGCACCTCGGAGCAGATCGACCAGAGCCACGCCCACGCCTGGGCGCTGCACGAGCCGGGACTGTTCAGCCTGCACCCCACCCCAGAGCTGGGCATCGGCCAGCGCGCCTTCCTGCTACGCACCCCGGCTGGCAACGTGCTGTGGGACTGCACCGCCCTGCTGGACGATGCCACCAAGGCGCTGGTGGAGAGCCTCGGCGGGCTGGCGCACATCGCCATCTCCCACCCGCACTACTACACCCGGATGCAGGACTGGAGCGCCGCCTTTGGCGATGTGCCGATCCACCTGCACGCTGCCGACCGCGCATGGGTGGTACGCCCCAGCCCGGCTATCCGTTTCTGGAAGGGCGAAACGTTGGAGCTGCTGCCGGGCGTGCAACTGGTCTGCCTCGGCGGCCACTTCCCCGGTGCGACGGTTCTGCACTGGACCGACAGCCATGACCGCAACGGCGTACTGCTGTGCGGCGACACCCTGCAAATCACCCCCGACGGCGAGCGCATCTCCTTTATGTGGAGCTACCCCAACCTGCTACCGCTCGGCGTCACCGATGTCAGCCACATCGGCACCCGGCTTGAGGCGATCTCCTTCAGCCGTATCTATGGCGCTTTCCCCGGCCAACAGGTCAAGGCCGACGGCAAGAAGATCGTACAGCGGGCAGTGAAGCGTTATATCGAACTGCTTAAGTAGCAGGGCATTGCCCGGCCTGAAAGAGTATCAGCCGGGCTGCACACTCATGTGCGGCTGATAGTATTCCGACTGACGTTGGCACGTACTGCCGCCTCTGCCTGCGGCATATTGCGTGCAATCCGGCTCTACGCCAGTGAACTGCCTAAACGATGAAGTTGTTGGACGGTATCTGAAGAGATGAGATCGTGTTGTGAGCGCTTCATAATGCACCTTAAAACGTGCACTACGCCGTTAATGACCGTTTTAAGGTGCAACGGGCCAGCGAGCTGGCCCGGAGATATTAACGGGAGACGGGGGCGGGTTGAGGCATCGCGATGCCCTGACCGCCGAGGAAGCGGGCGCGCCAGGGTTTCAGCACCCACATCGCCAGGGCGGCGGTGATGAAGTCGAGGGAGATGGCGCAGCCAAAGACAATGTCCCAGCCGCCGCTGCGTTGGTAGATCAACGCCGCCAGCGGCCCGCCGAAGATGGAGCCGACGCCCTGCGCCATATAGAGCCAGCCGTAGTTGCTGGTGGCGTGGCGGGTGCCGAAGGTGTCCGTCAGGGTTGAGGGGAAAAGCGAGAAGATCTCGCCCCAGCCGAAGAACACCAGCCCGGAGAGCAGCACGAACAGCACCGGATCGTGGCGGCACATCAGCCAGAGCGTCATCGCCACGCCCTCCAGCGCGAAGGCCCAGAACATCATCTTCTCCCGGCCAATGCGATCGGAGATGTAGCCGCACAGCGGGCGGGTCAGGCCATTGGTGAAGCGGTCAATGGTCATCGCCAGCGGCAGCGCCGCCAGCCCGAACACTGTCACGCCGGTCATGCCGAAGTCCTGGGCAAAGATCGCCATCTGCGAGGTGACCATCAGGCCGGAGGTGGACATCATGGTCATCATCAAGAACATCAGCCAGAACAGCGGCTGGCGCAGCATCTCACGCGGGGCGAACTGCCGTTGCTGCGCCCCCCCCTCCAGACCACTGCCCTGCTCCGCCTCGGCTGGCGGCAGGCGCAGGCCCTGACTGGCGAGGAACCCCACCGCCGCGAAGGCCAGCCCGAACAGCCAGAGGGTCTGCGTCAGGCCGTGGGCGGCCAGCGACTGGGAGATCGGGAAGGTGGTGATAATGGCACCCATGCCGTAACCGGCCGCTACCATCCCGGCCGCAAAGCCGCGCCGCTGCGGGAACCAGCGCACCATCAGCCCCACCACGCCGACATAAACAATGCCGGTGCCCAGCCCACCCAACCCACCGTAGACCAGATAGAGCATCGGCAGGCTGGCGACCTGTGCGGTCAGCACCCAGCTCAGCCCGGCCAGCAGCGTCCCGATGGAGATGAGCAGCCGCGGCCCAAAGCGATCAATCAGCCGTCCCTGAAAGGGGGAGAAGAAGGTCTGGAGGATAATCAGCAGCGAAAAAGTGACCTGCAACTCCGCCAGCGGCACGTTGAGCTGCGCGGCCAACGGCTTGGTGAGCAGCGTCCAGACATACTGCGGGCTGGAGATGGCGGCCATGCAGACCAACCCAAGGAGCAGTTGCAGCCATTTGGTGCGCGGGGCGACCTGAATGGGTAGTGAAAGTGCAGTCATGCTTATCGGTTCCTTATAAACAGCGGCCCGTCACAGGTCGCAAAGGGGAGATAAGCGAGTAATGCAGAAAGCGTGCCAGTCGATGGCTCACTCTGGCGCGCCCACGACAGACGCTGTTTCAGCACGTTGCAAGAGGGGGCTGGCCTCTGGGGTAAGTATCGGCTCCGTACACTTGTGCACGCCGCTTTTTTCCTCATCGCCTTAGCTAACTTGCCGCGCCTGCTACACTTTTAAGGATTTCACCACAGAGTGCCGCTTACAGGCACCCGGTTTACCCCTGGACGATGAGGATAGAGGTTATGGATTTTTTAGGCTGGACAGCGGCGACAGGCGGGTTGCTGTTGCTGATGTCATTGGCATCAGGGTGGATTAACCGCAGCCCGGTCAGCACGTTCGGGTTGTATCTGGCGGCGGGCATCGCCTGTGGCCCCTGGGTATTCAACCTGTTGCGCATCGACGTGGTCGATCACTCGGTGCTGGTGGGGCGCGTAACGGAGATTGCGATGGCCGCCTCGCTGTTTATCACCGGCCTGAAGCTACGGCTGCCGTTCAAGACGCGCAGCTGGCGGATGGGCGCGCGGTTGGCCTTCCCAGCGATGGTGCTGACGGTGGGCGGCGTGACGCTGGCGGCGCACGCCATGCTCGGCTTTAGCTGGCCGCTGTCGCTGGCCTTTGGCGCGATTGTCGCGCCGACCGACCCGGTGCTGGCCAGCTTGATCTCGGTGAATGACGCCAGCGACAACGATGACCTGCGTGTGGCGCTCTCCAGCGAGGCAGGCATGAATGATGGATCGGCGCTGCCGTTCCTGATGCTGGCATTGATGCTGATGGCCTCCGGCGGTGAACTGACCACGGCGGAGTGGGGCCACTGGGCGCTGGTGGATGTGCTGTGGGCGGTGGCGGGTGGTCTGGGCATCGGTTTTGGCATGGGCCGACTGATTGGCCTGCTGGCGACCCTGCTACGCAGCAAGCAGCGTGACGTGGCCCCGAATGATTTTCTGGCGCTGGCGCTGATTGCCCTGAGCTACGCCGCCGCGCAGGGTCTGGGCGCGTCCGGCTTTCTGGCGGCCTTTGCCGCTGGCGTCGGCCTGCGGCGGGCCGAGGTGGTGGTGATCAACCGCTATCCGCCGGAGGAGATCAATGACCGTGACGCCTACCCGCCTGCCGAGGAGTTGGTAAACCCCAACCGGCGGCACATGATCAGTGACGGCGGCCCGGCCAAGTCAGTAGGGCTGGTGGTGGGCGACGCGCTGGCCTTCGGCGATATCATGGAGCGCATCTTTGCCGCTGGCATCGTAATTGTGCTGGGTATCACGCTAGCGCAGCACTGGCACTTCCAGGGGCTGCTGATGGCGGCGGTGCTGTTCATTGTCATCCGCCCGCTGTCGGTCTACCTCGTCAGCATCGGCTCGGAGATGCCGGCGCTGCGGCGCTGGCTGATTGGCTGGCTAGGCATCCGCGGCATCGGCAGCATCAACTACATCGCCTACGCCTATACCCACGGGCTGGGCAACAGCCCGGACGCCACCCGTATGGTGGACATCGCCTTTACGGTGATCGCCGCCAGCGTGATTGTGCATGGCGTCACCGTCACGCCGTTGCTGAACCTGCGGCAGGCGCGGCGCGCGGCGGCGGAGGAGCGCGCCCGGCAGATTGATGAGGAGCGTGAACGGGAGGAGCAGGCACGGCAGGAAGCCTGTGAGACCCGGCAGCACGAGGAGATGGAGAGCGAAAGCGAGGCGCAAGCGCGGCAGGAAGCACAGCAGGATGCCTGTGAGACCCGGCAAAAGGATGAAAAATAGCCCAGCCCCGCGCCTTTTCTTGCGTTCCACGTTACTCTGATCCTCTCTTACCCAGTACTGAGGCGTGAAACCATGGAACATCAAACTATAAAACGTATCGCGGCTTTTTCAGATGGCGGACAGGGCGGCAACCCGGCGGGTGTACTGATCGCGGAAACCCTGCCCGGTGAGGCGGAGATGCAGCGCATTGCCGCCGAGGTGGGCTACTCGGAGACCGCATTCCTTGCGCCCCATGAGGATGGCTGGCGGGTACGCTACTTCGCGCCAGAGATTGAGGTGCCCTTCTGCGGCCACGCCACCATTGCCGCCGGTGCGGCGCTGGCGGAGCAATTTGGCGGCGGCCTTTATCGCCTCTACCTCAACAATGGCGATATCAGCGTGGAGGGTGAGATACAGCAGAGTCTGGCCGCCGCCAGCCTGCAATCGCCGCCAACCCGCAGCGAGCCGGTGCCGGAGGCGCTGTTGGCGGAGGCGCTGGCGCTGTTTGGCTGGCATGAGAGCGATCTGGATACCCGCCTGCCGCCAGCGATGGCCTATGGCGGCGCGAGCCACCTGATCCTGCCGGTGCGCCACCGCGCGACGCTGAAGGCGATGCAGTACGATCAGGCGCAGGGCAAGGCGCTAATGGAGGCGCACGGCATCACCACCTTCTGTCTGGTACATGCCGAAAGCCCGACCCGCTTCCATGCGCGCAACCCGTTTGCCATCGGCGGGGTGTATGAAGATCCGGCCACCGGCGCGGCGGCGGCAGCGCTCGGCGGCTACCTGCGTGATCGCCAGTGGCCGCACCACGGCGAGGTGGAGATTATCCAGGGCGAGGATATGGGCGCGCGCTCCCTGCTGCGCATCCAGATCAGCGACCAGCCGGGCGGCAGTATCCGCGTCTCTGGCACCGCCCGCACCATCAGCTAACCCGGCTCGCGGCGCGCCTCTGGGCCAAAGGCCTCGCGCAGGAAGGCGGTGAACGCCGCCACCGCGCGCGGCACCTGGGCGCTCCAGGGGCGCAGGATGTAGAGGCTGTCGGCAAAGGCCCCCACCGGCCGCCACGCTGGCAGCAACGGCACCAGCGCCCCGCTCTCCAGCGCGGCGTGGGCGCTGAAGTCCGGCAGCAGCGCGATGCCCATGCCGGCCACCGCCGCATCCCGGATCGACTCACTGTTGTTGGTGGCGAAATTGCCGCTAATGGGCACCGTCACCCGCTCACCCCGCTCTCCCTGCGGCATAAATCCCCACTCCGGCAACTCCACGCCCCGCGGATAGTAGAGGCAGCGGTGCGCCGCCAGCGCCTGTGGCGTCTCGGGTGTGCCGTGGCGGTGCAGATATTCGGGCGCGGCCACCACCAGCGTGTGGGTGGCGCACAGCCGGTGGGCGACGTGGGTCTCCGGTAGGCTGTCGCTGTGGCGGATCGCCAGGTCATACCCCTCCGCCGCCAGCGACACCAGCCGGTCGCTCACCTCCAGCTGGACGCGTACCTGCGGGTAGCGCGCCATAAACTCAATGATATGCGGCACCAGCTGCTGGCGGGAGAAGGCCACCGGCGCGGTGACGCGCACTAGCCCACGCAGCGGCCCCTGCGCGTCACGCACGCTGATAAAGCTCTGCACAATCTGTGAGAGCGGTGCCTTCAGCTCCTCCACCAGCTTCTGGCCGGCGCTGGTCAACTGCATGGTGCGCGTGGTGCGCCGCACCAGCGGCACGCCAGCCAGGTGCTCCAGCTCCTTGATCTTCTGGCTGACGGCCGCCTTACTTACCTCCAGCCGCTCCGCCGCGCGGGTAAAACTGCCCTGCTCCGCCAGCACTGACAGCCAGTGTAGGTGCGTCCAGAGGGCGTCGGGTTTCAGCTCTTTCATCGTTATTGTTCAAAATAGTGAATAATCATTTCAAGCATAGCGCTTTTTCCCGTAGCCGTA